>JAGVJN010000028.1 GCA_020051095.1 Pseudomonadota bacterium | reverse complement strand
TTCTAAGAAAAAATAGACTGATAAATGCACCTCACTTCTCAGACATATCCCTTAAAATCAATTTTTATAAAGAAAAATAGGTTTTAAGGCACAATATTACGCTTGTCTTGTAGTTAACTTTATGTTTTTCAATTAAATATTTTGGTCCGACCCCTAATAGTTATGGGACCTAATAGCTTAATTTTGGTCAGACCCCTAATAGCATGCAGTACCCCTAATAGCATGCAGAATCTATTTGGGTTGAATTAGCCTTTAACATCCAAGCATAATTCATTCCCATCAAAATCTTCAATAAAAATATACTCACTACCATAATTCGGTAGTTCCAATTTATCACGTATTTTATACCCACCATTCTCAATGCGGGATAGAAGAGCATCTCTGTCACCGGAATTAATCTGAAAAGTTAGGATTATCGGACCTTTATTCTCTTTCAAATGATGACTTTCAGGGTTGTCTTCTATTCTTAAAACAATATGCAGTTGGTTATTAACGCCCAAACCAGCGGTATTATCCTGGTTAAAAAATTCTGTTAATCCAATTACCTCTTTGTAAAATGTGAGTTGTTCTTTAAAATTTTTAGTCACTAATACCGCACAAAATGCTTTGATCATAAAATCACCACGCTAAATAACACGATAAATATGAAAAATTATAATTTTTTCACCATCCAAATTAATAGATCATCATCAACAAATACGTTAGTACCAGGTATGATAGGTTTAAGATGAGATGTCGCGCCCAAACAATCTAACTGATACCCTCGTCTTGCATATAAAGCCTGTGCTGGCCCGTAGTCTTTATATAAACCGACACCTAAACCGCACCAAGCGGAGCTTTCCTTGGCTGCTGCCTCACATTCATCCATTAGTGCACTTGCAAGCCCTTTTCTTCTAAATTGCGGCAGGACAATCAGATCGGATATTTCTGGAATTCCCCTTTCCTGGAAAGCCATGTAAGGCGGTTGCCAGATTAGATTGATGTGCCCAGCAAATAAATCATGATAAAGTGCGACATAAACTTCTCTTAATCCCTGATGCTGTTCTTCTAGATATTGTCGATACACGGAATCATACCTATTCCAATCAAGAACCTGGATAGATTCCATAATCGTCGGGATATCCTGTTCATTCATTCGACGAATGCTAATGCTCATGAATAATATCCTCTATAATCTGATAACTGCTGTTGGCTTCTACTGCATTGGTTTTACTAATGCCGGAAGCAATGATTAAGGCTTTCCACAAAGCCCATCCCCTGGCACGATGCCACGTATTACTGTCTAAAGCCATTGCTTCTTTAAATACTTTCCTGCTCTTACTATCAAAATAATTCCAGGCCATAACTAAATCACAAGCCGGATCACCTACTGACAATAAGCCAAAATCGATAACAGCATGTAAATGTCCATCCCTAACAATTAGATTTCCCGGACTAATATCGCCATGAACCCAGACAGGAGCATTTTGCCAGCTAGAAGCCAAGGCTAACTCCCAAATTCTGAGTGTTGTTTTAGCATCTATTGATTTATCAAAAACCTGTATCGCTTGCTTTGTTTCCGCATCATACACGGCCAGAGATCCACCACGATAAAAATTATGAGCACCTGCTGCAGGCCCTTCCATTACGGGGATTTGATATAAGTTAGTAAGAAAATCAGCAAGCTCTTTGGCCAACATTTGTTTCTCAGATTCCACTTCAGCAAGAGTTCTTCCCTCGATCCATTCATATACTGACCAGTTAAAAGGGTAGCCAAATTCTGGCTGACCGAGCGCCAATGGTTTTGGTATTTGCAGTGGCAATTTAGATTCAAGTATGGGAAGCCAGGTTTGTTCTTTATCGACTTGAGCGGCATATGATTCAGCACTAGGTAAGCGAACCAACATTTCATCACCTAAATGGTAAGTTCTGTTGTCCCATCCACTTAGAGCTACTGGTTTAATTGGTAAATCCTTCCACTGGGGGAATTGGGAAAGTATTAGCTGCTTTACCAGAGCTGAATTTATGCTCACTAACTGCTTTTTCATAATGTTATCTTGAAATGAGTTGATTAACATCGAACATAGCATATATGAGGTCATCTGCGGGCTTACCTGTTTGGCAGTCAATACAATGATTATGTAACCTCGCCTCTATGGTAAATCCACAACGCTCTGCTACCTTTCGACTTCTCTCATTCGCAGCCTCGGTTTTTATTTGTACTCGCGCTGCTTGATAATTAGTAAATGCGTATTCGGTCAGCGCAGCAGTTAACTCTGTTGCTAACCCCTGGCCGGTATATTGGCTATCAAGCCAGTAACCAATTTCAAAAAATGGTACATCTTTATCGCTTTGGTTATTATAGCCACTAGCGCCAATAATTTGATTAGTTGCTTTTAAAACAACAATCATTGGAAAATCACTTTGTTTGTCACTACCCCATTGCTTCACTGTATCTTCTATAAATTGTTCTGTAGTCGCAAGGCTTGGGTCTTTTGCCCATGGCATCCATCTTTGAAGCTCAGCCAATGATCGATTGATGGCCTCATTTAAAGTCTTTGCATCTCCTAAAATGGGTTTTCTTATCAGTAGTCTATCTGTTTCAATCATGTTCTTTCTTTAAATTTTCAACGTAAAGTCTCATCTTATAATGAGGTACAGGATGCCAAGGCGCAATAAATTCATCAAATATTTGAAAACCGGCTTTTTCATAAACATGCACCGCCCTAACATTTGATTGTTCTGGGTCAATTATAATTTCAGCTGCATTAGAGAATTGCGATAAAATAAATTCCTGAATCATTTGCACAGCCAGCCCTTTACCCAAATAATCCAAGTTACCAATAAATAAATCCAGTGTTACAGCACCATTGAGATATGTATCTGATGGTTCAATATCAGATGTGATTAAATATGCAAAAGGAGTCTCATCGTCAAAGGCAAGCCAATGTGTTGCCCAAGCATCTTTTCCTTTTACAAAATTATCCAGATCTTCTATGGTATTATTCAAACCATCACCATGGAGCCATTCTTTAATATGAGGCGCATGAATCCAGTCTACAACTAATGACTGCTCGGATGTCGTCACTGTCCTGAAAGAAAAGCGATATGGTTCGTTATTTTTTTGGCTCATAGTAATATTTTTATGACCTCAATAGCTGTTTATAATTGGGTAACATCATTCGGTAAAAGCCCATTTTTCGCCGAACACTCGATTAACCATGGTACCCAATGATATAAGGGTCGCAATGATATAAGGGTCGGACCAAAAAATTCTATTATTTAACAATTGGTTAAACATAAATATAGATACTTATTGTGTCTTAAAAGCTATTTTTGCTTATTAATA
>JAGVJN010000006.1 GCA_020051095.1 Pseudomonadota bacterium | reverse complement strand
TGGTGAATAGTTGGGAATTGTTGGGCCAAGGCCCAACCTACACTTTAGGACACGTACAAGAGCGATACCAGAAAAAAGCCCGCAATAAACCCGCGAGAAAAATTACTCATTATATATCAGTAAGTTATGGTGGAGGCGGCGGGAATTGAACCCGCGGGAATTTTCTCTAACTTGTTGATATTAATATATCTTATTAAGTACCCAATACTTTTGGGCTGATTTTGGGTACTTTTAAATGCATCTTTGTCCATGTTTAATTTAGTCTGAAATATCGATTTGATTCAGTATTATTAGTTTTATTGAATTTAAATTAGAGGCAATGCAAATAACGACAGTATTTTAGTTATGATTAATTTTCTAATAAATCAAGAGCCACATTGGCAGGAGCTAGAAGAGGACATTTTTCTAAGGCATGATTAAATTCTCTTTCAACGCCAGACTCACCTCCTCGTAAATCAAAATCATTGATATTCTTACCAGATAATTCCACTAATTCATGATAAAGAGAAAACATATCATAATTTAGATTAGATAAAATAACTACCGAACGTTTTTTCTCTAAATCATATAATACAATAGATTGGTACCCTGGTAATTCACCTTGGTGGCCCCAAATATTATCTTCAATGTCCAATTGAATGAGATATTGCTTGTATTTTTGGGTCGTAAGTAGTTTGTCAGATTTAAATACGGCTGCTAGCCATTTATTCAAATCCGAAACGGAAGATATGATAGATCCAGCACCATAAGCAAATACAAAATTAAAGTCTCGTTCGTTTTTTTGTGTCTTTGGGTTTATGGTAACTAAATATGTTTCAGAGTTTGCTTGCTTAGAATTAAAATTTATTGGATAGATTTTTGGTTTAGCCATTGCGCTATGTAGAAAGAGTAAATCCTTGAATGAATAATTTGCTTGTGTTCCTGAAAAACTATTATCCATCTTAGCCGGACTAAAAATATTCGCGCTAAGATATTCATCATATGATATCCCCGATACGCTCTCTATAATTAAAGCCAGTAAGTTGTATCCTATGTTGCTGTAATAAGTGCCATCTTCATCTGAGTTTCTTAGATTTTTTTGTAATAATGAATAAGTAATATGTGCATTTTCACCATTGTGGAACAACTGTTGCAATGATTTTTTTTTACCGGCATGGTGGAAGATTGCTTGAGTTCCCTCACTCCAATAGGGCAACGCTGGCAAGCCTGAGCGATGTTCAATTAAATCTCTAACGGTAATTTTTGGCATCCATTCTTGCCAATCATTTGGAAATTGGTTGATGTCTAAGTATGTATTGATTGGGTCGTTTAGGTCAATTTTTCCTTGCTCAGCAAGTTGTAAGATGGCAATTTGAGTAAATATTTTGCTAATTGAGCCGATGGCAAATTGGGTATTTTCATCAAACGTATCGTCATTCACTGGTTCGATTTGAGTTTTCCCATTCTTCGTTTGGCTGATTATCCCTGCAAAGCCCTGTTGTTTAGCATCCTGGACGACTTCATTGAATGGTCGAGCCCATACATTAGTAACAGAAAAAATCGTTGCAATCAGTATTAAAAACAGTTTGTTGGATATTGACATAGTTATTTGGCAAGCAATTCTGGCCTTATATTATACCAAAAAATCACATAAGAGCAATGTGAGTAAAATTAAGCTATATGTTTGGTGCGATATTGCAAATTTTTCTTAGGGATGCAATTTTCTACTCGTATGAAGGTAAAATGATACAACCTAGTCATGTAACTTAATATTAGTGACAGAGTTAGGGCAATCGCATGACTATTTTTGTTTTTGCCTAACTGCCCAATTAACACCTGGGTGGTTAATAATCCTTTGAGCCATTTCTTTATCACTTGTGATCAGTTCTGGAGAAATTAAACCTTCATTTCTAATGTTCTGAATAAACAATTGCTCATGGCTTTCAAGGGGCAGAATCTTTGATAATTGTTCCCTAAGTTCATTGATTCTAGCTGTAGCCCATTCTTTTAGTTCACGAGAGTTTCTTGAGACCGATAATTGATGCATGACAGGGATTAATCGATTGCGTAAATCCGTTAAATCAAAATCTATTTTTTCAGGCACCATGTGAGATAAATCAATTTGAGTCATGGCTAAGTATGTCACAAAAGCCAGTTTTAGTTTTTGCCTATCCAGGGACATTTGAGTTAAAAGGTAATGAGCATCAAACCAGTCACGGCTGGCACTTCGGTCAAATAGTGCAGATAATTTCCCTGCGGCCAGTTCATGAATATCTAAAACTGGACCATTGATATTTTTATATTCGTTAATATTTGGAGATTTCCATTCCACAGGAAATAAAGGCTCGCGATACATAAAGTTGATATCAATTTCAAGAGAGCCGCGTTGCCCTAACAAGCTTGGATAAAACCAAACCATTTTCCCACCGGCATGCCTCATGGGCGCACGATGTCGTTCAAATTGATTTTGCACCATGATTTGCTCAACAGCATCCATAATCATTGGTTTTTCTTCAAGCATCTTTTCACGGGAAAGCGCACCAATGTAGTTAAGATCGATATCAACAGAAAGCCTTGGCAATTGTTCAAAACAGAAAAGATTAAGCGCAGTTCCACCCTTAAGAACCATACGCTCTTTTAAAAAAGGAACGGACATGATTTGTTGAAAAACATCCAGGAGTCGATGAACTTTTTCGAGGTTTTCTGGTTTATAACCGGCTGCTCGAGCATGACTCATGAGTTGTTCTTTAGAATTCAGCATCAGGTTCTTCCCACGATTGATTGATTACAGATAAAGGTAAATAAATATTCCAAGGCTTTACCAGCTCATATTTTTCACCTGTTGTGCCTGAGATATATTGCGCAGCTTTAGGCTTACAATTAAGCAGGGGTGCTAGTTGCTCATTTGTTACTGCAAAGGCACCTTGACGTTGACTTAAAAAATAACCAACTTTTGCATTTAAACGTGCATTATCCAACTTCAGGCAATAATCAACAACCTGATCAACGTTTAATACAGCAAGGCTGCTTATGGAACGACAAACCTCTTCCCATCCACCACAATGCTCTACTCGATCAAGCGCATCGACAAAGGTCCTGGCTGAATTAGTTACCTTGATATCAATTCCTTGCCTGTTTATCACATCAACATAAGCATCAGAAGCTTGATTTTTTTGTAGTATTATTGGCGTCAAAACCGACTGATACCAATAGCCATCAAACTCGAAGGGTTTGCTCTTTTGTTTGGTAATATAAGTTAACTGACCAAAGCTAGAATATGCTGCTCCTAACAATTCTAATGCTGAGTGATAGCCAATAATGGCGTCTTCGGTTACCTTACCTGCGATAAGATAGGGATCAATCAGCACGCTATCCACCGATTGATTTGGTGGTACTACAGCATATAATTTTCGTCGAATGGATTTGATGCGACCAAGCTTAACATAATATGATAATGCCATTTTCACATTATGTGAGTCACTTTCACCATGAGTTGCTTTAAAACGCACAAACTCCTCATGACGAAAAACAGGATGTTCATAGAAGAATCGCTCGATTTTCATTTTGCATTAATCTCCAATAGTATATATATTTTATTACCTACTGGAGATTAATGCAATATCATGAGCTGTAATTTAAATCCAGTACTTTCTGATTTGGCGCTGCAATTTTGTGTATATTTATCGTAATTTTATGGGTCTTTTTTTAGGCAGAAAATTTTTTAAATAATAGGCTTAGAAATCTAATAAAAGGGCTCGGTTGATAAGGAGTTGAAAAAAATATTAATATAAATCAGAGTGTTGCGTTCCAGTTTGGTGCATATGCAATACTTGGACGCGGGTTCCGTCCTTAAAAAATATCATTATAAATCAATAAGTTGGTGGAGGCGGCGGGAATTGAACCCGCGACAATTTCTCGTAACTTATTGATTTATATAGCCCTAATTTTCGACTTGCCAATTCTGGGACGTAAATGGGGCATTTTTGTTTCTTTTTCTCTTTCGCCTAAAATCATAAGCCGCAATCTCACATTTAAGCCTATCAACTTGTTAAGTTTTCTATTCTTGCTTCTTTATTTAATGTAACATATAATTTACATTGAGCCGCATAGTGAAATATATATGATACATTAAAGGTTAAGCAATGAGTAAAAAAACACATTTGCCCATTCCCGTACAGAAAGTTTTAAGAATATTGGGCAAGAATATTGGTGATGCGCGTCGCCGTCGTCGGATAGCTATGGAGTTAATGTCTGAGCGCTGCGGTTTTTCTCGCCCCACTTTGTCCAGAATTGAAAAAGGCGATCCAAACGTATCTATGGGTGCTTATGCGTCTGCTCTTTTTGTTTTAGGGATGTCTGAACAACTAGCATCCCTTGCTCATGTCTCTAACGATATTGTCGGGCGTGAACTTGAAGAAGAAAACCTCCCAAAAAGAATTCGAGCGCCACAATCTTATAAAGGGGATGCAAATGAGTAGCCAAGAGATTTATGTTTCGATTGATCTCGGCGAAAACACGTACAAGGTCGGCAAGCTCTGGTTTCATCAACGCGGTGCAAGACAAAGTGCATCTTTTGAATATGATCCTGACTGGCTGAAACATTCGGAAAAGTTCGCTCTTGATCCAGCGCTTCAATTAACCTCTGGCGCATTTCATACAACTCCAGACCAGATATTATTCGGTGCTATTGGTGATTCAGCACCTGATCGCTGGGGTCGTGTGTTGATGCGCCGAGCAGAAAGTATGCGCGCTAAATCAATGTCAGAGACAACAAGAACACTGTCAGAAGTCGATTATCTTTTAGGCGTTAATGATGAAGCTCGTCAGGGCGCACTGCGTTTCTCGCTACAAGATGGCGGACCATACTTAACGCCAAAAGATAAAGAAAGCATACCACCTTTAATCAGCCTACCTCGATTACTTTCTGCAACGGAACATTATCTTAATGACGAGGAAACAGCTGAAGATTTGAAAATATTATTGGCACCTGGGTCCTCTCTTGGTGGAGCTCGGCCGAAAGCATCAGTCAGAGATAAAGACGGTCATCTTGCAATTGCTAAATTTCCAAAAAAAGATGATGAATTTAACGTGGTTGTCTGGGAGGCTGTTGCGCTGAGGCTTGCAGAAAAAGCGGGTATCAATACAGCCGATTGGCGTCTGGAAACAATCATGGATAAACCAGTGCTGCTTTTGCGCCGTTTTGACCGTCAAGCAAGCCATCGCATTCCATTCTTATCTGCAATGAGTATGTTAGGCGCAAAGGATAATGATCCCCATAGCTATCTTGAAATCGCTTACGCCATCACTCAACACGGTGCAAGTCCAAACAGTGATTTAGAAGAGCTGTGGCGGCGTATCATCTTTACCGTGCTGATTTCAAACACAGACGATCATTTAAGAAACCATGGTTTTTTATATGAACGTCATAAAGGTTGGAGATTGTCACCTGCCTATGATATCAACCCAACCCCCGTTGAAATGAAAGCACGGATGTTATCAACGTCGATAGATTATGATGATCCAACGGCTTCTATTGATTTAGCAATATCCGTTATAAAGGAGTTTCGGATAAAAAAAACAAGAGCACTTGAAATTATAAAAGAGGTTGCGATGGCCGTCAGTGAATGGCGAGCTGTTGCTAGCCAATTTGGATTGACAAAAAGGGAGATTGATCGCATGGCCTCAGCTTTTGAGCATGAAGATTTGAAGAAGACAAAGTATTAGCAGTCATGGATGTTCACTCCGAACACATAGTTAAGTTATAAGGGTAGATTATAAGTGGTGTTACTCAAACACAACTTCTTTGGGATCGAAAGCATCAGGATCAAATTCATCATGGACCCACTCAAGCATTTCTTCATGTTCTTCATGCGCTGGATCTTTTATGGCTTCTAAAAAGTGCTCGTAACCCCAGATACCACCTATGTCTTCTGGCGGACAGGCACGTTTGCCTGCGGTACAGACGGGGTAGAGTTGATTGGGTTTTGGATCAATTATTTTTTCAAAAAGAATTTCATGTTCCCAGTTATCACCAAAATCATATGTATAAATCATTTTTTGTTTAGGCGCTAAAAAGTTGATGACTTGGTAGTCCCACTCGGCTTTAGTTTCCATTGTTCCGAACCCATCTTCTGATGGAACGCCAAAGATAAGGGGCTCTGAATTCTTATCTTGCTTGATGCAAAAGTCATGTAAATGTTCATCACACCAACCCATGGCTATTTGAATGATTAAATGTAAATCTTCAAAAGTGCTGTCACTAGGAATTTGGACTCGGCGCCAAATAGATGGCTTAGAGTGCTTTAGGGAAATTTTAAACTGCAAAATTTGGTCTATCATTAGGACGTAAGAAATAAAAGGTGGTGTGCTGATAATACCAGATCTAGGCGATATAGAATAGCAACATTGCTGTTTGTTGATCATAAATCGGTGACTGTTAAAAAAGCTGGTTTTTAGGCACCTCCATTTTTCGTCCAAATACGGTCAGAAATAGAACTGCAAACCTGGCGCATGTATTTAAGTTTAGTGGTGGGGAATAATTGGGGCAAAAAAATATTAAATGGTAGGCGTTAAAACTCAGAATCATGGACTATGATTGGTTGTATTAGAGGAGTTATTCAAATAAATCAATCGTTTGCAAACTAGAGACGTGCATAAGTCATAATACGGACGAGGGAACCGTCCTTAAGAAAAATTATTATAAATCAATAATTTGGTGGAGGCGGCGGGAATTGAACCCGCGTCCGTTGATCCTCTGCCTTCAGTTCTACATGCTTAGCCATGTCATTTAAATTTAACCGCTTCCCCCTCCGACTGGCAGGATGGTTGGCAGTGATTCTTCTTAATTTCGCTAGTTGGCCGAAGAAACTCCAATTAACTAGCTTATCTAGTTGACCGCTGGGTCTGAATCAATAAGCGAACTCAGGCAGCGGGGTGTCAGGTTTAGTGACACACGGCGAAACAAAATTAAGGCTTATGCAGCCATTAATTGAGCTTCTTCAAACTTTTCGTTTGCAGTTATATTTAGTGAGTCTGATTTTCGAGAGAGCTCATTCTCGGCATGCACTTCCGGTTTTGCAACCCACGTCGAAGCCAGGTCGCCCCCATAGAAAGGTGTCACTAATATTATAACACAAAATAAATTATTCTAAAAATAAAGCTTGTTAAGAACCGCCATCTTTTTGCTTTGTTTTTGACGTTATTGGAAGACTACTGAAGTAATTTATTCATTATTGTCAAGCAATTAGCAAAAAGATGGGTTAAAATTATAAGATACACAATAAAAATTTATGACGGATGAACAAACAAGAGCAAAAAATCCAACACCGATTGCTCCTTCAGCTGTTGTCCAATGGCAAACGAGGTGCGTTGATAAACATTATCACGGGCTCCTATGTTACGTGGTATTTTGCTATGACAATGGAATCTAAGGTCTATTTATATATTTGGCTTAGCCTTTTGTATGTGTTTAGCACCATCCGCTATGTAATTAGCGCAAAAGGGGAGCAAGTTGATGATTTTGACCGGCTGCGATTTTATTTTGTCTTATTTGCGATAAATATCTTTATCAATGGACTGATCTGGGGTGGGCTTTATCCATTTTATTTTTCTCAAATGTCGGTCTATCAACAATTTTTTATCATCTTGATTATGGTGGCAGGGATCACCATTTCTATTTTGTCTTTGAGTGCGAGTAAGCTCTGCTTTTATTTGTTTGCAATACCCATTGTTATGCCTCTTTGGCTATTATCCCTGATGGGGGAAACGGTCGACCACCTATTTTTTAGCGTGGGCTTAACCATGTATATATTCATCGTTGGTTATTTATTCCATACCAACCACCATCGATTGGTGAGTAATATTAATCTGCTTGCTCAGCAAGATCAGTTAATCCATGATTTACGGCTCATGAACGAGCGATTAGGCGTTGCTTCAATGACCGACTCGCTAACCCGATTGGCGAATCGAGGGTATTTTAATGAACAATTAAGTAAAGATTGGATGCGAAGCAAGCGAGCGCGGTTGCCCATTTCTTTGTTAATTATCGATATTGATTTTTTCAAGGAATATAATGATCACTATGGGCATGTTAAAGGGGATGCGGTTTTAAAAGCAATTGCCGATATATTAAAAGATGTTGTTGTCCGAGATACTGATTTGTCAGCACGTTATGGTGGGGATGAACTAGCGGTGATTTTATATAATACTGATTTGGAGGGAGCCCAGTGGGTTGCAGCCCAAATTATTGAGGAAGTACAAAGGCGGGCAATTTACCATGAGCAATCACCTTACAAGCAAATGACTGTCAGTATTGGTATTGCAAGCATATTACCATCGCTTAATAATGATCAACAGCTCCTTCTTATTCAAGCCGATCGCGCTTTATATGATGCCAAAGCTAATGGGCGAAACTGTTATTCGATTTACCAATGATCACGAAGATGTAGCCATCAGCGGATGCCACTATGCTTAAGAAGCGCATCCACCGTAGCCATTCTTCCTCTAAAGGATAAGTAAGCTTCCTTTGCAGTCTGGCTGCTACCAGTCTCCAATATAAAATGGAGAAAATCACGACCACTGTGGGAATTAAATATGCCATCTTCTTCAAATCGGGAAAATGCATCACTGGATAAAACTTCTGCCCACTTGTAGCTATAATACCCTGCAGAATATCCACCACCAAATATATGGCTGAAGCTATTCACAAAGCGGTTATAATCGGCAATGGGAACAACGGAAGTCGATTCACGCACATCGCTGAGAATCCCTTCAATTTGGCCAGGACCATTCTTTGGATCAAATTCACTATGAAGACGAAAATCAAATAAAGAAAATTCGAGTTGTCTTACCATAGCCATTGCTGATTGAAAATTTTTCGTCGCCCAGAGCTGGTCAAACATAGTTACCGGCAATGTTTCACCTTTTGTCACATGCTTGCTAATCAGATCAAGAGCGCTTTGTTGCCAGCACCAATTCTCGAAAAACTGGCTCGGTAGTTCCACCGCATCCCATTCAACCCCATTAATACCAGAAGCACTGTAGTAATCCACTTTTGTAAGTACATGATGTAAACAATGACCAAATTCATGAAAAAGTGTTAACACTTCATCATGTGATAAGCAGGATTCCTTTTTGTCTGTTTTTGCAAAATTGCAATTAACGGTGGCAATAGGATATTGAATGGACCCATCGGGTAACAAACAACGGCTTTGTAACGTTGCCATCCAGGCGCCACCTCGTTTGTTTGACCGAGCAAACAAATCCATGTAAACAATGCCTCTTAAATTCCCCTTATCATCAACCATTTGATAACAATTCACATCGTTATGCCAAACTGAAGGCGGCTCCATTTTGTTGATTTGAATGCCATACAATCGTTTAATGATTTCAAACATGCCCTCTAAAACTTTTGACAATGGAAAATAAGGACGTAAATCTTCTTGTGAAAGATGATAGCGATGTTGTCGTTTTTTTTCTGATATGTAAGCGATATCCCAAGGGTTGATGTGTTCGAATCCCAAATTTTGTTGGGCAAACGATTCTAGTTGCTTAAACTCGACACGCGCTTGGTGATAGGCACGGGAATTCAGGTCAGTTAAAAAATCCATGACTTCCTGTCTATTTTTAGCCATTTTGTCGGCTAAGGAATAGTCAGCATAAGTTTCAAAACCAAGCAATTTTGCTAACTCTTGGCGAAGTGCCATAATTTCATAAATAATCGGACCGTTATCAAATTTTCCTGCTGAAGGACCTATGTCAGAGGCACGTGTCATATAGGCGTGATAAATGTTTTCACGCAATATACGATCTTCTGCATAGGTTATGACGGCATAGAAGCAAGGAAATTCTAAGCTAAGCATATAACCTGTTTCGCCCCTAGAAGAAGCAAGTTGTTGGGCGGCCTCAATTGCATGAGCAGGCATACCTTTCAATTCGTCTTTACGTTCAACATGATAATAATAGTCTTGCGTGGCATCCAACACATTATTTTCAAATTGATTTGACAATTCACTGAGACGTGTTTGAATTTCTTCGAACCGTTTTTTATTTGCTGAGTCCAGGGCGACGCCCGATAACTTAAAGCTTCTTAAGCTGTCATGAATAATTTTTTTTTGTGTATGACTTAATTTTCCGATATCAATCGAGCATATGGCGTTGTAGAGATCCTCGTTTTGACCGACAGTTGCTTCATAGGCTGTTAGCTTTGCTAGGCTTTTTTGGTAGCAGACGCGTAAGTCGTCGCTATTAACAACCGCATTGAGCTGGGCGATGGGCGCCCAATGTTTTTCGACATTATTCTCCATCCATTCAAGCGGTTGCATCAGGTTATCCCAAGTATAATGATGATGCTCACGAATAATGTCATTAATCTGATCGAGGTTAGATTGCAGCAATAAAGAAAGCTGGTTGACAAATTCCTTGGTATCAAGGTTGTCTAGTTTTGGTAGTGGCATAGTTATCGGCATATTTTATCTCAATTGCTTAGGTTGAGGGCTAACGCTATTTCCCCAAGATAACAGGTTACTCTCTATGCTATGTTAGCATTGAAGTAGTTCGGGCTCCAGCTCTTTCCTATCCTTATTGAATATATCCCCAAGTTACTTCAAAATGAGTTTTTGAAGTAACTTGGGGCTGGAACCATCCTAGCTGACAGGGCTCTTTGTGAATTATAAACGTACCATCGGGAGGAATCATGTCTAGAGCGATTGTTTGGTTTCGGCAAGATCTGCGCTTACAAGATAACCCTGCTTTAGCCAAAGCCTGTGACGAGCATGAACAAGTGATGTGCCTATATATCCTTGAAGATATCCAAACTGTCCCAATTGGCGGAGCACAACAATGGTGGCTACATCACTCGATTATAGCTCTGCAACAGCAGTTGCAAAGTCATGGGCTTGTTTTAACGCTTAGGTTAGGACATGCAGAAGATATTTTGTGCCAGTTAGCTCAGGAAAATCAAATCCAAGCGATTTACTGGAATCGATTATATGAGCCGGCCCATCAAGCGCGTGATACTAAAATCAAGGTTAATCTACAGAATAAGGGCATCGATGTCTTCAGTTTTAATGGATCGTTACTGAATGAACCGTGGACAGTCAAAAATCAAGCCGGTGATTTCTTTAAAGTGTATACCCCTTTTTGGAAACAATGTTTGCGGCAAATGGATGTTTCAAAAGACCTTTCGGTTAAATCTTGGCCTAAGCCAATAAAATGTGACAGTGAGCAATTAGAAAACTGGCATTTATGCCCAACCAAACCCAATTGGGCAAAGGATTTTGCTCGATATTGGCAGCCAGGGTCTGATGGTGCTTGGCAAAAATTAATCACTTTTTTAGAAACACATCTCAATGATTACCAACATGCAAGGGACTGCCCGAGCCTAATGGCAACTTCCCGATTATCGCCTCACTTGCATTTTGGGGAGATAAGCCCCGCGCAAATTTGGCGTGCAACGCAAGATTTAAAAAATGATCCTGCTATAAACCACCAATCTGTTGAGCATTTTCTAGCTGAATTGGGTTGGCGTGAATTTTCTTATCATTTGTTGTATCACTTTCCAGCGTTAAATACGGATAATTTTCGAAGAGAATTTGATGCGTTTCCTTGGCAGGATAATCAAGAAGCCTTGCGGTGTTGGCAGCAGGGTAAAACGGGGTATCCCATCATTGATGCTGGCATGAAGGAGTTGTGGCAAACAGGCTATATGCACAATCGAGTGCGTATGATTGTGGCATCTTTTTTGACCAAAGATTTACTAATTGATTGGCGTCAAGGTGCCACTTGGTTTGATGATACATTATTAGATGCTGATCAAGCGAACAATTATGCCAGTTGGCAATGGACAGCAGGTTGTGGCGCTGATGCAGCGCCTTATTTTCGGATTTTTAATCCCATATTGCAGGGCGAAAAGTTTGATCCAGAAGGTCATTACGTTCGACGATTTATTCCAGCATTGACTAATGTGCCAAACAAATGGCTGCATAAACCTTGGCTTGCACCTGAATCGGAACTACCCATCCAATTAGGGAGAGACTACCCGATTCCGATCGTTGATCATCAGCAAGCAAGGAAGACCGCCTTGCAATATTATGGAAAACTCAAACAGGATAAATAGCCATTGTAGGGGGCATTTTATAACAGCACCGTCGTTGCGAGCTTATGATAAAAATTGTCTGGGATAACTAAAATTATGATACTTAAGCAGTGACTTCAGAAATGCCATTGTCGCTTGCAACAATGACTTTGTCGGCAACCCGCTGTGCAAATAGTCCATTATCAACAACACCGGTGATGGCTTTTATATTACGTTCCATTTCCATGGGGTTGGTAATGGTCAGATTGAAAACATCAAGGATGATATTACCATTGTCTGTGACAAAGCCTTCGCGATACTCTGGGTTACCCCCCAGTTTGACAATTTGACGGGCGACATAACTTCTAGCCATCGGGATAACTTCCACCGCGACAGGGAACTCACCTAAGCGCTTGACCACTTTACTATCATCGACAACGACAACAAACTCTTTTGCTACGGTGGCAATAATTTTTTCTCGGGTTAGTGCACCACCACCCCCTTTGACTAGCTCCCGAAATGAATTGACTTCATCAGCTCCATCAATATAAATAGGAACACTGGTGGCAACATTTAAATCGATGACATTGATTCCATGTTGACGTAGCCGCTCTTCTGTTGCCACAGAACTAGCCACACAGGAATCGATACGGTGTTTTATTGATGCTAAAGCGTCGATAAAATAATTGACAGTTGAACCGGTTCCAACACCCACAACCATATCATCTTTTATCAATGATAACGCATGCTCAGCCGCTTTTTGTTTTTTTTGATCCATGACACTTCCTAACGCATTAAATTTTGTTTGATGATATCAACTACTTCAGTCCCTTTGCCATTAATAATGGCGCGCAACATAAATAAACCAAAGCCTTTTACTTCTTCTGCTGTGACAGTAGGAGGCATTACCAGTTCGTTGCGGTTAACTTTCACATCAACTAGAAAAGGCCCTTCTGTTGACAAGGCGTGTTGAATCGCAGATTCTAATTGATTTGCTTCGTCAACATGGATGCTCTTTATGCCTACGGCTTTAGCCACTTCCGCGAAATTAGGGTTCGTTAAACTGGTACCATATTCGAGCATACCGCTAACTCGCATTTCCATCTCAACAAAGCCTAAGGTGCTATTGTTAAAGACGATGAGTTTAATGGGAAGCTGATATTGATGCAAGGTTAAAATATCCCCCATTAGCATCGAAAATCCCCCATCACCGCACAAGGCGATGACTTGGCGATTGGGGGCTGCTTTTTGCAATCCGATTGCTTGAGCCATGGCGTTGGCCATTGAACCATGATTAAAGGAACCAAATAAATTACGTTTGCCATTCATGGATAAATAACGGGCAGCCCAGACGGTCGGTGTCCCGACATCACAAGTAAATAAAGCGTCTTCATCAGCATATCGATCGATGAGATGAGTGAGATATTGTGGGTGAATGATATTTGATTTGTCAAAGGTAGCTAACAAATCCAAGTCCTTGCGTGACTTTTGATAATGGGATGTGCATTTCTGTAAAAAGAGGACATCTTGCCGTTGTTGTACCAATGGGAGTAATGCATCGATGGAATCACGGACGTCTCCGACGACACTGTAATCAACCCGGCAACGTTTCCCCAATTGGCCACCGCGGTGATCGATTTGAATAATGTGGGCTTTTTCTGGATAAAATTGACGATAGGGAAAACTTGTCCCAAGTAAAAGCAAGGTGTCGCATGTTTCCATGGCATGGTAGCCAGACGAGAATCCGATTAGACCGGTCATGCCAACGTCAAAAGGATTGTTTGGCTCAACATAGGGTTTCCCTCTTAATGTATGGATAATCGGTGCCTGTAATTTATGAGCCAACGAAACAAGTTCTCGGTTGGCATGACGAGCACCATGACCCGCAAAAATGGCAACTTTTGGCGAAGCATTTAGTTTTTCTGCAATGGTTTGTAGTCCATGAATGTCAGGGGTGAGTTGGCGATGTAGGGGCCAGAGAAATGGTTCTGCTTTGGTGTTTGGCATCTTAGTCATTGCCATGTCGCCCGATATAATAAGAACAGCCACGCCTTTCTCACCAATCGCGGCTTGCATGGCATTGTGTAGAAGATGGGGTAATTGAGAGACTGAAACCAATCTTTCGCAAAATACAGTGCAATCAGCAAACAATGCTTTCGGATTAGTTTCCTGAAAATAACCACTACCAATTTCAGAGGAAGGGATATCTGCTGCTATAGCTAAGACGGGGGCATGCGAACGGTGGCAGTCATATAGCCCGTTGATCAAATGCATATTTCCAGGACCGCAGCTGCCAGCACAAACGCTAAGCTTTTCCGTTAATTGAGCTTCAGCACCGGCTGCGAAGGCTGCAACCTCCTCATGCCTTGTATGCACCCACTCAATGGATTTTCTCTTTTGCAATGCACTGGAAAAAGCATTTAGGGAGTCGCCAACAATGCCATAAATTCGGCTAACGCCTGCTTTTTCCAATGATTCAATTATATAATCAGCAACGTTTCCCATCGTGATACCTTATTCAAGTGAAGGTGGTTCAATGGGAACCTCAGCGGATTCAATCGAGTCGGCTGTCGAAGAAGTAGACGGTCTATCGCTTCGCGGTTTAGATGGCCCACTGCTACTTCCACCACCACCGTAGCTTCGAGAGCCACTCGCACCACTACTTTCGTTATCGTACGCATGATAATACGATTCAGACGAATTATAATAACGGCGGGGTGATTCATCTTCCCTGAATAAACTTTCACAACCCGTTAATAGGATTGGTAAAGTGATAGCAGCTGAGAGAGAAAGTACTTTTATTGTTTTCATCGCGCTTCCTTGTTTTTTTCTATTCTTTTCTTAAGCTTAGACTGAGATTTTAAAATTGTAAAATTCTCAACGACACCCAAGATATTTCAAAATGCTGGTTTTTAGTCGACTCAGTTCTTTTGCTCATCAGCGGGATAAATTGGAATTATTCATTAATTCTCGCATTTTGAATGATCACGGGTATAATCATCAACTAGGTTATTATTTGGATGTATACGATGATTTATGACAATATTTTACAAACCATTGGCAAAACCCCAGTCGTCCGCATTAATCGCGTGGGCAAAGCGTTGTCTTGTAATTTGTATGCGAAATGTGAATTTTTTAACCCTGGCGGATCCGTTAAAGATCGCATTGGCTATGAAATGGTAATTCGTGCCCAGGAGTCAGGGCAGATTAAACCGGGCGACACTTTGATTGAGCCCACCTCGGGAAATACTGGGATTGGTTTGGCTTTAGCAGGTGCGGTGCTAGGCTATCGCGTGATAATTACCATGCCTGAAAAAATGAGCCAGGAAAAGCAAGTTGTTTTAGAGCGACTAGGGGCAATTATTTATCGTACACCCACTGAGGCAGCATGGGATAGCCCAGAGAGTCATATTTCACTTGCTAAACGGCTTCATAAAGAAATTGAAAACTCCCATATACTTGACCAATATGGCAACGAAAATAACCCAAATGCGCATTACTTTGGTACGGCTGAAGAGATCATTGCTGATTTTGGCAAGGATTTGCATATGGTCGTCATGGGGGTAGGGACTGGTGGAACCATCACTGGGGTGGCTAAACGCTTAAAAGAATATAATCCCGAAATTCAGATTATTGGCGCCGATCCGGTTGGCTCTATTCTGGGCGGAGGGGATACAGTGGCGTCTTATCAGGTAGAAGGCATCGGGTATGATTTTTTTCCAGATGTTTTAGACAATCAATTGATCGATCGGTATATCAAAACCACGGATGAAGAATCATTTGCATTGGCACGTCGACTTATCCGTGAAGAAGGCTTATTGATTGGTGGTTCCAGTGGTGCGGCCATGATGGCAGCTTTAGAAGCTGCGAAAGACTTGCCAGCTGGTCAAAACTGCTTGGTCATTTTACCGGACTCTGTTCGCAATTATATGTCTAAATTCATATCCGATAAGTGGATGACGGAACATGGTTTTTCGGTGTAGGCACGCAAAAAGAATTCTATGGGGCAAAGACCCCATAGAATGACAAGCGTTATTCTTTCTTAAAGCGGTTTAACAGGTCGACTATTTCAATTGGCATAGGGAAAATGATGGTCGAGGATTTATCTCCGGCAACCAGAGAAAGGGTTTGCAGATATTTCAATTGCATTGACGTGGGTTCTTTTGCCAGAATTTCTGCTGCTTCTCTTAGTTTTTCAGCCGCTTGCATTTCGCCTTCCGCATAGATAATCTTGGCTCTTCGTTCCCTTTCAGCCTCAGCTTGTTTGGCAATAGCACGAATCATGCTTTCATCGATATCCACATGTTTAATTTCGACATTTGAAACTTTTATGCCCCAACCATCAGTTTGTTCATCAAGTATTTTCTGAATATCGCTATTTAACTTTTCACGTTCAGCTAGCATTTCATCAAGCTCATGCTGACCTAGCACAGAGCGTAAAGTCGTTTGGGCTAACTGACTGGTTGCTTCAAAATAATTTTCCACCTGAATGACAGCATAGGAGGGGTTTACTACCCTAAAATACAGGACTGCATTAACTCGAACAGACACATTATCACGCGAGATAACATCTTGGCTTGGTACGTCCATGACGATGGTTCTCATGTCCACTCTAACCACTTGTTGGATTATCGGAATGATGATCACTAATCCTGGCCCTTTTGTTTTCCAATATCGTCCTAACATGAATACAACACCCCGTTCATACTCACGAAAAACCCGGAAGGCTGAAATGATTAAAACAGCAATCACTGCCATAAAAAATGTAAAAAAGACGCCCATATTTCACTCCTTTATGATTTGATAGGTTTGACCTCAACCGTTAGTCCATCCACCCCAACAATGATTAGAGTCTGATTAATCTTCACCGGGTTTTTCGTTTTTGCTTGCCAAATTTCACCACCGACTTTGATTTGGCCAATTGAATCAAAGTCTTCGAGAGCAACAGCTGATTGATTGATCAATCGTTCGGTGCTATTAAATTTTTCCTGCTCCCTTGATCGCAGCATCATACCGAGAAATACCACAAAAATAGCTAAATTTGCAGCAGCCATGCCGAGAATAGCCGGTAATGCAATTTGGTAGGCATCCAAGTCAGTATCCATCAACAAAATTGACCCAAAGATAAATGCCACAGTGCCGCCAAGACCAAGAATTCCAAAGCTTGGGGTGAAAATTTCAGCGATAATAAATGCTATTCCTAGAAATATAAGGCCAAGTCCTGCATAGCTGATGGGTAATAGTTGCAAAGCGTATAACGCAATAAGCATTGCCACACCACCAACGACACCTGGAATGATTGCCCCCGGATTGAATAACTCAAAAAAGATCCCATAAATGCCAAGTAATAATAACAAATAGGCAACGGTTGGGTCGGTGATAATTAATAGCATTTTCATTCGCCAATCAGGCTCGAAATCAACGATTTTTGCCGATTTAGTTTTTAAAACGATTTGACGACCGTCTTGTTCAACCTGTTGACCATCAATTTTCGCCATGAGTTCGTCAACATCATTGGCAATAAGGTTAATAACGCCGTTCTCTAATGCTTCTCGAGCGGTTAAGGTAGCCGCTTCGGTGATCGCCTTTTCAGCAAAATTTGCATCCCTTTTACGCAATTGAGCAAGAGAGCGTATGTAGGCAACTGCATCATTGGTAACTTTGCTTGCCATGGCCGATTCAGCTTTGTTTTTTTTATCGTCTTTTTTATTGTTGCTAGGTAATAAACCACCGCCAGTCAATGATACCGGTGTTGCTGCACCAAGATGGGTGCTGGGGGCCATCGCTGCAACTGTCGAGGCATAGACGATATATGTGCCAGCACTGGCTGCACGAGCGCCATTGGGAGCCACATAAGTGATAACGGGAACGTCAGAGGTTAAGATGGACTGGATAATAAGTCGCATCGATTTATCTAAACCACCGGGTGTGTTAATGACAATTAATATGGCTTCAGAATCTTGGCCTTCTTTTATGCCCCGACTGATATAATCAGCCGTTGCGGGGCCTATGCCTCCATCGACCGTTAACCGAGTCACTTTATTTGCATGCAAAGCAAATGATTGCATAAAGATCAATAAGAACAATAAATAGGCGTTGGTGCGCATTTTAAATCCTTTAAAATGGGATTTATTCACAAAAAGCCGTTTTAGGCTTTGACATTAGCAAACACTGTTGTACCATAATTCTTAAGGCCTGCTGCTTGTGTGCAACATCCCTGCCTTGTTAGTTATCTGGTCGCAGGCCTCTTTTTAATGTATAGTCCACAACAGTCATTTTTTCTACCACCTGGCAAATCCTATTCCAGCTTTCTAGCCATCGAGTAACCCATTTCACAAAAATCTCTAACGGGTTAACCACTTGAACGTAACATGATTACTAAGAAAGCAACAAAGCCTATTAAACCTAAAGCAAGAAGCGCCATAGTGTAAGCACTTTTGTTTAAATTCTCTTTGCTGAATTTGTCGGGTTGACTGCGGATAGAGCGGTATAAAATGACGACAATGACGATACCTAGAATGATTAATAAAATTTGCGTTAATGTTTGCATGATAGTGTCCTCTTAGCATTCAAAGGCAAAAGCATCTGAGTGCATGTTATTAGCTGACAGGCCATGGTGGACTAGCTGATCGCGAATCGAGTACACCAAAGGAAATGGCCCTGATATGACAAATTGAGCTTGACTGAGAAAGTCTTTATTAGTTTTCAAAACTTCCTTAACTAACAAATTTTCTTTCTTATTATCCAGCAACGTTTTTACTTTAAATTGTTTCACGTGATTTTGCCATTGACAGACCAGTTGTTGCTGATAGATATCGCAGGCCTCCCGAGCCCCCCAAAATAACATCATTTGCCTTGAGTCATCATGCGCTAGCATTTCTTCTATCATGGCCTTAATTGGGGCAAAGCCAGTGCCTCCGGCGATGAAGACTATTGGTTTTTGGGGGTCTAAATTACCCAAATAGCACTCACCAAATGGCAACGAAATTAAACAGCTCCCATGTTGTTTTAAATGAGCAAATAACGGTTGATGATAAGGGTCGCCACCACTATGACGAATATGGAGTTCATAATAGTGCCCCCCCAAGGGGGCATTGGCAATTGAAAAGCTTAATGCCTCTTCTTGAAGTAAGATATTTAAGTACTGACCTGACTGATAGTCAATGAAGATATCTGGATTGAGCTTTATTTGGATGATTGAGTTAGTCAGTGGGCTAATTTGAATCAGCTTTGCTTGGCATTGTTTGGTCATTTTTCGTCGAGCCCTAAATGCGGCCAGTATGCATCAACTAGCTGAATAATATCCTTATCCATCGTAATAGCTTCTCCCCAATCACGATCCACTTCACCGGGCCATTTATTCGTTGCATCCATGCCCATTTTTGAGCCTAAGCCGGATTTAGGTGAGGCAAAATCAAGATAATCAATGGGCGTGTTTTCAACCAAGACAGTATCTCGAGCTGGATCCATGCGGGTGGTGATAGCCCAGATGACTTCCTTCCAATCACGTGCGTTAACATCGTCATCACAGACGATCACAAATTTAGTATACATAAATTGACGTAGGAAGGACCACACGGCCATCATGACGCGTTTGGCGTGTCCTGGGTATTGCTTTTTAATGGTGACAACGGCCAATCGATAAGAGCATCCTTCAGGAGGTAAGTAAAAATCAACAATTTCAGGGAATTGTTTTTGCAGCAACGGAATAAATACCTCATTCAAGGCAAGACCTAGAACGGCTGGTTCATCCGGTGGTCTGCCCGTATAAGTGCTATGGTAAATTGCATCCTCTCGCATATACATTTTGTCGACGGTAAAAATGGGAAAGGACTGAACTTCGTTATAATAGCCAGTGTGGTCACCAAAAGGGCCTTCTGGTGCTTCTTTTCCGGGCTCAAGATAGCCTTCCAGAATGATTTCAGCACTGGCAGGCACCTGCAATGCATTGGTTTGACAATCGATAAGATGAGTCCGTTGCCCCCTTAACAATCCAGCAAAAGCATATTCGGATAAGGTGTCCGGAACCGGAGTGACAGCACCTAATATCGTTGCTGGATCGGCACCAAGCGTCACGGAAAGAGGGAAACGTTCACCCGGGAATTCTTTTTGCCAGGCTTGATAATCGAGAGCGCCGCCTCGGTGGGATAACCACCGCATAATAAGCTGGTTTTTGCTGATTAATTGCTGGCGATAAATGCCGATATTTTGCCGCCCACCTTGTGGCCCTTGTGTGGTTACTAGCCCCCAGGTAATCAATTTGCCAGCATCTTTTGGCCAACACGTTTGAATAGGTAATTGGGTTAAATCCACCTCATCACCACTGTAAACACGGCTTTGACAAGGTGCTTTACTGACAATCTTTGGTGCCATGTTAAAAGCTTGTTTTAGCAAAGGCAGTTTTTCAAAGGCATCTTTAAAGCTTTTGGGAGGTTCCGGTTCTTTTAAAGCTGCCAGCAAATGTCCGATGTCTCTGAGCGCTTGTATATTTTCGGCTCCCATTCCTAAAGCCACTCGTTCAACTGTGCCAAATAAATTACCCAAGACAGGCATTGAATGCCCTTTGGGTTGCGTAAATAAAACGGCAGGCCCATTTTGCTGCAGCAATCGGTCACAGACAACAGTCATTTCCAAATGGGGGGAAACGGGGTAGTCTACCTGTTTAAGTAGCCCACGTTGCTCTAATTGCTTAATAAAGTCTCTTAAATCAGTGTATTTCATTCACGAAAATAAGGATAAAATAAGCAGAAGTATCGCATATCCATGGGAGTAAGGAAACCTTTGTCATTGCATCGATGGGTTAATCTGTTCACCGAAACCCGTGATCATTTTGAAATAACAAGGGTATAATTAGGATATTGGACCATAACCAAATTTTGTCCCGACCTTGGGTTTTTCATAAATCCTTATGATATTTAGGTCAGCAACCGTGAGTAAACCATGGCGTTTTTAGATAAATTAGAAAAAGCAATTGATAAATTTTACGCCTTACTACCAAGGCAAAAGCCGAATGAGGAATTGATTGTAAACACCAAAGTAATTGCTCATCGAGGGGCGCATAACCCTTCCCAAGGGATTGTTGAAAATACGCTACTTGCTTTTGATCGCGCAGTTGAACTAGGCTCTTGGGGCATCGAGTTTGATGTGCAATGCACGGCGGATGGCGTGCCTATCGTGCATCATGATTTAGATTTTAAGCGTTTATTTCAACGAGATGAGCGAATTGATCAGATAAAATGGGCACAATTTGAAAACATGTTGCCTGAGGTACCCACTTTAGAGCAGGTCATAGAAACGTATCGCCATAAGCAGAAGCTCTTTATTGAGATTAAGGAGTCATTTAATCAGTATGACAAATTAGTTTCACTGCTATCGCATCTGAAGCCTACTGAAGACTACTACATCATTAGCTTAGATGAAGCGAGTTTACGACCTTTGAAATTAATCCCGCGAGAAGCGCAATTGCTAATTCCAGTTCATAATAATGTGAAGAAATTCTGCCAATTTGCCTTAGAAAAGTCCTATGGGGGCGTGCTGGGGCACTATTTATTTTTAACCAATCGGCAAATCCAGCGGTTAATCTTGGCTAATAAAATATATGGCGTTGGCTTTGTTGAATCCAAATTTAGCTTGTATCGTGAGGTGTCTCGCCACATTCCTTGGATATTTACCAATAATGTTGCAGACGTTATGCAATGGTTAGAGAAATTAAAAGCAGAAAACCTGGGTTAAGCCATAAGTTATACCCAGGTTTTTAGAATTATGACTTTTTACGGAAAAGTTGCTTAACTTTTTGAGTAGAAAGCATATCGTCAGCTGTAATTGCAATGGCAGCTAATTCGTCAGAGCCTGTATTGTATTCGCAGAAAGTAACGCCTTCTTCTTCTTCAGGCATTGGGGAACCAGAAAGAGATTTTAAAGAATCATTTGCTTGACCAACGGCGTCATCATAGTCTTCACTTTCAACTGGGCCAATCAAAAACGCCCACTCGTTGTCGGTGTCATAATTGCTGGTTTCCATGCCAATGTATAAATTGAAATCAATTGGTAATACCATTGAGATACCTTGCGCTTGAATCGCTTCAACGCCTGGGCAACGATCTGCTTGATGAGCGCCAGCAAATGTTGTTGCAGCTAAAGCCATTGCGCCAACGAATGTAGCTGCTTTGCTAAATAATTTCATGTTTAACATCTCCTTGATTATTTCTTAAGATTTATCTCACAAAAACAAGATAATCGCGTGAAGACTACCAAGGTGTAGCGTTGAATGCAAGTCATAAAACAGAGTTATATGACATTTAATGCTACATATGGCGTCAATAGGCATCGTGCGGGTAATAAAACCCACGATATATTACCATAAAATATAAAATTTGAACATTTTTTTATGGGTTCGTGCTTAAGATCCAAACGTTATTTTGCCAAATATAAACAGCACGTTGCCAATCCCTCGTCTACCGGGAATATACGTTGCATAAGCAGTCACGGTTTTGGTGCCAAAACTGACTAGTGGCAAAACGCCTGGGAAGGGGCGACCTTTGTTGAGGTCGGCTCTTGCGGTAATGATGGCTGTATATCCCAGCCCCAATTCAAATGGGGTTTGGCCAATTTCCCAAACCTTGAAATAGGCATAGCCTATGTTAGGCTCCAGATTTTTATGCGAATCAAGAAAGACCAGTCCATAATAGCCATGCCAATTATGTTTTTCATCGTAGAACCCTCTGCCCAATCCCCCACCCCAGGCTTTCTCATTATAGGTTTTAATTTTTTCAGGGGTATAATAGTTTCGATTATGCCAGGCATAACCTGATACAACTATGGCATTATCCCCTTCGTTGATTATCTGCTTAGAACGTATACATATCCACTGAAACCATGAGGGCCAATTATCGCAACTGGAGTCAGCAAAAACAGGAGTGGATAGAATTAGTAGCCATAACAAGCCAACAATTCCCTTTTTTCTCATACACGCTTCCAAAAGAGGGTTATAATTTTTTATACCCCAAAATACTATCAGGACTTAGGAAAAACACCAAATCTTCCTTTTAATTTGGGTATTTTCGCAAGACTGATGCCTAATTAACGTGAACGTTTGCGTTAACGTTTCCGTTACCGAATTAGCTTGATTCTAGCAATATCACCCTATAGATAGAGTGCCCTCAACTTTCGTATATGGATAAACCTTAATGAAATGCATTAGCTTTTCTCTTGACACCGATCGGTTCGGTAACACAGACGGTAATGCAAACTTTCACGAATAAATAAGTAAATTGTTATGCATAGACTCTATCCCAAAGCTGAGCAGTATTTCTTTGCCAATTAAGTAGTGCTAACATATACCCAATCACTTCATAACTAACATATTGAATTAAATTGGATATTTTCCATGGTCTTCTAAATAACGTCCTTCTTTTAAGGTTGGAACTTAGTAGGTGTGTTTCTTTTAAGGAAAAGATAAATGGATCTGATGCGAAGAAAACCCATACAGCATATTCATAATCATGAATCACAACTCATGCAATGCTTAAGTGCTTGGGATTTAACCTTCCTAGGAATCGGTGCCATTATTGGCGCTGGTATTTTTGTATTGACAGGATTTGTCGCTGCAACGCAAGCAGGGCCAGGTATTATTTTCTGTTATATTCTAGCAGGACTCGCCTGCGCTTTTTCCGCAATTTCCTATGCTGAGCTTGCCGCTTTTGTTGGAGGGTGTGGCTCTGCTTATGGGTATGCATACGCAGGGTTTGGTGAGCTTTTAGCTTGGATCGTAGGTTGGGACTTATTGTTGGAGTATGGGATAGCAACATCCGCTGTTTCGGTGGGGTGGAGTGGGTATGCGAATGACTTTTTAACAACAATCCATCTGAATGTTCCAAATTGGTTGCTTCATGGTCCATTAAATCATGGCTATATCAATAGCTTAGCTTTTTTGATTATTGCTTTTTTGACAGTATTATTGAGTATGGGGGTGATGACTAGTGCCCGATTTAATAAGTTTATCGTCTTTGTGAAGCTTGGGGTGATTTTAATCTTCATCGCCATTGCTTCCTTTCATGTTGAAACCAAAAATTGGTCGCCTTTTTTACCCTATGGCTGGGAAGGGGTGGTGCAAGGGGCTTCTTTGATATTTTTTGCCTACATTGGTTTTGATGCAGTCTCAACGGCCGCGGAAGAGGCAATCAATCCACAACGCGACCTACCAAGAGGGATCATTGCCTCTTTAGCCATATGTACGGTGGTATACATGCTAGTTTCGTTTTTGTTAACAGGGATTGTACCTTTTGACACCCTCAATAATGCATCACCCATCAGTAATTCTTTAATAAAAATTGGACACCATTTTGCTGCAGGGTTAATTGGTGTTGGTGCGATTGCTGGCTTAACCACCGTGATGTTAGTGCTTTTTTATGGTTTAACACGTGTATTTTTGGCCATATCGAGGGATGGGTTACTACCGCATTGGTTTGCTAAAACCCATCCTAAAACGAAAGCGCCAATGCGAATTATCATTATGACTGGTTTGGTAATGGCTTTAACAGGTGGATTGATGCCTATTTCGGATTTAGCTGAGCTCGTCAATATCGGCACTTTATTTGCCTTTATGCTAGTTTGTGGTGGGGTGATCGTCTTGCGTTATCGCCATCCAGAAATTCCACGCCCATTTAAAACACCTTGGATGCCCTATATTCCAATCTTGGGGATTTTAAGTTGCGCGTATTTAATTTTCCACCTCCCATGGTTGACGATGGTAAGATTTGCCATTTGGATGTTAGTTGGTCTTGTGATTTATGCGGTATATGGCTATAAAAATAGCCGGTTAAATGGTGCAATCATTGAAGGTGAGACTATTTAACGAGGGCGAGAATCGGTTGCTCGGTCTTAGGTAATGATTGGAAATTTCTCCTAAGCATATCAAGTATATAGCGCTGCGCGGCTAATATATGCCTTGGATTGAAGCGCCTTCATCCGTATAGCTGCTCCCCTTGCTTGATAAGAAGGGAAAATGTGAGGGGGAGATTAGCCCAGACATTTAACGAAATTAACTCGGAAAAACCTCGATTTTTGAACGATTCATTTCAGCTTGATTCATGACATTTCTAGGATTCGGGGGTGGGAAAAACCCCAGGTTTTTGGCGTAGGTTTTTGCTTGAAAGTAGTCCTCTGTCATCTTTATAGCATCATCGTTTGCTAGTTTGAATTTTTCCTTTAATATCTGATGAAATTCAGAAGACGAGTAATGATCCAGCAAGATATGTAAGAATCGATTGTCGAGTGCATTTGATAAGGGTTGGCGGTTATGAAATGTGGTAGGATTTTGTGTGCCTATAATGCAAAACCCTGCCTGCTTTGCCGGGTTTCCATCCAAATCATAGCCTGATAGCAGCGCATTCAGCAATGTTTCGTCGATATATGTATTAAACTCTTCAACGACAACCATTTGCCCTTTATGAAAGGCATCGAGCAATTGAGTTCTAAAGGTTTGTGGGTTCTTAGCAGATATTTTGACATAATCAATTCCTGCAGATTTCAGGATGGAATTGACTAATTGACTCTTTCCAAGCCCAGGTTCTCCTTCGATTAAGATGCCATTGATCCCTTGGTTATGTTTAATCGCATGTTTTATTTTCTTTTCACGAATTTGAAGAAACAATTCGATGGTTTTTGCGATTTTGTAACGGGATTCTGTCCAGACAAAGTTAGAGGCTTGATCCGTCAATGCCGGACCTGGAATCAAGGTTTTTAATCGCTTTTTATCGGCTTTCCAGCTATCGGTTTTCTTTAATTCTCTACGAATGGGCTGAGTGAGCGATTTATCAAAGGTAAGGGCTTTTAATTCATTGAGGACGGCATAGCGCATCAGAAACAAATCATTCATTCCACTTGTCCCTGGTAATTCCTTTAAAATAAAGAAGCGCATGCACATCATTTGAGCATTTCGGGGAGAAATGTTTAACCCAGCTTCTTGCGCTTTTTCATAATAATTAGAAATTAGGTTAAATAGCAAAGTAGGATTTTCGTACTGCTTAAGCAAAGGCCTTATTATATTTTCCAAGGACTCTCCTTGGAAATGGAAATAGTTTGGGTATCGCGTCAACAGATCCGGTAAAAGCCGTCCTTCATAACTGGAAGGATTTCCAGCAAAGATAACTTTATGATTGCTTAAAGGATATCGTTCTCCTTCAAACCAAATTTCTTTCGCGCCTTTGGCGATGGCTTCAAAAATTGTGTATTGCTCATGGGAGATATTGGCTTCATCGAAAAATAAAATGGGTTCTCTAGCATCTTCATGCATTAACCAATCTTTGATCGACGACTTTTCATAATAAATTTTGACTGGGCGTTGATTTTTCTGCGCATATTTCTGAAGCGTTTTTTGAACAAAATAGCTTTTCCCCGAACCCGTTTTACTTGTTAGAAAAACGAACCCGTGCTTGTCCAAATAAGAAAGTATCTGTTCTGGTGAAGTCGGTAGGGTTGACTTAGGTGGAACGTCAGCTTGACATGCCAATCTTTCAATCAGGTCGTGCGCCCATTTTTCTTGGGACTTTAAACCGGTTGGTAGGCTACCAAAATGGCTATGGCAAGGCTTAATATTTAATTGTTGATAGGTTTGACGAATGAGTGAAGCAATCGGTTCTTCTAATTTTTTCAAGTCTTTTTCTGGATTATAGCGATGTGCTTCCTGTCGAATAGCGGTGAAGGGTGCTGGTTTCGTGGTGATAAGCGTTAGGTTATTAACGGGTATAGTGCTACCATTCACTTGAATTGACGGTGGGTCTATAAACAAACTTTGTAACCGTTGGGCGAGTGTATAGGAAAACTCACCCTTTAGAATGATGTGTTTTCCTTCTTTAAGAGCCTGTAATAAGTTGGTTTCTTGACCGGTAAACTGTTTGTTATTCAGGGATATATGGAAAAATAATTGATTAAAGCTTGTTTTTGCATCAACGGTAATGGTGATGCTGTCAGCGCTTTGCCAAGTTTCTTCCGCATCGTCTAGATCGTTTGTGACAATCAAATGATTGTGATTGGCGAGTGGTTCTATTTGGGTAACACTTGCTTGGAGTGGTCCCGGGATAGTAACGTTGGGGGTCGCTTTGACAGATAATGAACACTTCTTATCGCTTGCTTCTTTAAGAAGTAGATACCATTGAAGTTCCGATAAATCATCCGTTACCACCAGTTCAAGAGAATGATGGGCCTCTAAAAATCCTGGTTCTGATTTAAGCTTATTTTTCGAGGTGATTAGGTATTGATTAAACAACTGAGAATACGTTGCAGCATTGATGATTTTTCTTGAGCTAGCTTGCATCCCCATCGGCGTAATGCTTGGGAAATTTGATAAGTCAGGCTTAGCAAAATCAAAGGTAAAATCACTTGGCAATGAATACCATTGTCCATTGAAGAAAAATCGTTTTTTGGCTAATACTTCCTTGATGAAAAAGCGAAAACTTGGGTCTTCGAATGGAGGGTTTTGTATTCTTAGTTTTGATAGTTTTTGCTTGGCAGCATGGATTAGCGCACCCGGGGCTATATCTAATTCATCTTCCTGGATATTAGGACGGCCCAGCAAAATTGTTTGCCAACTTATCGGTGATGGGATGATGACATCAGTCTCTTGAATGGGTTGATGGGGATGGATAGGAGGAAGCTCTGGCATTTCAATTTCGGGGGCTTGGCTGATAGCATCAAAGCGCGAATAAAAATCATCCCCCATTTTTGCAGCTGAATTTTGGTCGCTACAAACCACAATGCGAACATTTGCGGGGATTTTTAGGCCATCTAAATTTCTATCTTCATTGTCAATGACACTGTTTAATCCAACATGTCGGGCTTTGGCATCGGACCAGTTAATAAACCAAGTAAATGTTTTTTCAGGCGTTGCGCTTGCTCGTTTGATAAATTGACAAATGGGACTCTCCACTCTTGAATCGGCCCCACCACTGATCCGTAAGGATTGCAATTTTAAGGTATCTAAGTGTTCTGAAAAGAAATGATTTTCATGATTCAAAGAGGCTTGATGCAATGCTTCTATTGCTTGTGAATTTCTAAAAATCAACCATTGACGAGTATAGGCATGACTGGTGATAAGATTTGTTACTAATTCATCGGCGTTTTTTGCATTCATTGCAACACTATTCCAAGTTTGAAAAGGATTGTCTGGTTTTAAAGAAAGCATTCGCCTGTCTGACTGTTCATCGTTATTTTTGGATATCTTCGACATACCCAGATTTTCAGCGTAGTGTGTTACATCGGCCATTGGAAGATGCGTAACGTTCGCTTGGCCACCCCCTAAATCGAGAACGTATCGATTTTTTTGGTGTTCAACCTTCACAAATTCATGAATGTCATTTGCTATCACCTCAGCATCGAGATCAAATGATCTTGCCAGGGCAACGAATAGGCGAGCACGATGGCGACAGACACCGGCTCTTGTTTTAATTAATCCGTTTAATATATCGATGGTATTGCCTTTTATATCGGAAGAAGCATTTTCTTTATCAAAGTAGCAATACTGTGCTAAAGCTTTAAGCAAAACGCTTGGCTCTAAAGCTTGTAATTGTTTATAAGCAACCGATTTTTCAAGGCTTCCATCTTGATTGAAGGATAAGGCTGATATCCATTGCAAATATTGCTCAGGCACGAATTCATTTAGCGCGAATTCTTTGTTGTTACCTGGCTTAAGAATGTAATTAATACAGCTTTGTTGGCAAGGTTTATTAAATTTAATAAAATAATAACCAGACCGATTATGACGTTTTATTTCATAATCTGGGTGCTCGATTGCATAACTAATCAGGGCATCTTCAGAACTTAAAGCAGGTAAACGTAACCAAGTATTAACGGCGGGTTTGGTTAAACTCAGTTGACCATAGACGCATTCATTGAATGTTTTGGCGTCATCAAAATCTTTCGCTAATTGTTCATTGGATAATCCAACCAATGCCTGAACAGGCGTCAACTCATCATCTAAAGGATAATCGGGTGTAAAAGATTGTGTGCTCGGTTCCCATTTAAACATGAGTAGGTGGTAATCGCTGATGCTGGGATCTTGGTGGTTTTTGCTTTTAAAGAGTGTTCTTGCAACCAAATCAGGGGGGCTTTTTGTTTCGCTAATTTCCCCATCAAGAGAATAGTTTGCGAATGGGCTATAGTCTTCATCCATCGAATTATTGCGTAAATTAGGCTCTACCAAATTCAATTTGAGGTGGGGGTAACTTTGTTTCAACCAATTGATGTTTTCAAGGGCCTCCGTATCATTAGGCTTTGTGAATTCAATGGTATCAAGGTTGGGCGCTATTTTAATTAGCTGTTGTATCTCATTGATAGATAAGGTGCCATTTTCAAAACGAATTATTTTCAGTGAAGTTAATGAGTGAGGGGATAAGTAATTAAGAAAATCACTGAAATTAAGGGGTTTATTTATTTTGAGCGTATGTAATTTAGGGGCTGCGTCTATCAGATTAATGAGGGAGGCATTATTTAAAGAAGTCCCGCCAAAGTCCAGGGATTCTAGTTCTGGGAGTTGGTTTTTCTCGAGGTGAAGAACGTTGTCATATCCAAAGGGTGCACAATTTTTGTAACTAAACGCTTTCATGTTTTGAAATTGGTTAAACAGATATTCAAGCTCATAAGGTAACAACTCACTTTGCCAAAATTGAAGGGTATGGAGTTTTTTATATTTTTCCAGGCATGAGAGATCATAATGGTATTTAGTTTGATTTAAGTCACTGATGCTAATCGATTCTAAGTTTGGTGTGGAGTTGATAAATTCATTGATAACATCTAACCAAACGCCAGATATACTTAGCTTTTTTAATTTTGGTAACTGGCGGAAGCCTATATAAAAATTCTTTCCTTCTATCAGAATGGAATTGATAAAGTCTAGTTGTTCTATGTTTTTAGCTTGATCCAAAAAATTGAAAAACGTCGATATGCTAATACTAGAAGAATTTTTAAAAGACAATGTTTTTAAATTTTGGAGGGTTTTCCCGGATAAATCATCGTCATAAAATCCATCATTTACCGATACATTATCAAAGGAAAGACTGCTTAAATGGGGGGACTTCTCAAGCAAACTATTTAAAAAGTCCCTTTGGATATCCAATTGATGAAATGCAATATTTTGTAATGAAGTGGTTGGTAAATCTGATACATTTGATTCATTAAATTCACAATTTGCGAATGAAACTGACTCAAGATTTTCGGCTTGACTTAAAAATTGCTGCAAGTTGACAGAGTGGTTGGCTAAATTGATGGCGGCTAATTTTTTAAGAAAATCAGGTTGGTGTTGTATTAAAAATGACAATTTGATATCGGGGGGTATATCTAAATCGATATGATTATCCTCCGTTTGATTTAATTTAAATTGTGGATTTGACATATCAGTTTGTTGATCAAAAGTGTCAAGTGCTAACTTATGAAAAGGGTCTTCTGCCCATCGATTGTTTTTTTCGTTTTCCCACTTTATTGCAGATACAAAATTTCTGTCGATGAATTCGATACACTCAATACCGTCAAACAAACCCATTTCGATATCAGCCAAAACATTGAAGAAATAAAAATATAAATCTGGATTTCCTAAAATAGTCTTGTGCATTGTAGTTAATCGATTATGATCAAACAGATCCATGCGATCGCGAGGTAAATTTAGTTTTGCTAAAACTTGAGAAATTTCAGTAGGAGTAAGCAGTTTAATTTGATCGACTGGTTCCAATGGATTGGTATATTGAGTAAAACCTTGTTCCGTTGAATAATAGACTTGATGCCCTGCTTCGATTAGTCGGGTTATTATTTGTTGGTTAAATGCTTTTTGTTTTGACCATTCTTCCGTTGTGCAATTGACGATAATCGTTTTTTTCTTTAGCTCCGTCGCACCAATATGGACAACATCCCAACACTCGGGATTGTTATTGAGTGCTTTTTCTACATTTAACAAGCCGCCATTTGGTTCAACAGATGACTCAATGATTGGTAGAGGATTTGATTCGTAAACTAAGTCTAACATTTGGAGTATTTCTATCGTAGTCTTCATAAGTGCGAACCAAACAAAAAAACAATATTGTATCAAAAAAGAACATAATGGTCAATGATAGAGTTGCTTTGGGATGTTACTGATTGATGTATGATAGACTTCATGTCCGCATGAAGAGCAAAGATATTTTGCTATTGATAAAAGCCATTTTTTTTGACACAATGTGCGCATGATGCATTTGAACTGATTACTATATGGCTGCTATATTGTCACTGCTGCAGTCACTCCAACCAAGTACGCCGCAGGTTTGCGATGAATCAAAGCCAGAATATTGGTGTTTTAAATCAAGGCTTTTAGATAAATACACCCCGGATGGCCAAGGGGATGAATTTTTTCGTCCCTTTATTTACGATTACGATCACCTCCTTATTATCTATGCTCTAAATTGCTCCCTCATTGCTAAGAGTATCCAAGCTTCCATTAAAATCGATAAAGATGACCATTTGTTAGAATCGCATCTTAAAAATGCATTGGCCTTGGCGAATTTACTTTATGTTATCAATACCCATTATTTTAATTCACCTCTAGAGTCTCGCCGTCTTGAGAAAGAAGAAATTATTTTACGCTGCTTACTTCGTTCCTATGGTTATCGGTTTGAACTGATCCGCGATTTTGATATGGATGAGGATCATGAAGAGGCTCATAAACCACATGAAAAGCCGATATCAAAATGGTTTCGAGAACAAACAGCAAGTGTTAATTGGCCAAGACTATTAATTGTTCGTGTTAAACGTGTCTTAGACGCGCTTGTTCCCATTTTTAAAGGATTTCCGGGCTTTGCCAACGCTATCTTTTTCATGGATTCGATTGCGAACCCGATTTTTGCCTATTTAGCCTGGGTGTTTTATGTGCCAAGGCTTTCGCTTAATCTATTTCTGCTGCTAAAAAATGTCCTTCCCCATCCCTGGATGGACAAAAGGCAACGAAATTTGGGGTTTTTGTTGCGATTTAAATCGCAATTAAAAGATAAATGGTTTGAGTTAGCCAACGATAGCGTGTGGCTTCTTGTGGGACTAATCAATTGCTTTGTGTTGGTGGGAAGCTTGGCTCCTTGGTCTATGTATTTGACCGTTGCTTTATACGCATTTGACATAGCATTGGCAGGAATTCGTGCTTATATTGAATTGTCACGCTTAAATCAATTAAAGCAACAGCTTATTGATTTAGCAAAAGACACGCCTCATTCACAGCAGCTAAAAGCATATTTAGAAGAATTAGATAATAATATTGCGCATGAAAGACGTCGACTTGGGCTAAGTTTAGTCACAACGACGGGGTTATTTATCGGCATGTTGTTTGCTTTACCTGCCTTTGCCGGCACTCCAGTGATACCGCTCACTGGTGCGGTGTTTATTGTACTTTTCTGTATTAGTACGTTTGCATGGGGGAAATATATTGATAAGCATAAACCGTATAAACCCTTGCTGTCATTAGAGGATGCGCAATTAGTTGAAGTATTTCAATCCAATCAATATCAGCTTCGTCGATCTCGGAGTGTTACTTTTTTGAGTCATTTGGGCAATAAGGAGGCAGAGTTTGATTCAACGATGGAAAATGAACAACAAACGGCGCTAGATCAGGCTAACTCAAGCAGTGATAACGTTGCATCACAACCAAGACCACGCTTTGATACCTGGCGTTTTCATCAGGCAAATGATGAAAAAATGTCAAAACGCCACTCATTTCATGGGCCTACTCATCAATATGTTTAATCCTTGCCTCTGAGATTTTGTAAGCATCGCAAGAATCATATGCTACCTATCAAAATGGTCATTTCGATATAACAACCCCTCATCAGCATTTTGGACACTTTTTCTCTTTGCCTTGGGAAAATGGATCAATAGGCGGTTTTAAAGAAATCGTGACTATTTCAAAAAATACTTTCTCTCACTCTGAAGGCAAGTTTTAATAAATCTTTATGTTCATATTGTCGTATAGCAGGTTGAATTGTACTCAAACGCAAACCGACTCTGTTGGTTAGAGGGATGACCGCTAAACTGGTTAAGATATGATTTTCTTCTAATTGATGCATGACACGACGTGGATCTTGTTTTGGACAATCAATCACAAGATGATGAGTACATGTTGCCACGCCTCTATATCTAGCGATGCTGACACCAGATTCTGTTAGAATATCAGCTAACAGTTTAGAAAGTTGCATTGCCTGCTTCAAATAGTACTTTTTACCTTGCTTATATTCAATTAAAGTCTGCGCTAAAGCCAATACCCGGTTATTCTGATAGCCTCCTACTGAAAAGGGAAACGTGTGGTTCACGAGCGCCTCACTAAATCCTTTATCATTCCATAAGATAATACCGCCTGGTGGCCCAGCGAACGCTTTTCCGGTTGAGGCAGTCATGATATCAGCGCCAAATTTGAGTGGATTTGGGAATAATCCATTGGCAATCAAAGCAAGTTCATGGGCACAATCAATGTGACAGATAACACCATACCGATGGCATAGCTCGATTAATTGATAAAAGTCGGGTTGAATTAAACTGACGGAAAAACCAAATGACAATAGGCGATAGGGGTGCTGTTTGAACTGTTTTTCCAATAATTCGAAATCAATTGATAAGTCTTGGGTAAACGGAATGTTATCAATATTGACATTTAATTTAGAAAGAATGGAGTTCTCATGGGTACTTGAATCGCCGCCACATTGAGGTGATACCACACATACTCTATCACCAGGACGAAGCAAAGCAACATAAACAATCATATTCGCCTGAGTGCCGCCTAACACGCGATGCTCACAAAATTCTACTGAAAACAGATCGCTGCAAAGGTGATGACATAATGAATCAATGTCATCAATATACCTGGTCCCGGCAAAGTATCGATTATGAACGCCAATATGACCCGCTGCGCTATGCCCTGCAATCGGATCTGATAAATAACAAAGCGTTTGCTTACTCATAAAGCTATCAGCAGCAAGTAAGTTATCAATCTGCTCGTCTCTGGTTTGGTGGTGCTTGATAAGAAGATCCCTTAAATAATCTTCAGGATCTTCTCGCTCATGCTGATAATTTGTTAATGCGGTTAATTTATGAGACAAGGGAATGCCTCAATCAGTGGTTCTATGAACATAAACAATAGTGCAATCGTCATTGAAGCAGTGAGAGCTAATACAGGAATCGCTTATTTACCTACCTATTTTGGCAAGCATTACCCTGATCTTGTATTCTTCATGCCAACTTATTGGTGTCTTCCTAAACCAAATTATATTACCTACCCGCGTAGCACTAATTTGTTAACAAAGATCCATCTTTTTGTTGAGCATATTAAAAATTGTTATGCTGAGAAAGCTAAAGAATAAACATGACATTCAAACCGTTGCGAACCGTGCTTAATGAGCGGTATCCAGCGTAATTCCCTGTTTTAAATAGTTTTTTCAGCGATGCTTTCGAATAACATTTCTTCAGCGTGCGAGCGCGTTTGTTCAGTAATGGTTAACCCCCCCATCATTCTCGCAATTTCTTCAACGCGATGATGGTCACTAAGGGCAGTGATTGATGAGAAAGTGGAGCTATCTTCAATGGTTTTTTCCACCAAAAAATGGTGGTGGGCAGAGGCTGCAACCTGCGGTTGATGGGTCACACAAAATATTTGCAGGCGAGTACCAAGTTGACGCAGCAACTTGCCAACGAGTGCTGCGGTTGCCCCGCCAATGCCCACATCGACTTCGTCGAATAGCAGGGTAGGGGTTGAGCCTTTTTCGGCAGTGATCATTTGGATAGCTAAGCTAATCCGAGATAATTCTCCCCCCGAGGCAATTTTTGATAAGCTATCATAGGGCATCCCAGGGTTGGTGCAAACTAAATATTCTACTTTATCAAAGCCATGCGATTGGATTTTCTCTAATGGGGTAATACTAACGCGCACTTCACCCTTAGGCATTCCCAGTTTCTGGATGATAGCCGTTATTTCGGCAGCTAGGTTTGATGCGTGTTTTTTTCGAGATTCAGTCAAGGCTTGGCAGGCAGCCTGGGCTTTTGCTTGTTCTTCAAGGAATGCAATTTGTAAGGCATTTAAACGCGTCTCGCTATTTTTTAGGTTGTCTAATTGATTCATTA
>JAGVJN010000040.1 GCA_020051095.1 Pseudomonadota bacterium | reverse complement strand
TAAACCAAGCTTTTCTGGTTTCTTGACAATACGGGGTTGGCAATAAACCCGATGCTTTGCAAATATCAATTTTCACAAGATTCATGCTTTCTGGGGCTTGCGTTAAAGGGGGTATTTTACCCTTCGTTTGTAGGATACCTTGGACGAGATCAAAAAATAAGGGGGCAGCTAAACTTTTTCCCACAAACGTTTTATTCGATTGTTGATCGAAGTTTCCCAACCAAACAATGATGACATAGGGGCCGACAACGCCAGCTGTCCAGGCATCCCGATACCCCGACGAGGTACCTGTTTTAAATGAGATAATGCCAGGCATTTTCTCATAGGAGCTTGGCCGTGGGGTATGACTGAGCATGTCCAAAACCAAAAAAGACGCCTCAGGGGATAGCAATCGTCTCCCATGCGGCACACTTGCCGTATCAACCACTTTTAGCGGGAACCATAATCCTTGGTTTGCTAACATGGCATATAACCCAGCTAATTCTTGCATGGTGATTTCGACACCGCCTAACGCGATGGATAATCCATAAAATGCAGGTGGTTTTAACTGACTCACTTCCGCTTGCACGAGTAATTGATGTAAATCCATGCCTTTTAATTGGTTGGCTAAATACACCGCGGGTATATTTCGACTTAATATGAGCGCTTCTTCAGCAGTTAGAGGGCCTGCAAATCGATAATCAAAATTATCGGGGTTATAAGGGCCAAACGCTTGAGGAACATCTTTTAATAGGCTAGCAGGATGGATAATGCCTTGATCCAGGGCGAGTGCATAAATAAACGGTTTTAAGGCTGAGCCAGGCGAGCGCTTTACACGTGTGCCGTTAATTTGCCCACTGATCGATTTTTGAAAAAAGTCCGCCGAACCCAATTCAGCAAGGACGTGCATGGTACGACTATCGACAATCAGTACCGCTGCATTCGTTACCCCAAATGGTTTTTTTCGCGCCACATATTGCCGTGTCAGCCTTTCAACCATCGATTGCAATCGACCATCAAGCGTGGTTGCAATATGCTTTGTGTCGCTATCTTGCTGCAATATCTCATTGACAAAATGAGGCGCTTTAAACGTTAAATCCCGTATCGATTGCATGCTTAACGGCAGATTCATGAAAAGGCGTTTATCGTTGTCTTGGGGGTAGGTTGATGTCCATATTGAAAAGAGTCGCAATCTTGCTTTTTCTAACGAGGGCGTATTTAGTTTACGCTTGATTGGGTTTTGAGGCATAACGGCTAAGGTCAGGATTTCGGGGAGCGTTAGATCGTTTGCTTTCTTATTAAAATAGATGGTACTTGCCGCACCCACCCCCTCGATATTAAAACCATAGGGCGCGAGATTTAAATAGGCTTCTAAAATTTGTTCTTTTGTATAGTGCCTTTCTATTTGCAGTGCTTTTATCATTTGTTGGACTTTACCCAAGAAAGAACGGGTATACAGATGATAGCGAATTCTAACTAACTGCATGGTAATAGTTGAAGCGCCAATTTTACGTTGTTTTACCACATAACTTTGCCAAATGGCTTTGAATAATGACCCAGGATTAATCCCTGGATGCTGGTAAAAATAACGATCTTCTTGCAGCAAGGTTGCTTTGATTAACGCCGGTGACATGTCTTTTAATGGCGTAAACAGTCGATATTTATCTTCTTGATTGAGGGTTAAACGCAACAAGTGCCCTTTGCGGTCATACACGGCTTTTGAAAAGGATAAACTATCTAAAAGCGGTGGTTTTGGTGAAAAAAAAATATAGCCCGAAGCGCAGACGAGAAGCAATAGAAGCGCTATACTGAAGAACTTTAAACCATTTTTCATAATCGGTTACTTTATCATGAACAGACACCCAGTCCAACGTATCAAAAAAAGCCTGACAAGCTTCGTGACAATGCTATTTGGAACCGTGAAGTGGCAAACACCGGCTTGGGTGCAGTTCCTGAAAAATCGATTGATCCATTCGCCGAAAAAATCCATGGCAGTACTTGTCGGCCTTATCATGGTGCTTAGTATAGCGAGTTATGGCTATTATTGGTATCAACATTTACCCAAACCCGTGTTAATTGAGTCAAAAATCAACTTACCCAATATCTCCACCATTAACGCAGAATCCGAAACCTTAATCATCCAACCTTTAACCATTGATTTTGGTATCGAAGACAATGGCTTTCAACCTAAGTCGGTTGCCCCTATTGGTAACATTGGCAAAGTGATTACGGAAGGCATCAAGATGCAACCGGAAATCCCCGGGGAATGGCGCTGGGCTTCAGATAATCAACTAGTTTTCAATCCGTCTCAAGATTGGCCTGCCGGGCAGGAATATCGCATCACCTTTGATTCAACATTCTTTGCCAAACAAGCCAAAATGGCCCACTTATCCGCCTCTTTCACAACCCATCCACTCACCGTCAATATCAATCAATTGCGATTTTATCAAGATCCTGTCCATCCAGAAGAAAAGAAAGTCGTTGCAACGATGGATTTTAATTACCCTATCGATCCAGTGAGTCTGAAAGAACATATTCTGTTTAAATTACAACAGCTAAAAAATGATAAACTGGATTTAAAAGCGAAAGATTATCCCTTTCATCTGACCTTTGATAAATTTAAACGAACCGCCTATTTGCAATCGGATAACCTAACGCTTCCCAAGGTCCCCCGATATTTGCGATTAACTGTCTCAAAAGGACTCAAAGCCCAATCCGGTCCCGGAACGACTAGCCATGAAGAAAGTCAGAGCGTGCTTATTCCAGATGCCAGCAATTTTTTTCAAGTTAAGCAGGTTGAATCGCGAATCATTCCCAACCAAAATGACAGGCCTGAACAAATTTTAAGTATTGAAACATCGATAGGCATCAGTGGCGAAAATTTAAAAAAATCACTGCAAGTTTATTTGTTGCCGAAAGACTACCCCGCCAATAAAAATGAAGCCGAAAAGCCCAATCATGCCTGGCTTAGCCCGGGAGAAGTAACGCCTGCTATCCTAGCTTTATCGCAACCATTAATGCTGGAGGACATTCCGGCTGATAAACATTATGCAACCCAACACTTTTTCCGCTACAAAGCCTCACCCCACCGCTACTTGTATATTAAAATAAACAAAGGGGCCAAAGCCTTCGCCGGTTACCTGTTAAGTCAAAATGCACAAGCCACAGTGGAAGTGCCTGAATATCCCAAACAAATTACTTTCTTACATAAAGGGTCGTTGTTAGCGTTAGCCAGTGAGAAAAAATTATCCGTCATGGTGCGAGGGTTAGAATCCGTCCGCTTCTCCATTGCCCGAGTTCTCCCCGACAACGTTAACCAGCTGGTTTCCCAAACCCAAGGTGACTTTAACAATCCCCTTTTTATCAATCAAGATTTCACCGAAGCCAACATCAGCGAAATTGATCGCGAAATTCAAAACCTGCCCGGCAGCGATTTAAGTGAATTAAAATATACCTCTATCGATGTCAGTAAATACCTGGGCAATGCACAAAATAACCTGGGTCCGAATGGCTTGTTTTTGCTCAAAGCCCAAGGATGGGATAAAGCCAACCAATCCGTCATGGACGTGTCTGCTAGTCGATTATTACTGGTCACCGATTTAGGCATGATGGTTAAAGACAATAGCGATAGCTCTCATGACGTCTATGTCCAATCAATCAGCACAGGCAAACCGGTTGCCCAAGCGAAAGTGTCGGTATTAGGCAAAAATGGTCTGCCAATCCTCTCAGGCTTAACCGATGACAATGGGCGTGTGAGCTTTCCAAGCCTAGTTGATTTTGTTGACGACAAACAGCCTGTCGCTTATTTAGCGAATGCTCAAGGGGATGTTTCCTTTATTCCCTTTGCCCAATTTAGTCGGCAATTAAATTATACCCGCTTTGATGTGGACGGCGCGTATCAATATGGTAATTCCATAAATAAGATAAACGCTTATGTCTTTTCCGATAGAGGAATGTATCGACCTGGCGATCAAGTCCATCTAGCGATGATCGTCAAAAATACCTTTGCCCAAGATCAAAAAGCAGGCTTACCATTAATTGCCAAAATGACTGACCCAAGGGGTGCAACCATCATTGAAAAAGCATTGACACTGGATGAAAGTGGGCTGCTCGCTTTTGACTACACGACCACAGCCACATCGCCAACCGGTAATTATTATGTGTATGTCTACTTGGTGCAAGAAAACAAAGCTGAGAATATCATTGGTTCCACCCAATTTAGCGTTTCCGAATTTTTACCCGATACCATGCGGATTGACGCCCAATTCTTAAGCAAACCCCAACCGGGCTGGCTATCGCCTAATGATCTGAAGGCACAAGTCAGTTTGACGAATTTATTTGGTGCACCCGCGATCAAACGGACGGTCCAAGCCCATGTGATGCTCAAACCCCACGACATTCAGTTCACGCAATTCCCCGATTATGTGTTTGCAGACCCCTTGCGCTTACACCAGAAAAAAGCAAAAACTTATTCCGATGAACTAAAATCCGGATTAACCAACGAGGATGGACAGGTGGTATTCAACCTCGATCTACAACGTTTTGAACAAGCGACCTTTGAATTAACGTTTTTTGCTGAAGGGTTTGCCGCTGAAGGGGGTAGGAGTGTTACAACGCAAATCAAAACACTCGTCAGTCCTTTGGCCTATGTACTCGGCTATAAACCGTCCCAAGATTTGCAATATATCAAACAAAACACACAAGCCGATATTCATCTCATTGCTGTCAATCATCAATTATCGAAACAAGACCTCGATGGATTAACAGCGGAATTACTCAAAGTGGATACTGTCTCAACGCTGGTTAAAAACCCGGATGGGACATATCAATATAAATCCATCGAAAAGGATAAAAAGCTTAGTAGTAAAGAGCTATCCTTTGGCAAAGATGGCTTAAATTATCCACTACCGTCTGAAACAATTGGTAACTTTAAAGTCCGATTTCTTAATCAAGATAAACAAGTCCTCACCGAAGTGCCCTTCTCCGTTGTCGGCAGTAGCCAGGTATCATTACCCAAAAACGCAGAACTGGCTGTTAAATTAAATAAAGAAAAATATGACCCAGGCGAAACCATTGAATTGCAAATCACTGCACCTTATACCGGTTCAGGGTTAATTACCATTGAGCGAGATAAAGTCTATGCAAGCCAATGGTTTACAACCAACACCACCAGCTCCCTTCAGACCATCACCCTTCCCAAAGAACTCCTTGGCAATGCTTATGTGAATGTCGCTTTTGTCCGAGCATGGGATTCACCCGAAATATTTATTAGCCCGCTGAGTTATCAAGTCCAAGCTTTCGATATCAGCATTGGTGATCATGAAGTCGGTATTGATCTCACCGTGCCCGATCTGGCAAGACCCGGTGAAGACATGGCAATTACGTATAAAACGGACCTGGCAGGCAAAATCATTGTCTATGCAGTGGATGAAGGTATTTTACAAGTCGCCAACTACCGCAGCCCCGATCCATTATCCTTCTTTTTCCAAAAGCTTGCCCTGGAAGTCACCACGCAACAAACCTTAGATTTAATCTTGCCCGATTTTGTTCAAGACCGTGAACTATCGGCCGTTGGTGGCGATGCTGACGCAGAAGCGCTCTTAAGTGCTCATTTGAATCCGTTCAAACGAAAAACTGATCTGCCCGTTGTTTATTGGTCTGGCATTGTCGACGCAGATGACCAAGAAAGGCAACTGACTTTTAAAATTCCCGACTACTTTAACGGACGCCTCCGTGTTATGGCGGTCGCTGTTTCTGACAATGCCGTCGGTGCTGCGGATAAGGAAACGAAGGTTCACGGCTATTTCGTCATCAGTCCCAATGCGCCAACGTTTGTTGCACCGGACGACCAATTTACCCTGAGTGCCACAATTGCCAATCAGCTCCACAACTCCGGGTCCCAACCTGAAATTACTGTTGGCTTAGACGCATCTCCCGAATTCCAAATCGTCCAATACGAAGAGCTACGCCAAGTGATTAAGGAAAATGGTGAGGATTCGGTTCAATTTAACGTAAAGGCCGGTTCTGAACCGGGAGCAGGCACACTCACCGTGCGTACCTCCTATGGGAATAAATCTAGCCAAATGTTAACCGGTGTCAGCATCCGGCCCGCGAGCAATTATGAAACCAATATTCAATCGGGCATGGTAAACGACCCTCAAAAATCACTGACAGTTTCCCAAGATTATTATCAAGCGTATCATCAAAATAAATTCATGCTTTCAACGAGCCCAGTCATCTTGTTATCAGGACTAAGTCAATACCTGGATAATTACCCGTTTGGCTGCAGTGAGCAATTGGTCAGTAAAGCCTTCCCTTGGTTAGCCATCCAAACCATCCCTGGATTATCCAACAACCCTGCGGAAACTCAAAAAAAGATAGAGCAAACCATTGATATGCTGACTGCCCGACAAAATGCCAATGGCAGCTTTAAATATTGGCCTTCTGATAATCAAACCGATGCGAATCAATTTATCAGTCTCTATGCTATGCACTTTTTATTAACCGCTCGGGAGCATCATTATCCGCTCACCAATGATATGTATTTTGCTGGCATTAGCTACTTAAAAGAGCTAGCGAACCGAACACCTGGCTCGCCTGAGGAAGCCCGAGAAATTGCCTATGCAATCTATCTACTCACCCGCAATGAAATAGTCACCACCGCCTATTTAACCAATTTGATTTTAAATTTGGAAAAACATCCCGATTGGCCTTGGCAAAAGGAAATAACGGGCAGTTTTGTCGCTGCGAGTTTCCAATTACTTAAGAATGAAAAGGAAGCGCAAAAATTAATAATTCAATATGAGCCTGGCCAAGCAACCAATTATAATGAATTTTTAACCGGGCCAGTCGCTGATACATTATCGATGTATTTGCTAGCAAACCATTTCCCACATCTAGCCGATAAAGCGCGCGATAAAGGCCTTCTGCATTTGATTGATAACCTCAATAGTGCCGATATCAATACATTACTTTCAGGCTATGGCAGCTTAGTGTTAGCTGCTTACGGCGATGAAGCGTCCAATGATCCGCAAAGTTCGCTCTCCGTGGATCTCATCCGCGCTGATAAAACGAAAAAATCGGTCACCTTAGATAGCCAAAACCCGATATTGACACTGACTAATGAGGTGACAAAAATCATTATTCAAAACCCACAAAAACAACCATTATATTATCAGTTAACAGAAGAAGGTTTCCGCAATAAACCCGTGACAAAGCCCCTTCAATCAGGCATTGAAATCTACCGTGACTATCGAAATAGCGAGAATCAATCCGTTACCACAGCCAAGCTTGGTGAAGAACTCACCGTGCATATTCAAATCCGCGCCGTGGGCTATCCCTGGCTAAGCAACGTGGCTGTGATTGATTTACTGCCCGGTGGATTTGATGTAGTCAGAAATTCGGTCCCTCACGATCCATTTGATTACGTGGACATTCGAGAAGATAGAGTGAACTTTTTTATGGGCCTATCGGATACAGTGACGGAAATTGAGTATAAGATTAAAGCCGTCAACGCCGGTCAGTTTGCTGTGCCTGCTAGCTTTGCCCAGGCCATGTATGCCCCTGCAATACAAGGGCATAGCGTCCAAGGGCAAATCAATATCAATGAGGAATATCAGCAATAGATTGATTGGCAAATGGAATTGTGATACTTGAGGCCATTGATTGGCCATAGGCAATTTGCATCGTGTAGTCTTGCGTGGTGGGTGGTGAATAAAGCACATCATAGGTCCCTATCGCAAGCGCTAATCGGTGCCCTTTGGCTATTTGGTGGACGCTCATGGCTAAATCAAACTCTGAAACAACGTAATTCCCTGGTATATCATGGTACCGACTAACCGGTCCATGGCTAATGAGCTGCCCCATACCATAGGGGTTCACATCATATAAATAAGCAATGAGTTGCGATTTTTGCGATGACGGTTTATACCATAAAGTGACATGAGGAATCCCAAGGATTGTCTTATTCTGACGGACTGGCTCGGTTTGATAATAAATGGCATTTAAAGGATTGATGCCTGGTAACCAAGTAATGATTGGTAGATCCGCGTGGGACTCGAGAATCGGTGATACGATGGGGATGCCCGAGTTGACTCCTGTCACTAGCCCAAAATGTAGCGTATTGCTGCTAGTGGTCACGACCTCATGGGTTGTCAGTTCGCCAGGAGAAAAAAGATTGGCGCGTTTTTGCAAATTGTATTTCTTCACGATCACATCGATTGGCCATTGATCAGCAACGATACGTTGACCTTTTTTGGCTTCAATGCTGAGTATTGGGGCTTTATCGATGCCGTTATCGACCCCTTTTAACCATCTTTCAAACCATTTGTCGGCTTGAGACCAAACATAATTATCAAACCCGAATAAACCCGGCGCTTCAGCACTGCCATGGACGCCTTGGTTTAAGTCCATCCGTTTAGGCGCCGTGACATCGGCAAAAAAATGCAAAAGCGCATTCGGTTTAAATAATCTATCCCCTAAATTTTGACTGATGTATACGGCAGTTTGATTGCGATTTATCCCTTCAATAAAATGCTGAGGTGATCGCGCTTGGGCCCATTGTTTCGTTTCATCGTAATGAATATGCTGAACAAGGTGTTGAAAGTTGGTTTCAATTTCTGGATCAAGACGGCCTACCATTTTTCCGGATTGTACCAACAAACTCCCCATTAAATTTGACGGGCTGTTGTTGTTATTGAAAGCCGATTCTAAATCGGTCCAAGCACTCATCACTGCCACAGCCTTAATTCTTGGGTCATGCGTTGCCGCCAATAAACTAAGCCCTCCCCCATAAGATATGCCAGCCATCCCAATATGTTGAGTATCAATCGGCAATTCATGGGTGGCCCAAGCAATAATAGCATCGATATCCTCTAAATCATCAGAACTAGCCAGATTGACACGACCTTCCGATTTCCCCCACCCTCGCGCACTGTAGCTTAAGACAACATACCCTTTTTTTGCGAATGCTTGGGCAGGAAATGAATACTCATATTCATCAAGGTTCCAGCTATTTGGCATGATAATCAGGGGCCAAGTGTGCTGGGTATCCTTTGGCAGGTAAACATTCGCCGATAGTTTGGTGCCATCCTTCGAGTCAATGGTAATGCCATCCATAAATTGAATTGACTGGGCTTTAATTTGCAAGGAGTAACAGAGAAAAAACAGGAATAGAAGCTGGATAACGACGCGCTTTGTTAAGTCCATTTTGACACTCACCTAAAATGCCTTTTACAAGGTTATATCGTATTTCGTAAAGAAAAATCAATACATCATCCTTGAGCCAGTGCTAAATATGAAATTAAGTGACCGCTCCGTGAATGTTTACGTTATTGTCAGCGTTACCGAATCTAGCTGTGAGCACAACCGATAAGGCAAAGGTAGTAGTCGTTTTAGCCAAATGCAACCTGGGTATTTTGTGGTTGGGAGACTGGGGTCTGTGCCTTTTCAAATGCATAGCTATATCCAAATAAACCGGCCGCTATTAAACAACTCACACTAACAACTCCCAACGGAATTGAAGCAATAGCGATGCTTACAATGAGTAATCCCAAACCAACGATTGTGAAGCCGCCGGTTAGCAAGCCCAATATCAAATGACTGTCAAAACCATTTTTCTTGGTTTCAAGTGGCTTAGCCATCTTTGCTATTGTCAAAGGGTTTGTGCACACCGATGAAATCACTCGCTTCATTTTGAACCAATCATCATCACTCGAATCAATGGTAAACCCAAATTTTTGGTACAAACGAAATGCACCTGTATTGGTCTTTCTAACTTGTAGCCGAACCTCTGTTTGAGTCTGGTTTGCCAGGGTGGTTAAGGCCATGTCCATCAACCGATTTCCAATCCCTTGATTCTGCATCCCAGGCGCAACACCAAAATTAGCAATATGAAACCCATCAGCAAACTGCTTAACAAAAATATAACCACAAACTGCTCCCTGTTCATCAACAGCCACAAATGAATTATTTTCGCCAAAATAATACTCAAACGCTTCTGTCGGCCAGACCTCTTCAAGCGGGAAAATAATTTTATCTAACGCAGCTATTTCGTCAAATTGCGATTTTTTTAATAATTGAATGGTGTATTTCATAACGTATGTTTATTTCTTTGATTTTAGCACCCGCATTATAGCAAGCTAAGATTAAGGTTATATTAGGGGGAATATCCAATACAAAAGGGTCCTTTGTATCGGACAAAATTCACAGAACTAATACGTGCCCGTGAGCGTGCCCATACCCGTGCCCGGATTTAACGAATTAAAAGATATACTTTGATCTTGAAGCAGCCCACCGAAAAATAGTGAACTGTGACCATTATAAACCGGGTACGGGCACGGATTAGCTATTAGTTTTTGTCCAGTCCCAATCACCAGTAGCCCCCATTAGCCAAAGGCGTCATGGGGGATACCTCATCTGCAGAACCTGCATTACGAATGCAGGCTACACTATAAAAGATGATAAAGGACAATATGGGGAGAAAAAAAAATCATATCACGCGATTAGCCACCAATGAATTCTCGCTTTATACCTAAAAGCCACTCTCATCGAAGGAATTCAATGACTTTTCCTCATCCGATAATCGGTTTTCCTCTTCTTCGTCAAGCCATTGACCATATATTTACTACATTGTATAATTTCTACCATTTTGGGGTGTGTTTGGACTATCTATCGTTAAATTTCCCCCCCGTAATTATGTCCACTAGGTATCTGACATGCTTGATTTAACCGGCAATAAACATCTTCCTTTAAACAAAGGAAAATCATTCCATTCATTAAGTTATGCGCAAAAAAACAAAGGGGCTATCGATATAATAATTAACGCTGCCCTGACGCAAATGGATGAGGCTTTAGAAAATTTCATCCAGTTAGAGGAGAAGTTTGTTGATACGTCAAATCCAGATTATAAAGCATGGGTCTCAACGTTAGCCCAAGAATTGAAAGAGGACAGAAAGCGGATTGTCGAAATGGTTCAAACTATCCGTGACGATAAGCAAATGCCACTCTACCAGCAGCTGTCTTTAATTCATACCCTGTTTGTCGATTATCGAATAAAGTTCAACCAAAGTCGGTATAGCGTACCCAAAAGTGAAACAGGAACGACGCCTGATTCCCTTAGTCCGATAACATCGGCACTTATAACGCTAAGTAATCTCTGTAGTGAAATAAGCGACACGTTTATTGACCCGATAACTGACAACATCGTATATCTCACCAATAAGTATTATGATCCTACCAAATTCGAGCTCAAGGATGTTTTAGAAAACCTTGAGGAGATTACATTTCTTCAATTAGTGAAAAGAAAAAAGTTTGGCTATACTGAACAAAACATTAAAATCATTCCAGCCACCCTGAACTCTAACTTGTCCCCATCCATCTATATGTTAATTGAAGGCGATAATGCCGTCAGTCAAAATGATTACAAATTGCACTTTAGCTTGCACCCTTCCCCACAAAATTTAGCCAAGGCCTGGGATATTGCCTTAAAATATTTTTATAAATACCCTCAGATTTGCTCGATGAAAATCATTCATCCTGCCCTTGCCGCAGTCGAAATGCAACCGGGTAAACACATGGTGATGTATTTTATTGATTTGAAGGATGATAATCAGCATCAACAAGCATCCAACCATGCAGCGATGATGATTGTTGTGAAAGCGATGATCCAAGAATGGATAAAAAATGGTGTTAAGACTAGCGAGAAAAAACCCCATGACGGCCTCGATATTGATGGTAATGGCTTTGCATTTGCCAGTGGGCTAATCCAGCAAAGCACGGGTGAATATATATTTGCGCAAGACAGGGATGACAATCTGTGTGAAAAAAACCCCTTTACCAATGCAAACGTGATTAACCGAGAAGCGTTAAAAAATACAGGGCAACTGCTTCAATCCGATTTAACCTCACTGCTAGAAAAAGTTTTCCCTTCGACGTATTTGCCTGGCCTAGCGATTCGAGGGCGCATTAAAGAACTTAAACAAGAAATAGAGCGATTGTTGAATTGTGAAGACCAAGATCCGGTGAACCTAACCTATGACATTCGCGAAGTGCTCAATCGGGTTCGCGCTGTCATTGAGAAATCACCAACAACGCTCCTATGCAATCAAAAGAAATTCGACGAATTAATGCGCGCATTTGAAAAGCACTACCAAGCATTTAATCAAATTCACCACGAGTGCCGTGTGCGCACAAGACATATGGCAAACGTGTTGCTTGACGATGAGGTAAAGCGCCGACAGAAAAATGGTGAAACGATACTATTTCTCAACGAAGAGGAATCAAAAGGTCTCAATTCAGAATCGTCAAAATCACTTAACCAAGACCAAACGAGTGAGCAAACACTTGGACAGGAACCAGCGCAAAAATCCGATACGATGACATCTCAAATTGATACAGCAAGCATTAACCCAATAACGACAGAAAAAAAATCACCTGTGGCATCCCATTCCTTGTTTAGCTCAGGCACCATCCCTTCGGATAAGATGGGCCCTCGCGAGACAGAAACACCGTTATTAACTAAAAAAATAGACACTGAAAAAAAACAAGGGGATATGGATGAGTCATACCGTAAAGCCCATTCACAATTAACACAGCTAATTTCAAACTCCAAAACATTGGATTCACAACTTAAACTAAAAGTCGCTGAATTAATTAACGAGACTCATGAGATATATCAATCCAGTCGAGCGCCCACAGAACCATTGGTCAATGTGCTTTCCAAAACCCATGATTTACTGACTGATACCGTTTCAGTCGATGACTATATGAGTGAAGCCTCCGATTTGCATGCACAATTCCCAGCAAGCAAGCTGTTTTTAGGGCTAGCCATGAAGATGGTGGGGGTTGCCATTGTTTTTGGTGGTATCCCAGCAGTCACACTTTTAGCGTTCTGCCTCATGCCATTCCCGCTCACGCTCGTTGCCGCTTTTATATGCACGGGAGCAGCAGCTTTGACCGCCCTAGTTGGCGGAGGGATGTGGCTAGGAGGTGAGCATATTTTAGAAGATGACCTCAACAAAAATAAACTTTCCGGGATTATGGAAGACATCGGAAATATAAAATCGAGCGAGACAAATACATCCGCTAGCTTGTAACGAATTTAGCAATGTGCCGCTAAGATAAATATATCGCACCACCGGTTCGGGCCACTTTTTTCCACTCACATTGTGCCCCATGATAGCTGAGCGCTGTTACATCCGGCTCAGCAGGGCCTGATGCTGACACCACAAAAACACAAACAGGCGATTCAAAGGCTTGTGTATCCTGCTTCACTGCGGTGACCGTGTAAGCGATATCAAATGTTGCATCCAAGGAAAAGCCAAAGCCATAAGTCATTGGTGTATCAGGGCGAGTATGCCCTGTTTCGATAGGCTGGCATGCCTTGTCGACAAAATAACCATTTTGATTAATCACTTTTAACGTCACTTGCCATTCACCCTTGTTTGAATAAATCGGATGCCATGTGTGAATGGCGCATTGGGAAAAGGCCCATGATCTTGAACCAACGAGCAGCATAAGAACAAAATTTAACCAACAAATCCTTTTCATGATAATCTCCTACAAAATCATCTAATGTAAATAATAATTCTATCCAATTCAACCGAGCCGTGAGCTGGGCACGGGCACAGGCACAGGCACGGGCACAGGCACAGGCACGGGCACAGGCACAGGCACGGGCACGGGCACAGGCACAGGCACGGGCACGGGCACAGGCACAGGCACAGGCACAGGCACAGGCACAGGCACAGGCACAGGCACAGGCACAGGCACAGGCACAGTTTAGCTTAGGGTATTTTTTTAACCGGACCTAGAGCAATTTCAACAACTTAGTTTATACTTAATAAAAGGCGGATTAATTAGGATAACCATATGAAAGTAGGTGCGTTTTTTCGCAATAACATTCTGATTATTGCGGGGCTTGGGCTGCCTGCGTTGGTCATGATCATTTTCATGGTATCGACGATGATACCAACAAAAATTGAAAACCCACCGAAATATAGTTTAGTGTTCGCTATCCAGGATTACTCTTCAGGCAACCAAACACCCATCAGTGTGAACTTCGTGGTAAAAGATGGCATCTTATATGCGCAATACACTAAAAATGCCAATTCAAGTTATTACTATTGGAAGAAATTATATCTCTATGATGCTAAAACTGAAAAAATCAAACAGCTATCATTTGGATTACCAACCAATATCGACAAAATCGAGGGTGTGCAGGAAGCCGTCGTGGAATCAACACAAGGGTTAAAGCTGGATACTACCTTGCAATCCCCTGATGGGTATCAATTGCTGCAACAATGTAATACACGCCCTACTGGCCTTTTTGGCGAGTTGTTTATTGGCAGCCGATACAATTACCCTTGCCTTAAAAAGGGAGGAACTGATATCCGCTTAATGGGGAAAGCTGAGAAAAATTATTATTACCCTGGTAGCATTCAATTTATAGGTTGGGTAATATCATGAATCGAAATGAAGCACTCGAGGAGATAATCGCCCTTGCCAAGCGCCATGGCCTGACACCGACAGATATTTCTGAAGCGCTCCAATCTTCCGATGAATCAGCAACACCGCGCAAAAAAAATATCATCAACCATGTTTTCGGTTATATGGGTGGTCTTCTAATTTTCGCAGGCATCGTCATTTTTATTGGCATGAAGTGGGATGACATTCATATCGTAGGCCGGATATTTCTGACGCTAGGATTTGGACTATGCTTGCTTATTATCGCCTTAACTTTTTCTCAGAAAGCCTCGCTTGAAAAAGCGGCAACGCCGTTATTCCTTATTGCGGCAATCCTACAGCCCATTGGTATTATCATTTTTCTACAAGAATACACAACCGGCACGGACCCCGCCAAAGCAATTCTGTTTATTAGCCTATTGCTATTGTTCCAACAAGGGCTCATTTTTCTTGCCACACAACGCACTGTCTTGCTGTTTACTAGCGTATTTTTTATGTATGGGGCCTTTATTTCGGCATTTAGTTTGTTGGATGTTCCCTGTCGGACAACCTGGCTCGTGCTTTCCTTGTCGTTAATTCTTTTGACATTAGCCATCACTAAAACACGTCACCAACCATTAACGCCCCTCCTCTTTTTAATAGGGAGCATCAGTTTTTTCTGTGTGACGTTTGATCTTTTGAAACGCCACCCCTATGAAATTTTCTATTTAGGCATAAGCTGTGCCTTCGTTTTCCTCGCGATTTCTATCCGTAGTCGAACCTTATTGGCAACCTCAACACTTGCCACTCTCGCCTATATTGGTTATTTCACGGCGAAACACTTTCCCAACACCATTGGATGGCCAATAACCTTAATAATAATGGGAATGCTCTTAATCGCACTCAGTTCCTGGGTGATAAAATTAGATCGTAAATATATCAAGCGAAAGAAGGCAATCCATTGATATTTCATTTCACAGCCACCCTAAAAGATGTGTATACTGGTAGAAAAAAGAGTCAGGATTAACGATTGATACGCACATGCCAGTAGCCAAACGCTCCATACTTTTTGTCGCTTTTGTTTACCTAGTATCTTGCAGCTTGTTAGTCAGCGCAAACCGTGTCAGTAAAAATCCACCGAGCATTCACCCAGAAAGAGCGGCTTCTGCAGAAGCATATCCCTACCCAAGCAATTTATCGGGCGATATTACCTTTGTTAGTAACTATCTATCTTATGGTACCTCCAATACCAACAATTTACCCGCCCTTCAAGGCTCGATAACTTACACCCTGCCTTCTCAACTTTATGTCAGCTTATGGGGATCTAACATCATTATTGAAGGCTGGAAGCAATCGCTGGAATTATACCCTACTATTGGTTGGATGGGGGGAAGTAACGCTTGGGAATGGTATGTGTTTGGTGCATATGACGCCTATTTCTTCCGCCCCTTGGGGCCCAACCCAAGCTACTTTGAATTTGAGGGCGCTATCACTCGCCATTTTTCCAAAGTGAACCTGCGTGTTGGAATGACTGGTTCCCCCAATTATTACGATAACTCTGGAAAAACAATTTATCCTTTTATTCGTCTCGACATCCCTTTACAAAACGATTATGAAATCCAGACCCAATTAGCCCACTCCTTCATTGAGAATAATGCCCGCTATGGGGTACCTGATTATACAGCCATTCGACTTGGCATAATAAAAGCAAAATTTTTTGGGGAACTCGATGGAGCGATTTATTTTTACGCAACAACGATTCCTAAATCCCAATGCTTCCCTGAAGGCCCCGGACTGCCTCCAATCGTTAATTCCTGTGGGCCGGGCGCATTCATCACATTAGGCCGATCATTTGGCTAATTGCACTCCAAAAAACGAGTTCCTCTTTCATTATGCAGTAGATGCGACATTTATTCATGAAATCACTTTGGCTATGAAACCCTAGAAACCTCGCCCTCCACTTCATGCCTGACTCTTCTACACAAATATAGAATTTACGGGGAAACGTCAGATTTTTTGCAGGTCGGGAGAAAATGATTCAAAAAAAGCGCAGCATACATCAGTATGTGAGCACTTTTTTGAATCATTTTCTCTCGAGATGCGCCAAATATGACGTTTCGGTGAGAAGTGACCAAGAGACAGCGCTTCATGCGGAGGGTCCAGGAACTGAGATGTTTTTAATTGTAACGATAGTTCGATATCCATGGATCCTCCGCATTCGCGGAGGAAGACAGAAAAAGTATAAAGCGGGATTGAATTGGGAAGTTATTTCGTCAGTTTAAATGAAAATTTAATTATCCTTTTTTGGGGAGGGATCTGGGGTTTTTTGAAGATTTAGCAGATTCTTCTTCCTTTTCTAATTCTTTTTCGTCAAAAAAAAGAGGGCCAATTCTTGGGACTTGATTCTCCGTTGTCACAAAGAGAATCATCGTACCAACATCCGCATAAGCATGGGCGAACAAAGACAAAAAGAATACCCCTAAAATATCGCATGCTTTATTTGATTCAACCCCGACGAGGGTTTCAAATACTTTGCAAATCAGCAATATGGCAACAAATAGGATAACAAAATAGTGGGGATTCGGCTTGATGATTTTTTGACTCTTTGCTTGATAAAAGTTCGCGATTTTATCTTGAAGGCCATATGGTATGGGCTGCTTATTAAGAATAGCTTCTAATCGCCGGCCGTTTGAAAGCGCTGAATTTTTCTTAGTTAACGTTTGTGTAAACGATGGAACCAGAATTCGCAACCCAATGGACAGCGGAAATTTTGTGGGCTTGGAAAAATGGAATGCCTCGGATACCCATTCCGATAAATCAGGCACTTCGATTTCAGAGTCTTTTAACAATTCGTTGATATCATGGAAATAAAACGCTTTTAGTTTGGGTTGATAGCCAATGAAGACAATGTGTTCGTTAGCTTCTAACGTAAATGCCACAGGGAAATCAATATTATTCTTAATCAGTAGGCTTTTGTAGTGATTGAAACAAGCATTGAGCTCCGATTTAGTATAATGACGAATAGTACTTTTGACTATTTCATATCCCCCTTTCCTCGCTAGTGCATTGGACATCAAAAGATTGTTTAAAAATAGTTTTTCTTTGGCAACTTGACTATCCATGTTTTGTATTATGCTGAATTCATTGATATGCTCCATGCCTTTAAAGCCTTCAAAATCTGGCTGATTTGCTTGTATAACAACAATATTTTGCAAAACAGCAAGGCATTCTTGTTGCATTGTTTGAGGGATCGTTTTGTAAAAGTTGTGGCGGATTCTCTCTCTGACTTTTGTGCGAAATTCTCGGGCAAACTCCTTGATTGAAAATGGCTTTACAATAGTATCGTAGTAGTTAATTGCCTCCTGATATGACCTTAACACGAGCTTGTTAAAGAGTTTAATTCGTGTATTGTATTGAAAAAAACCTTGATGGCCGAGTAGAAATGCATTAAGGGCAGCATGTGTTTCTCCATAACACATCCCCTCGCTGAATTTATAAAATCGGGGAAAGAGGCTTTGCAGTATACGTATCAAAAATAATTGACCATTTTTGAAGTGGATGTTTTTATTAGCTACTGTTTGCAGCGCTTTCTGCGTTTTTCCGACTAAGACTTGCTGGGTAATTTTAGTTTCATAATAACTCGCGTGATGGGGCTCACTATCGGTAAGATTCGAATCAATTGATTCGTCCTCCATCGATTCAATGTCATCACTATCCGTTTTGCCAATCACCTTTTCCTTCATACGATTAGTCCCTAATCCTCGTGCTAACAATAGCTAAAATTAAGCCTTCACTATTGTCATGCTGCGTCCCTAGCATTATTGCAGCGCGTTAAACGCCGCAATCACTTTTTTGAAAGATATCCAATATTCTATTCAAGTGTTGATGGATAAGGAGATCATTGTTGAACGCGCCTTTCATGAAAACTACTTGTGAAATACAAAAAAAGAGGAAAAAAATCCCTAAGTGAACGTGGTAATACCTATCCATTCAATCAGGCTAGGCAATTCCGTAGGGAAAATCTTTGTAATCCTTAAGCCATTGTCGAAGAAAAAACGGTTAAGCCAACGATTGCCATATGCGCATCGACATGTTTCAATCGTAACGCAGTTTGTGACCATTCGCCAGCCCCTAGACCGGAGGTAAGATTGCCAAGGTATTGATACTTGTAGCCTACCGTCACTAATAGATTTTCTTGAACAGGCTCTTGAACGCCAATGCTAGCTGAGTAGGTAGCATTGATTGGTTGATTATCAGCAAACGCGGGGGTTGTTCTTGGTGTCACATTTTCCCTTGCATTTTCATGGTATCCTTTAACATCAATGGTGGCGACGCCGATGCCAAATTGCGCATAAGCCTGTGTTTCGTTTCCTAATGGCATGATTAAACGATTCACCACCATCAACGTATTGGGTTGAATATACCAATGATAACGATAGCGATGAGAGGAACTTAAGGAATATTGCATCACTGAATCGCCAATATCTTGTTTAGCAAAATGTTGAAACGATAGCCCAATCCAATATTGGGAAAACCAATTGCTCTGACATGGTAACATTAGCCCCGCCGTTACCCCAACCATTGCCTGACTGTCGTGTTTGGTCAAATAAGTATCATTAGTCATACTGTTCGTTGATAAAGAGCCATTTTGGATGGTAATACTTGAAAGATTAGACAATCTAGCCAGACCTGCATCTAAGGACGCAAACGATTGGTTAGCAAACAACTGTTGATTCGAAAAGCTCAACAGGCCTATACATCCAAACCGAATAAACCGATTCATAATAGTCAACCTGATAGCAAGAGACAGACGCTTCTATAAGGAAACATCCCAAGCGACATTTCCTAACTCCTTAAGAAAAAAATCTTCTTAATGTTAGCGAGAATTATATACCCGTGATCATTCAAAATGCGAGGCCTTGGCTGCCTTTATTTTTGCAAACAACTTCTAAAATAATTTTCTTCATCAGGACTTACGAAAAACCCCAAGGTCGAGGCAAAAAAAGTTTTTAATGAGGGAGTTTAGATTAAGTAAAAGACCGAATTAAAAACTTTTTTTAACGAAGAGATTGGGATTTTCTCGTAAGTCCTATTCATTTTACCTTCTCCCCAGGCATGGGGAGAAGGTGCCCAACGGGCGGATGAGGGGTTGTTGAATCGAAGTGACTTTCTTGATGGGTGGCAACGTCGGATTGAAATGCCTACACCGTCATTTGCGTCGACACCGTTTTATCTTGGCCCATCACTTCGAGTTCATTTTTAATCAATCCCCAATGCCCCAGTGTGTAATGCTCGCCTATGTTGGGTTTATAGTAATGCATAGATTGACTCCCCAGCAGTTTATTCAAGGCATCGAGTAGATAAGACGATTTCGAGTGATTATGAAAGCGCGTTGATGGATTGGTGAAGAACTTATCCAACATGTCAATCACCTCCTTCTTGGAGCATGCCGCCTTGAACATTGCTACCATTTCGAGTGCTTTATCTTTCCCCGAATTACCGTGACGGAAACCTGACAGCCACCCAAGATCGTTACTGGTAGTGCTACCATTTTTGGATTGATTCGCGTAATTAGTAAGCCCTTCAGTCAAAGCTTCAATTAACCCTTTAGGAATGATGCTGTCTGAGGTGCTGCTGATCGTACCCATAGTCTGGGATATCGCCTCACTGGAAGCATGACGCTGATACTTTGATGGCAACTGGCGTTTAGGACCCATCGGACGATCAAGGTTCAAATGCTTGAGCTTTGGAGCCTTTGTCTCTTCGACAGGTGATTTACCAGTAGTTAAAGGTTGTGGCGCAGGAGATTGGGATGGTAATGAACTAGCACCGAATAAGCGTCTATCAATCAATTCACTTTTTCGCGTTTCAACAATCCCTGCTGGAATTTGAGAATGGTGATTAATCGCCCCTGATTCCTTATTTTGATGTTTAGACGGCATAAGTACTTCCTTATAAAATAGTTCATACAAAAGCTAGGCAATATTGACTATCCTAAGGGCAATATAATCAATTTTAAAATAAATATCTATTACTTTTGCAATCCTAATTTGATGTAAGACAAGATTTTGCCTGAGCAAATACATGCTAACAATCCACTAAATTCTGCACCCAGATAGGCTGAATACGATCAAGCATATTGCCTATTTATTTTGCTTACTGTAGAATATTAACCCGTCACAATTGGGCAATTGAGCTGGATAAGTTGTTGGCCTTATTACAATGGTGTCTAACGTAGCTTTCCGAAAAAAGTAATCAAATTTAATGCACAGAAGATCGCGTTGAATTTGTGTATTGAACGAATTCAAATTAATTGACTTAAATTTCAATGGGTTAAATAACTCCAAAAGAATTAATTTAATTCATTAACGTATTATGGGTACTCTTGTTAATGAGTGATACCCGGCCGGTTCAATATTAATTAACCATTAATCTTTATTTAGAATGAGGCTTGGATGTGTGGATTTATTGCATGTTATTTAAACAATGAAACGATTGAACCAAACAGATTTGAACAATCTCTGAAGCTTATTCAACACCGCGGTCCCGATCAAACTTCTGTTTGGATATCTGACGATAGGCATGTTGCTCTTGGGCATGTCAGACTGAGTATCCTTGACCTACAAAATGGCTCTCAACCATTTATATCACCTGATAAAATGATATATGCGGTTGTGAATGGAGAATTCTATGATTATCAAGCCATTCGAAAAGAACTGATAAAAAAAGGCTATTCCTTCAAAACAAATTGCGATAGTGAAATTTTAATCCCTTTGTATCAAGAATACGGTGTTAACTGTTTAGATCATCTTCGAGGAGAATTTTCATTTGTCATTTGGGATAAGCGCAATGGTAGTATTTTTTGTGCAAGGGATAGGTTTGGGATAAAACCAGTATATTATTCAATCAAAAATAATAATTTGTATATTGCATCAGAAATCAAATCCATTATAAACCTTGGCATCCCAGCAATCTGGGACAATGATGCGGTTTATATGTCAAATAACGGAATTTATCAACAAGAAAGGACTTGTTTCAAAAATGTATATTCTGTAAGGCCGGGGCATGCTTTTATTTTTCATCCAAATCAAAGCAACTTAAGACATATAAAATATTGGGATCTGCAATATAAAGCACCACAATCTTTGGATATCAATGAAAAAGAGTATATCGAGGAATTTAAAAATAAAATTACAGATTCCGTGAATGTCAGATTACGATCGGATGTTTCTTATGCTTGTTATTTAAGTGGCGGGCTTGATTCAACCGCTGTGCTATCTTTAGCATCCGAACTAAGCCATAAAACCCCAGACGCATTCACAATCTCATTTCCCGGAAAATCAATTGATGAACTCGAGTTAGCAAAGAAAACAGCAGATTATCTTGGGGCAAATCACTACTTTGTTGATGTAACTGAAAAAGATATTGTTGACTCTTTACCGACTTCAATTTGGTATGGGGAGTCTCTTGTCTGCAACACACACGGTGTTGGATTATATTTGCTGAGCAAACTGGTAAATCAAGTGGGTCATAAAGTGGTCTTAACCGGCGGTGGCGCAGATGAATTGTTTTTTGGATATGAATTTTTTAGAGAAGATGCGCTAAAAAATAATTTGATGGGATATTCTAAGAACAAACTTGATCAGCTGCTTAACGAACTGCGCGCCTCTTCAATTGCACCTGGAATGACTGCGTCCGAAGGAACAATGCATTCTGATTTGAGTCAGTTTGAAAATACATTTAATTCCATTCCATCCTTGTTATCTATTTATATGGCGAGAGCTAGTCGATTTTCAAAATTCTATAACGCGGATTTCCAATCTTACCTATCAGGTAAAAATCCAATCGATATGTTCATCAAAGACGTCGAACTTATTCGACAAAAAGGACTAGGTGTCTTAGAACTATCTTCTTATATGTTTTGCAAATCAACTTTGCCAGGATATATATTGTCAACTATTGGCGATAGAGTTGAAATGGCTAACTCAATAGAAGGGAGGGTTCCTTTTCTAGATCATCATGTTGCAGAATATGCACAACAATTACCAACTCAACTTAAAATAAAAGACGGCGTTGAAAAATATATACTAAGAGAAGCAACAAAACATATTTTACCCCCGTGGATTTACGAAAGAAGCAAACAACCTTTTTTCGCACCTGAATCGAGTGGTGAACTCTATGATTTTATGGGGGATGTCTTTCACAGCGATTTACTTAAATACTCGCCTTTTTATTGCCAAAAATCTGTTATCAAATTATACAAAAATTACTATTCTCTCGACGCTAAAAACAAAATCTCGACCGACTATATTCTGACAGAAATTATGTCGACTTGCCTTTTGCAAAAGGCATTTCGTTTAGAAGCAAGTCAAGTAAGTAAATCTGATGCCTTAGTGTTTTAAATTGACCGGTTATACTATGAAAACAATTGGATTATTATGTGGGCTAAGTTGGGTTTCAACCCAAATATATTACGAAACAGTCAATCGATATATATCCCATTCGCTAAAAGGAGTTAATTCTGCCCATATGATCATGAATAGTCTGAATGCTGCCACGGTTGTTTCTCTTCTTAAAAATGATCATCGAGATCAGTTGGAATCATTGCTTATTAATGAATGTCGTAAACTAGAAAGTGTTGGTTGTGATTTTATCGCTATCACCTGTAACAGCGTTCATGCATTTTACGATTCAATACAAGAGGCCTTAAATGTGCCCGTAATCCACATTATAGATAGCGTTGCGAATTTATTAATTAATCAACGAATAAAAAAAGTCGGTGTTATAGGAACACAATTCACAGTTAAAAATTGCCTTTATGACAAATATTTGCAACCTTTTGGAATAGATTCGATATACCCGAGTAACCATGAAATAAAACGAGTCGATGATATCATTTTTAGTATTTGCAGTGGTGAGATGCCATCAAATAAAGAAAAACAGATAATACAGGAAATTTGCGACAGATTAATAAATAGCGGTGCTAAGGCCATTGTTCTTGGATGCACTGAACTTGGAATGTGCATTGATTCAAGAACGGATGTTCCCCTTTTTGATTCAGCAGTAATACATGCAAAGGCTTTAGCAAGTTATTCCATAAATAAGGAACAAGAAAACCCCAAATTTATAAATTCAAAAATAGGGTTTCATCGCGAGCCTGAAATGGAACTGATCTATGTATAACGAAAGTTCAACACTAAAAAATATTTCATCGAACCTGAGAATGATTCTTTTAAATAAAGAGCAATACCACTTAGCCAATCAATGCTTTGAATCCAATTATCCAAATATTACATTTGTCAAATCAGTAATAGAACATAAAATGCCTGGCAATATATTGATAGATTCCTATGAAAATCCCCGCTCAGCTTTTGTGCTCACCCAAGGGCCTTATGGGTTTCTGTCAAACAATTTTGATTTTGGTAGAGTCAAGAACCTGCGGAATATACTAACATATAGTACACATAATAATCCTGCTTTCAAACTAATGGTTGAATCGTCTCCCTCAGAGCTGATTAAAAATTGTGATGATTTAACGATTATTGATAGACTGCATTTTAATTTTAACCAAACAAATATCAACATCCATGATGAACCCCATCTTGAAAATCTCACCATGAGACAAGTTGATCATGCCATATTTGATAGATGTAATTGGAAAGGATTAATGCTTAGCCTCTATGGATCAATCGAAAATTACTTAAAGCACGGTGCTGGTTTTTGCCTATTGCATAATAAGCGCGTGGTAAGTGAAGCGCATGCGATCAGAAGCGATAATTTTTCTGAACTTGGCGTATTTACTGATCCTATGTTTAGAAATCGTGGTTTATCGACGGCTGTCTGTCGTCATTTACTTTCCTACTGTGTCAATCATCATTCTCAACCAAAATGGACTTGTGACACCATGAACAAAGCTTCTTATAAGCTGGCATTAAAATTGGGATTTGACCATTCTTATAATTACCAAGCGTTGGCTCTCATTAACCGCCAAAAAATATAATTGTTTTATTTTTGATCAATTGTGGTGAATTGCTATACTATAGATGAGTTACATTGATTAATGGATTAAGAAAATGTCACTATTTAATTTATTTGGATTAAGAGTATCTCAGCAAATAATTAACCCAGAAGAACTCGCTGTGCATTTAAATAGGATCAAAAAAAAATCGCCAGAAGAAATGACCGACGATGAGAAAGCTCAAGTATTAAACATTTATACTGCCATTTACCCTTCTTTACACGAAATTCCAGCCCAAAGACAAGCCTCCCATAATATATTTTTTACAATATATACGTTTATATTTTCAGCATTTGGCTATGCTATTTTTTCAAATCACCAGGAATGGATTCAGCTAAGCCTGCATAGCAAAATTATACTCCTGGTTTTCGTCGATTTCTTCTTTTTATGCCTAACTTATATCTGGAACAGAATGCTTCGGGCTTATGTCAATTTTAATTATATGCTGATTATGGTTACCCAAAATCTCGAGCAATATTTGCCAGTTCACCCACTTAGTAACTTATTTTTAATCTCTGAACAACTGAATATACCGACAAATTTGGCTGAGGAAATGGCCGTAATGCCCAAATTATTGGCTATTTTGTCTGTTGTTGCTTCTGTTATCGTCATATTTATTTGAAAAGTCCAAGGTTACATGACTTTTATCTATTCGCTGTATTCAATATCAAATTTCTTAGATCAGACTAACAACTTTACGATGATGACTACAAGGTCATACAATCTTCCTGTCATCAGGGTATTCCTTAATATCAATTATTTTTCGCGAAGCATCCGGGTGCTTTTCATAATTTCTCAAATAATAACATAGGTCATAGCTGACATATCAGAAATTTTTTTCATCCAAAATGAGCAATATCCATTTGCTTGACAACAACCAGACGAAATGCAATTATTGCCCAACAAGATTATTTTATTATCTTATTGATATAGGGAGAATTATCATGTCAGAAATATCCTTAAAAAAGGTTACAGACCAAGGTAGCTCAAAGGTAACCTTGGGTGAAGTTATCGATGAATTTAGCAAAGGATTTCAATATCTTACCGATACCCAAACTGATAATGAACAAGAAAAAAATGATTCAAAATCTGAACGTCATACACGCTGGTATGAGTTTGGCTTTAGCCTATTTTCTAAGAATGCGTTAACTGAGCAGAAAGTAAAGCTTGCCCAGGGGCTAAAGAAAAATTTAGCGGATTTAAAATTAATCAACGGCGAAGAAGCATTCGATACGCATAAAGAAGCATTGATTCATTTGTTATTTAATGCCTTGAAAAATGGGATGGTTCAACGCTTCAAATTTGGCGAGATAAAACAAAATAATCGGAGTCTGCTAGGAAGCGTAGACTCAACGATAGAACGTTATGCCGTTGCACAAAGACCAGGACAATTTGAAAATATGATTCGTCAAGGAATAAGTCAAGTAACTAAGTCATACCCCGAGCTAGAAGATGATTTTGTTTCCTTATGCGATTTCTTGGACAGCCATCTCGACCTTAGTGTCAAAGTATTTTATGAACATACCGTACTGATCAATGGTCGCATAGAATATCGAGGTAACTATGAGTCGAAAATGGCTACTCGCTATCACGATGAAAAGGCCCGAGAGACGTTTGCTTCTAATCATGTACAACGGTTAACACTTTAATCATTTTAATTTTTTCCCATATTACGGCGTCGCCTAATACGGGCTACAAACTAGGCTCCTCAAAACGGCAGATTCTAAAATAATACCCTAGCAGCCCATTCCACTAATAGTAATTCTTACAAATTCGACTATGCTAATTATATGCCTGTGATCATCTAATCGTTGTTTTCAAATTAAGGATGCGATTGTGAATAAACAATTTGACGCTATTATCATCGGTACCGGGCAAGCAGGCCCTTCTTTAGCAGTACGCCTAGCGAATACCGGTTTAAAAGTCGCTATTATCGAGCGACATAAATTTGGTGGCAGTTGTGTAAATACAGGTTGCATACCCACAAAAACGCTGGTTGCTAGTGCCGAAGTTGCCCATCAAGTGAATCGCGCCAGCGAGTTTGGCATTGATATTCAAGGTTCCATCAAAACTGATATGAAAAAGGTCAAAGCCCGCAAAGACAACATTGTTCACAAAGCAACAACGGGTGTTGAAAACTGGTTAAAAAACACGCCCAATGTCACGGTTTTTCATGGGCAAGGTCGGTTTATCAACAACCATACCATTCAGGTAAACGACGATACCCTTCATGGAGATAAAATTTTTATCAATGTGGGAGCACGTGCCAATGTGCCGCCGATGGATGGCATCGATAAAATCGCTTATCTAACGAATTCGTCTATCTTAGATTTAGATATCGTACCCAAGCATTTAATCGTGGTAGGAGGAAGTTATATTGGGCTTGAGTTTGCCCAAGTTTTTCGACGTTTTGGCGCGAAAGTCACCGTGTTGGAGCGAGCCCCTAAACTCATTGCCCGTGAAGACGACGATGTGTGTGATACCGTGCTTGACATCATGGAGAAATCCGGCATTGATGTCCGCTTAAATAATTGTTGTGTCGCCTTTTCTCCTGCAGGAAATGAAATTGATGTCCATATCAATTCTGAAGATAACAAGGAAACAATTCGCGGTTCCCATGTTTTAATCGCCATTGGTAGGCAAGCCAACACGGACGATCTCGGTTTAGAAAATACCGATATTGAAGTGGATAGCCGCGGGATTATTGTGGTGGATGAAAAATTATCGACAACCGCCAACAATGTATGGGCACTTGGCGAATGCAACGGGAAAGGGGCGTTTACCCATACTGCCTATAATGACTATCAAATTGTAGCAGATAACCTCCTACAAAACGCAGGGCGGAAAGTCACCGATCGCCTCATGGCTTATGCACTGTATATTGACCCACCCCTAGGGCGATGTGGCCTGACTGAAGCACAAATTCGTCAAGCGGGTTATAACGCATTGGTTGCCAAACGTCCTATGACCCAAGTCAAACGCGCCGTCATCAAAGGAGAACCCACGGGTTTTATCAAAATCATGGTCGATGCAGACAGTGAAAAGATTCTTGGCGCCGCCGTGTTAGGGGTGAATGGCGATGAAATTATTCACTCAATACTTGATGTCATGTATGCCGACAAACCTTATACACTCATTCGCGACGCAGTCCATATTCACCCAACTGTATCCGAATTGATCCCAACTACCTTGGAAAATTTGAAACCATTGGAGTAATCGATTCAAATAGAAAATAGCCTGACAAATCATCCAACCAACTTAAAGAATTTTGTACCGGACAATTTTTTAAATAGCCGTCGTTGCGAATGAAGTGAAGCAATCCAGAACGGATTTTTGTTCAGAGGTCGAACTGGATTGCTTCGCAAAGCTAGCAACGACAGGGCTATTATGAAATTGTCCGGTAAAACGCTTAAAGACCTCAAAAACTACCATCTTTGCCCGCTCGCAATCGTTGGTGGTTCGACTTTTAGGGATAGACACATTTTTTAAAAATTAGACTTATCCCCAAGCGCTCACGTCTCTCGGTGTATCCCAGAGATTTTTACACGAAATTTGAATTTCATTAACTTTGGTTGAAACTCTGGCGGAGTGATGAAAGTTTGTGTAAGATAGTTTCGTACGCCCTAGGATTGACTGCTGAGGTCGATTGGTAAGTTATTGACGGGAAGTACACGGGGAGTTGTATTTAAGGAGAGGCACTATGAGTTATACCAGCATTAAACGTGAGGCTTACCCAGAAGGCTTTGCGACCATTGCACAAGAATATCTTACAAAAAATAAATCATCGACTGGCTGGAGCATTTTTGGCGGCCATAACAGCCATGAATTCGCAGACTCACTCAAGGATCTACAAAAGCGAGAATGTACGGATGTGGAAAAATGGGTAAGTATGTGTATCATTTATATACGCATGAATAACCCATCAGGAACCCTAGCGAAAGAGATGAGTTCCCTTGTCTCTAGTATATATCCTGAAGAAACTGTTGAAAGCTTACATAAAAAGCTACTCTTCGAATTAGGCGGTCATTCGCAAATATATCACGCTATCGGGCAAGAATACCTCGATAACTATCCCAAAATAGATTCTGGCGTGTTAGGGTACGGATCTCATACCCATCAAGAACACGCCCAAGCAATTAAAGCGGCAAAAAATGATTACCATGGCGCCGCATTTTGGGTGTATTTGTACCATAAATACAAAAAGGTGAATTGCACAGGAAAGTTAGCAAATTCCATCGCCAATGTCTTTGAAACCCACTTTCGCGATTCAATGAAAAATATCATTTCCACCCTGGATTTAGACAGTTTTTCGGAAGATTTAGAAGACGCTAAAAAGATAGCAATTAAATTAGAATCCGCCGATGAAAAGCGTTGGCACATCAAGATTTTAGAAGACCTTCACGATCGTTCGACAAACACCTACCTATCGGGTAGTAATGAGTCGAATAGCAAAGAAGTCAAGGTTATCTAGAACAGAAAAATGTAAGCGCCATCCCGACATCAAACAGGATAATGCAATATCCTGTCCAGGTGGCGCCCTCTCATTGCCATTCATGTTAAGGCAAGCTAGAACGAATTCAGGTTACACAGCTTTTCTAGAATAACTGCGATTTGTCGGCGTTGATAAATCCATATCATCACGATTGGGACGAAATCGTAATTTGGCTTTATAATCATGCTCCTGGTTAAAGCTGTCTATACAATCTTGCAACTGCTTTTCAATTGTTTTCATGGATTTTTTATCAGACTTTTTCAAAACCATTTCTAACGCAACGGGATAGCCTTGATCTTCGCAACAAAACTTTCTAATTTGACATAAGTCCGATTGAAAGTTCTTTTGGATATCAGGCAGAACTTGCCTATTCCAATTATCGATACTTTCCGGAGAGTATATATCAAGACTTGCCACATCCGATTGAATAACAGCATAGCCATAATGGGAATTATATGTTCCTGATGAAAAAGTATTTAATTGAAGCTTCATTTTATATCCTTATAAATTAAACCACTCATCACAATCTATTACCGATCCATTTTTAAGTCAATGCGGTATTTCTAATAATGGATCCTCGGCACGCACGGAGAATGACGACAAACCGGAAGAAAAAATTATTTTTTATTGGGGAATCTCGGCCATTCGCCAAAAAATCACCTTTGATTATTCTCTAAAACTGAGCTAAAAATTAATAAATGGAATTAACCATCTTTGAGAACTGACGATGCACCTAACTGCCGCCACTATTGTTTGTATTTTGTTCATTATTGGCGTTTCCAGTCAATGGCTTGCTTGGCGACTGAAGCTACCAGCGATTATTCTATTATTGTTATTCGGCGTATTATTCGGTGAAGGTTTGCAATGGGTGGGTATACCATTAATCCCCATGGAAACCCTGTTACCCGGGGTGTCATTATCCGTTGCAATCATCCTATTTGAAGGCAGTTTGAATTTGAAATTTCATGACATTGCCGGGTATAAAAATGTCATCCGCAATTTAGTTTCCGTTGGTGTCTTAATCAGCTTAGTGCTAACGGCCATTGCCACCCACTATTTGTTAAATTTTTCCTGGTCGGTTTCATTATTGTTTGGCTCCATTATGGCTGTCACAGGACCCACGGTGATTGCGCCCATGATAAGAACGGTTTTACCCAAAACGAATCTAGCCAATATTTTATTGTGGGAAGGAATACTGTTAGATGCCATTGGTGCCATATTGGCTGTCTTCTTGTTTGAACTAATCACCTCCACAGGTGGCAACTGGTTTTTAAGCGGCATGCTCTTTGCTGAACTCTTCGTCACCGGAACCATTTTAGGCATCGCCGGCGGCTATTTATTTGGCCTTGTTTTAAAACGATATTGGATCCCACACTATTTACATAATTTTGCAACATTAGCCTATGTTTGTACCATTTTTACCGTGTCAAACCTCATTGAATCCGACTCAGGATTGTTAACCGTTACCATCATGGGCGTTTGGTTAACCAACACAGTGGATGTTCATTTAGAAGAAATTTTAAACTTCGAAGAGACCATGAGTCTTATACTAATTTCAATCTTGTTTATCATGTTAGCATCCCATATTGATGTGCTTGAGTTTGTTGCCCTCGGATTACCCGCCGTATTGCTATTTATCGCGATTCAATTCATTATCCGGCCTCTATCCGTGCTAGCAAGCACCTACGGTTCAAAATTAAGTCTACGCGAAAAAGCGCTGTTATGCTGGATTGCACCTCGTGGAATTGTCGCTGCGGCGATTGCCTCATTATTTGCCCTCAAATTAGAAATAATGCATTTTCCGGAAGCTGAGAAAATCGTCCCGTTAACTTTTTTAATTATCTTTGCAACGGTTATTCTGCAAAGTATCACAGCCAGATGGGTTGCGTTAAAACTCAAAGTGGCGGATCCAGAACCCAAAGGGTTTCTTATTTTGGGGGCTGACAGCATCGCCCAATCGCTCGCGTTGGAATTGATGCGCAATGATATTATGGTTCGTTTGGTGGATCTGAATTGGGCTGATATTTACCAAGCAAACTTAAAAGGCATTCCAACTTACTGGGGCAATATTGTTTCAGAGCATGCTAAGCAACATTTAGCACTCCAAGGGCTGGGGAATTTTATCACCTTAACCCCATTCAAAGAGATGAACGCTCTCGCGTTAAAAAATTACCGCACGGAATTTGGTCCTGCTCATATCTACACCATTTCTACCCGAGACAACGACCCAATCAATACCAATATTCGTCGTCGCCTACCGCACGGTGCCCGGGAGCTATTTCAAGGCCCTGTATACTATGCCGTACTCAACCACAAATTTGAGCAAGGCTATCAGTTTAAAACAACCACGCTGACCGATAAATTTACCATCGCAGATTATTTACACCCCTCACAAGGTGAACGCTTGCCATTATTTGCCATTGATCCAAATGGCAGTGTATTTGTCTATACGCATACCACCACCCCTGAACCAAAAAAAGGCTGGAAAATCATTGGCTTATCATCGCCGTAATGGCAAACCGATACGATCGGACATTACCCTTCTACCCCATTTGTGCCAAAGCAATTTATTGGGGTAATTCATCAAAACGTACTAAATCCATTGCTTTGTCTTCCCAAGAAGCGCGGCTTGCACAATAGATATGCGCCGTTGGCTATTTAACTAACGCCATAGCGCTTTTTTATATGAGTAATATAGTGGTGCGGATTTAAGCCTTCCCCCGTCGCCTCTTTTAATAGGGTTTGAAAATCTTCAGAGCAGGCTTTTGAATGAATGTGCTTTCTTAGCCATGTCATTAAAGGCACAAAATTACCCTCGCTAATCGCTGAGGGAATGCTTGGTTGTTGTTTCAAAGCCGCACTATAAAGCTGCGCTGCGATTAATGCACCTAACGTATAGGCGGGGAAGTAGCCAAATAAGCCGCAAGGCCAATGGACATCTTGCATCACGCCATTTTGGTAATTGCCTTGCGTGGACAATCCAAGGTATTGTTGCATTTTCTCATGCCATATGCTCGGTAAATCATCAATAGTAATGTCTTTCGCAAACAATGCCTTTTCAATTTCATAGCGTAAAATTACATGCAATGGGTAAGTCATCTCATCGGCATCCACGCGGATATAGTCCGGCTTAACTCGAGTGTAGTGCATGGACAAATTTTCAAAACTTAAGACGTCACTTTCACCAAAATAGTGTTTTAATTTGGGCATGAGCACTTTCAAGAAATCTTGGCTTCGGCAAACTTGCATCTCAACCAGCAACGATTGGGACTCATGAACCGCCATGCCCAATGCCAAGCCGACCGGTTGAGATAACCATTCACGTGGCAAACCTAACTCATACATGGCGTGACCGGTTTCATGGCAAACACCCATAATGGCCGAAGTAAAGTCGGACTCTTTAAACCGAGTGGTGATACGAACATCATCGGCAACACCCCCGCAGAAAGGATGGTGACTGACATCAAAGCGTCCATGATTAAAATCAAAGCCAATGATAGCCATCAATTCGCGTGAAAGTTGACGTTGCTTTTCGATAGGATAATGCCCCGTTATGGGTTGATAGTTATCCATGCGTTGTTTGGCGACAGTCGCTTGAATCAATGGCGGCAACACAGAGCGTAATTGATCGAAAATCGGCGTAATGAGTGCTTGACTGCATCCCGGCGAAAATTCATCCAAACATTGATCATAGATGCCCAACCCCAAGGCATCGGCTTTATACAGACTTGATTCATAATTTAAATCAAACACGGTTTGTAACAGTGGTTTAAATTGCTGCCAATCGTTTTTAGGACGCAACACTCGCCAGGCTTGCTCACATTGAACGCTTGCAATGGATAAGCGTTTTACTAAATCGTTGGGAACAGCACAAGCTCGCTGATATTGGCGCTTCATCCATAAATAATTCGCAGACTGCCAGGGCGCTTTCAGCGATTCAACCTGGCATTGGTTTAAAAGCTCAGCCACTTTATTCGTAGTAAGCATGGTATGCTTTAATCCACGCAAATACGCCATGGCTTCACCGCGTTTTTTTGCGCCTCCGGGCGGCATCATGACGGCCTCATCCCATCCGATGATGGCATCCAGATGATTTAAATGGGCGATGTTGTCAAATAACTGCTCTAACTCTTTGTATGCTTGCATGGATAACTCGTCAAAATAAAACCATTCTATCAAGGTATACTCAAATGAAAAAGAAGATGGGCAAGATAAGTTCTTTATTGGCTTTGTCGCAGACATTTTTAAAATATGCCGTCGTTGCGAACGTAGTGAAGCAATCCAGAACCTATTTTTGTTCAGAGATCGAACTGGATTGCTTCACAAAGCTCGCAACGACGGCGCTTTTAAGAAAATGTCCGCTAGTAAGATTGATTGGCCTCTAACGTTTCGATAATTCTTTTTTCGATACACTAGCTAATAATCGATGCAACCATCGCTTAGGCAATATTCGTTTAGCGATGATAAGGAGAAGGGCTGCCTTGGTGACAGCATAACTGGGCCTTGGTCTGGATGATTCGATTGCATGGATGACTTTTTTAAAGACGGCATCGGGGCCTAGTGTCATTTTGGATTGCTTCTTGTTGTCTTTAAAATGCGTCATCATGTTTTGGTATTGTGCGTAAAAATGACTGGATTGTTGATCAAGGGCCTGGAGGGAAGAATCCACTGCCGTATCCCTAAATTGGCTGTCAATGGGGCCAGGTTGGATTGAAGTCACCCAAATGCCAGAGGGCTCTAGCTCCAGGCGCAGGGTATCGCTCAGTGCTTCAACTGCATACTTCGAGGCATTATAAGCCCCCCTAAACGGTAAGGAAACCAAGCCAAGAATTGATGATATATTAATAATCCGACCACTGCCTTGAGCACGCATGATGGGGATGATTTGAGTCGTTAACTCATGTAGACCGAATACATTGGTTTGAAATTGATTCATCATCAGCTCACGGCTAATGTCTTCGAGAGCACCTACTTGGCCAAAACCCGCATTATTGATCAGCACATCGAGCTTCCCATGGGTATGCTCAAGCAACAGCTTCACCGCCTCTTTTATAGAAGCACTGCGATTGACATCCATTTGAATGGCATAGAGCCCTATCGACTGTAAACGCTTCACATCCTCATCTTTTCGACAACTGGCAATGACTTGATAGCCACTTTCGCTTAAGGCTTTTGCGAGATAAAGCCCAATGCCTGTTGAGCAGCCGCTGATAAATACCGTTTTTGACATGGTTAACCTAGTTGGTAAATACCTACCACTATACTTGTTTTTACAAATTTTAAAAATAGGTCGCATCCTTCTTGGCATGCAACCACAAATTTTGTATTTTAATAGATCATTTAAATCATAAATCGCTTGACTTTGATTTATATTTTCATAAACTGGCTACATATCAACCTAAACGTGAGGTGAGTTATGCCTAGTAAAAATAAAGAACGAGAAGCCGCAAAAGATAAATTTTTTAAGCAAGGTGGCGGACTCGTTAATGACAAAAACCATATGCATTTTTTCTCCATTCATGGTGAAACTGCCCATGTGTACGAAATTGGATTTTCTCCTTCAGCCAAGGGGGAATATACAACTCAGCAATCAAAAGAAACGATTAGTTCGGAAGAAGCGTTTAACCTATACTGGATATTATGCAATCAAAATAACCCAAAAAACTTGCTTCTTGCCACCGCTTCCTGTTTGTTAGCAAGAAATCATCCTGATCTTGAGTCAGACAGTGATGAAACCCTTACGTCGGTTGGCCCCTCCGTTTAACGGTTAAGGTCATAGTTATGCCAAGCTTTCCCGCATTCCGCTTCGCTCTATGCGGGCTACGTTAAATAGTAGCCCATAAGGAGGCCCTGGTCGTAATGCGGGAAAAGTTTTCCCCGCCACGTTAAACCACATTAAAAAGTAGCCCGTATGAAGGCCCTTGGCCGGAATACGGGGAGCAAAGGCGAAGCCGATTCCGTTTTGTTCAATGTATAAAATATGGATATTTATACCGGACAATTTCATAATTGCCCGGTCGTTGCGAGCAAAGCGAAGCAATCCAGTTCGATCTATGAACAAAAATCAGTTCTGGATTGCTTCACTACATTCGCAATGACGGCTTATTTTAAATATTGTCCGGTACAAATAATATGGGTATTTTTTGCCCTACTATTAATATTCCCTTAACCTAACTTTGCTAAACTCGTTTTTTTATTAACGTATCAAAGTCCATGACCTACGCAATCAACATAAAAAAAGTTTCGACAACCCAGTATTTATGTCAAGTTTCCGATTCTAGCGCAACCTATTCCATCAAATTTGACAGCAACAATATCGGTATTCAATCACTGAGTGATTACCTTGGATTCGATGTATCAAAATTGGGTGAAAATGAATCAAAGAACCTTCCCAGTCAATTTGACCAAGTGGATGTCAAAATCTTACTGGCTACGATTGCTTATAAACTGGGCAAAGAAGTCATCTCGTTATCGCCTTCAACAAAAAAATCCGCAAAAGATGTGCCCTTGTTTTTTTCCTGCCGAGAGCTTTCTCCCTATCAATATTATTGGAATGGACACACACCTTATGCGTTATTTAGCGTCCTCTCCGCTGACATTATCGAAATCCCTTATGCGGATGCGCCAACGGATTATGAATATCGTTTTGGAAACATCGCATTCCATACAAACCATGGCACCAATCACGCCATTCGCCAGTATATCTTAATTAAAAACTCCCTGGATTTTATTAAACGGGAAGGTAATACCGTTTCGAAACAAACGGCAAACCAATTAACCCAAGAAGAAAAAGCTTGTATCGAGTTGGCTGGTTTTTTATTTCGCAGTGGTCGCACCAATGAACTAGGATGGAGCGAAGATACGACTTACGGCCAACGTTCAGCAGAAATATTTCGACATGTTGCAGGCCAATTGGGCTTTAATGACACACTCATTGATCTCATCGCTCAAAGCTTTGACTACCATAGTGACTTAAAAGTCACTAAGCCACTCCTTAATCAGACGATTCAACAAACATCTCAAAAAGCACAACTTTTTAGAGATTTATTAGAATTATCGCATGAAAGTGACTTGGTTCGATGCGAAACCAAAAGCGCTAAACTTCAATCGTCCATTGAAACGATTCTGACAAGGGTTCTCCCAAACGCCTATGATGTCAAGACATCCGCCACCTCTTTCTTACACTTGGCGGCTGAGCTCAATCGTAAAACAGGCGCACGCATCGACGCACAAGATTATCGTAATAACCACGACGCAAGTGAGCAAATTGGAAACACAGCTTTGATGGTGAGCACGTCCAATGATGTGGTTGGCACTTGTAATGTACTAAATGCCATCAGACCTACCTTATATCCCGCTAGCCAGTCGCCAACGAACATGTGGTTTCAATCGAGTGAACATGTGTATAGGGATACCGAATCAAACATCCGAATTTGGGGACATAGCGAAGAAGGCGTGAAAGTAACCCCTAAGCTAAGCTGGGGAATTGAAGAGATAAATACAGTACCAACTGGTAAATGTATTAAGCATGAATCCGATCATATGAAAGACTTCGTCAGTGTTTACCATGCCACAACCAAAGCCAGCAGAGCGTTAGAGTTATTCTGTAAAGCACTCGCTCCTAGTGATGAACAAGACATAACATGGCATCGCACTGCTCGGGAATATAATGGAAAAGTAACCTACCAAGACATTGACACGATAAAATGCAAAAGTAGTGAAAATATGGATAATGGTGAACACATGGCATGGCACTTATTATCCTGTAATCCAACCCTTTGGCATAATGCCGATTATGACTCACAAGAATCGAGCGTGGATTATTATTTAAATAACGCCTCGGTTACCCAGCATGATTTTTCAACGTTAATTTTTGAGTTACTCGATAGGCGTGGGCTGTTAGTGGGGCACCACGATTTAAGAATAAAACTTGTCAAAGAATTTAATGAATTAGTCAATAATACGAAATTTGGGAAGCAAGGGATAATTTATCAATATCTCATTCCTCACCATCTTGTCGATCAAGTGGCTTATATATCGGGTAAAAATGGGAAGCTTGATGCTGAAAATCCCAGTGCGTTAGATACGTTGTATGCTTTAAAAACGCCGGCCATGCAAGTAAAAAATCAACATACCTTACAAGTTCGTCTGTTTGTCCCCAAACTGATGGATCCCATGATTGCTTGTCAATTAAAAGTCGTCACTTATTCAGCGATGGCAAGTAACCTTGAAAATGAATTTAATCGCATCATAGAAAAACTCGCTAAGGAAGCATTAGAAGGCCCAACCAAGGTAGTAAAGGCAAGTTCACTGACAACTGACGTTGGAAGTTATCAATTTAATGCCTTAGCCAATTTATCAAAACCATCCGATTTGGGCATTTTTAAGGCGAATAAAGATATTAGTGTATTAAAACCACTTAGCAATAACGATGACGCTTGTCCTTTATTTGATCCTGATTTTGAAATGCCACTCGAATAGTAAAATAAATGTGTTAGCTTTTTCTAACCGTTCTTGTTTAAAGTAGCGTTTTCCTTATTGTCAAGCTCATGAAAAGCAACGTATTTATACATTTTGGATGAGGGCTTGAAGAATAAATTGTTCTGATAATTACAACTGTCAACGCCAACCAATCTCTCCGATCGCTCGCCATTGGTACAACAATCATCTAACCAGCTATTAACTGCTTGCTGACAAATTATAAAATAGTTATCTAATTCATCCACTACGCTAACTTGTAAAAATGGATTTTCTTTCCCAGACATCGTTTGAGTTTGCACGAATTTATATAAGACACCACTGCCCGTTAATGTCAATAATTCCTCTGCTAATGAAAAAAGGTGTTCTATTGATTGATCATGGTTTGTCTGAGCGTTTAAAAACGGTTGTAATTCGCTTAACACTAATTCCTTAAGATACGATTCATTCGAGTTACATCGTAATAAATCCAACGTATGAATGATATGGAATAATTTTTGGAACAATGGAAGTTTAATATGCTGTCTTGCAAGCGGTTTTTTTAAAAAACCCGAATCCTGAGGTATGTCCTGTTTGAAATCAAAGCATTGAGAAATAGCATCGACGAGACAGGTATCATAGCCTAACGAAATAGCAATTGTTTTAAAGATTGCTGCGGATCGTGGGCAATATGTCGGATCACCTTTCCATCCACATTCATTGGTTCTGCCTGATCGCATTAAAAAGGCCGCCAGTTGAAGACAGGAAATCTCTTCTTCCGATAAACGCTTAAGCTCCGTCACCATTTCCTGGTCCGCGTCACCGGTTGCGATGAGATAATTGACGATTGCTAGCAAGAGTAATGATAATCTTAATCCTAGCGCACTGCCATGGTTGACATGGAAGGCAACTTTCCCATACCGATACACATAATCATCCGGTTTATCCGCATAAGGAACTTCAAGAATATCTTCAGACAATTGTTTAAATAGGGCAGGACAAGCCGACGGTTTCTTCTTCCAGTAAAAGCGAAATTGATCTAAATCGCGAAAAGTATAAACCAAGTATTTTCCTTCATGCGAATAAGCAAGGTTACTCGGCAATTCGATACGTTTTTTAAAGCCAAACGTCTCAAAAATATCTGACAATAATCTGGGATTTTGATTTAGATGAGTCAGGCTATATTGATTACCAGACTTTAGTTTGAGTGAAGGAAGATTATGATTGGTTAATTGGTCGTTTAAGGCACGTTCTAGTTGCCCTAACTCACCCCGTTTTATAACTCGTCTCTTATCCCCGTATTCAATAGACACAAGTTCGCTGGTATCAGGATAATCCTGAATCGAAAAATACAAAGTCACTCAAGACGTCCTTAATTTCAAATCAAAGGCAAATTTAATTTATTTAACCCACAGTGTCAATATTTAATTCACTTTTTGCTGCTCAATACCCTATCCAATGTCCGTTGACTGAGATAAAATTCATCGAAATAATAATAACAAGGTATACCCATGAGCCCTCTCCTAAGACCAATAGTTGTCCTATTTCTTATCGCATGCGTGACACGCCCGGCACTTTCCTCCCCTACCCCTCTCTCACCCGAGAAGGAAACGCAGTTACAACAGATAGTCTTACAAGAAGTTAATCGCTACCGCCAATCGAAAGGAATGAACAAACTGGTATTGAGCGATGTCCTATCCAAAGAAGCAAAGCAGCATAGCTTTGATATGGCTAGCAAAAAAATGACTTTCGGACATCAGGATTTTGACAAACGCATCGCCCACATCAAGCGAGAAATTACAAATTTTGGCGGGGGGGCGGAAAATATTGCCTGGTATAAAATTCCGCCCAATGAAGTTGTTAAAAAATGGTTAACCAGTCGAGGGCATAAACGAAATATTGAAGGCCGGTATAACCTCACTGGGATTGGCGTTGTTCAAGATGAAAGGGGTTGGATTTATTATACGCAAATCTTTGTCAAAGATAATCAAATAGGGTAGCAATGATTCTCGCCCTATCGAGCCCTGTAAAATTTATCTATACTAAAAAAACACGATTATCATCGGTCATCATTCATGAAGAAAATTCCATGGGCTATTTTTATTCTTTTGATATGCTTAGACATAAGGAGCTTTGCGATGGGTTTGAAGCTAGGAAGCACTGCGTTTTTTAACAACTCCCCCATTCCTGAACACTATACTTGCAGCGGCATCGACAAATCCCCGCCCTTAGCTTGGTATGATGCGAATAAAACGACAAAATCCTACGTATTGATAGTTGACGACCCAGATGCGCCTGCAGGTATTTGGGTGCATTGGGTATTATTTAACATACCCGCTGATATGACGCTATTACCAGAAGGAGCGCCGATACCTAAAGGGGCTGTCAGTGGTAAAAATAGCTGGGGTTCGCCAGGCTATCGTGGTCCCTGCCCCCCACCCGGAAGAACTCACCGCTATTTCTTTAAAATTTACGCACTGGATACGGTGTTAGATTTAACAGACAGCGCCACCAAACAAGACGTTGAAAAGGCTATGAACAATCACATCATCGATCAAGGGGAATATATTGGTCTTTATTCAAGGAAATAAGACTTCATCGTTTCACCCTGAAGCCTTGTGCTATAATGTGTTTCTGCTCAAGTTCTCTTTCTTCGTTTCTAACAAACGGTTTAACGATGAAAAATCATTCGCTTTAAGTGATTTCACGATTGCCTTAGAGTCCTTTTCATCAAATTCCCATTTCCCAAAATGACTGTCTTCCGAATAAAGTTGTTTTTGTTTGATTAAATGAATGGATTTCTGTAAGTACTTTAAATGTTTAAAAAAGGAATCGAAGTTACTTTCTTCATAATGTTTGAGCGCTGACTTAAATATAAACACCAAAAAGTGACCCGCGTTAACCCCTTTGAGCTTATCAACCAACAAGTTTACGCACTGATGCGCTTTTTCAACCGTTAATAATGGTATGCGAATGGAATTGAGTATTTCACCAATCCCTGAAATGGGGCACAACTTCTGCCAGTTTTGCATAAAAATAGGGTAAAGTTTGGTAAAGAGTTGAACCTTGAGGTCCCCTGTCTTTTCCATGACGACAAGCTTATGCTCAGGTGCCTGGGCGAAAAAGGTCATGGGGTAAGGTATTTCCTTTTTATCTTCTTTCTCATTGCAATGATTATTCTCCACAAGTGCGTTAAGGGGTTCAAGCGGTAAGTGATGTGCATCCGGATTCAGATTCGAAGATAACATCTCATCGCAAAGTTCAATCAGATAGCCTTTATAGCCCTTTCCAAGGAATTGCGATTTAGCGATCGCTTGCTGTATGTTTGAAATCATCGCAAAATTCTTTTGCTCGAAGCAATACTCTAACAATGCCTCCGGTTTTTGGAATGTTTCATACAACCATTCATTGCGTTGAAGGGTATTGAGTTCATCAATATAGTATCCATGATTGTCTAAATACTGACGCGCTGCATTTCGACCTGATTCCACAACCATGTTATGGACTTGATCATTGAGCGTGAGTTTTGAAAGTGCTAAATCCGGGGTCTTAATTAAAATACTCTGATGGGCATGTTTACGAAGCTCTTCTAGGTCTTTCTGCCAATTGTCAGTCGTTTTAGCATGTCCGGTTACGAAGGAATAAAAAGTACGGCCAAACCAAGACCATTGATGGACTGGCTTTTGACTATATAGCGCATTTTCTTCGCGACCATTGTCAAACTGCAAACCAATGACCCGATAATCAACGCCTTGAAGGTGCTTTAAAAAGACATCATGCCCGGAATTTTTTGAAAAACAGTGAACCGGAAAGTTAATTTCAAGCCCTCCATCTCGGTATATTTTACCCTCGAGGCGTATTTGTTCAAAAGCGACTGGCAAATTCGCTGAAATGATAATCGCATCGGCAATGCCCCTTTTGGGGGTGGTAGTAGAAGAAAAAAATTCCGCATTTTTGCTACTCAAATTGGTGCCGATGATAATGAGATTTTCGCCAATATCACATTCTGGGCAAATCTCTTTTATTTTTGCTAATGTTTCAAAGGTGATGCAAGTTGGGCTTTCATAGACATGTTCTTTTAAAAAGGCTTGATGGTCTGCAAAGCGATGTTTGTATTTTTCATTGGATAGGATTTTCACAACTTTGTCTAAAATGACATAATTGGCGGCTTGATGGAGTGATTTTGCAGAGCTAATCCCTCCTTTATGAAGAATTTGAGCAATGTTATTAACGCTTATTTCCAAGGGTTTATCGAGTAATTTGTCTTCATCAAACCAAGAGACAATTTCAAATATTTCTTCGCAGCGGTATCCCAAATAGGCTAAAGTAGCGACTAGCGCTCCGGCAGAACTTCCAGAAAACTCGGTAAAGCGAAGTCCACGCTTTAGTAATTCCTCGTAAGCCCCGATGTGAGCAGGCACTCGCGCCCCTCCCCCACTGAAAGCGATTCGATAGGGCAAAAGCGGCTGCTCAGTGACGAATAGACTGAAATTATTGGGATCAAACGTGATTTGAATGGTGTCTGTTGTTAACCAAGTTTCCTTGGGTAATAATTTGGTTGGAGTCTTTGAACGAATCTCGTCAGTTTGTTGAGAAGTGTTTTGGTTTGTATTCATAACGATAATCCTTTACGTAAAACTACTTCTAAATTCATATAAACATTTCATTCATTAATACGTCCACTGCAAATGAAGTGTTCCAGCGTGTTTCAGCGCAAATGGTTTAGTGTGTCATGCCCTCCTTTTTAAACCGTTATTAAGGTAATATCTATCAAATTGAATATATTGAGATCTTATGGAGTAATTATTAACATAAATGGTCTTTGGGCGAACGTCAACTTTTACTTTTGAGCGCACTAGCTTCGATAAGGATCAAGTGTCTGTAATTGAGCACTAGTGGCGTATTTGGGTAAGGAACAATCAATATGCAGTATATTTTTTTCCTTATTCTTATAGGTCAGAAAAAAATCGAAAGGCGCCTGCTCGGTGTTATTTTTTTGTATCATATCTCGACATGCTTCCACATCGTTCACAACCCCCTTTTCCACATCATTGATAAAATAATCTTCAGCAAATAGGAATGTCGGCCCAAATATATCCGCCTTAGCATATTTGTTTGCCGCATCAATGGATGGGAAAAGGCTTATCTGTATTGGCAAATCGTACCGATTTTTGGCAAAGTTCGCTAAATCGATGATGCTTTTTTTCACTAGTAGTGCTTGCGCACTGGTTTTAAGATCTACTGCGTCTCCTTCGAGACTTGCCGTGAGATTGGCATAGAAGGGATCAATAAATAGGAGGTTAATGTTCGTCAATTTTTTATGATGTTTATCCAAAAAATACTTCAACAAATCTAATCTTAATGCATCGCGACCAAACTGGCCGGATGCAAAGCCAACATAAGTCAAGGGGCCCGTTGGGGGCATTTTTTTTGCAAAGGCATCTATCGTATCAAAAAGACGTTCAATGTATTGGTTTTCTTGACTGAAAGTCAACGACATTAAGCTGCAAAACGGATCTCGGCAATAAGATAAAAAGCGCAAAGGCCTATCCTCTGCGTCATCCTTTAGCACATGAGCAGCAAATAGACTAGCTGGATGAATTCCAGATTTGCTAGGGAGTTTTGTCCATGATTGAAGATAGTCCTTACTTGCTGCTGTCGAAAAAAGCGACTGCGTCCGATAGTTTGGATAATTGGGATGTTTAATTCGCTCACCTTCATCATAATAACGGAAAAGCATAAAAGCCTGTTCGAGTACTTTCTTAACTTTTTCATAGAATGCATCATGGATGGCAGTGTCAGGGAGCTCCTGAATGAGTTTCATTAATGCTAAATAAAAGGTGGATTCTTCATCTTGAAGACTAAAACGCTTTAGCCTTTGCACTGCCTGTTGTAGCTGTTGTTTGGATAATAGTTGGCGTGTGAAAGGGATATCGAGTGCTTGTTTATCACTGTATAGCGTTATCGTGTCAACCATCATGTCACCTCAACCATGCAATCCTGCTCGCCTTTTAATACCGTTAGCATCCTGACAATTGTCGTGAAATTGGAATAAAAAAAACCAATTTATTATTACAGTACATGATTAAGGCAACCTTAATCAACCATTACCGATCGAAAATCCCCTTTGTACCGGACAAAACTCATATCTAATACGTGCCCGAGCCCGTGCCCATGCCCGGTTTTTAATGAGCACAGTTCACTATTTTTCGGTGGGCTGCTTCAAGATCAAAGTTTATCTTTTAATTCTTTAAAACCGGGCACGGGCTCGGGCACGCTCACGGGCTCGTATTCGTTCTTTGTTTTTGCCTACTACAAAGGAAAATCCATCAAAAACGACCATTTTGTACTATAAATTAATATATAGATCATTTAACCTGGAGTTTGTATGACTAAGGGGCGATTTGCATTCAAATTATATAAAGATATGACCAAAAGTAAGTTTCCACCGATGCAAGGCTTATTTACACACTTAACTGCTCCCCCTCCTACAGCACATTTTCGAATGGGGGCCTTAAATAGCTTTGCAAAACGTGGTCTATTTGCCGCTCTAGTAGGCTGCACTGGACTATATATGTGGGATCAATTTCAACAACACAAATCAAGACAGATACTTGACTCTGCTACAATTCCCGGCAAAGTAACATTCAGCCATACAACAGCTGTGGAGAGTAAAGATTTAAATATTTCCGACTATAACGAGGGTACACCGTTGTCTAGTATCTATGGAAAAGGAGCGCAGGTTTATGTTGGCGGTGGCAGAAAAGAGGGGTTTCGGGGAATAGTACCACTACCAAAAGCACTGCAACCCTCGGATGATGTCCGCACGACACCACTGAGCAATGAAAGTGTTGCTCATGTTGGTATCACCGTTGCCCCGGTTGATAAAGGTCAAAAACCCATTATCGTTGGCCGGCAAAGCCCTTTGGGTCCAATGCCAACCTTGTATGCAGCAATCCAGGCAGCTTGGAATCAATATACAAACCCTGTTCCAGGAGAAACAGTGCAGTCGGCATGGAATAAAGCTATGAAAACAACCGTTGCAAACGAAGTGCCCCATATTGCAAAGGGAACCTCCTTTGATACCATGGTCATCGAAGATATGGCTATCCCCGTTGAATTTGTCGATGATGCATTAAAAAAAGCCGAGCAAAACTTAAATCCAGTGATGAATTTTGCTTTTGATAATTGCATGACAACCAAATCCTATGTGTTATTACAATTAGCAAAACGGGTTGATCAATGGGCTGAATCCGGTGAAAAAGGGGCTCCTTCGAGAGAACAAGCAAATTCATTTATGAAAGGAGTCCAGGAAATTATTAAAGCAGATGTGCACACAAGAGGCTATGGTGTATTGAACAACCCTGTGATTACTCGTGAATTGGAAGATTTTTCTGGTATAACCGCCAGAAGGAGTCAAGATATGCGCCAGGAAGAGGAAAATAAGCCGTCACCTGACCTTTAACAAACTATTAAAAAATCATTGCCTTTACTTGGAACTTTTATCCCTATCCCTTTCTCCTCATCTAATGAATAATGATGAGTTTGCCGTAATGGTCAAAATTAAATAGTAATCCCAGATTCCGCACCCCAAAATGATAAGTTATTTTTAATTCAACCTGACAAAATAAAACCCCGATTCAATCCTGCTCTAGACGTATTCCCGTCTTCCTCCGCGAATGCGGAGGATCCATGGACATCGAACCATCAATTAAATACTCTAGTTACTATTAAAATATGGTTCAACATCTCAGTTCCTGGACCCTCCGCATAAAGCGGAGGGCGACGTTCATGGGTTATTTCTATGGTTTCATAACCAAAATGATTCCATAAATAAATCCTGCTTTCTAGTGCGTGATAACAGATTAATGATTTTTTTTTACTTAAATCCGTGCTATGATGGTTAAGAATTTACCGAAAGGAGTACGATGATGGGTAAATCGTTTTTCGAAAACTTAGCTAATCGATTTTCTTTTTTTCATGCATCCACCGCCTCTGACAACCTAAACGCATTCCCTCCCATGCCAGAGCCCTTGAATACGACTGAAGAAAAAACACCCACGAAACTATCATCCCAATCAGTCCATCAAAAAGTGAGTATTTCCAAGCCGCAAATGGAACACATCGACTCCATACCTGATACCGATGTTACGTTTCGCATGGGGTTTGCAACTAAACCCGGGCTTCCCATTCCCCATTTTCCCATCAGCCATTCAGCGGTTTGTTTTCAAAATGAGAAGACCAACAAATACTCGGTTATAGGGCGACAAAGCCCTTTTGGCATTTCATTGAAATATTTTAGCGCAACTACGAAAGTCGATGACGAAGATAAATACCTACATGAAGGCAGCAAGTTTGACGCCACAATGACAGATGCCCGCTTTACCAAGCAAGAAATAGAACAAATGGTGGAATCAGCGGATAAACACATCAATAAATCACAGCCTTGCGATATGGTGCGCTCTAATTGTTATTCCAATTCGACTTACATGATGGCAGAAGCCTTAAATATTCTGGCTAATCGTGATAATCCACCTTCTCAAGCGGCAGTGCAAAGTATTGTTAAATCGATTGACGAAGCCTCCAAACATCATTTTTCACTGGGTGTTAGAAATAATGGCGTCGTTCATGATAAGGTGACTGAGGCCTTTGAATCTGTCCGAGATTATTGTGACACCTATCATCAAGGAATAATTGATGGTTATATTGATCGCCGCTCAGATAGGTATGATGACATGATGCAAGATTTATTTCGTCCGTAAAACTCACCCATTCGGAAGGTTGTTGACTTCTAATTAACAAAATCCCTTTTTCCTTCCCCCCACACTTGGGGAGAAGGTGCACAAAAACGGGCAAATGTGGGTTGTTGTATGGCTATTACATTGCTGGCACAGGCGTTATTTGTTCAGAACCCATGGCCTGCTCCACATCATCCCCCGAGTGATATTGCGATGTTATTTTAAACGCATTTTCCGGATCGATCGTTAATTCTAAATATTGACCACCTCCGACCACATACACCGGAATTGTTTCAAAGCGATAGGTGTCTGTCGCATGATAATGCCCCACAATAACCGCCAATGTTTGAAACTTATTGTTTAAAATAGCAAACGCTTTCTCCCGCTCAGCTTTTGTCCACCACGGCCCTCCAAACGAGCCTTCAACGGAGAAAGGACCGCTGACATTGTAGTGCCAAAAAACCACAATTGGCTTATCCGTCGGGACATTTTTCTCCATCCACGCGAGTGCTTTTTTGTCCGGGTAGAGTCCTAAAGAAACAACGTTGATATCACCCACGGTTCGATAATAACAGGTGCCTCCGTATCGATGTTTAATATAGTCTGAAAATGCTTGCCGAGGGATATTCGGCCGAGGAATTTCGACTGAAACACCCGGAATTTGATTCACCAAATTTTCAGTTTGCTTTGCCAAAAACCCAAAAAAACGCCCCCAATTGGTCTGAGTCACATCATGGTTTCCGATGGTTTCAAAATCGGGCATTTCTGCCTTTTTAAACGGTTCCACCACTAACTTTTTGAACGCCGATAACTCATCCGATACACCAAAGCCTAACCCATTTCGCTTATTGGTATAAAATTGAAAATCGAGAAGCGAACCACTTGAACCGGAATCGCCCAAATCACCCGGGTTAATAAACACAGACTGATATCCCTGCTCTTTAAGCTGCTTGAATCGCTGAATAATACTTTCAATATGCCCTTTTTTCCGCAAAGGAATATCAATCCGTCCATTTGTATCGGGACTGAGTTGATAGTCGCTGGATGCAAACAGCGTGACTGGCCGCTTGCTTGAATTTGCGTTGTTGAAAAAAGACTGTGTGGTAATAGACATAGACTGGCTCCTTGTCGTTAAAAATGTCTAAATAAAGCTCTTTTTTCACTGTAACGAAAATCGTTTGCTAAGTAAATCCGAGGATTTCCTTTATACAGGACATTTTTTTAAACGAATCCTGGCCAATTTTGAGAAACAACAGTGGGAACTGGCCCCTCTTAGGAAGCAAGTCTATTGCTAAAAATGATTATCCCCATCAGCGTTAGGCCATCTGATCTTGCGGCAGTATAGCGGAGCGGTTGCCTAGATTCCACATCAAACTCATGATCGCAAATAGCAAGACCGGTAATGCTAGACTGACAGTTGTTACCGAAAATTCAGCGACAATCCACCCAAGAATACCAGCCAAAGCAAATTGGCAGGCACTAACTAGTGCTGTGGCTGTCCCCGCATTTTTTTCAAAGCCTTGTAGCGACAGAGCAATCGAACATCCCATACTTAACCCTATCCCAACCGTCATACCCAACATGGGTAGCATAAATCGCATCGTATTTGGGTGGTAAAAATTCAAAGCCATCATGCTAAAAGAAGCCAAAACAATGAGACATAGTCCAATATTGACAATACGTTGCAACGGAAGGCGATGGGTCAAATGAGCCGCCAAATAATTGGCAAAAAAAACGGTCAACGCATTCAATCCAAACCATAACCCATACTGCGTGCCTGTATGATGAAATTGGCGGATTAATATGTCCGGCGACAAGGCACAGAATAAATACAATCCCAATAACCCCGTGGAGGCAGAAAAGGCGTATTGTCGAAATGTGGGCGTTTCAAAAATCGACTGATAGGCGCGAAAGCAACCACGGATTGTCGTCGAAGTCGTTGGTTGAGGATAATGGGGTATATTCCTTTTCACCGCATAGAGAATCAAAAGCCCTAACCCACTGAGAAAACAAAATCCACTGCGCCAAGTGGTGGTAACATCGAGTAACAAGCCGCCAATCACTGGTGCGGTGCTGGCAATGAATGCGTTTAGACCCGTCAACAAACTAAATAAGCGCCCGCACGTTTTCGTATCAAAATTATCCCTTATGACGATGAAGCAGGTTAAATAAGTCCCACAGGCCCCAATTGCCTGAATGACGCGAGCAAAAATCAGCACATGAACGGATGGGGTAAGCATGCACAAAAATGACCCACCAAAATAGAGCCAAGCCGATACGATACCAATGCCACGCCGCCCATACCGGTCAGACAAAGGACCAATGAACAGTTGTGCTATAGCAACCGTCACCATAAAAGCATATAAGCTTGCCTGCATGATTCGATTGGTGCTATTAAAATAAGCAATCATATCGGGTATGGCAGGAACAAATATATCCATGGCAAATGATGTGCTTATGACTAGGGGTAATAATTTAATTACACATTGACGTTCTGTCCAACGCAGATAGTTCATCGTTAGATAATCCAAGCGAGCTGAAATCCGGTATGCATATTTTTCTCAAGGCAAACCACATGGGAGTTGGCATAATTTACCACATTTGTTTTTAACGATTCATCCCCGCCCACTAAATAATTTGTCAATTTTTCCAGAAACGGTAAATGGCTCACTATCAGCGCATCCTCCGGCAGTACTAACGCAAAACTTTTCACATCATCCATCGGTTTAATGCCATCGAGTATTGCAACCTGTTCCTCTAACCCTAGTACCTTAGCAAAAATCAACGCGGTTTGCTCTGTCCGTTTTTTGCCGCTATGGTAGATTTGATTGAGTTTATAGATTCTTGGCTGCACAGCTTGTGCCACTTTTTCTGTTTCTAACATGCCCGCCTCAGTCAAACCTTGTTGAGGGTCCTCTTCGAACGCATAGGATTTTCCGTGTTGAACAAAATAAAAAGCCATGCTGGTTCCTTGTGTTTGATTTTACTCTGGCGGCTTGGAAACAGGGCCCGCTGTTTCACTCAAATCTTTCGCTTTTTCCGCTTTCCTGATTGCTTCTGGGGTCTCAGGTTTAAAAAACCGAGCTTCTCCAGTTATCCCTTTTTTAGCAAGGTGCAATAAGCCGAGCGTTGGAATGCCAAGGACAACTTCTAACAACAAACGCAAACCATTACCAATCCAGTGATTCCCTTGGAACCGCTTTTCTGCTTGGCTTATTACGGTTGAAATGTCATTTTTAAAGGCGACTACTTCTTCAGCAGAGTGACTTCTGTTCCCAAAAAATTGATCGCCTTTTTCCTTCAATGTTTGACAAAGTTTATCAAAGTCTTTCTGATCGGCTTTATCGACTTTATCCGCTTGATTCGACGTTAATTCATTTAAAATCTTAAAATAGCAATCAGGATGTAAATTAGTGAAGCCTTTGTATTTTTGTTTGATTATATTCAGGTGATTATCATTTAGAGCGTCAATGGCGCGGATAGAATAATAATTAAACGACCCAATTTGCGCAATTTCATCCCTCCTTGCAGCTAATACTTTGTTGAGTGTTCCATATGATACAAGTAATGCTTCTAATTTGGGAAACGTGGCACCAATTTCCTGCCATAGCACGACTTTGTGGTAAAGTTCATCCATATCAACGTCAGGGTCACCTTTTACACGCTCAAGTTCGTCCAACAGATCAAACCCCAAACGAGCAAACCAATCATCAAAAACACTTGAGAGCACTTGGTCGGAACGATTTTCTAATAGATCCTCATCTTCAAACGAACTATCTTCCTCCGATAATTCATCGTCTGAGCTATCTGCAGAACTTGACTCCCATAAGTCTTCTGCTTCCTCCAGCGCATTGGGGATTGTCGGACGCTTTTTCCCTGAAAGGTTCTCATTAAGAATTCTTAAGATATCCGCTTTCGTTGCCATACCATTCCATCACTTTTTTAACAGATAGTAAGAACATTATAGCAAGGTAGCACTGAATTAGGAGGAAAAATGCGTAATTTTTACGCACACACCCCTATGATCTAGGAAACATCCTGAAAATTGGTTATGCTCCTTATAACTTAAACAAACTGAGAATCACCATGCAACACTCCAAAGAATTTATCGCGCTATGCGAGGATGTTAAAAAGCGGATCAAGGAGCTGAATGTTGACGAGGTCAAGCAAGGGCTTAAAAAAAATCGTTTTGATTATCTCATCGATGTGCGGGATGCGGATGAATTTGAAGCCGGGCATATTCCTGATGCCCTCCATTTAAGCAAAGGTTGGTGCGAGGCTAAAATCCATCATCATGTCAATCAAAAAGACGCATCCATTGTCTTATATTGTGGAGGCGGCAATCGCTCTGCCCTCGTGGCTGACAATCTACAAAAAATGGGCTATACCCAGGTTTTTTCCATGATAGGTGGCTATAAGGCATGGGTTAATTCAGATTCTTAACCATCAAAAGAAGCGGTATCTGATATACCCTCCCTCGCTTTTGAACGAATCATATCGGCGGCCTTTTCGGCAATCATGATAGTGGCCGCATTGAGGTTGCCACTGATGATGCTGGGCATGATAGAGGCATCCACAACTCGCAACCCAACAATTCCATGGACTCGCGTTTGTGGGTCGACAACCGACATCGGGTCAACGCCCATTTTACACGTGCAGGAAGGATGATAAGCACTGTCTGCTTTTGCGCGAACGAACGCATCAATTTCTTTATCCGTTTTGACATTCATGCCAGGCGCAATCTCTTTACCCCGATAAGGTTTGAAAGCGTCTTGAGCAAATATTTCTCGAGTTAAGCGCACACAAGCCCGCATGTCCTTTCTATCTTGCTCCGTTTGCAGATAATTCGGTTGAATCAGTGGATGCATAAAGGGGTTTGATGATTTTAATCGGATATAACCATGGCTTGTGGGGCGCATCGGGCCCACGTGCACTTGATAGGCTTCTTCATTTACCGATTGGCGACCATGATCGATAACCATCGAGGGTAAGAAATGATATTGAATGTCAGGATGGGAAACCGTGTCTTCGCTTTTGATAAAAGCACCTGCTTCAAGATGAGAGGTTGCCCCTAAACCCGATTTCAACATAAACCAGCGAATCCCTAACAGTTGTTTCCACGGAGCAATTTGTTGTGAATAGAGGGTTATGGGTTGGAGACATTGCTGTTGGATATAAATTTCAAGATGATCTTGCAGGTTCTTCCCCACGCCTGGTAACGGATGTTTGCAAACAATGCCAACTTGTTTTAATTCATCGGCATCACCGATGCCTGATAGCATGAGTAATTGCGGCGAATTGATTGCCCCTCCACATAATATCACTTCCCTATTTGCATAAACCGTTTTTAACTTGCGATAATGGGCATAATCAATCCCCTTCACCCGCTGTTTATCCATCACCAGTTTAATCGCATGGGCATTGGTCATCACGGTTAAATTTTTACGGTTTAAAACAGGCTTCAAATAGGCTTGGGCACTGCTCCATCGCCTGCCTTGATGAATCGTCATATCGAGACTACCAAATCCTTCTTGTTGTTTGCCGTTCATATCCACCGTATAGGGATAACCGGCCTCGACACCTGCATCAATAAAGGCTCGATAAAGGGGATTTTTACACGTCGCTTTGCTCACCTGCAACGGTCCATGACCACCGCGGTACACACTCTCACCCAGTTGATAGGTTTCAGATTTTTTGAAATAGGGCAAAACATCCTGATAAGACCATCCATTGGCCCCTTGGTGTTGCCATCGATCATAATCGAATCGATGCCCGCGAATATAAACCATGGCATTTAAGGATGAGCTGCCTCCGAGCACCTTCCCTCTTGGCCAATACATGCGTCTTTCATTCATGCAGGCTTGTTTTTCGGTATGATAGTACCAATTGTATTTATCATCTCGCAAATTATAAGCAAGGGCAGTGGGCATATGAATTTTCCAGGTATCATCCCGCCGACCCGCTTCAAGCAGTAACACCGTGCAGTTCGGATCCTCGCTCAGCCGATTTGCCAAAACACACCCAGCACTACCTGCACCCACAATGATATAATCAAATGATTTAGTCTTCATATCAAAATCCTTTTTCCATGGCTTGTCTAAATCTCACTGCGTTGACGCATCCTGTATCAACGCGTTTGCATCAATGATAGAATTATTCAAATGGACAATCAATGTCACCTAGCTCAACATACACACTTTTCACCTGGGTATAGTGATCTAAGGTCACTGTTCCGTTTTCTCGTCCCATTCCCGACTGTTTATAACCGCCAAAGGGCATCTCTATTAGCGTAATATTATAATTATTAATCCAACAAGTACCGGCCTGTAAACGGGCAATCACGCGGTGTGCTCGATTCAAATCTTTGGTAAATACACCCGCTGCTAGCCCATAATCGGTGTTATTTGCACGTTGGATGACGTCGTCTTCCTCAGTAAACGATAACACAGCCATCACTGGACCAAAAATTTCTTCTTTTACAATGCGCATATCATCATGGCAATCAAAAAATACCGTGGGCTGGAGAAAATTCCCTTCGGCCAACCCCCCTGTCATGATTTTTTGCCCACCACATAAGAGTTTGGCACCCTCATTCAGTCCCGAATCAATATAGCCCATGACCTTATTGAAATGCTCTTTTGAAATTAATGCCCCCATTTGGGTATTGGGATCAAGTGGCGAGCCGACTTGAATTTTTGCCACACGCTCACGCAAACGATTCAAAAACGCCTCATATATCGATTGATGAACAAACACGCGTGTGCCATTACAGCATACTTCGCCTTGGCTGAAAAAATTCGCAAGCATCGCCACTGAGACAGCTTTTTCAATATCCGCATCTTCGAATATAATAAGAGGGGATTTACCCCCTAACTCCATGGTCACATGCTTTAAACTATCCGCCGCATTTTTCATGACTTTTTTGCCCGTTGGCACAGAGCCTGTAAAAGATACCTTGGCAACATCCGGATGACGTGATAATAAGGTTCCCGCTTCGCCATTCCCAGTCACGACATTAAACACCCCATTGGGTAAACCGGCTTGATGATAAATTTCAGCAAGCTTCAAGGCCGTTAAAGGCGTATTTTCAGATGGCTTAAATACCATGGTATTGCCACAGGCAAGTGCTGGCGCAGACTTCCAACAAGCTATTTGCAAGGGATAATTCCAAGCGCCGATGCCCACACAAACGCCCAGCGGTTCTCGGCGAGTGTAAACAAACGATGAGGGGTAGGCGATGTGCTGACCACTGAGGTCAACGGCTAACGAGGCATAATACTCCAAACAATCCGCCCCGGTGGCAATGTCAACCGCTTTGGTTTCTTGAATCGGTTTGCCCGTATCCAATGCTTCCAGGTAGGATAATTCTTCATTGTTTTGACGTAGCAAATCGGCAGTTTTACGTAGAATCCTTGCACGGTGTTGAGGCGGTGTGTTTGCCCATTCCGCGAATGCAACTTTCGCTGCTTGCACCGCCCGATTAACATCGTATTCATTCGCATTAGCAAAATCATAGAGTTTTGTATTCGTTGCCGGGTTGTAGGAGGTTAGCTGATGTTGCGATTGGGCATCAACGTATTCCCCGTTGATAAATAATTGGAGGTTTGTTTGGCTCATGGATAGCTCCTTTAGGACAATAACACTAATGCTACTAATGAAAAAATAATACCAATAAATTGTTTGAGGGTAATTGTTTGATCAAAAAAAATGATCAAAAGTACGGTGCTCACTAAGGGGTATAACGCGGTAATAATGATGATAGGAATCGCGGGACCCAAACGCAAGGCGGCAAGAAAAAATAGTGTGCCAATGCCTGTCGCCGCTCCCGTTAAAACCCCATAAGTCATCCCTTTAACAGTAAATACGGGTTTAAAATTCATTAAGGTAATGCAGAGCAACCCAACCACAAACGTACCCACGGCCGCATAAAAATTAGCAGACCTTGCGCCAACTTCGGCAGACGTTTTTGCACCCCAAAATCCCCAAAAACCATACAATATTAACGAAATAAACGTAAAACCATACCATGGTTTTATCATTTTCGACTCCTCCCTGAAAGGTGTTTGCTATTCTACACTTTCTAAATTAATGGGTAAATTGTCTTTGACTGAAGTGGCCGGTTCAACTCAAAAAAAAATACCCACGTGAACGTCTGCGTTACCGAAATAGCTTGATACTATCAATGAGAAATCAATCATAAACTGACACAAGCTTTTGCAGATGGATTTATTCGGGAACGCAAACGGTAACGTAAACATTCACGAATGAATCATAATAAATTTTTGGATAGATTTAAGAAAAAAATACCCAAGTTGTCATTTTATACTATATTTTTATGAAAGAACGCCCCTAACAGATAATAAAGGAATCAACTATGAATAAGAAAAACAGAAATACCACTCCGCCAACAAAAGAACGTCCTGCAGAATACAAAGAAAAAAAACGGTTTCGTGAGGATTACACTTTTTTTCCATCGAATGATGCAAACCAGCGGCTAGACTGTGAAGAAGAGCATGATGCCTTCCGTTCTTACAATTAGAATGCATCAATTAACATAAGAATGCAACCTAGCTAGTTTTGCCTTATGGAAATAACTTTTTAGTAATTTGAGCCACATGGCGGCCTTGCGAACGGGCAATTTTTTTCTCAATCTCTAACGGAGTGCGGCTCCCATCGGCGCCAGCAATTGTCCCAGCACCATAGGGAGAGCTGCCGCGCATTTGACTAAGATCCGTCAAACTTTGCTCACTATAGGGCATACCTGATATCAGCATGCCATGATGGGCAAGCGTATGCCAAAATGATGTGATGGTTGTTTCATTGCCACCGCCTGTCCCTGTTGAAACAAATACGCTAGCCACTTTGCCAATTAATTTTCCTTGCACCCACAGACTGCCTGTCTGATCAAGAAAATTTCGCATTTGTGCTGCCATATTGCCAAATCGGGTTGGTGTACCAAAAATAATGGCATCATAGTCCGCCAGTTCCGCAGGTTCTGCTATCGGGGCTTTTTGATTAAGTTTAACGCCTGCTTTTTTTGCAATATCTTCAGGCATGGTTTCAGCAACCCGTTTGACAACGACATCCACACCATCGACCTCGCTCACACCTTCTGCAACGGCATAGGCCATTGTTTCAACGTGACCATAGCTTGAATAATACAGCACCAACACTTTTGTCATTTAAATCTCCCTGTTCACAGTCTTCCTAAACTCTAGCATATTATTTAAAAATTTGTAGAATAAACAATCGCATTTTATACCAGTGATCTTTCAAAATGCGAGTTTTTAGGCAACTGAAACAGCTCACAATTATTTAATGCAAGCTGGCTGTTTTACTGCTGTGGAAAGGCAGGTTTAGGTTACCATTGGGGCACTGTCATGACATTCAAATCCTTCGGTTGGCTCTCGGCCTGCGAGGAAGAACTAAAGATCGAAAAGGGCCACCAAGGACGACTGGGGTTATTTAGTTTATCTAATCCACTGTCTAAATTTTTTAGCATTCTTACGATATAGGTTCCCTCTTTCAACGTGTCCAAATTGCCAATAACCTCTGAAAAGCTACTTTTTAGCTCATTAATCTCATCCGACTCAATTAAGTTGAGATGTTGAAAGGCCAATAGGACAGACCCTAATCGGTTTGTTCGCAATTGAAATTGAGGGCTCCCGTTAACTAATCCTTGAGTAACAGAGGCACCCACCGCAAGCGCTATCTCCTTTGCAACAAGGGCACCCTGTTTTTCATGCTCTTTTTGAACTTTAAGGACAATCATAAAGTCGGGTGAACATTCTTGTGTATTATTATAAACAATGGCGGCTAGCGTCATTTGAGACAGTGAAATAGGATTAACTTTTGCAAAAATTAAGGGATCACTTGGCTTCAAACATCGCTCTTTTAGCTGGATTTTTGTCCGAAAAATCGCCAGTTCATTTAAGAAACTGTTACTTGTATTTGAGTTCGGCGTATCAAGCAGTACTTTATTATATTCCACGATATCTTTAAGGTGTTGATAAACAAACAGTAAGTGTTGAAGTGCTAACTCTGTTGTTAATCCCTCGGATTGCAATGCTAATTGATAGTTAGGGCTGGTAAACAATGTAAATATATTGGATAAGTTACTAATAACCAAGCGACTTCTTTCTTTAAATAGGCTGCTATCTTGCGGGGTAGAAAGATAATCCAATGCATCAAAAAAGTGGTTTAATTTCTCTTGTAACTTACTCACGGATAAATGGGTACCGACTTTTCGCAATGCGGTGATGGGATCAGGCTTTGGTTTTAGATGATTATCATAGAACGCTTGAATATGTCCTAGAATCCGATTAGGCCTCAATTGTTGAGCGATGCAGGGTAAATCGGGGTTGCTCGGGCAAGACTTGCTTTTGTTTAACCATTGCTCAAGAAAGGTATTTTTATACGTATTACCATTCGTATCAAGCACCATATCATTTTTGAACACTTCATTGGTAAGTGGATCCTCAAACAACTCATCGAAGTCGACCTGGTTGACATCTTGCAAGGTTCGCATCCTTTCCGCTAGGTTCTTAATGATAATATTGGGGCGAAGCAACCCTTCAGGAATTGGCTTGCTTTGATACATTTTCTTCCATGCTTCAACAAATGCTGTTCTTTCGTAAGTCTCCCCATTAGGCAAGGTGATAGGATCTTGAAAGGTGTCATCCAATGTGAGTGGTCTATCCAATATCGTTGCTAATTGCGTTGGGCAGGTGAGTAATCGGAGCAAATCTTGTTCACTATAAGCAAGACTGTCGACTAATGTTGCCGTGGGCAGTATAGGAAGTATTATCTTAGATAGCTTTTCAACTTCCTGAAGGCATAAGGCTTCATTCAGTAAAGGAAGGGAGTCTTCAATGGACTTTGCAATGTCTAGATGTTTTTTGCGATGGATGTATTCAGCCAATCCTTTAAATCCTTTAAACTCTTCAGGCATGTCCAGTAGATTGTCTGGTAGTTGAATTTCATAAGTAGCTAATAGTGAAATTAAGTCTTTTGTTGAAAACATATGGCACATCCAATGATGATTTTATAATCATTATGCATAATTGGAAATTCAAATCAATCGATTTATCTTAAAATAAAGAATCGCCTCCCTTTCGCGGCTCGATTAAATCATACAATGCAAAGTCATGATTGCGATGATAAGCCCAATAGCGATCGCCGAAGGAGTAATGCCACCATTCAAATGGGTAATTTACAAATCCCACCTCAGACATCAATTGACATAAAAATGCCCGTTTTTCCTTTTGCTCAGTGGGCACATTATTCGCATGGGTATGGAAGGAGTGGGGATCGATGGTATTATCTTCTTCCGGGAAAGGTCCTAGCTCAATCTCATGCCCGTCATTATCCACCAGTTTAATATCAACCGCTGCCCCAGTTCCATGGGGGAAGACATTTTTACTGCCATCTTGATTCGTAACTGGCGACACAACCTCGGTGGTGATATCAAATAATTCCGCCTCTGACAAATGGGGATAATCCTTCTGCCTTTGCGCGTGCAGAAAATCAAATAGCCGCTGCTGCAATGCCTCGGATCGATGGCCTTCGATGAGCTTAATATGCCATCCTGCTGGCATACGACTTTGCGCATCGACAAGCATCTCGGCGACTGTTTTCCGGACATACGTATGGTGTTGATGCCTAAAATTTAATATCGGGATCTCATGCCAAGCATTTGATTTAATTTCCGGATAGGTTTCAATGTTGACGATGTCGTCATTATTTTCAATGACGGGTATGTTCAATATAATGGGATCAGCAATACGAAGCATTTTTCACCTAAATCTGACGAAGTTACTCATTGCGAATACTATCATAGTGTTAGGTATTTTAAGAGACTTTGATTATAACTAGCTACCCTAATTTCTATCGGCTATTGGGTGGAGGCGATACCGGGATCTGCACGGGTTGGTTTAACTTATGCAAAGTTTTTTCTGTTTTTTGATGAATCGGCATGCCTTGATTTAAAACATCCATTTTTGAACGCGGTTGCGGTGTTTTTTTCGGCTTTTCGGTACTATCAGCATCCTCTTTCTCGCCACATCCAACCAGGCCTAAACTGATAATAAACAAACAGAGATAGAGTATTCTTTTCATGGTATCGATCCTTCTGTTTTTATTGGTTTATATGGGTGAACCGACCAAAAGAGCAAACCAGTTTTTTTAGAGACGTTCTCTAAAACTATAGCTCACAATTTTAAAAATTTTTGTGATTTTCAATCTCAAAATAGCGATTGTGTGAAACGTCCTACCGCCTCTGTTTTTGCAATGCGATGAAAGCCTAGGATTATATCGTTGGTGGGCTTGGTAAGTTTTTTTCCGATGAGCAATAGTAAGGTACCTTATCAATCACCGTCACCAGTCGCACAGGGTTATTGTGGACATGTCATCTAACCTAATCTAAGCTTAATTCAATCGCAAACGCTAACCCCAATTTGGCAAAATGCACCATGTGCTCCAGATTGATGATTTCCAGCCTATCCTCAGCAGTATGAACATAGGGATTATCATCATCCAAGGTGGTCGCTGAAGGATAAAGTGCCGGATAACCTTGCTGATGCCAAACAGCGTGATCACTGCAGGCATATCCACAGCGGGTATAAGAAACCGGTACTTTCACATAATAAGTTAGCAACTCAGCGGCAAATGCGGTTAAGGATTTATCCACGTAATCCGTTAATAGCCAAATGGTCTTATCTTTGGGATTGGCGCGGTACCCGGCTTGATCTAACTGCATCACGGCTTTAACAGGCGTTTTTTTCTTTAAAAAATCATCTACCACATAACCCGAGCCAACTAACCCACGTTCCTCGGCGGCATAGGCAATCAGATACACCGGATTTTTTAAAGAGAGCTCTGATGTTAGTAATACACGAGCAATTTCCTGAGTGACCGTAATCCCACTCGCATCGTCATCCGCACCAGGCATATTACCTCCGAAGGTATCGATATGAGCGCCGATGACAACGGCCTCGCCAGGCAAATCTTTCCCAATAACTGTCACCACCGATGGCTGCTTATATTTTCCAGTCTGAACATAATAGCTTGCGACGTCGACTCGATTAGCCATTTTAGCCATTTGATCAAAGGTTTCTTTATACCATTGGGCTGCCAAAACACCCAATTTGGTTTGAGCTGACCGGTTGCGATATTGTGTCAGGTGCTCTGCATTTTGCCATATTTTATCGGCATCCACTCTTGCAATTTCGGGTTTAACTTGGGACGGATGGTTAATCGCAAAATGAAGGGGGCGCAAACTGGACTTTTCTTTCATCCACGCATTGAGCAAGCGAGCCGCATTGCCCATTTTTCCTGCCGCCGGCTTATAATAGCGACTCACGTTCATCAGCTTGCCGCATTTTGCTTGTTGGCGATGAATACGTGCTTGCAATGCATCATCGAGTGTCATTTCAACCAAACGATAATCCCCCGCTTTTGCCAATACTTGCACGTTGGTATTTAGTTCATCGAGCAAACAAGCTTTCAGGATAAATTGCTCTCCCGCTTGTGTTGCATAAGCATTGAAAGAAAAAGCGGCGATAAGTAGCTTCATCGCTAATTTTGTTTTTAGTCGAGATATGGTCATGGTTATAATCCTTATACAGTCACTACTAGCACAAGACTTACGAAAAACCCCAAGGTTGAGGCAAAAAAGGTTTTTAATGAGGGAGTTTAGATTAACTAAATGACCGAATTAAAAACTTTTTTTAACGAAGAGATTGGGAGTTTTTCGTAAGTCCTGTAACATTAAATCATAGATTGAGTAGAATTTAAAATTGATTGGCCTAACACACTGAATGATTATGGGGACACTGTGCAAATGAACCATCAATTAAAAAGAAAAGCCATGACATCATTCGTGCCCTATGGTTTGGAGACACCTATCATCTTTGCTCTGCTGATGGCATGCCTTTTGGGCAAACTCGTTTTTTTGCAAACGGCCTATGCCAGTCCAAATCTTGATACAATGCCTATCATACAACTTAATATCAACCAACATCCTGTATCTGTCTGGGTACCTATCTACCCAAGTCAGTATTATCAAGGTCTTAAACAAGTAAGCAAAGAACAATTGCAAGGAAAGGGTATGTTATTTCGATATACCGAACATCATATCCCAACCTTTACCATGCAAGGCACGCTCACAGACATTGATTTATTGTGCTTGGATAGGCAAGGAACGATTCTGGAAATCATCCCCATGAAAAAAGAGGGGAATAAATTATACAAGCCCACGCTCCCTTGTCGGTTTGTCTTAGAATTACCTGCCGGTTCGCAACCTATTTATCAAATTAAACTGGGTGATAAGATTAGCTTTCCTGGAAACCCATAAATTTTACAAAATAGCTAAAAAGAAAATTATAGGGATAAATTGATGCATTCATCCGATGGTGTCTCTACCTGAGAACAGGCTTCTTCTGCACACTTCATACAGATTTGCTCACAATTCGGCTCTTCGCTGATAACACTAGAGACAACACAATAATTGTTGACACAATTCTCCGATTTTAACTGTGAATCACACTCATTGCTTTGCTGCAATAGTTCTGCAGCATAGGTCATGGTTGTGACGAGTAATGCGATTATAAAAGTTGCTAGTTTCATCCTTGGCTCCCTTGAGATGACTCTAGTTTAATCATAGCAGGTCATTGGCAGTTTCGTTGGAAAAATAGCAATTGCAGGTCGGGCCAAGGCCCGACCTGCGGATACACTCTGTTATTAGGCAATCAAAGCATCAGAACCGTCTACGCTAACCTCTATTTGTGCAGAAGCAGCTGCTAGAGAAGTCCCATCTATTTCAGCAGAAGCCTCAACTCGGACGGCAGCCTCATCAGCTTGGGCAGCAGCTTCTTCTCGGGTGGCAGCCTCTGCTTGGGCAGCAGCCTCTGCTCGGGCGGCAGCCTCTGCTTGGGCAGCAGCTTCTGCTCGGGCAGCAGCTTCTGCTCGGGCGGCAGCTTCTGCTCGGGCAGCAGCCTCTGCTTGGGCGGCAGCTTCTGCGCTTGCATTATCAGCCAAAGGCTGCACCGTGATGGCATTGGAGCTAATCGGCCCTTCTGCCGTTCCGAAACCATCGGTATAAGACACTTTAACGGAAATGCTCTTTCCTGCATCAGCATCAGTCAGTGTGTAAATGCTTGCTGTCGCCCCTTCGATATCGACTTTATCCTCACCCTCGCTTTGTCGTTGCCATTGATAGGATAAAGTCCCTAACCCATCCTCATCATCCAGGGTACTGGTTACAGCCAGCGAATCACCAGAATCAAATAGTCCATTACCATTTATATCACCTGCAATTGGAGTTGGCGATGGCGATGGCTCAGGAGTTGGAGTTGGAGTTGGAGTTGGCGATGCCTCAGGAGTTGGAGATGAAGTTGCAGTTGATGCGGCACTTCCTGTGGCTGCGGCTGGTGCTGTGGCAGGCCCTGTGCCAAAGCCAATAGTGACACCACCTGTTGGCGAATCGTTGACATTGGCAATGCTTTGTTCAGCTGAAGTAAATGTTGTTGTCCCATCGAACGGATCGGTGGTTGTCATGACCACCTTAATGATTTTACCGACATAGCTTTGATCACTTGGAATGTCGAAGGTATCGCTTGTTGCACCATCAACATCCGCATTATCCACTTGCCATTGATAACTGATGGAAGGCGCACCATCTTCATCAACAAGATTATCGAGGATTGCCGCTAAACTACCGCCTTCTTCGGCTTGCCCATTGACAGTTGGGTCACCCGTTGCTTCATCTTCAACGTTCGCAACCGGTCCGACAGAATCAGAACGGATGGAATTGATAAAACCTTGATCATCTTGATAGGTCACCTGGACTGAAATGGTTTTGCCAACATGTTCCTGTCCTAATTGAAGCGTTTTGTTGCTGCCAAGCTCGTTTCCTTCAGAGTCCGTCCACAAATACGTATAGGCGGCACCCAATAAACCATCTGCATCAGCAACCTCCGAGGTATCCGCTTCCAGTTCTCCATCTTCAGCAACCGTCCCGAGAATGGTTGGACCAGAAGTAGGGGCATCATCGGTATTGGTATATGCAACACTTACTTGCAAGACTACTTCACTTTGTTTGGCTGTATCTTGGACTGCTAGTTTTACAGACGGTGCCAATTCAGACCCATCAGATCTAATAGCAACGCGTCCCTCATCGATTTGTCTTTGAGTCACCTTGGTTACTTCTTGACCATCTAACAGTAATTTTCCGTTGGATATTTCTCTGACATCATAGACAAGATCTTGATCCGCTGCCGCTGCATCTTCATCGCTTGCTCTTAAGTCAGCACTGGTGATGGGAATATCGGCGCCTTCTGTCGACTTGACATCATTGGCTTCTACCTCTGTGGCGTCATCCACATCGTTGATAGCAACCGTAAATGACTTGGTAAATGTCGCATTGGCATCATTGTCGTCCGTTGCAACGATTTGCAAAGCATGGCTGGTTGGATCCACCTCAAAGTTTCGCGCGCTGTTTAAGAAAAGCTGATTGCCACTAATTGAAAATAACCCGCCAAAATCATCCACTAGGGAAAAAGTATGAGTGTCTGTTTGGTCAACATCAATGGCCGCCAAAGTACCTACGATTCCCATCGTATTTTCGTTAATATTATCATTGCTTAGCGTGATATCATCGGCAGGTGATTCGGCCACGTTAATATTGACTTGCTCAAATCCTTTCGCATACACACCTATTTTTGCATTGAAATCAGTGAAGTTGATATTTTTGAAAAAAGAAGAAGACATTTCATTTGCGACAAACTGGCGTAATGCATTACCATGCACATCGGTCCCAATGGTATCAAGCTCTTTTTCCGTAAAAGCAAGATTTAAGGTATCCGTTTGTCGTGCGCCAAAACAAAAACCACCGCCGCCAATGAAATAATCCATGGAGGCTGATGCGCCATTTGAGTTAGCCGCACTGTTTAGCGCATATTCCCAATTGACTGTATCACTGCCGCCATCGGCTAAAACAAAATCCGATCCTTCGCCATCGGAAATGACATCATTGCCATCGCCCGCAATAATCCAATCATCACCACCATTGCCATTGATAATATCATCTCCCCGACCGCCTATTAATATATCGTTATAGTCGCTTCCTTCGAGGATATTTCCGTATTTATTTCCTATTTGTATCGTCGATCCGTCTTGAAATTGAAGAATTAACACTCCCGTTGCTTTATTAAACGAGATGTCTGCTAACTTACTCATGACTAATCTCCACTCAGAACTCAATCAATACTTGCATTACTCATATGTTATGAGTCCTGTATCGTTTGTTTCACTTCCTGGTTGACGATGTCTTGTGTTATTTATTGGTACAGCTGAGTGACAACTGCAGGGGTTGGGGCACCGGGAACCACCTTTTAGCCAAACAGAGGCTTATAATAGTGATAATATTATAGTACATTATTTGTGCTTTTCAACCAGTTTTTGAATATTTTTTAACTTCCCTTTATCCTTATCAACACTGGCCTAAAATAGCATTCATTTTGGGATATAAATTACACCTATGATAGCGATAATCGTCTTATTATTCTTCTTGCAATCTCATTTTGGTTAAATCTCATTCGGTTCATAACGGGTGTTATGAACATCTTTAAAAACATAAAGGAGTTTACTATGTCAAAACAGACCATGATCCAACATATCATTGCCCAAAAAATTGCTTTAGGGATGACAAAAGCAAAATGTTGCTCACAAATTCACTAATCAAATAATCCAAGCAGGGCATTGCCCTGCTGACTGACAGGAGCATTCGATGTTACCAGCCCTTTCTGATTTGTTAGACTATCAGCACCCCAAGGTTATTCAAACGTATGTACGAACCTTTCAGGTTGATGAAAGTGAAGCAATTGCCTTATTTCAAGAGATGCTAACTTTTCTGTGGATCTCGACAAAACATACCCTTGACCGGCAGGCTCAACCCAATAATAAGCAACTGCAATTTCAATTTGTGATGCATCAAGAAATGCGTCCAATCGACGATATGTGGCATAATTTCATTTTGTATACGAGGGATTATATTCAATTTTGTGATCGCTATTTCGGGACGTATATTCACCATGAACCCGATATTGCGATTGATAAGATTCCCACCGAAGCCGAATTTACCACCAACATGGCAAAATACCTCGAATACGTTTATGAGCATCTCGGGGAACTAACCCTTAGGCGTTGGTTTGCTAACCATTTTACCAGCACTGAGCAACCCCATGCTGCTTAATATAAATGATCCAACATTTCGAACCAATCCTTACCCCTATTTTAAGGAATGCCGGCGACATGCCCCCCTATGTCGTATTAAGCCTCACGATTGCTGGGCCGTGTTTAAATTCCTGGATGTTGAGTGGGTATTAAAAGAAGATGGTTTGTTCTCATCGGTTTTATCGGATCATCCCTTTGATGAAGGAGATCCGCAATTTCTATTATATGCTCGAAGCCTTGTTGGTATGGATAATCCCACCCACAATCGACTGCGCAAACGACTCAGTCACACGTTCCTGCCAGGCATCGTCCGCCAACTTGAGCCTGCCATTGAAGCGATATGCCATCGCTTAACAGCATCGATTCCTCGCCAACAGCCTGTTGATTTCGCCCAAATCTATTCTAAACCGATGCCAATCCTTGTCTTGTTGCATTTATTGGGAATTGAAGGCAATCGAGTGGAAGAAATGAAAGGCTGGATTGAATGGTTATTATCCTGGCGAAATCATCCGCAACCTGATTTGATGATGCGAGACATTCAACAAATGCACGCGTTTTTCAATCAAGTGATTATCGAAAAGCGCCAATCGCCAGGCGACGATCTGATTTCAGCGTTATTATCTGACAACTTCGATCTGGAACCCCTAACCAGCGCTGAGTTATTAGCGCTCATTCGCTTACTATTAACTGCCGGCACCGATACCGCCAGTAGTTTACTCAATCATTCACTGTTAGCCTTAGCCTCTCATCCGAAACTGATTGAACAAATACGCTCAGATAAGCGATTAATCCACAACGTCATTGAAGAAACGTTGCGCTATAATAGCCCAACCATCAGCCTCATTCGTAAAGCAACCAAAGATATCCCAATCGGGGAAAAATTAATCAAGAAAGGCGATATTGTCTTGCCCTTCGTGGCATCCGCTAACCATGACGAAACTGTGTTTATAAATCCGGAGGCGTTTGACATCCATCGTCAGGAGAATCCCCACCTTGGCTTTGGTACTGGGATTCATCATTGTTTAGGGTATCACTTGGGTAAACTTCAAGTACGTCAAGCGTTGTCTGTCATTGTCGATCGTTTTTCGAACTTCAAAATCATGGAAGATAAGCCAATGCAGTATTTACCGACCATAATATTTCGCAGCTTAAGGAGCTTGCCAATGCTTTTTTCTTAGGGACACGGCTAAGGTTCTCTTGACAATTTGTTTTATGCTCCACTTTCTAATTAGTTAAATTATTGACTATAATCTAATCAATATGAATAAATTTGAGCCTTTTCTTAGGGAGCCTTTCGATGCCTACTCACCCATTGTATGTACTAACCACTTGCTTGTCCTTATTTTTTTTAACAAATACTGCCCTCGCTTCAGGAACAACCGAACACCTAAGTTGTCATAAAAAGGGCTATTATTGTTGTCGTGTGGCCGCTGATGCACCCATGGATCCTGCTATCAAGGGCAGGCTATACAATGGCAGTCTCGCATTTGTCGAGGGAAGCGGTTGCCCTGTGACTTTTTACCATGACGGCAGTAAGCCCCAATTACTGTTCCAACTCAGTAATGAATGCAAAGCATCTGAAACGCCAATTTTATTAAGTCCCGATAAACAACCTAACGCATGGCTTTTTAAAACGATCCCAAGTAACTGTATCAAGCAGCAAGCCTCGTAAGCGTATTTTCACCATGCCTGTCACTGGACAGGCTAAACTTTTTTGCGAATTTGCCGATAATTGAATTAAGCGCAAGGATAGCAAGGAAACGATCATGAAAATCGGGGCATCCACTCTTAGCTTTGCAAGCAGTTACAAGCAAATCCAACAATATCAACGCCAAGAACAATTAACCATCCAAATTCCCGAACGGCCTAAAGAAAGTGCTAAGGCACCACGACTATCCACTAGCAACGAGACAAGTGATCTAACACCCTCGATGGATAGCGATCTGAAAATGCTGATATTGATTTTGGAAAAGCTCATAGGGAAAAAAATTGATTTTCTATCACCCGACGTCATGAGGGAAATCACCGCGCAAACTGGTTTTCAACTATCAGCCCCTGCATCAGACATGACTGTCAACGATGTCAGTGTGGATTATCATGTCTCACAGACATATTATGAGCAGGAAAATTTTAATCTAGCCATTCAAGGCGACATCGAGTTAGAAAATGGGAAAAAACTGTCCATTAATTTTACCCTAACGATGAATCGAGAATATTTACAACATAATGAACTTCATCTGCATAATGGCAAAGAGCGCAAAGATCCGCTGGTCATTAATTTTGATGTAAGCCACGCAACCTATCATCAAAAAACAATGACATTTGATATCAACGCCGATGGCAAATTGGATGAGATTGCCACCTTAAATCCCGGCAGCGGCTATCTTGCGATTGATCGCAACAAGGATGGAGTTATTAATGATGGCAGTGAGTTATTTGGTCCCCAAACAGGCCAGGGGTTTGACGAGTTAAAACACTATGATGATGACAACAATCACTGGATTGACGAAAACGATGCCATCTTCAATCAGTTACGCATCGTCAGCTTTGATGAAAATGGCAAACAAAGTCTTCACACCCTGAAAGATAAATCCGTTGGTGCCATCCATCTTGGTGCGATTGCATCCCCCTTTTCCATCAAGGGAGACAAGAATCAGGACCTCGCGCAAATCATCCAAAGTAGCATTGCTTTGACGGAATCAGGGGAAGCCAAATCGATTCAGCAAGTCGACTTGTTTGGATAAAAAAGTGTATACCATCCGTTTTATGACTCGACTGCCATGGCTGATTCATCCGATTGCGTTTGAGAAAACCATAATATCACCATGCCTACAATAAATAAAAAAGCAAAGCCTGCAATCATCGGTTTTGGCGAGCTTTCGTAAAACGAACTGACAACCGCAATAAACCCTGCCGTAAAAAGCAGTCGAAAACTGGTTACCAAGCTTGCCGTGATGCCTTTGATATCAGGCAACGCTTCCATACTTTCTGTAAAATAAGGACCGATTAACCAGCCCGCGCCGAATGAATAAACAATCATGGCGCTATGAAACAGTTGATACCCGTTCGGCCAAACCAAGCCAAAAATCATAAAGCCTAAGCCACCACTGCATAACAAGCGCATGCCATATCGTTTGGTCTTATCAACGCCAAGCTGTTGTATCATACGGTTGGCCGTTAAACTGGCACAAACAAATGAAATTAACACCGTCGCCTGATACCAAGGAAAGACCGATTTACTGACACCATACCCGTTGACAAATAACAATGCTGAGTAAGAGATATAACATAAATAGCCGGCAAAAATGCAGCCTACTAAAATCGTGGGCGCCCAAAAACGAAAACACCGCATTGCCCGAGCAAAATCCGACAAGATCCCTTTCAGGTGAAAAGGAACACGGTTCTTGGCTGGCAATGACTCATCCAGCTGCCAAAAGCAAATCAGCAGGGTTATCAGTGACACCACGGCAATGACAATAAAATTGGAGCGAAATCCATAATGCAGGTTTAAATAGCCCCCCAGTATCGGTGCACCCGCCATAATCACAGGAATAATACAATTTAATTGATTAATCACTTTGGTGGCTTCTTCATGATGAAATTTATCAAATATAATCGCCGTGCCAATGGTAAAACAACCACCACAACCAAGGCCTTGAAGAACACGGTAAACCAACATGGTGTTAATGGTATGACTAAAAACAGTGCCTAAACTACCTATCGTAAAAATAAGCATCGCCGTCATTAAGAGCGTTTTACGCCCATAGGAATCGGATAACGGCCCATAAAATGGACCCGACAAGCAGATGCCAATAAAATTCCAGCTTAGCAAGCTTTGAATCATCGCTTCGGATGTCGAAAAATAGCGCATCATATCCGGCATGGCCGGCAAATACATGTCTGTTTCAATGCATGCGACAATGAAAATCATGATCATCAAAAATATCGTTCGATATTTATCGTGTTGAGTAGTCATTTTGGTTTTATCTATTCAAGTTAACACAAACCCCGATCGAAATTTCTGGGGGGGAAGGATTCTATCATTAATTGAACAGATTGCAACAGGTTACCCCATTAACGCAAACGTTCAGGTAATACCTTTGTTTTTTTACATATAGGACCCGATTAATACCATGATTTGTAATCCAAAAATAATCTGTGTATGCTGAAATTTGGACGAACAATATCAATTATTGCGCGATGATCACCCTAAAAAACGTCTGTAAATCCTTTGACGAGCGGAAAACGTATTCCGTTCAAAACGTGAGCTTCTCCGTTTTAGATGGTGAAACGCTCATTTTGCTGGGTTCATCGGGCAGTGGTAAATCCACTTTATTGAATTTAATCAATAGTACGTTAAAGCCCTCTTCGGGCACGATTGAAATCGAAGGAAAGTCCGTCCAGCTCTACCAAAAAATCGCGCTTCGCCGGTCAATGGGCTTCGTCTTTCAAGACACGGGATTATTTCCCCATATGACCGTGGCCAAAAATATCGACATCGTCATGCGCCTGACCAAAGTCCCCAAAAAGCAACGGCTAATTCGAGTCAACGAGTTATTGGAGCTGGTCAATCTCGAGCCCGAAAAGTATTTTTCTCGTTATCCCGATGAATTATCCGGAGGGGAACAACAACGAGTGGGCGTTGCCCGCGCGCTGGCGACCAACCCGAAATACATTCTCATGGATGAACCCTTTGCCGCACTCGATGCGATCACCCGTGATGCGCTACAACAAGAAATCCTTGATTTGACCAAGCGTTTGAACAAAACCATTATATTTGTCACCCATGATATCAACGAAGCGTTTCGTCTTGCCGATCGCATCGCCATATTGCATGAGGGAAAGTTGCAACAAATTGGTACCAAAGAAGCATTGCAAACCCAACCGGCAACCGACTTTGTCCGGCAATTATTAACCAGCCATCCCTATTAAACCATGAACCAATTTTGGAATTTCTTACTATCCCATGCCACAGAACTACAAGCCAAGCTCGTAGAACATATTGCTATCTCTTTGTCAGCGATGGTTATCGCAATCCTTGTTGGCGTCAATCTTGGAATTCTCATAACCCGCATACCACGCCTCAAAACTCCCATTCTTGGCATGACTAATATCTTCCAAACCATCCCCAGCATTGCCTTGCTTGGGTTTTTGATTCCCTTTGTTGGCATTGGTTTACCGCCGACGTTAATCGCTTTGATCGTGTATGCATTACTCCCGATTACCAGTAATACCTTCACCGGGATTAAAGGCGTACCGTCGTCTTATCTAAAAGTTGCGCGGAGTTTGGGCTTTACGCCATGGCAGCGCTTACGTTTAATTGAATTTCCTTTGGCATTACCAGTGATTATGTCTGGCATTCGCACATCCATGGCAATGACCATTGGCATCACCACCATCGCCGCATTTATTGGTGCTGGCGGCTTAGGGGATTTTATTACCCAAGGCTTATCACTCAATGATCCCAATCTGATATTGTTAGGTGCCATCCCCTCGGCGGTATTAGCGTTAACCATCGATTATGTGCTGGCAACACTGACTGTATTATCCTCACGCAGAAAACGATTAACGATGCGATTTAAAGTGGTAAAAATGGTGTTTTTAGCAGGGGTGGTGATTCTTCTCGCCAGCATTACCCTCCACCAAGTCTTCTCATTAAACGCATCGCCAAAAAAATCCATTGTCATCGGCACTAAAAATTTTACCGAGCAATATATCCTTGGCCATTTGATGGCCGAGTTGATTGAAGCAAAAACCGATCTTAAGGTCATACAAAAATTTAATTTAGGCACCACGGCAATCTTGCAAAATGCCTTGCTGGCTAAGCAGGTCGACTTATATCCGGAATATACAGGTACCGCGTATGTTGTTATCTTGAAACAAACAAACGTTATGAGCCCCCAACAAACCTTTGATTTCGTGCAAAAGGCTTATCAAGAAAAATTTCACCTCAAGTGGTTGCAACCGTTTGGATTTGAAAACTCTGAATCACTGGCTGTTAAAAAATCATTTGCCAACCAACATGACTTAAGCAATTTAAGTGATTTAAAGGGAATTTCAGATCAATTAATTGTTGCTGCCCCGGCTGAATTTTACAGTCGTCCGGATGGTTTACCCGGGTTAATGCATACCTATGGCCTCACATTTAAAAAAATTGTGCAGGTCCAACCGGATTTAGTCTACCCGGCGATTAACAATGGGAATGTGCAAGCGATTGTCGCCTTTACCACCGATGGCCGAATTGCTGAGTTTAATTTGCGCATCCTAAACGATAACTTACACTTTTACCCGCCGTATTATGCAGCACCCGTTATTCGAGAAGACATTGATATGCTATACCCTGAAATCGCAAGCGCCCTTCGCCCTTTGCTGGGCACCATTGATAACCAAACCATGCGACTTCTCAATTATGAAGTGGATGTCAAAAAACGAAGTCCACGAGAAGTCGCACGCGATTATCTCCGTCAATGCAACATGCTTTGAAGCGGTTCTATTTCAACCTCCATGGCCTCATCAGTTTTTTGACCGGTCAAGATTGAACAGGGTTCATCATAGTCATTTGGCGATAACTTAACCAACCCTGAGGAAGATGGTGCTGCTTTTTTGACACTGACTTGGTCCACTGGTGGTAGGTGCTTTCTATAAAAGAATGTATTCGCACGCTCCCAATTTTTTCGATATTCCATTTCCACCAAGGACAAATCTAACCCCAAGTACTCATTGAGGGTATCCGTCGCTGCATTGGCAACAGCGGCCACATCTTCAAAACTCATGCAGGAGTTTAAATGAAGCGTGTTGCCCTTTAACTGCTCTTCATACAACTGTTGACGTATTTCCCAAGGAACAGCCGACATGTAATCTTCCCAGGTTTTTTCTTCTAAAAATTCAACATCAGTGACTCCTTGAACGGCTAGAAGTTCTTTTGTCAGCTCTGTGCGATCCATTTGATACGTGTTGGGGCCGGGGGGAAGATTCACATAAATCGTGCATAATCGACCGTCTTCCGGATTGGGACGATTATCGCGAGTCGTAATCAGGGCAAGATGACCAAAATATTCTTTGTCTAATGCTTTTGGGAAAAAGACATGGTTCGGTGCAAGCCCTTTTATTTTGCATACGGCCACGGGATAACGATAATAGCTTAAATTATCAATGCATGATTGTTCATTTTTAGTTGCATCCAATCCCATTTTTGGCCATTGCAGCGGGGAGGTAGCTAGGATTAACATATCCGCTGTGATTGTTTTCTGCTCCCCTTTTTCTGTTTGGTATTCAACGTTGACTGTATCCTTATCACGAGTAATTTTTTCAACTTGAACCGATGTTTTAACGTCAAAATCTTTCGCAATTGCTTCAATAAGCCCCTGATAACCGCCTTTAATTGATAATAAGGGTTGCTTTCCTAACAAGGCTTTAGCCAGCAATATGTCTAAAATGGTAAAACGACCGAAATACTCCAACACATAAAAGGTGGCGATATCCCGATTATCCCCATATCCAAAGGCTGGAACAAAAGCGCGGGCGAATAATGGCAATAAGGTCATCCCTTTTTCCTGAGCATAGTCTAAAAAGGGCTTTTTAAGATTTTCAGGCAGACAGGTATTATGTTTCTTGGCGTTTAAATAGGATTGATGATCATTGATAAACTGAATGTATTCTTTAACAAGTTGTAACCCATTCGATAATTTCTGAAAGCCACTTAACTGTTTAAAAAACTGGGCAAACTCAACGCTATCCTCTTGTGACTCGAGGACCAATTCATAGTCAAGCTGATTTTCTTTAATCGCATCAATGACAACCCCATAATTCGGTGCCACTAATGCAGCCCCTCGTTCTGTGACTAATTCCGGATTATCAGGATCCGAATAAGAGCTACATTTCCCACCGACTTGTGCTTCCTTTTCAAGGATAACAATGGATATTTCTTTGCCTTTTTCTTTAGCAATTTGTTGCAGACGACGGGCAGCAAATACACCGCTAGGGCCTGCACCAATAATAACAACGCTTTTAGGTAACTCTTTAGCCATATCAAAATCTCCTTATATGAATAGCTTACATCGTGTCATTACTGCTTGATATTAATACTTATTGCTCCTGATGAGGTGTTTCCTTAACTCTGATTCAATAACAGGCATTCCTATAATCCCGAACACGTTTGGTTAATGGATAAAAAACTATTAATTTACATTAACTTGATTTAGTCATGATTAAAACAATAATTTCTATTTTAGTATTAATTAATTGGGCAGCGTCCATGATATGGTTATCTTAATAGCATGCTGCTATTTAAAATACGCCTCATTGACAACCAATCTTGCAACTAGCATACTGAGTACCCTTATAATAAATGGAGTACCTGATGAACATGCGAACCCTTTTATTTTCAACCATTTTTGCTTTATTAATTACCCCACTTGCGGCAGGTGCAGATAACAATTGCTTCGGCTTAATTCACTTCAGTGTGCAATCTTTTACTGGCCAATCAAACTACACATATGTCAATGCTAACTATAAGAATAGTGGGGAAGGCAGCAATTATTCTGATAGGGTCCCATTTGGGCATGCAAGTTCAGTCGCTGTTCCTTGTGGCGAGTATGACATCGCAGCAACACCAGTCGCAGGTAACATCCCTAACAATCTTATCTCAACAGGACCTATCGGTAGCCAATCTGCCGTTGGAAAATGTGTTCTTAAAGATGGCCCTCAACGACTGGATCGAAATGGCACGAGCGTGTCTATTACCTTTCCAGACGATTTTGATTGCTAATCCCTTTTAGATTGACTTTTTCGATCATGTTGTGTTATATTTGCGCATTAATGATTAGTTCTATTCGGGTGTGTTAATGACTAAGAACGATCTCGCACGCATGATTATTTTTGGAGACAGTTTATCTGACTCGGGTAATCTCGATGAAAGACGACTGTTTGGTTTATTTCCTATCCCAGGCACTGGCCTGGATAAATCAGGCGATGGTCGCTTTGCTGATGGATTAGTCTGGCCAGATTTTCTAGCGCTTTATTGGGCTGACAAAATCTTTAATCAAGCCGTTCCAAATGAAGCGCTGCGCAAAAAATTATGGGAAGCCTTTGTCAATGGCTTAATCAAACCAGAAAATGAAGTCGATATTCTCCAACATCATCTCATACGTAACTATGCCGAAGGTGGTTCAACCGCAGCAACCTATAAAATTCTGAATAGTCTGGGGGAGGATATTGAAAAGGGGATTGAGGATCTCTCCAGGGATTCGCTTGAAGGTATTTTAAAAGATGTTGAATACAGCGTTGAGAATCCAAAAGCATTACTCTCATCTTTAACCGATAGCGTCAAAAAACTCGGCGCACAAGGTATTGTCATTAATTTAGCCATACAACGGCACCAGTTTTTACAAAATGAAGCCAAGCTGCTGAAAGGTAAATCTGCTGATGACGTTAAACAATTAAAAGATGAGACGTTAATTACCGTTTGGGCCGGCGCCAATGATTTAATAACAGTTAATAAAACCCCGACAATAGACGAAGCCGATAAGGCGATAAATGCCATCATTGATCATATCCAAACCTTGCAAAACCATGGGTATTCCCAGTTTGCCATCCTTAACTTACCTGATTTAACAAAAACACCGTTTTATCAAAAAGCCTTGGATAAAGGTGAGATAAAATCAGCTGACATCAAGGAAATTCAAAAAGTTATTCAGTACTATAACTCACGTCTTGAATCGGAATGTGCAAAGCTACAATCCAAACCCAACGTGTTTGATGTGTATACTCAGTTTAACGAGGTATATGATAATCCCCAAAAATACGGTTTTGATCCCAATCTATTAAAAAAACCGCTCTCCGATGATCCGAATTGGAAACCTACCCCCGGCATCGCACCCGCAGAAGACACCGGCGCGATGTTTTGGAATGATGTTCATCCATCCTCTAAAATGCAGGCGATTATTTGCCAAAAATTCCTAGAAAAGCTGCAAGACATTTATAGCCTGGATAACCATCTTGATGCCGTAACAAAGGTTGCAAAACAAATGGACCAAGGTGTTGTCAGTCGATTCTTTAGCTTTCTTTGGGCTAACGTGTCACAAATTTTTGTTACTTTATGGCACGGTATTAAGGGACTGTTTACAAGCGCCAAAAGCCAAAGCCCATCGGTATCTACCCCAACCAGTAATGAGCCACCCCTTTCTTCATTTGCTAGCATGCTAAGTCGTCCTGATTTTGTAAAGATAGTCACAAACGACACGGATATCAGCCCCAACACAACGCATTCCCCCAGCCCAAGCCCAGCACCAACGCCTAGGGTTGAGCCAGCAAATACTGAGAGCGAACAAACACCCTCAAGCTTGCTATACTTTTGATAACGGCCCTTGACTGAGGAAAACTAATGGCCATAAAACGGATTGAGCGATGCTTGAAACTGGCTGCGTTAGCGTTTATTTTAATGGCTTCCCTGCCTAGCGCTAACGCGTGCCCCTGCTTTAATTATGATGACTTGATTCGCCAATTCCAAAATCATCAGGGCGCCACATGCCATTTGATTCATCTGGATAACAGCAACATTCTCTCAGTTCGCTTAAGCGATAAAGACCGCATTGCCAATGCGAGTTCAACCAGCTGCCAATTCACCGTCCCCTTTCGCAATATATCCAACGATTACGATGCTTACGAACGTCGTCATCAAAACTGTATTAAACAAGTGATCCGTGCGTGCAAAGGATTAAACATCGCCATCATCGGCGCTGATAATGTGTTAAAAGCAAATATGCATAACATGTAACACTTCCAGGACTTCTAAATAACTTGCTTCATGTTCCCTTCTCCCCAGACATGGGGAGAAGGTTCCCAACGGGCGGATGAGGGGTTGTTGAATCGAAGTTATTATTTTGATGAATAGCGCATGGGGCTTGAAATGCTTACTCAAATACATGAGCTTGGCTTTTTTTCATTGACTAGATAGTGATCTGTCTTTGTTCTTGCTGAATAATCGTTTGCTTTTTTCACCATATCAACCACCAGTGGCGCATATACTTGCGACGTATAGCCGCCTTCAAGGCTGTAATAAAAATTCGTAATTAAATCCGAGCTGACCGTTTGTTGCATCAGCCAATCCATCATCGACCGATAGTCATCCATCGTTAGACGTTGATATTGTTTTGCACTTGAATCCATTTCTTCCTCCGTCTTAGCAAAGTAATTCGCACACGGAGCAGGTTCTAAATCGCAAGCATCATATCCGGTGGGTGCAAAAATCGCGATGGATGAATGGGAAGAAAGTAGTTGGCCTAATTGCATTTTGATATACTCTAGCGCCGGATGGAGTGAATCATCACCCCGCTTGGTATAGGCACTTAAATCCACGAGATGATAGGATTGCTGGTCACGGGAGAAGACATGGACAGCCCCATTTTGCTCCCAGGTAAAGCCGATATTGCCCAGCTTAGATTTAATGTCTTCGATGCTGTGATATGGATAAACCCTTGGATCGCACACATCGATATGAACAAATGGCAAATCCTTATCCCGACATAAGATATCATTCAACCCATCATCTCGGTTAATGTCTAGGCCAAGGATAAAAGGCATTGGCTTTTTTGTATCCGTTCCATTGCATAAATAGTAAATCATGGCTGCGGTTTTATTCAAAAGACAAAATCCGTTTCCCTTATCATAATAGGCATGATGCGTGGGCAAATTGAAAGATAGATTGATGGTTGAGACGCTGCCTACAGTTCGAACCAAATCCATTAACAATAACTCAAACGTGTCACGTTTGATTAAACAATCTTCATCTTTAGGGTATAAACAAGACGGTTTATCGCGACTCGCTTTGGCACATGCTTGAATTAAATACTCAAGATACGCTTGGCTATGGACAGACAACAATAAACGGATAACTGGATCTTTAAGCAACTTTTGAAAGCATCGTATCGCCTGTGTTGGCCTACCTTCCTTGATGGCTTTAAACAATGGGAAAAGTGCTTGATAGTTTTTCTCACACCATGTCTGCTGGCCTAGCTCAGTTTGGCGCACTAAATCCAAAAAATTAGGAACTTGCTTTTGCAAATGTTGTTTTATTTGTCCAAGCCGGTATCCTTGCGATGATTCCTCCTCATACCCCCCTGCAGGCAGTAGATTGAAACGTGAGGTATCCTCTGGTAAATGCATTGCCAATTGACGGACTGTTTGTTGTTGTTCTTCTTCTGGCATTCTGAAAAATTTCCCTGATCGAAGCACGGATATTCCTTATTCGTTAATGATGAACTTAAGCCTAATCAACCTTAGCGCTAAAGGATGACTAGATCAAATTTTCCCAGCTCCGCTAATTTTGCCACCCCGCCTGGTTTAGCAACCAACAAATAGCGACTAAGCACACTCTCATTGATTAATTGGATGGTTTCCTCCATAAAAGAATTTTGGCAGTCAAGCTGTGATAAATTGTAGTCATAAATAAACGGGGATTGAATCGGTTGAGGATGGTCAATCAGCGCCATATCAAAATCATGCCATTTGCATAGGTTCATTAATTGATGGGATGCGTCTGGATCATACTCAACCGTATAAATTGTCTTTTTAACGGTCTTTGGCTTTTGATTTTGGCCGAGGTGATCGGCCATCATTGCCAAATAATGGTCAAGCGCTGGGGTAACCAAATCCACTTCCTTGCCCTTTTCATCGTGGGTGCGCACTTGAATGATTTGCTTAAATAATGGTAACGCTTCAAAGGCAGCCATTTCTGCAAAAGACATGGGGCCCCCTTGAAATGCCAATGTCCCTTTGCTGGCTGAAGATAGCCGTTGATAATAAGCCGGCTTTTTCCCACTCAAATAGCGCTTCGCATTCACATGGTGACCAACAAGCTGTGAAACCGTGGGAGAAAACCCCATTTCAAGCAATAACCGAGCACCAATCCATTCATGATTTATCACTCCAAGCTCGGCCATCTGCGGTTGTGGGGTTGTCAAAGCAACATGCCCTATGTCATGCAACAAGCTGGCAATGATAATCTCATGCGAATGACCGCACTTCTGTGCAAAATACGCACATTGAAGCGCATGCTCTAGCTGAGATACTGCTTCGCCAATATAATCCATCGCCTCAAATTGGTGTAAGATGTCCTTAATGCGCCTCAGTTGATCCTCATTCATCCGCCGTCACCCCAATTGGGTTTGCAACATTATAGATGGAAGCCCCTGCTGAATAATCGGTGTTTGGTAGCCGTTCACAATTTTGGGGAAAATGCTGACGCTTATCGGCAAAATAGTCTTCTCGCTTAGAACCGCCTTCTGATAGCCGATTGTAAGTAATAAAGAAAGCGCGCCGTGATCGATGACTATGGTTGGCTTCCGAATAATGGGGTAAATACGAATCAAATAACACCACATCACCCGGCTTGGTTAACAACGGTTGCCACGAAAATTGTTGAACCCATTCATCGGCAATGGAGCCATCTTTTTTTTGCGGCAAAGTCTGTTTGCCATGCTGATAGTTTGTTGCAATTTTTAAACAGCCATTTTCCAGAGTTGCCTCATCAATAGCCACCATCATGGTGATATGATAGGTTTGCTTAAAGGTGATAAAAGCCGGTGCATCCTGATGGGGGGTGAAGCCATTTCCGCCGGGTAATTTCACGTTGATCTTTTCTTTAAATAAGCATGCTTCCTCCCCCATCAACTGTGATAACAACGCAAGAGTCCTTTTCCCTCGAGCGAGTTCGTTGACATCCGAGTGGTATTGGAGGATGTTCTCAACTCGACAAAGTTGGGACTGCCCTTTTTGATTGGTTTCATAATATTTCATCCACTTCCCCGGCGCATCTGGCCACGTCATAATGTCATTACACCAAGACACTAACGCTTCGATATCTTCGATGAAGTTCGTTAATATCAAGTAGCGATTTTGTTGCCAGAAGGCTTGTTGCTCGTCACTTAACAGGTATTGCATCGGATTCTCCTTGAATGGATGGCATGTCTGTCAAAAAGTTGGTTAAGTTGTACCCGATCAGAAGGGTTAACGATAATAAGGCTAACGTCTTATAAATATCCAACGTATGCATCAACCAGGGTAAAAACAAGGTGCCAACTACCGCGCCAAGCTTTCCAAAGCCACTGGCTAATCCATGCCCTGTTGCTTTAATGGCAGGTGGATAAATGACTGTTGGCAAATAATAGGTGGTGATCCCTGGACCAAAATTGATGAAAAAGTTAAATAGCGCAAATCCGAAAAATACCATGGCGAAGGACGGATTGACCGCCATGCATACCATCCCAGCAAATCCCATGGCAAATCCAAGTTTTTGTAATGATACTAAGTTGACTCGCTGAATGACAAAAATCACACTAAAAGCACCTAGCATAATGAATGAATTGAAAAATAATGTCGACCGAATCACATCGGGTGCATTTTCAAGAAAATTAGCCCCCGAGCTAATGTGCAAGGCATGTAATATGGTAGGGGTGAAAAGACCAATCCCGTAATAGGCAATGTCCATAAAAAACCAGCAGGCACATAATGCGATCGTTTTACTGAAATATTGATTGGATAAAACGCGATGATATTGTTTCGGTTCCTTTGCCAAAAGGCGTTGTTGTGCTCTCCAAGTTAAACTTTCCGGTAAACGCGCGCGCAAGGCTAAACCGACCATCGCTGGGAAGGCCCCTAAAGCAAAGAGAAAGCGCCAGGCATCAAGGTGGGGATACAGGGAAAAAACACCCCATGCAACCAACGCACCGACCGGTGATGCTAAACAATTGACAAACATCACGAAAGCCATCGCTTTCGCCCGTTTGCTTGGCTCAATCATCTCCGCCAAATAGGCTGCAACGATGGGGTAATCCGCACCAACACCAAATCCAATGAAGAAACGAAACAGACATAAGGAAGGCAAATCCCAAGCTAAGGCGGATAGCACAGCAATGATAACAAAAAAGATTAAGTTGGCCACTAACATGCCTTTTCGACCAACTTTGTCAGCAACCCGGCCCATGATAATAGCCCCGGTCATTGCCCCCAACGGCGCGACAGCCTGAATTAAACCCTGCATGAGTGGGGTGGGATGAAATTGCTGGGTTATAAAAGGCTCAGCAATGGCACTGATATATAAATCGTACCCATCGATGAACAAACCCAAAGCACAGACACAGCAAACCAAACGTCCAAGTTGTTTCGAGTGCATCCTTCACTGCCAACTGCGAAAATCATAGCATACGCAATTTGGTGTAAATTGCAACTCGGATTTCAGGGGGTGATCTCGTTTTTAGCCACACCAACAGAACGTTACGTGCCCGCGCCCGTGCCCGTGTCCGTGCCCGTGTCCGTGCCCGTGTCCGTGCCCGTTTTTTTGTAATTACTATTTCTAACCATTTTAATGAGCATAGAAACAAGCAGAAAGGATTTTTTTCTATCATTTAGCTTCCCTTTCTTGATAAAAATCAAGTATCTTGGGCAATGCTAACAGCTCATTCAATTCCTTAAATACCGGGCACGGGCACGGACACGGGCGCGGGCACGTAACGTTCAATGATATTTTGTCCCATAGTATATACCCAGACTAATACTTGCAATGACACCCTGGATGGGTATATAACTAAATGAGCAACTTTTCAAATCCAGGATTGAAAAATGGATAGTTCTATCATGGTGTTGGCGGTACCTGTTTTCATGATACTCATTCTTGTCGAATTTTATGCCTCTTTTCGCAACAAGACTGACCGTTATAACCTCAATGATTCATTAAACAATATTAGCACTGGCATTGTGGAAGAAATTGCCGCTTTACCGATGAAAATTGTCATTCTTGTTGTCTACCATTATTTATACCTTCATTATGGCTATTGGCAGCTGGATGGTTCGACTTGGATCAGCTGGTTTGTTGCCTGGATAGGTGTGGATTTTTGTTATTATTGGTTCCACCGATGCAGCCATCGGTGTGCATTTTTATGGATTGGCCACTCAGTTCATCACCAAAGCACTTATTATAACTTATCCGTTGCCCTAAGACAGGGTGTGGTTCAAGCCATGACATCCTGGGTCTTTTTTTTACCCTTGGCTATGCTGGGTGTTTCGCCGATTGTCTTTGGCATTATGTATACGTTTAACACCATCTATCAATTTTGGATTCATACTCAATCCATCCAACAATTAGGTTGGTTAGAAAAGGTATTTAACACGCCCTCACACCATCGCGTCCATCATGGTACAAGTCCCCAATACATTGATAAAAATTATGCGGGTAGTTTGATTATTTGGGATAAACTCTTTGGCACCTTTGAGCCTGAAGACGAAGCAGTCACCTATGGCGTTACCGATCCGTTGGATTCGTGGAACCCCTTTTATGCCAATATCAAAGTGATTAAAGATGTTCTTTTCTATTCCCATTATTTACCAACTTGGCATGAGAAAATCCTCGCATTTATTATGCCACCGGAATGGGTGGTCAACGCTGCGGGACGTGCGAACTCAACCATTTATAAACCATTGCACTCCCCGAATTTAAAAACCATCTCAACTCTGAAGCAAATTAGCTTAACGGTACTTGCGATTGGGCTGTATTTTATCCTAATGACCCAGTATCAAACCAATCTAGTGGTATGCACTGCGGCACTATTACCCTTGTTAGGCACTTTATATTGGCAAGGGAAAATAGCCGATGGAAACAAAGGCCCGTTGGTTATTATTCCCTCTTCTATTGCCTAAAGGAACGAATCATCCTTTTTGATCGAACTTAAAACAACTTTTTCCGTTTAAAATAATAGAGCATAGCACCCGCAATACCGGTCATGATAATTAAGACTATGGGGTAACCATAACGCCAACTGAGCTCTGGCATGTATTTAAAATTCATGCCATACAATCCAACAATGAAGGTGAGCGGAATGAATAAACTAGCAAATATGGTTAGAATTTTCATCGTCTCATTCATTCGGTTGTTTTGAAATGATAAATACATATCCAGTATGCTCTTAGTTAACTCTCGTTGTAAGTCAACTTCTTCAATCAATCGAATGCAATGATCATGAAGATCCAGGAGATACAATTCAAATTTCTTCATAGGCCTGTTTCCACTTTCCTTGATTAACAAATGAATAACATCTCGGATGGGAGCAATGGTTTTACGCATAATGATGGTTTGTCGTTTAAAGGCATACAAATGTTGAATGGGAATTTTCTTGGAATCTTCTAAAATATGGCTTTCAATCGTTTCTAGCTGCTTTGCGGTATGTTCAACCGTATGAAAGTAATCATCGATGATGGTATCTAAGAGCAAATAAAGCAGATAATCACTTCCTTTTTGCCGTATCAGGGATGGCTCTGCCATGACGCGAGTATAAAGCGATTTAAAATCATAACTTTCTGTTTCACGAATACTGATGACAAAATTATTTTCTATCATTAAGCTAAGCTGCTCTGAGCCAATGGTAAATTGATCTTTGTTGTCAGGCTTTAGTAATTTAACGACGATATATAAGCAATCATCAATTACCTCCAATTTTGGCCGTTGTCTTGTATTAAAAACATCTTCTATAAACAATGGATGGATTTTGAATTCAGTTAGTACTTGCTGAATAGTCGAGATTTCTTCTAAGCCACAGATATCAATCCATACATGCATCCCATCTTCAATTGCCTTGAAAACTGCCTCTTTATCAAAAACTTCATAAGCTTGGTATGTCTGCTTATCATAAACAAATATATGAAAGCAGGTTTTTTTTGGCGGCTGCTTGCCAATATAAACGACTGTGCCAGGGAGCATGCCTTTTTTGGAAGAAGAATGTTGATGATGAGTTCCCATAATTCGCCATGATAATTATCCGATTATCAAAGTGTTACAAACCGCTTAGTCCTTGTCAAATGCTTGGATAAATAACCGATTTAATCTTTCCATGTCGAATATTGATTGATTTGTTGGGTATTCACTTTTATGATGACGCTTTTACAGGAGTAATCAAAATGGCATTTGAAGAAGAATTAGCACAAACCAAACAACAGCAATCCGCCTTACAAAAAAGCTGGTTGGCTTTGCGTAACAATGATACCAATCTATTCGCAGCACTCGGTGCAGGGTTAGCATTTGCTTTGTTTAAAAGACCCGTATTTACTTTTTTTTCTGGCTTTTTTGGCGGCTATTCTTATCTCAAAAGAGAAGGCCTTGTTGCCGATGTCAATTCTCAACAAACTACGTTTTATAGTAGCTATCGCAAGATGATGCAACAAGGTGGTGTTGATAAGTTAAATAACCCCGATGTTCTCGAATTAACAGACACGGTTGCTAGAAACACCTCCTTAAAAAATGTTCAGACTTGGGCAGACACCGACATTGAAGCACAAAATTCCGGTTGGTTTTTTTGGCGACGTGCCGCCGTATCCCCTGATACCCAATCAAAATTAGCGCAATTGTATGCTAAAACACCCGATACAACTGACTTACAATTAAAAGATGTCAATCTAACGAAAATGCGGGGGGATGTTTTACAGCGAAGTCAGTCCTTTTTCGAGAATCTTCCTAAGACTATCGAAGAATGGAAGAGCTATATCCCTACCAATAAATAACATTTTTAAATCATCTTCCCCATGAGGTTAATTTGATGAAGTTACTTGAACCCTGCCAATTAAATCACCTGATCACCTTAAAAAACCATATTGTCATGGCACCCATGACCCGAAATATGGCCGACGATCATTTGGTTCCCACCCAAGCGATGGCTGATTACTATGCTCGTCGAGCGGGGGCTGGATTGGTAATCACCGAGGGGACAATCATCCGTCCAGATGGAAGAGGGTATAGCAACACCCCCGGAATCTACAGCCAAGACCAGATCGCTGGCTGGAAGACCGTCACCGATCAAGTCCATGCCCAAGGGGGCCTAATTTTTTGCCAAATTTGGCATGTTGGCCGGGTGAGTCATCCGCTATTTTTAAATGGCGACCTTCCTCTTGGCCCATCGGAAACCACCATGTCGGGTAAAATAAAGCGGGCAGAAGGATTGTATTATGGTAAAAATCGCGCCCTTAGCATTCAAGAAATACTTGGGTTAGTGACAGCTTATGCCAAAGCGGCACAAAATGCCCGGGATGCAGGCTTTGATGGCGTCGAAATCCACGCAGCCAATGGTTATCTTATCGATCAGTTTTTGCATCACGCCACTAACTTAAGAACCGATAATTACGGTCAAACAGCTGAAAACATGGCCAAATTCGCGGTAGATATTGTCAAAGCCTGCGGTGAAGCAATCGGTTTTGAACGCGTTGGCATACGCCTCTCCCCTGCCGCCTATTTAAATGAAATTGAAGAAGATCATCGAGATGAAGCTGTTTTTGTGGCACTACTGAATGCATTAAACAAGTTGCCGATTGCCTATGTGCATACCGGGAATTTCGACGATAGTCTGAATTATTCTTCAATCGGAGGTAGAACCATGACCTCTTTTATGCGCCAACATTATCAAGGAAAATTGGTTGCCTGTGGCAGTTATGCTATCGAAAAAGCAGAACAAGGCATTCAACAAAACGCGTTTGATTGTGTTGCCATCGGCCGACGATTCATCGCTAACCCAAATTTGGTCGAAAAAATCCAAAAAGGTCTAGATTTGATTGACTATAGTCCGGATATGTTGACGTCACTGAATTAGTTTTAAGTCGGAAGGCGTTAGGAACACGCCCTAAAGCACCTTTTTTCGAATAGTTGATTTCTTGGCAAATGACAAACACATTTAAACAACTCCTACAAGAAGTAAGGCAATGCACCATCTGCCAACCGTATTTGCCACTTGGGCCGCGACCCGTTTTGCAAATGCATCCGGATGCAACCATCTTAGTCGTGGGCCAAGCGCCAGGCAGACGCGTCCATGAAACGGGGCTGCCTTTTAATGATCCCAGCGGCGACCGACTCCGAAACTGGATGGGCATTGGCCGAGATATTTTTTATGATGAGACGAAATTAGCCATCTTACCGATGGGATTTTGTTACCCAGGAACAGGGGCATCGGGCGATTTACCCCCAAGACCAGAATGTGCCCGACATTGGCGAGCAACGCTACTTGGGCAATTGCCCAATATCCAGCTGACGTTAGCGATTGGCCAGTATGCGATTGCCTATCATATCCCTGACAGCAAACACCACAAAACGCTGACTGAAACAGTCAAAAACTGGCAAGCATACTGGCCCAAAATCCTTCCCCTGCCCCATCCAAGTCCACGCAACAACCGTTGGTTAAAGAACAATCCTTGGTTTGAGCAGGAGGTTATCCCATTATTACAAAAGCGTATTCAGGACGTGTTATGCAAAACTTAATTGGGCGTTTTGTTCTTTGTACGTGACAATTTTTATAATATCTTGTCGCAGCGAGCATCGCGAAGCAATGCAGATCGATGCATCTATCAACATTGTCCTGGATTGCTTCGCAAAGCTTGCAACGACGGGCCTATTAAGTTGTTAAGTATCAAAAGCCATTTATATTGCGAATCGCTATTGCACCTAACCCCACCGCAATTAATTCCATTGTTTTGCGACTGGGCAAATTCTTAGCAAAGAAATGGGTGCAATCGGATAAAGTCATGGTAGCCACATCCTTGGTCAATTTCTCCAGTTCCTTCGAAGTGACTAATATTTCTTCTTTTGGCACTAATTCAAGCTGTGGCTGTTGTTTGATTTGAGACTGTTCTATTTTCTGGCGAATACCGGTTTGCTCGCGACTAATTTGCTCAGCTTGCTGATAAAGAGTAAGAAGATAAAGACCTGAGTTGGTTTGCTCGCCCAATTCTTGACGAAGATCCTCATCTGCTTGCTGACATGTCTTTTCAGCTTCTTCAATCTGCTTGGCCAGTGGAGAGACATAAACCCATTGTATTAGCCAGTAGAAAAAGCGGCTAAACAAACCTTGCTTTTGCCATTGTTTATGCTTTTCTTGAGATTGTTGCATCGATAAATGAAACGCTGAGAGCTTACCGGTTAATCGATAGATTTTGTCGATAGTCAGCCGCATTTTCTCATTAAGTGCCGACAAAGATTGTTGCCATTGTGTGACCTCATCCGGTTGATTAAGCTTACTCAATGCGTTGCTGGGTGGCTCGATGGGTAACATCGTCAAAACCCGTTGGACATAATCCTTTATCGGTTCGTTATCTTGCTTGAGCAGCTGTTCATCAATCAGCTCAATCGATTGGCTTTGGGAGTAGGATTTTATTTGTGAAAGCATCGCCAGCGCTTGAATTTTGGTCGTTGGCTTTTTGGTTTCAATACCCTCGACTACCATCGATCGAAACCAATTTATTACCCCCTGGTACTCAACCTGTGCATAATTTCTAAGGTGCTGATAATACAATATCGCAAATATCAAGCTCGCTCTATCGGTCACTTTTGGTAAATAATACGAATAGGACTTTCCTTGATAATCGTAAGTAATCAGGTTGTTAAAATTTTTAGAAGCTTCGTGCAAAGAATTTGAAACCCCCTTGATTTTAGTTAGCACCATTCTCTCAATGGACTCACCAATCTCAACCATGCTGGTTGCAGTTTGTATTATTTGCGGGTCCAGTTTTTCAGTCACAGGATGGGGTAATTGATTCAGGCTATCTTGGAGTTGCTGCCAATAGGTGGTCATTGAAATCATGATTAATGCTCCTTATTATCGAAAACCAACCTCTCACTGCGATACTATCAGGACTTGTTAATGACTTCCATCAATTTCCCCGATCCTATAGACCTAACCTAAAATAAAAAAACCTTTGACGTGAACGTTTGCGTTTCCGTCTGCGTTACCGATCCAATACCTGCTTACCTAAAAATTAACATGAGAACACTCGCATTAGTAGAAAATTGGGTATAGATTCTTAATTATGGGAGCCAAATTATTTCGGTAACGCAGACGGAAACGCAAACGTTCACGAATGAATTCCTCTATTTTGTGCGATGCACAAAAAACTACTTGACAACTAAATTATACCCTCCTAAACTAGAATTGTGCGGTGCAACATTAGGAGAAAAAAATGAATCATGAATACTTTGAAAAATGGGGCGAGTTGTATGATAAAGTACAAAAGCCTATGCAAGCATTTGCTGAATTGAATTTAAAAGCATTGCAAGATTTAAAAAACCAAAACTTTGAAGACTTCTTCAAAGTTAAAAAGCCGGAAGATGTGATTGAATTTCAACTTAAGGCAATGGTAGAGCAAGGCAAAAAAACGCTCGATTACTGGCAAAAGTCATTCGACATCGTTCAGCAATCCGCTAAAGAGTTCAGCAAAGATATCCATGTGAAGAAAGAAAAAGATAAATAATTTGTATTGCTATGCTTAATCAGGGCTTAGGCCCAGCGAAATACTCAATCAAAGTGGCGCGGATGCTTATAACGTGAAGGATACTTCCGTTATAAGCATCTTTTTTTTTTGCTTGATACGTTTGTTATTGGATATGCCCTTTTTTCACCATCACATAACTTCCAGGCGCATTTTCAATCGGTTTGTATTTCCCATTTTCAACCGACCGAGCAGGCACAAATCCACCTGATTTGGATTTTAACCATTTCAACCAATAAGGCCACCAGGATCCCTGATGATGGCTTGCTTGCTTAAGCCAAGTCTGGGCATCCGCATCCAACGTTGGGTTGGTGTAGTATCCATATTTTTTCTTTGGGCTTGGTGGGTTAATAATGCCGGCAATATGACCTGAACCACCCAATACAAATTGTTTTTCACCGTTAAAAGCTAAAAAGCCATTGTATGTGGTTTGCCAAAGCGCAATATGATCTTTTTCCGTGGATACAAAAAAGGAAGGTGTATCAATCTGATGCACATCCAACGCTGTTTTACCAACGCTTAATTGATTAGGCTTAATTAAATCGTTATGCAAATACATCCACCGTAGGTATTGTGAATGCATTTTTGCAGGCAAATGCGTCGAGTCGTTGTTCCAGTACAAAATATCAAAAGGCACTGGGTTTTTACCTTGCAAATAGTTTTTAATAAAAAACGACCATATTAAATCATTGGCACGTAGTGAATTAAACGTGGTTGCCATGAAGCGGCCATCAAGATAGCCTTTTTTATTCATTTCATCTTCCAGAATCTGAATTTGATCCTCATCGATGAAGATGCCTAAATCACCTGGATCGCTAAAATCGATTAACGAAGTCAGGAATGTTGCAGACTGAACGGAATGGTCATTCTTCGCTTTTAAATAGGCCAATAAGCACGATAATAAGGTGCCACCCACACAAAACCCAAGCATATTCACTTTGGCTTGCTGAGTCTGTTGTTTAACAACCGTGAGTGCTTTCAACGCACCTTCTGTCATATAATCAAAAAATCCAACGTCTTTATGATCTTCATCGGGGTTCACCCAAGAAATCATAAACACGGTCATTCCTTTTCCAACTAAATAACGAACCAATGAATTATCCTCACTCAAGTCGAGGATATAGTATTTATTAATCCAGGGCGGAATAATTAATAAGGGGACGGCTTTGACCTTATCGGTCATTGGTGAGTATTGAATCAATTGAAATATATCGTTCTCAAAAATAACCTTGCCAGGCGTTGATGCGATATTTTTACCTACTTGAAATGCATCATAATCGGTCATTTTCACATTAAAATGGGCTTTGCCAGAGTGTAAATCTTCAAGCAAGCTTTTTAACCCTTGCAAGATGTTTTTTCCACCTGATTGCATGGTTTCTTGTAAGAGAACGGGATTAGTTTGAATGTAGTTTGATGGTGACAACGCATCGAGGTATTGTTTTGTAAAAAAGGCAATTTTTTTGGCTGTCTTTTTATCTTTATATTCCACTGAGTCGACCAGCTGTTGGATATGCTTTGCAGCTAACATGTATTGTTGCCATAGTAAATAAAAGAACGGACTGGTTGCCCAACTTTCATCAGCAAACCGTTTGTCCGGGCTTTGGGTAACTTTGCCCTCTGCCCAAAGCGACATCTGCTCACTGACTAACGACATGGCTTCTTGCCAGTAAGCCACTTGCATGCAATAGAGTTTTTCAGGATTGGAAAACATCAATTGCAAAAAATGAAAATAGTCTTCCGACAAATCAATGAATTGCTTAATGATCAGCGGCTGGGGTGTTGGCTGTTGATAAAATTCATGCACTAACTGCATGCTTTTTGATGCAATCGTTTGCATCAAATTAACCATTTCGCGATCCATTGCTTACTCTCCCTTTGCTAGGCAATTTTTGAATTGACAAGACTTATGCAAACCCCCAAGGTCATGGCAAAAAGATAGTTTCTACCAAGCAATTGGGCGTGTTTCGTAGGTCCTGATTAATCATACCATTGTCGTTAGCAAAAGATAAGGGAACTTCCTAGCGTTTTATCGTGATTATAAGTAAAAAAATAATGCAATTATAATCTATTTGGTACATAATGGCTCCGAGGGAACGATGCTGATAAGCGCAATTTAACCTAGGGGGTTCCGAATGGTTACAATGCAAAACATCAAATCATTATTGGACTTAATCCATAACGAATTGGCGCAGGCACCAGAAAAGCATGCCTATGAGCCGACAAGCCCGGAAGAACGAGCCCACCTTCAGCTCAGTAATCTATTCTATGACCGCGCTGACAAATATTCTCTTGACCCAGCATTCTGGCATACTTTATTTGTGGGCGGCCAATTACCAATAGACTTTGCCCAACAAGGCGCCAATGTCGATGAGATATACCAACTAACCCGGCAATATTACCACCACCTCCAGGCGCATCGAATAGCGTATATAAAAGATAAAGAGATAGAACAATTGGCAAAAATGGCACCTCCTGACTGGAAAATGTCAATCCTTCGCCTATTTCATAAATTAATAGTCCGTGAAGTCGCTAAGAGGGGCGTTCTTTCCCAACATAGCTTGGATGCTATCATCGACCAAATCGAGCTAAAAACTCAGTTAAATACAAAACTCATTGCTGAAGAGGTCAACTTCATTGTCAAAATCAATCAACTTTTTAATGAAGAATCATTGGACAACTATATTAAAACAATCGCCCACCAAAAAGTGACTCGCGCAGTTATGCTCATGGCATCAGCGAGCGGAACCCTTGCGACAAAAAGCGCCATCCATCTGAATACCGCCAAGGCCACCCATGTCAGGAGATTGGAACAAAAGCAGCAGAGTACGGCTCGATGGCAAAATGAAGCCTACCGTCATCATTTTTTTTCGCCATCCACTTATCCGACGTTTGTTAAAGCCTATAACAATCCCAATGCAATCCAGTCTGCTTTAGAATACCTGCATTTAAGACTTGCCAAGGACAATCAAATTTATGTTCAACCAGCGCTTAATTCCTTCGATTCAAGAAACGATATTGCTCAAATCCATGCCTTGTTTGATACCAAAGTGAACAATGCAAACGCCCAACTATGCATGAAAGCGTTAAAGTCACTTTGGGAAGGTCTGTTACAAGAATCAAACTTGCAGTTTAGCAATCCCATCGATCAAATTATTGCAAATGCTTGCTTGGAGAAAATCCGCTATTATCTCAGCTTCATCAAGACCCAATATCAAGTTGAAAATCATTACACGGCAACCATGGATTTACTTTCATTACTCATTACCAATGTACTACGGCTTCAAAAAGGCTTCCAAAAATTAGATACTTATTACACGGCCTTATTCCCACTTAGGTGTCCTGAAATTGCCATGAGTAATGTGATTAGCGCCAACAAAGGCAGAAAGGCAATGATGGCTTGTTTAAGCGGGTTACTTTACCCGGAAAAACCCGATGCCTATTTACCGGGGTTTCCATTACCCTCCGTGTATCACGATTCAGAATATGGTTATTTTGAAATTGTTGGGTTTAAAGACGCGCTGCAACATCGGGCATTAAAAGCAGATGATACCGTCCGTTATTTAGGTAGAAATAGCGAAACCTGTTTTCATTTAAAAGCAGACGTTATTACCCAATTAAAAAAGGATATGATACACTGGTGTCAAGGGAAAACGCGCACCCTGGTACTAGACCTCACCATTGAAAAACGTCAGGACGAACTTGTTTCGTTAATAAACAGCGACGAGATTCAACATCTTATCCAAGCCAACAAGTTGCAGGTCATTATTTTTAAAAGCGAGCAGAAGCAACAAAGCCTTGGCAGTGGTAAATTCTCAGCAGGCTCTGCCTGTCTTATCGCAACACCAGCTCAGGTCACCCAATTCAACCAGCGATGCCAATCCGTTGTCTGCGATTATAATCTAGCAGCCTTTTATCGCTATTATGCCTCAGATATTACCTTGGACGTCATCGATTACCAAAGCGCACTGGCTAGCAAGCTTGCTGACTACATGAAATCCAAAATCCCTGATGCAACTATTATTGCAAATGGACCATTTATCTTGATAGGCATTGATTCTATTAATATGGTCGGACCTTTAAGCAGCGATGTCCTTCAACATGCCAATTTTAAATTACAACGTCTATGTCGGAATACTTGGCCCGTATCGGGCTCCTTCGGTTTTGCTCAAACAACCTACTCACAATGGGATATGACGATGATTCGCATCTCGGTTGGTCTAGAGCAATTTGAGGTGCTCACACAGCAATTTGACAAGGAATTTGCTTTGATGAGAAGTGAATTTGAAAGTTCAAAAAAGTCGAGCTTCAAGTACTAGGCAATATATTCGCCTCAAATATGATCACAGTGGTTTATTATAACCTATTCTCATGCTATAGTCAGATTTTCGTTCTCAGATGGAAGACGTGCCATGTATAGTTTTCTCAATACCATTCATCATTGGATAGAACATTACAAACCGTTGAATGCCATTGAGAAGAATTGCCTTCTCGATTTTAACAACCGATTAAAATCGATTCAGACCTTGGCAGAGCTTAGTACGCTATTAAACAACGTTAACCTACCCTCTGAAATACGTGAAAATCATAAATTTCGACTGAAACTAATTGAATGGAATAATTTGTGCAAAACGATTCTGATAAAGGGTAAGGAAGCAATCGAGGTACTTGATGAAATCACGGATGAAACAGGGTTAATTCAATTCTGCAAAAATCAATTATCTAATCGCAAAGCCCTTCTACATTGTCGTATTCTCACTGTATTGAATATTTTAGGCAATGCTTCCGAATTGAACCAAATGATTAGCTTGTTGAGCGAACTTCCCGACAACCCTGAACCCAAAAGTACGAATCCTGCGACGTTTGATGCAATTAAACCAACGGACGATTTGCATCAAAGTATCCTGCGACTATTACGAAATAATGCATATCAATTTAGCCGAGCTAAATCTTCCGACGAGCAATATCATTTACTAACTCAAGCAAACTCATTACTGCAATCAACCTTACTCATCCATAAAGATTGCCAAGAAGCGCTAGAGCCCATCGGCGATTTAATTTATGAAGAAACACCTTCCCCTTGTATCCTTGTGTGATGATTGGTAGCTGGGGATAGTTGATAACTCTCATACCTTTGTACCGGATATTTTTTTAACACCTCGTCGTTGCGAACGTAGTGAAGCAATCCAGATCGATACATCTTTGAACATTGTCCTGGATTGCTTCGCAAAGCTCGCAAAGACAGGTTTATTAAAAATTGTCCGAAGCAAACGCCTATTCTCTATCCAATCAGCCTGTTAACAAAACCTTAAGCGAATCAGTTTATAATAAACGAAAGTTCATAAAAATTTGATTCGATGCGAGGCTAATCATGCCACAACAACATTCTGACAATTTCAACAGGCTTCTTAAGGGTCCCGATCCGGAACATTTGAGTGAAAAAGTCGCACCTTACCAGTTTAAAAACCCTGCCGATTTAGCAACTTTGGTGATTCAAGATAGCCTGCTCCCCAATGGCGATGCAGACGGAAATAGTATTTATGATCACCTGGCCAATTTGCTTCGGGAAGTCAATGATGCTCAGTACGGCATTGTCTCAACCTTGAATGAAAACGGCGAATGGGTTCGTGATGCCACCCAATCATTTCCTATTGAAAAACGAATTCCATCTGACCACCCTGCCATTGAAGCCAATAATGCCCTATTACGCTGCTTATCGCGCTTAAGACCCATTGATTATGCGATAGAGCATAAACATCACCCTCATAATGACAAGCTAGCAGAACAAATCCGAAACGAGCTGAAGCAAGCGCTTGCTGAACTATCCACTGGAATGCTAACCGCCGGCCAACTGGATAAAAACGATGCCATGATGCAAATCAAAACATTGGAAAAATCCTTTGACGATAAATTACTTATGGCATTGCATCAAGCAAACCTCACCCAAGGCATCGCAACGCCAAAAGAGGCAGAAGGACTGTTGGCGCATTACCGCAATCTTTCAAGCCTGATGGTCCCTGCTCGGACCATGATAACCTTAACCTATGATAAAAAGGCGAAGGTTCTTCAGCGCGAAAGCCAATACCCGGTTACTCATAAAACCGATGAGCAATTGAAAGCTATTCAAACACTCACTGATATTAACCCCTACCCAGTCGGTGAAGACAAAAACGCCCATACCACACAAAACCTTGCCATGCAGGAAGCTGATGCATTGTTTAGTCAGTTAATGGGAGCGCATGATCGCGCCCTACCCGCTCAAACAAGAAAAACCCATTTGGTGGGTGCTAAAAATGCCTTTATTGTCAAAAACGAATTATTATTTGATATTCCTTCGGATAACATCCCGGCTAATACCGATTGGAAAGGCGCCGAAGACAATACCATATGGCTAGCTAGAACCGGGGTGCCTGTCTATGTTGGTAAAGGGGAAAATGAAGCCACTATCCAACGTCATACCCGTGAAAATTTAGAGCAAATCCGCTTGGAAGCTCAACAGAGAATGGGTGGTGATCTATCAAAGATGCATATTACCACCTTAAATACTTACACCCCACTTGAAAGCCAATGGGACATGATACACCATCTCCAACAAGCGACCACGGGTGAGTCAGAAAACCAAGACGATTTAAGCTATGTGCCAACCAATATTGACGGCACGTTTCGCTTCATCGATGTTTCTAAAAACCTCTATGATGAAGAAGAACATCGTCCATGGGGAAGTGCCCCGCTCCACAAAGCTTGGCGATTATACACTGCCGCTGAAGTCATGCTGCAAGCCGTTAAAAAGGGCTTTTTAAGCGTGGTCAATTGTGCGAGCGGTCAAGACAGAACCGGAACGGCAGTTGAAAAAGCAACTCAGATATGGATGGGAGGACGTTACAAGGCCCATGGATTGGAAAATCAATCGGATAATATTGAAACCATGCGAGCCGAAGGCGGAAACGCCGCTGAGATGACCACCCATCACGTCCATGGCTCACCAGGCATGAAAGAAGAGTCGCAAGCGGGCAACACCTTTAGTCCAGAGGCATCGAAGCAGCTTTACCGAAAAAGTGCCGACACCAACAAAAAAAACCCCGTTGGCAACGTTGATTTTTTAAATGTCCCCAGTGAAGAAGCGGTTAACGAGTTTTTATTAAATCAAAATGCGTTTTCCCTTCATTTATCACAATTAAAACAACAAACACCATTAACCATTCAAATGGCAGCGGCCATCGAACAAGGGAAAAAAATCCTCGCTCAGGTTAATGAAATAACCGATGGCGCCAAAACAGTACCCCTAATCCAACAACACGTGGATAGCAAAAGCTTAGCCGATTTAAATTCAGTGATGGTGTATTGCAAAAATGCCGTTAGCCTTGATAAAGACACGAAAGCACAGGCTGAAAATGCCCGTAAACTGGCTGGATTATCCCATGCGATTTCAAAAAAGGCTTCCAAGCCTTGGAAAGCATTAGGCCTTGCTTTGTGTATCTTTGCCGCGGTCGCTTTAATAGCAGTGGGCATTCTGGGCGCATTACCAACCCATGGAGCTAGTTTAATGCTCACTCTCGTTGGAGGCCTGGGACTCCTTGCAGCGGCGGAAGAAGCGTCATCTTTATATCACAGTAGTGAAAAAGGGTTAGCCAGCTCCGTAGGGCTCTTCAAAATGAAGACAGATGACTTAAACCTCGTGCATCCCATTGCAGATGAAAAACCACTTGACTCAGAGGAGATACCCCCCGATCAACCAAAGAAAACCTAGGGCGTTCAACCTGGCTTTGTTTTGACTAAAATGGTCATTTTTGATATCCTCTCCTTTTTGTAATTGAGAGTTCTCCATGACAATCTATATTCTGAGTGATTTCGACGGCACCATCACCCCAACGGAAGGGAAACAAGTCGTATCTTCCGGGTTTTATAAAACACTATTAAAGCAAGGCGGTGCAATCAATTACGCTTTGGATCAGTTAGTTGATAATGTTGGGGACAAATTCACTCAAGAATTTGGTGAGTATTGGCCAAACCCGGACTACAAAGGTCACTATGGCCACATTTTAATTCCAGAAAACGCCGTTACCGTATTACACCAACTACTGAGCAATAAAGATATTTATTTTCGCATCCTCACCCGCAATCGTCCCGACTATATCCAGGCCTTATTAAAATACCAAGGTTTTAGTAAAGAAGAGATTGCTAAAATCAACATTGAACATGGGAACAAATCCCATACTGCTAAGCTAGAACGCATTATCCCGCCATCTAAGCAAAATGCAAGCGATGTCAACGTCTTTGCCCTCGATGATAGCTTGGACGATTTATATGCCATGGGATACGGCCTTAAAGAAATCGGTTATATCCCAGAAAATACCAAAACGTTAATCATTAAAAAAGACCGCATCACCCCAATTGGACAGGTTGTATTTTTAAATAAAGACCAAGGCCAATTTGATTGGGAGGCGATTCGTCAAATGATCACCCAAAAGGCAACATGTGAGTCCATTTTATCCGCCATGGATAACTTAGCCAGTCAACTGACAACAGATTACTCTCCAGAAAAACAAGCCATTCTTAACATCAAGAGTCAGCTAATACAAATACAACAAGATAATTTGTTTCCAGCGAGTGACCATAAGCCACAATCACAAGCTATTTATCATGAATTAAATAACTTACTATTACTTCAAGCTAAACAACTTGACACCCATCTGAGATGGCAGGATGCGTTAGTTAACCTGGTGAAATCCTTTTTAGCCCTATTTTTTGGACCATCGAAGCAACTTAACGCATTCAATCCAGAAGATAGGCAACGATTCTTTTATCCACGTGAATCAGAAACGCGTCAAGAAGTGACCCAGTTGATGACCCAATTTGGACAAGCTTTGGCATAGTCGACGCTTGATTGATCACAGAAGTTGGAAGGATCAGCAACTATCGCCTCACATCCATTGCACTGTAGGCCCATTTTGATAAACTAAGCTAATTGAATGGCAAAGCATTGGAACACGATATTATGATCACTGTTTATCCTTATGACTCACTGGGTTATGCCAACTATGGCTGGTTGAAAACACACCATCACTTCAGCTTTGCAGAGTACCATAATCCTAACCGCATGGGTTTTGGCACCTTACGCGTGATCAATGATGATACGATATCACCCGGCACGGGGTTTGATTTGCATTCCCACCGGGACATGGAAATTATCACCTATGTTCGCCAAGGCGCAATAACCCATGATGATAACCATGGCAATCAGGGCAAGACAAAGGCCGGAAATGTGCAAGTGATGAGTGCCGGAACTGGCATTTCACACGCGGAATCCAATGAAGAATCTGAAAAAACGATAGTGTATCAAATATGGATTAAGCCTCGCCGCAAAGATTTGCCCCCCAAATGGTTGACCCATTCCTTTCCAACCATGGCTGTGAAGGACAAGCTTCATCTGCTCGTCTCCGGTGATGGCGCAGCACCTTTAACAATCAATCAAGATGCCTATATCTATGCCGGCACGTTATCCCAGGGGCAAAAAATTAAGCATCCCATCCATCATCAAGCTTATGTGCTCGCTTCAAAAGGGTCGTTTACCCTGGATAAACACACGCTCAATCAGGGTGATGGTGCAGAAGTCATCAATCAAACGATGATCACCATTACGGCTAACGAAGCATGTGAAATATTAATCATTGATGTCCCCTCTGACTAAGTGAAGTTGACAGCTTGGTTCCAAGTTAGCTAGGGGGTATATCAACGGAAACTGAGTAAACCAAACTATTGATTACTTGGGGATGCCCCATGATTTTCCTGGTTTTCAAGCGCGTCTAGCTCACCTTTAGCTGTATTCAGCCCTTCAAATGATTGCGGCCTGATTAAGCGATATTGATTTTTTTCAGCTAAAAACAAATTAGCAATACTGCAAAGGATATTTAGGAAAAAAGCTTTCCATGTGGGTGCTTTATCAAATTGAGGCAATGCATCTAATACGATGCCCTTCATGTCAGTTTGTAGCTTTTTCTTATTAATTTTGTTCGTTTCGAATTGCGTGTAAACCTGATTTAACTGGTTATAGACACCTTGGGCAGATTCTTTGATAGCAGGATTTTCTTCTTGGTTAATTTTCTTCTGCAATTTTAACAACATTGATTTGATTTTTTCGCTGATTCGCCGAGTTTCCTCATCAACCCTTTTTTCTGCCTCGATAGGAGAAGAAGGCGATTCAGGAACAGAGACAACAGAGGGCGGTACTTTGCCGATGGGTGTTTCCACTACCGAAACAGCCGGCGGTTTACTGGATAATGTTTTACCACTTGCCAAGTTTGAATCTATCCCGTGCGGGGATGTGGGCATCGATTCGGCTCTAGGCGCCCTCGTTTCAACCGAAGGGGACGCTGGATGTTTCAGCGCCGCTGGTTTTTCTATCCAACCCTGCTTGGCATACTGCTTAGCCAAACTACCATGCAATTCCAACCCACCCCCAATGGATGCAGCTTTATGGAATTTCACTCTGCCTGCGCTATACAATGCTTGCAACTGAGAATAATAGAGCCCATCTTGATGACCCTTGAATTTAATTTCGGGGATATTCTCATGCACCCAAATATCAGATGGCGAGTGAACTTCAAATCCATATAAATGAAATCTACCCTCCCCCAAATCAATAAAGCGCATGTAATAACCTGGCGCGAGCGTATAGATATCCACCGGTCCATTGAGGACTTTAACGCTAGTCTTGTGTTCCCCGGATAGGCTTGAGCAAACCTCAAACGCAGCTCCGCTCAGGATCATTGATGACGCTTGGGAGTAATACTCCTCCAAACTAAGCACATAGCCCATGGTCTTCACCGTTAGTAGGTTAGAAGATATCATGCTATCTATAGTTTAAATATAACACTATATGGTTAAGATAATATTAACAACATGTTCTTTGAAATGGGCAATCTCTATGCAGGAAAAAAAAACACCGAACTAATACGTTCCCGTGAGCGGGCACTGGCAAATATTAGATATGAGTTTTTGTCCTGTAAAAAGGTAAAATTTCTTTGTACCGGACAATTTTTTAAAAGCACCGTCGTTGCGAGCTTTGCGAAGCAATCCAGTTCGATCTCTGAACAGAAATCTGTTCTAGATTGCTTCAC
>JAGVJN010000051.1 GCA_020051095.1 Pseudomonadota bacterium | reverse complement strand
GTGAAGCAATCTAGAACAGATTTCTGTTCAGAGATCGAACTGGATTGCTTCGCAAAGCTCGCAACGACGGTGCTTTTAAAAAATTGTCCGGTACAAAGATGCCCCCCCCCCCAAGGTCGAGGCAAAAAATGTTTTTAACGAGGGAGTTTAGATAAACTAAATGACCGAGTTAAAATCTTTTTTTAACGAAGAGATTGGGCGTTTTTCGTAAGTCCGAACTATTTTGGAGTGCTTATGAATAAGATTAAACGTTGGATAAAATTCTCATTGGTTATAGCAGCAACTATCATCATTAGCTCATGTGCTGTTGTCAAAGCCACGAACCAGCCTGATAAAAAAGATTTACGTGTATTGCAGAAAGGAACCGAACGATCCAAGGTCGTAGCTGAATTAGGAAAACCTGTCGAAAGTACCGTCAAAAAGGGGCACCGACAGGATGTGTTCAGCTTTGTTCAAGGCTATTCGAAAACAGCCAAGACACTTCGAGCATTAGGCCATGGCGCAGCAGATGTCTATACGCTTGGGTTATGGGAAGTCGTTGGAACACCCATCGAAGGTGTCGCAAATGGTAATAAAGTTCAAATCGTCGTGAGTTACGATAATCATGAGAAAGTTAGTTCGGTGGATGTTCTAAAAGGACAAAACGTTGTTTATGGTCAACCACGACATCATCATGCATAAACGATAGTCCATCAGGTTAATCAGGGGCATTTGCCCCTTACCCATGAATGATTGAACAATGCCGTCGTTTTGATTCCCGTTGGCTACGCTGCCAGGATTCGCATTGATATAATGCAAGTTCACACGCATCGTTGCCACTTGCTTTAAATTTTTTGCCCGCCCCATCAATCGCTTCACAGGCCTCATTAACCGGAGGCAACTCGCCTCGTTGGCACCAATGATGGGATACCCGGCAACGACTGGGATTCGCAGCTGTCTTGATGCACGATTTCCGGGCCTCCGACATACCACCACGTAAACTTGTTCCAGTGCCATTATAACTACGATTCAGATGATCATAAGACAAGCACGACCATTCTTTTGTAGAAGGATTTGAAAATCCTAACATGGGTGTCGCCATCAATAAGCAACAAATAATTATTCGCTTCATGGTTACGTTCCTTGTGACCTTGTTGAAGTGACTGAACTGTTTGTGAGATTTTATTATGTCATTTCTTTTGGACGATTGGCAAGCATTGCTGGAACCAGTTAATTTCGGAAACGCAGACGGTAACGCTAACGTTCACGTATTAGATAAAATATTTAATGCCTAGGCATTATCTTTCTCTAAAGGATATCTGGGTTGCACGATAAATGGGTTTTAATAAATAATCCATCACCGATTTTTTACCCGTGTAAATATCCGCTTCCACTAACATACCCGGGATGAGCTTATTGCGTTTGGGATCGTGTCCTAAATAAGATTGTGACAAAGCTATCACGCCTTTGTAATAGACCATGTTGGTTTTTTCATCCAAAAACGTGGTTGCCGAAATATATTTCAATGTCCCATCTAACATCCCATATTTGATGTATTCGTAACTGGACACTTTTATTTTCACCAGATCGCCGACTTTAACATAGCCGATATCACGACTACTGATTTTGGTTTCCACCACTAAATGGGCTTCACTGGGAACAATATCCATCAAAGTCTCATTTGATGAGATAACACTTCCTTCAGTCACAGCCAACCCTTTGACAACCCCAGGAATGGGGGAGCGAATCACTAATTTATCAAATTGATCTTGAAACTTAATGATGTTCTGCTCGGTTTGCACAATTTCAGCGCTAATTAGATTCAGTTTACTAACCATTTCTAAGCGGTTGGTACTATTGGCTTGATCCAACTTATTTTGATATTCCTGCAACAGTTCTTTTTGTTTTTCGATTTTCTTTTGTGTCTCAAGTTCATCACTTCGCAGTTTAATATACTGCCGTTTAACCGCTAAGACTTCCCGCTGTGATGCGAGGTTTTTCTGTTTTAGTTTATCGTACATAGCCAGCTCTTCTCGCATCACCGAGCGCATTTCCTCCTGCATGGACGTTTTTTGAATCAGTAGCTTCAATTCAATTTCATTTTGTTGAATTTGCTTTTTCAAAACGGCAATCTCGGATAGATCCGTAGACTGTTCTAAGCTGGCTTGCAAGGCACTATCTTGCAACAAAGTCGCGACCGTATTGCTATAATCGGCGGGAACATTAATGGTTTTTTTTAACTTTTCGAAGAATTGTTCATTGGTTAATGTTTTGTTCGCCAAGTTGGATTGTAATCGGATTTTATCAGCAGTTAACGTCACTAAACGGTATATATTTTTTTCCAATTCGGTTTGTATTGTGATGGGGTCTAACTGCACCAAGGCTTGTCCTTTTTTCACCACATCGCCATTATTAACAAAAACGGATTTAACCATTCCCCCATGGGGATGCTGGATATCTACGATTTTTTGCGCAGGAATCACTTCACCATTGGTGCGAGCAATTTCTTCCACATCGGTAAATATAGCCCACACAATCAGACTCGTGACAACCAGCGAAATTAACCCTATCATCCAATAGGCTTGATAAAATGGCGCGTTACTTTCGAGAACATCCGCATCTTCAAGCTGCTCTTGCTGTTGCTTTTTTTGCCATTTTTGCGATAGCTTTTTGCGCTGGTGAACCCACCTAGCTTTTAGATTTTTTATCATTTACATTCACTCGTTCAATTATTTGTCCTTCATGCAGACGAATAAACAGATCACCTAGGCTAAAATGAGAGGGTCTGTGGGTTATCATGAGCACCGTTACTTTGCCCTTTAACGATGCGATTACTTTCAGGATATGTTGTTCAGATATGCTGTCAATATTTTCCATTGGTTCGTCTAGCAATAGAATGGTTGGCTTCTTGATCAATGCCCTAGCAATAGCTAGCCTTTGTAAAAAGCTGGCTGAAAAACTGGTTTCATAATTATCACGTAATCGGGTATTCAACTTTTCGGGCAAATGCATAATCTCATCATACAAATTCGCTTGTTTTAGGCAGGTTTTCACATCGTCGTCACTTGCTGTTGGGTTTGCCAATTTGAGATTCTGGGTAATGGTTCCATAAAAAAAGTCGTTCACTTGTGAAACCATGCCAATACTCTGGCGTAATTCGTAGGTATTGATTTGGCGAACATCCTTGCCATCGATTAAAATTGTGCCTGCTAGCGGGAGATATAGCTTGGTTAATAACCGAAAAATGGTTGATTTACCTGAACCATTGGATCCAGCAATAACTAGCATTTGGCCAGGCTTGACTTCAAACGAGAGGTTTAACAACACCGGGGAGGAGCGGTCGACATATCGTTGTGTGACTTTATCAAATACGATGTGTCCTAATAGATGCGTTGAAAATATTCGGTAACGGGAAAATTCTTCTTCTGAGGCCATGCCAACCAATGATTTAACATGTTGAATATTGGTACGCATTTGGATGAGACGTGGTAAATTAGTTATTAATGTTTTAATGGGATTTAATATTTTCCAGACTAGCATCATAATCGCAATTAACGCACCAATGCTAATGTCATTTTCAATGACTCCTTGAACTCCCATGACAATTGTCAATAAAGCCGTCACGGTTACCAACCCATCGCCAAGCGTTTGTACCACGGTTGTCAACATACTGGCTTTATAACTTATCATGGCGGCACTTGATGATAAATTGCGAAACCGCTCCCGCCATTTTGGTTCTGCACCCGTGGTGCGAATCTGCATCATTTTATCCAAGGATTCTAAAATGAACTCTTGTCGTTCAGTCACTGCCGTGGACGTAGTTTGCATCAGCTTTTCCACCCAAGGATGACAAAAGAGTATGGCTAATAACAAGATAAACATACTCAACATTGGAATGATGACGATTACGCCGGCCAGCCAATACACAACCAGTAAAAACAACAGCGTATAGGGCAGGTCAATCAATACAGTCATGAGTGGACCGGTAATGAATTCACGGATGGCATCAAATTCTTTAATTTTTGAGACTTGAACACCCAACGACGCCGTATCGATCTGCACGGAAGGTAAGCGAATTATTTTACTAAATATTTTATTGCTAATGATTAAATCGAGGTGGCTGCTGATATAACCAAGTAACCCATTGCGGAATCGATGCAAGGCAAAGCTGCCCACTGTGACAATCAAGATGCCTGTCACCAATTTCATTAACAAACTGGCTGAACCCGTCAGCACAACACGGTCATAAACCGTCATGACATAGAACGGTAAGGCTAACGAAAAAATATTAATAAAGAAACTAACAATAAATACTTGTGCGATTTTGCCTTTATAACTGGCAATGGAGCGACTGAAAAAATTTCGGCTCTCTTTTTCAGCACTGTCTTTTTTGAATTCAATGGCACGACCATTTAGCCTTGGCTTGCTCTCATACGTTTGCGTTTCGCCATTATACAAATAGTAGCCATGCTTATTTTTTTCTAATACAACGTAATACTTCCCTTCCGTTTCAAACAAACAGGGCAATAATTTTTCATTGATATGTCCCCGAACTGTCAAGCGTTTGGAGGGAACAAACATAAAATCATGCATGATTTTAATAAATTGATAAATGGTCAGTGTCTTAGAAAAATGGGGAAACGATTCGATGATACTCCGCCTGTCACCATACCAACCTTTCGAGCGTAACAGCACCTCTAGGCAGTAGGCAAGTGAGTTGGCTTGCTCAAAATATTCACTATAATCTTGTTTTTCAATGACCTCACTCGTCATGAGGACTCCTTAAATAGTTTACCATCCCGTAAATCATAGATCGTATCGGCAATTCGTAGTAATGAGGGGCGATGCGAAATAATGATTAGCGTGGTTCGCTTTTTCAGCCATGTAAGCAGTGCAATAAATTTCTGATCTGTTTCAAAATCCAAGGCACTGTTAGACTCGTCAAATAGCACAATTTTGGGCTTTTTAAGGATATTTTGAATGGTCACAATTTGCTGTTTTGTTCCAGCATGCAGTGTGTCTAACACTTGATCCCCGACTTTGGTTTCATAACCATCGGGCATTTTATGGATAATATGTTCCAACCCCATTGCCTTCACTAAATCGAGCGCCTCGGGAATTTTTGATTTATCAAACAAGGTCAGGTTCTCAATAATAGTTCCATTAAATAAGTCGCTATGTTGCGGTAAATAAGCGATTTGCTGATGAAGCCATTCTGGATCGATCGTTTGAATGTCAATTGTATCGATGAGCACTGTCCCTGCATTCGGTTTATAAATGCCTTGAATCAGTTTTAGCAACGACGTTTTGCCACTGCTACCCTGGCCTTTGATAGCAATCGTTGCTTTGGCAGGAACCTTCAAATTCAAATGATCAAACAAAGGTTCTTTTTCAAAGCCAAAACAAACATCGTTCAATTCAATTTGACCGTTGAGAGCAGGTTTGAGCGTTGGTGTTTCCGTTTTTTCTGCCAGCGCTTTTTCATGCACCTGACTTTGACGTTGTTGACTAATTAAAATGGCTTGTACCCGCTTCCAATACATCATGGCGGCACTAAGCGGAACCATAGAGCGATTGGCAAGTAAGGTGCAGGCCGCTAATCCACCGATGGTCAACGTGCCGCCGACAACTTTTAAACTACCAATAGCCACTACTGAAATCGTTGTTATTTGCACCAAATAGGCGCTGACAATCATGCTGTTTAGTGATAATCGAGCAATGCGATAATCTTTCACTGCTGCGTTTAATTGTAGCTTTTCATAACGACGGCGCATGAACGATTCAAGGGCATTGGTTTTGATAGACTGAATGCCATTGAGGGTCTCAATGATAAAATTATATCGTTTGTCGTCTGATTCTTTGCGTTGGCTTAACACAGTTTGCAAACACACACCCATATAATCAGCCGTTAAAATAAATATCGCCAACATAATCAGCGTCACTACAACCAACAGTCCGCCGATATACGCTATTAATACTAAATAGATGAACACAAAAGGCAAATCAACTAATAATGATAATACTTGCCCTCCATAAAAATCTTTCATATTAAATAAACCACTCATCCGATCCAGATACTCACCTGTTGCCAAATCTCGTTTCTGAAACGCGGGGCTTTGCAATATATCGGCAAACATTTGACAACTTTCTTGATGTTCAAACCGGGCGGAAGACCAATGGATGATCGCTGCACGGCTAATCTTCAAGACAATTTCTAAGCCAATCACCATAATGACAATGAGGGTTAAGATAGTTAGCGTCTGATACGCTTGGTTGGGGATGATTCTGTCATAAAATTGCAATATCATTAAAGGAAACACTAATCCGAGTATATTGATAAAAAAGGAGGGAAGTAAAATACCATAGTACGCCTCACTGGGCTGTAGATGCGCCAATAAACTGCGAATTAATGCTTTAAAATTATGCATAGTTTTGAAAAGTAGTCTAAACTTTAAAAAAGGTCTATGTAAAATTAAGACCGCCACCATAAAAACAGGAGTTCAGGTATGTATGATGTCAGCATTCTACCCTCAGCACAAACCGGTTCATCGACCTTGTGGCAAAATCTTAATGTTAAATTGAACCCACTGGTATCTTCTTCCCATTTCGATCAACTCGCAACCATTAATGTTGGCAATACGAAAGTCGCCGGTTACGCCTTTGAACGCGGTGGTGTTAACAATGCTTCTTATACAGACAATACCTATCTTTCAACGAGTTACCCTACTCACTCTACCACACACAACCCAGAAATCCTATTCCAATCCGATCCGTTAGGGGAGGTTTTTTCCGGGAGTCAATTACCCGCCCAGGACTATTCCCCTGTAAGAATTCGAGCGGTTGATTATCATGCCAATGAAGTTGGTTTTATTCAATCAAGTAGTGAAGTCAATACCTATCAAAACACTATTCCCCAAATCGGTGGGGCAGGCGAAGCCAATACGAATGCCAATATCCCAGACAACTCTGATTTTCAAAGAGCCAAAATAATCGCTGACCACCTACAAGAAGAAGCGGCAATCGCTGCTCCCAATGAGGCGGCTACAGCCACACCTCAAGCTGGAGAAGACTCAAATCAAGACCCAGGTGGAGAGGAGGGCGGCGAAGAACCACCACCCCCTCCTCCGCCAACACCACTCAATACCATTGAAGGCACGTCCCAAAACGATGTGATTCAGGGCACCAATGAAGCCGACGAAATTTATGCCAAAAGTGGGGATGACAAAGTCTATGCAAAAGATGGCGATGATATCGTCTATGGCGACAAAGGGGATGATACCATTCGCGGAGGCAATGGCGATGACACCCTTTATGGCGGAGATGGGGACGATACTGTTTTAGGTGATGCGGGCAATGATACGATAGTCGGTGGCAAAGGCAATGATAACCTCCAAGGCGGCGCTGGCGATGATACCTTTATATATAATAAAAACGATGGTGTTGATACGTATAAAGGGGGTTCAGGAAACGATACGTTG
>JAGVJN010000015.1 GCA_020051095.1 Pseudomonadota bacterium | reverse complement strand
AGCAGAGTATCGCTTGTTACAAGAGCTTCCTAAAGAACTTCAAAAAGATCTTCCATCAACCAAAATACTTGAGTCTAAACTTGAGGAAGAGGTTGCGAAAATAGAGAGTGAAAAATAATCGTATGCCAGTTGTATGCGGGTTATCTTGCTATTTTAGGGAAGGTTTTGAATTCTTCAAGAATCTATTTGCTTAATGTTTCATCAAATCGTTTTAACATAACACTTCTCCCAAGATAAATTCACATCTCTGTAGAGCCGTCAGCTCTTTGGGCACCATAATGATGTCAAAGCCAAACTGATCGTATACATCCAAATGTATTTGCTCAAAGATTAGCGCGTCTTCATAAGAAATTTTGCGAGCATCAGTATGTTCAACAAACCCTAGATTTTCGAAAAACAATACCTTCTTCTGGTAAACACTGTTTTTGAGACAACGATCAATTTCATTATGTAGTATAGGCGAAGGCATAAATTCGACATTTTTCCAATGAGATAAATATTTACCAAGAGCATAGGTACAAAAAAGTGAGCGGTCGTAAAACTGCAGATCTCCCATGGCGTTCATCTCCCGCTCTTTTTGTATGCGCGTAATTTTGTCAGTAAAATCTTTACTCTCCCATGGCCGTTCTATTCCCTTAGCTTGCTCTAGTGCAATAACCTCCGTAGCAGCTTCATGAATCACGACATAGCCTAATTTTTCTAACTCTTTGATGACAGATGTTTTTCCGCTGCCTGGAGTGCCGGTGAAGATGAAACGCTTTATCTGTTCTGGATTATTCATTTCTCAAGCTCATCAATCAGATACCAGAGTTTTATTAATGCGTCATTTCTAGCTCTAAATGATGCAAAGGTACTTTGTTTTTCGTTGTCCACCATGTGACTTGCAAATACAATTCTTCGATTCCCTTTTTCAATATATCCAACAAACCAACCATGCTGTAGATCTGTTTTCCTGCCGTCTTTGTCAAACTGTTTTCCGTTGCCAGTTTTACCATAGAGCTTCCAACCACCGGCCATCTCTTGGATGAACATAACTTGCTTTGTTTTATCATAACTTGGGCTACTTAAAGAAAGTTTGCGATCTACTACCTTTTGCAGAAAATCCGCTTGTCCTTCAGGCGATATTTTTAATGAGCTTGAAACCCAAGCACTAGTTAAGCCGCCAGTGAGGTCCATATTCCCATAAGAAAATTCCGTCACGTAATCTTTAAATTTTTCCATACCAAGCTTCGTTGTTAAAATTCGTGAATACCAAAGACAGCTATCTCTCATCCAGGTACGAGGATCGTGATCACCTTTACAAACGTTGATATAAGGATCCGTTCCCTCTGGTAAAGACCACGAAGGTTTACTTTCGCTTTTTAGAATGCTGGAATCAAATCCTATTAAGCTCAAAGCAATTTTAAATGTAGATTCAGGTGCATATGCGCTCGCACAATCACCCTCACTTTTTAAAACTTGGCCTTTTTCTTTTGCAAGAAAGCACTGATGGTTTGCCCATGCTTGGCTTGCGCATAAAATAATGCCACATAAAAATAAAATAATTTTTTCCATAATTTACCTATCTAAAAACTCTATAATTGATTCTTGAATTTCTTCTTTTATATTTGGGCTTCCTCTATCACACAAATCTATATGTCGAGCTTCTTTCGCATAAATAACCTGGACACCGTGGTCAGGAACGACGCCCTCATCGGGTTCATCATCTATTGCTCCAAAGCGTAAAATTCCTATATTGGTATTCCTTGGGAAAGGATATCTTCTGCTATCAAGCGAAATAATCTTTGAAACCCTTTCTGGATTCATTGTGGCAAACATCATAGAAATATCACCGCCGTTGGAATGGCCTATTAAAATCACTTTGCTTAGGTCCAACTGAGGCTCGATCTTTTTTAGTGCATCGATCACAAACAAAATGTTTTGGACGCCGCGTTCCCAAAGAGGTTTTCTCCTCTCGAATAGATTGCCTGTTGTAGGAAGAGGTTTATCTGTTTCAAGATCATGCTGAATACTCACTACAAAATAGCCGCGTGCCGCTAGCGTGTTTGCAATAAACGAATACTCTGTATTCTTGGCCCCATAGCCATGGCTTATGATCACCACGGGCTTATTTATCTTGTCGCCTTGATAAATAATTGTCGGGACATTTCTACCTCGGCTTGAGTCAAACATATCAAGCTTTTTGCTTTCTAAAGCAAAAGCATTACTTATGCTTACGCAAGAAAATATTAGAAAAATTAACAAATTGAGTCTAAATTTCATTTTTGTTCTCTTTCAATCAATCCAACGAGCCTTACTGGCGCTTCTGTACCATCTTTGATTTTGATGGGAAGGACCATAACAAAGCTACCTATAGGCGTTATACTATCTAGATTTGCCACATTTTCTATCAATATCTTCCCCGCACCTAAAAAGATGTTATGCACTTTAAAACCATCTTCAGGTCGATCGGGTGAAAATGTATCAATGCCAAGAGCGCTCACGCCTCGTTCAAGGAAGAGTTCTGCAGCTTCAGGGGATACTGATGGAAACACATGGTTGTTATGGTACTTCAAAGGCTCATTCCAGAATTTGCTCCAACCAGTTTTAACCATTACGCATGCACCTTTGGCAATAGGACCAACCTTGCTTTCAAAATCTGTAATATCTTGTGTGCTTAAGGTATAACGTTCATGGCATTTATCAGAAACATCGATCACCACACAGGGCATGCAAAGTTCGTTCACATCAAACTCATGGATACACTGGCCACCTTGAATACAATGGCTTGGCGCATCCATATGAGTGCCGATTCCAGCATGCATTTTGACTTTCATGACGCGGAATTTATCTTCACCTTGGCAATCAGCATAATCTATATGCACATCATGATTAAACCCACATCCACCATTCCAGGTAGGGATAGCGCTATCAAGTGCGTGGGTTAAGTCAATAAGTTTGTAGGGGAAAGTCATCAAACCGCCCAATTTAGTATCATTTTGCATAAAGAACCCAAGCTTGCGTGAGGCCAGTCAAACTGGCCCCGTATAAACGTTTCACCTTAACCTCTTCGTAAACCACAACACCAGATCGTCATCAAGAGGATAGCTATTACCTGGAATCGTTGGCTCATAATTATAAGTAACGCCTTTGCTATCAGGGAGATAACCGCGTTTCACATAAAGTCTTTGAGCTGCTCCATAGCCTCCATCTTCACCTGCATAGAGGCCTACACCTATACCAATGGCAGCAGCTGATTTAGTTGCTGCTTCTTTTTCTGCTGTATCAAGAAGTAAAGAGCCAATACCCATTTTTCTAAAGGTAGGCAATACGTTTAAATCCATAATCTCCGGGATGTTTTGTTCTTTAAAAAATAGATATTGTGATTTCCATTTTAATGTTACATAACCGGCGCATTTATTATGTATGTGTACAACCCAAACGAGTCGCTCTCCTGCGGCTATTTCCTTTAAATATCCTTCAAAAAGCGATACTGGTTTATTCCATCCGATCTGGTTAAAGGCCTCAGACATAGGCTCAATACCTTCTTCTATAAGTGGGCGTATTAATACATCATCCGTTCTGCTTACATAAAGGTGATCAAGGCTTTTGAACATATAAACCATATTCCATTCATAGCCTTCGGGCTTTAAATTGAAAAGTGGAGTAAAGCCTAATGATTTATAGAACTGATATGTTTTTAAGTAATTTTCATCCTCTTCTTCCGGCGATAAAGTTTCAACAGAAATTGTTTTAGCGCCTATATTTTTTGCCCGGCAGAAAGCTTCGCAAGATAAAATTTTTCCTACTCCTGTCCGGTGGTATTGTCTTAAAATTCCCATCCAATAAATGTTGGCATTTTCAGAATAAGGCAAGTCTATTGAAATAAGACCAACATATTTTTCGTCGACTTTTGCAGCAAAATTAATCCGAGAGCGAACGCCTGTAGCGTAATGTTCATTGACTTCAGGTAAGCCAAAATACTCCGGTAAATCAACTGTAATTTTGCGGACTAGTGCTTCAGCTAGATCTGGGGAAATTGCTTCAATCTTTATCATAGCCGCTTCCCCACTGGAATATCGTTTGGGTCAGATTCATGGTTTTCGGGATCATCAAATGGCATATTGCAATACCCGTTTTTCAGATAGAACCTTAAACTGCTCTGTCTAGATTCAGCCTGAATGCTTTTAATTCCTAAACTTTTCAACCATTTCTCTATAAGCGCCAAAAACACGCTACCAGCATTTTGATTTCGCTTATCCTCATCAACGGCAATAATACGAATCGCAGCTCTTTTATCAGGCCAAAACTGAATATGGGCGTAACCAATAATCTCTACACCTTGATACAAAACCAAATGGGCATGTTCTTCGTGGTTAAATGTCCATGTGTAAGGATCATCAATACCGTGAGGGTCAAAGAAATATGTATCGCGGAAATGCTTAGTAGCAGCCCACTCAGAGTGATGTGTACATAGAACAAATCGGTGTCTATTGAAGCCACACTTTTTCAAGATATTTTGGATAAAGTCATGCTTGCCCAAAGTATAACCTCTGTATATAGAGTCGTTTTTCTCATGGGAAGATTCTTCTGCAATCAGTTTATACTTAAGCAGCGCGTATTCATCCCTAGAGTCAGGTGCCTCGCGCAAGTGATCCCTGAACAAAATATTTAACTCAATTTCAGGATCATTTTCTTTAAAAACATGAAGATTGATATTTTTATCAGCTGTTCTTATTGTGAAGCTTCTGCGCAGAGGGATATTAAAACCTCCTCTATATTTATACCCTATATCCTCCAATTGTGATTTATCAAAAAACAAATCTCGGACAACTGCGACAATGTCTATCTTGGGCTTAGCAGCTAAGCCTGCGACCGATGTCGAACCGACATGATGAATAGCAATACAGTTATCACCAAGGACTTTTTTAATGCGAGCCGCCTCAGCCTCAAATATATTAGGCCAATTAGCGTCATAAGATTTAATTTCAACGAGATCTATGGTTTTCATATTACTTAACTCTGATAAGATATGGGCTATAAGTTCGCAAATATCAGCACATCTATTCGGGTGGTTTTGAGGGTCTGATCGCTTAAGAAGGTCAAGCAAAGACGATAAATTCAATAAATGTATAGTCGTGCGCCAATGAACGGGTAATTTGATGCCGTGTTTTTCCAGTGCACCTATAAAGGTATTTTGAAATTCAAGTGGCATTTTATGAGCATATCTAAGCATATTCGCAACGTCCCAAAGATAAGACCCAGAAAAAGCAAATTCCCAATCTAAAATGCCGGTAACAGCCCAAGCCCCATTAATTTTATCTACCAAAATATTAGCAGGATCAAAATCACCATGAACAAGGTGCTTTTCATTGTCACTGGGAAATAAGTATGCGTACTGCTCTATAGCAGTTTGGATTTCCGAAATCACCGGAGGATCTAACACAGATAATACGGTGCTGTGAGTCAAGCAGTCCTGTGCAAATTTGGTGACATCAGATGATGCATATGGGATCACTTCCAACTCATGGTTCAAGAAGCCAGCTCTTGGAAATTCATGCGCATTAATTTTTGAGAGAATCGTGCCTACCTCATACATGATTATACTGATAGCATCAGGGGTGTTTTTCAACAAAAAATCGCGAAGCGGAATACCTGGCATAAATTCTGTAATGGCAAAGTGATGCCCTTCAAGGTTGCCTATATAATGTGTTAGTGGTACCGGCAGGGTTTCTCTTAACAATGCTGCTAATTTTTGCTCTCGGGAAGCAGCATCTTTATCGCGCAAGTAAACACGCAAAATAAGTGGGTGCTTTTCGTCTTCCAACTGAATTTTAAAATTAAGATTGGCACATCCGCCAGCAATCAATTCAAATGAGGTAAGTTTTTGATCAGGATAAGCAAGGCTTACCATTTTCTCTAGCATGCCATCTGGTAATTGATATGTAGCGCTTGTTTTTTCCCAGGTCGCTTTGAACATTACAAGACCCGCTTTAAAAAAATACAGCTGGAATGTTGTGTATATCCGTGCCTCTCAAAATCACTTACGTATCCCAGCTTTTCATAGAATGTTTTAGCGCCCTGAAAGCTCATCGTGGCAACGGTTGCGATAGAACATCCTGATTTACGGCCATAGTCATGAACCGCCTCCATCAATTTGTGGCCTAAACCATTCTTGCGGTAATCAGGTTGAACCCATAATTGATCAGTATAAATGCTACCGAAAATCACACTTCCGTTGCAGCCTGCAATGATCTGGTTGTTCTCATCTCGTATGAAAAATGCGAAAGGATGAGCTTCCCCAAATTCAGGTGTTTCTTTATTGATTTTCTGAGTTAAAAAATCGATATCTTCACTTGAAAGAGTGGATGTGTACTCAAGGGTCATTTTTTAATCCCAATATAAATATCGAGTGTCACGTTGTTATGATCGCGGCTTCGTTCATCATAAACTTCAAAGTCTGCAATATAAGCTCTCTCGCCACCTAAATCAGACGCATTCATTTTCCATATGTTTTGCCACATATCGATGCACACGGTGGGCATTGGCCCCGGCTGATTCGTGAATTTTGCATAATTTTGGACAGGTATTGTAAGCATCTCAAATTCTTTATCTATGTTTTCAAAAGAAGTCACCTCTTCACCAATAAAATACGTGTAATCACCGTTCACATCGCTTTCGTAATTGGTATAAACGCAGAAGGTTGTTCCAGGATTGTGACGATCTTTGATCTTTTCGGCCAATCCATTGTGAAAATATTTCTGAACTGTAGCTGCGATTTTATTAGTCGAAGGATCTCTTTCAAAGATTTGAGCATTGTTGGTTCTTGTGGTTATGCCGACTAATTTTAGTTCTGTTAATGCTGCATTTGTTTTTTGCATCATTCATTTACTCCTTAATATTTAATCAAATCAGATATTTTGAACTGTTGACTATTCATCAGTAGTTGTTTCCAAAATGGAAATCACTGACCAAACTCAGCACCCCGGAATTTCCAGATAACTGCTTTTTTATTGAATTTCTCATCACTCATCCTCACTCTTTCTTGTCACGCCGAAGTCTTCATGCGTAGGCTGATTATCTGGCAAGAAGCCACCCACCTGGGCGTCCCACAGAGTTCTGTATAATCCATTATTGGCAAGCAATTCTGCATGGGTGCCATCTTCCACAATCACGCCTTCATCAAATACGATGATGCGATCCATGTGTAAAAGAGTTGATAAGCGATGCGCAATCACAATGGTGGTTTTGTCTTGCATTAATTCCCATAAGCTTTCTTGGATGCCACTTTCGGTTACCGAATCAAGTTGACTGGTAGCTTCATCGAGGATAAGAATTGGTGCGTTTTTTAAAATAGCGCGGGCTATTGCAATGCGTTGTCGCTGGCCCCCAGAAAGTTTCACTCCGCGTTCGCCGACTAAGGAACCATAGCCTTGTGACAACTTTTCAATAAACTCATGGGCATGGGCTTTTTTAGCTGCTGATATCACTTCTTCATCAGCTGCACCAATGCGCCCATAACGAATGTTCTCTATAAGGCTTCTATGGAACAAGGATGGATCTTGGGGAATCATGGCGATGGAGCCACGTAGCGAATCTTGCGTGACATCCCTGATATCTTGACCATCAATTAAAATAGCGCCATCAGTTACATCATAAAGCCGCAATATTAAGTTCACGAACGTGGATTTTCCACCACCGGAATAGCCAACCAACCCTACCTTTTGCCCTGCTTTAATTTCGATGGATTTATTCTGAAAAAGAGGCTCAGTGCCTTTGTAATGGAATTTGACATTATTGAAGGTAATTTTGCCGTGTGTGCAATTCAAGACGGTGGCGCTTGGTTTATCGAGTATTTCCAGCGGTAACATCAACGACATTAGGCTTTGCTTGCATCTACCAACCGCTTTATTGAACTCATCTACTTCTGACATGGTAAACCACATCATATGGCCTGTTTCCATAGATAAACCTAAAATTAAAGCAAAATCACCTATGGTCACTAAATTTTTGCTGTAAAGATAAACTAGGAAATAGCACGAGCAAGCCATCATGATGGCGATAAGCCCTCCCTGAATGGAGTGCATGATAAGAGAGTAAAAATAGGTTGCCGTGTAGGCTTTTTGTTGTTTTTCAAAAAATGGGGCCATTCTTGAATTTTCGTAAGATTTGCGAGAAAAGATTCTGACATTGCTGTGATTAGATAAAGAATCAACCAGCTCACCCACAACGATTGATTCGGCTGAAGCTTGGCTATCCGACAACATCACTAGTTTTTTTGACATCAAAATGCTTGCACTTGCAAAGAGTATGAACCAACTAACCAATATGAAACAAAATATTGGATTTACAAAATAAGCAGCGATGATTGCGGTTAATAGTAATGATGCGCCTCTTAAAAAATTGGACGCAACATTGCTTGTAAGTTTTTCAATACCATCCGCTAAATTAGTAATTTGTTTTGAGGTTTTTCCTGATAAGTTGTCTTGGTAAAATTGATGCGATTTCCCAAGCACATGATCCATAGACTCCCCAATAATGTGGTTAAGAATCACAGGGATGAATTTGGCTCTGATGTAAGTAATTCCTCGCCAAGTGAAATTATCAAATACGATAAAATTTACAACAATAAGGATCGCCGGTAATGTTAAAATCGAGATATCACCGCCAGTTACATTGGGTAGTAGATTGATAACTTGCTTAATAAGCATGCTATTGAATGGTCCCCAAAAACCAGCAACGATCGCAAGTGCAACATAGACAATGACAGCAGATTTATACTCTCGCAAAAAATGCCATATGAATGGAAAAAGCGTTTTGGGTAATGTTTTATCTTTATCTACCACGACTTATCTCCCCAATTGCGGGCAGTCAATATCACACGTGCACCAGCACCTGATAGGCAACGGGCAAATTGTTCTCCAAGGCCGCTAGAAGCCCCGGTGACTAATGCTATTTTTCCTTTTAGATCAAATAATTGCATGTTCAATTTTCCGCCAGATGACAAAATCACTAGATTCCCACAGCTTTATCTTGACATAAAACTATATTTTGTGCAACTATAATATGTATAATGATGTTATGATAAATCTCTTTTTTAAAAACAACTCATTTTACGGAGAGACATCCATGCCAGATAACGCCACAAAAGAATACTCGATCCCTGTGCTAGAGGGCCCAAGTTTCACTTTTGCTCAGGCCTATTTTACGTGGAAGCGCATCACGGATAGGGCTTTGGAGGCTGTTGGCCTAACGCATACACAGTATGTCTTTATGGGGACTTTGTTTGAGTTAGAAAAGCACCAGGACAAGGCAACACAAAATGATCTGGCTAGACTCACCAATTCTGATGTAACCATGACATCGCAAATCCTGCGTACTCTACAAAAGCGTGGGCTTGTTTTACGTGAGCAAATAGAGGGCGATGAACGCGCAAAATATTCCAGCCTATCACCAGCCGGTAAGAAGCTCGTTAAAAAAGCCGCTGAAATTATGAAAACAAATGAGAAGGAGTATTTTGTTCCAGTAGAAAAAGATATGGAACAGTTTTTAATGTATTTAAAAAAATTAACACGCACCAAAGAGATTAATCTGCTATGAAAATCACTTTTGCTCCCTTAGCTGAGTCACATTTTCCGCTACTGCTAAAGTGGCTCCAGGCGCCTCACATCAAAAAATGGTGGGACCAGGATGTGACGTATACTCTAGAGTTGGTTCGCGAGAAATATAGCTCATACATCAAAGGCTATAAGTTTATGGATGGGCAACAGAAACCTATTCAAGGCTTCATTATCCATAACAATCAAAACCCAGTTGGATACATTCAGATTTATAATGCATACGATTTTCCGCGGAGTAAACCACTCTCAGGTCTCCCAGAAAACCTCGGGGCGTTCGACATTTTTATTGGCGAAGAAGAGGCAAAGAAGCAAGGTTTGGGCTCAAAAGCACTTTCAGAATTCCTTCGATTGCATGGCAATCAGTACTTCCAAATTTTTGCCGATCCAGATAGTAATAATGTTGCTGCCGTTAAATGCTACGAAAAAGCAGGCTTCAAAAAGGTATCAGAACAGGAAGATACTGGAGAGGTGTGGATGTTAAAGGATTTATCCTCAAGAAATGACCCGTTACCAACCATCCAAAAACTTATTAAAGAACGCTATCCTGATGCTAAAGCCATATTCTGGGCAGGATCAGTTTCAGTCAATCAGGGAACAAGCGCTTCTGATCTGGATCTTGTTATTGTTTTTGAAGAAGTAGCCCACGCTTATCGAGAAGCCTTTATTTTCGACGGTTGGCCTATTGACGCATTTATTCACGATCTTAATACCTTGCGATATTTTTTTGAAGAATCAAGGACAGGGAATGGTATCTCTGGCTTGAGCTATATGATTTTGAATGGACGTGAGGTAACCAACCCCAGCGCTTTTTCAAAAAATGTTAAAACACTTGCGCAAGAAGTTTTAAAGGCAGGGCCAGCAACATGGGATCAAGAACAAATTGACAAGGAACGGTTTTTAATTACCGATGTCTTGGATGATATTAAATATCCAGTCGGGCGCGATGAGCAGATTGCATCTGCAGCATGGTTGCTTGAGGCTTTAGGGCAATTTTATTTTAGAAGCCAAAATAAGTGGTGCGCCAGTGGTAAATCAATTATCCGTTATTTAAACAATGATAATCCTGATCTTGCCACAGAATTTACTAAATCGTTTGAAAGCCTTTTTCAAACAGGCAGCTTTGTGCTTTTAGAATTATTAGTAAAGAAAATCCTAGAACCCTATGGTGGATTATTTTGGAATGGATTCAGGTCGGATGCCCCAAAAGAATCAAGGATAAATGAGACAGGTACCTTGCCAAAACTGATTGAAGCATTAGAGCAGTCCCTTTTAGACCCTTCCGTCAGACAATCCACTGAGCAATTAAATACACTAATTGCCGATGATTTTCTTGAATTTGGCAGCTCCGGTAAAATTTATAACAAGCAGGATTGTATCAAACCAGATGACATCCCAAGAAAATTTGTGGTCAGCGATTTCAAGATTAAGGAATTATCCAAGGATGTGATGCTAGCGACCTACAAAACAACAGAGGATGGTATTGCTTCGCTGCGATCTTCAGTTTGGAAACGATATGGTGCTGAGTGGCAAATGATATTTCATCAAGGCACAAAATGTGAGGTTAGAGATGAGCACTAAGAACAATATCCATGTTTTGAGTAGAGGCGTGATAATAGATCAAGATCACATTTTGCTTTGTAAAACACTTGATCTGCCTATCAGTTTTTATTTTTTGCCGGGAGGTCATGTTGAACATGGAGAATCAGTTGAAACATCTCTCCTTCGCGAATTAATGGAAGAAACTGGCGCCGAATGCAAGATCAAGAGACTTTTAGGATGTTTAGAATACAGCTTCGAACCAGGCCATAGCAGTATTTGTCATAATCATGAATACAATTTTATTTTTGAGGCTGAATCAGAATCTTTGAAAAGCAATCATAAAATTCCGCAGCTTGAAGCCCATATAGAGATACTCTGGATGCTTTTGAATAAATTAACCGCAATCGATTTTAGAGCGGAGCCTCTGCGAGAGCTTGTACCACATTGGTTAAAATCATCTACTTCAGATGTTTTTAGGAGCGTTATGATATGACACAAAATACAACCATCATCTATCTGACAGGCAAGCCTGGGGTCGGCAAATACACCATAGCTAAAGAACTAGCCTCAAAGCATGGTTTTATAGTGTGCGATAATCAGCTAATTAACAATCCTATTTTTGAGCTATTGCAATATGACGGATATGCCAAGATACCTGATTTTGCTTGGGATACTATCGCACGCATAAGGACAGAGGTTTTCGATTTTCTAGCTAAGAGCCTCAAAAATAGTTATGTGCTTACCAACTGTTTGGCAGACACCGAGGAAGACAGACAACTCTACGGACAAGTGAATCAAATGGCAGAAACACGAGGGTCATTGTTTATTCCGGTACAACTTCAAATTAGCAAAGAAGAACATTTAAAGCGCCTGACACAACCAGAAAGAAGAGTAAGATGGAAGTCTATTGACCCAGCTGACGCTGAAGATCATGGACCACTTATTTCCATCTCCCACCCTAATTTACTTGAGCTAAATGTCAGCAATTTAAACCCTACCGATGCAGCAGATAGCATTATGAATCATATAAAAATACTGAGCCAGAGGTAAATATGAAAACACTTAAACATACAACTGCAAAAGCCTCTTACTACAACACAAGGGCTGAGTGCTATGAATAAAATAATCCTCTACATTGCAACTTCACTTGATGGTTTTATCGCAGATATTCATGGTGGTGTTGATTGGCTTCCTCACCCAAAAGACGATGTTGAACTAGAGACTGTTGGTTATAACGCTTTAATGTCCCGTATCGATACGATTTTGATGGGAAGCCGAAGCTACAAACAAATTTTAAGTTTTGGTGATTGGGGCTGGCCGGATAAGAAAACTTATGTTTTCACCTCTAAACAACTTGAAATCGATAAACCCTATATCAGCATTACGCACGACAACCCACTTGAGTTTATGGCCAAGTTGAAAGAGAGTAAATCAGATAAAGACATCTGGCTTCTAGGTGGAGCTCAGCTCGCCCAAGGTTTTGCACAAGAAGGCTTAATTGATGAAGTCATTCTTACAATTGTCCCTCAGACTTTAGGCGCAGGCATACCGCTTGGTTTAATTTTTGAAAGTTTTGACTTCAGATCAGAAAAAGCTTTGATGGATGGCATGATTCAAAAAGTTTATTTGAGGAAGGAGTTATGAATCTCACTCATAGAAAAGCAAGAATCGTTGATTTACCTCGCCTTATAGAACTGCTTTTGGAAGATGAACTGGGGCAAACAAGAGAATCTAAATCATCAGAACTTGATGAAAACTATATAAAGGCATTTCACAAGATCGACAGAGATCCAAATCAATATTTAATGGTGCTAGAGCAGAACGATGAAATGATTGGTACTTGTCATCTCACTATTATGCCATCACTCACTTTTATTGGCAGCACTCGTATGCAAATAGAGGCGGTGCGAGTAGCTGGTAAGTACAGAGGGCAGAAAATAGGTTCCTGGATGTTCGATCAAGCGATTGCTTATGCCAAAGAACATGGCGTTTCTATAATCCAGCTCACAACAAATAAAAAGCGACCAAAAGCAAAACATTTTTATGAAAAACTTGGCTTTGAAGCAAGCCACGAAGGTATGAAATTATATTTACGGAAAGAATTATGAAGATTCATTTTGAAAGAGTAACTGGTGCTCATTTAGATACCATTTTTAGCTGGCTTGCTGAGCCTCATATTATGGAATTTTGGGATAACACCCAAGCACATAAAGATGACATCTTAAATTTTGCTGAGGGGAGAAAAACACCATCGTCTTATGCAGACGGTCAATACGTTTATTGGATTGCCTCTCTTGAGCATGAACCTTTTGCCATGTTGATGACCATCCAAGAAACACATAAAGAAGATATAGGCCAAGAAAAGCTCAAAAGGCTTTCAAAAACAGGGCATACCTACGGTCTTGATTACATGATCGGAAACGCCAAGTTTTTTGGTAAAGGTTATGGCTCTAAAACCTTATCTGATTTTATCGATTATTTCCGCACATCTATTGACCCAAAAGCAGATACTTTTTTGATTGATCCTGCGAGTGATAACCCTAAGGCAAAGCATGTTTACATGAAGGCCGGTTTCAAACATGCCTGCGATTTTATGATGGAGGGTGATGTTAGCGGCGCAGGAAAAGTGCATCATCTACTCACCAGAAAATTCGAGCCAACGATCTCAATATTGGAAGCGACGATGGATGATTATCCACGCATTCAAAACATGGCACGTTTCTACGTGTATGATTTATCAAGAGAATGCGGGGCTATTTCATCTGATTGGGCAATTCCTGAAGATGGTCTTTATGAAAGCTTTGATTTTAAAAATTACTTCATTGATCCTTCAAGAAAAACCTATTTAGTAAGAATTTATGATGAGATAGCTGGCTTTGTTCTGTTGAATCAAGCAACTGATAATTCTGAAAACAAATGGAATATGGGTGAATTTTTTATTATCGCTAAATTCCAGTCTCAAGGTATTGCTCATCAAGTTGCGCAAAAAATCTGGAATATGCATCCTGGCAAGTGGGAAGTTTCTGTTATTCCTGAGAATAAATCAGCCTTAAAATTTTGGGATACGGCGATCGGTGAGTTTACCCGTGGTTCTTTTAATAAGCAAATCAAGGAAGTTACTTATGATGAACATTGCCCACGAAGAATCATCTTTGAGTTTGATACGCAAAATTGCATTCATAAAAATGCGGTTCCCAAATTTACAACGCGCCTATCACAGCCTCCTGATATTGAAGCAATGGTTTCTTTATCAAAAACCAAACGTTTAGCTTATGAAAAAGCCCAACCGCAGTTTTGGAGATATGCGGGAGAATCAGGTGATAACGCGCAGAAAAAATGGTTTAAAGAACTGCTGTCAGATGAAAATTATTTGATGTTTACGGCAGAAAGTAGCGCTCAAGAAATCTTGGGATTTGTTATTGGTAAGCTCATGTCTGCTCCGGAGGTTTATAATCCTAGTGGGCTAACCTTAATGATCGATGATTTTTCTGTCACTGATGAATCTGAGTGGTATTCAATTGGATTTAAATTGGTTCAAGAAATTGAAGCAATCGCAAAAAAGAAAGGAGCGGCGCAAGTCCTTGTTGTCTGCGGCGCGCATGATGAGCCAAAGCGTCGTTTTCTTAAAAATATGGGGTTAATCGTAGCTTCAGAATGGTATGTAGGAAGCATCATATGAATCAAAAACATCTAAAGCACTTAAACCAGCATTTTAATCTTGGTCAGCAAGTAAAAACCCCGGAACGAATACACGGTGGCTTACTGCACATCATGTGGCGTCTTGATACAGATAAAGGCTCTTTCGCAATTAAGCAGCTATCAAAAGATATTGATCTGAAAAATCAGCAAATCATTAAAAATTATGAATTGAGTGAAGGAATTGCCTCACGCTTTGTAGCACAGGGCATCCCAGGTGTCTGTGCAATTGCACAATCTGGTAAATATCTTTTTATGATAGATGAAACTGGCTTTCTAGTGTACCCCTGGGTTAATGCAAAAGCATTAGATCAACACGCCGTTTCAGAACCTCACGCCCTAAAAATAGCCACTATCCTTGCAAAAATGCACTGTCTTAATTTAGATGAACCCGAAATCACCCAGCCAGAATTTTATACTCACACAAACCAAAAGATTCTTGAGCTATTGGACAAGGCTGAAAGTTTTACTTGTCCTTTTGCTGCAAATTTACGGAAAAATCAGAAAAATATATTGGCCGCAAATGAAGCTTATCAAAATGTAATACCGATACTAAAAACAGATATTATCGTCAGCCATGGTGATTTAGATCAGAAGAATGTTTTGTGGGACAGCAGCAATAATCCAATCATAATCGACTGGGAATCTGCCTGCAAAATCAATCCCACTTATGACCTTATCAACACAGCGTTTTATTGGAGTGGAATTACTAGCAATTTTGATATGGCACTCTTTTTTAAAATGATCGAGGCATACCAAAAAGCTGGTGGCATCCTTAATAAGGAGCATGTTGTCGCTGCTTGTTATGGCTCCTTTAGTTGGATTGGCTGGTTGGCTTATAACATCGAACGCTCCTGTGTTCTGGGTGAATCTGAGCATAGTAATATAGGTATCGAGCAAGTGAGTCAGACTTTAGCCACAATTCTGCGGTTACAAAGGGTTATGCCTGAAGTCATAAAAATTATCGAAGGTAAATTATGATCAAAGTCGATATTTTGAAAAACCATCCCAACACCATACCTGCACTTGCACACATTTGGCATGAAGTCTTAGGTAAAATTTGGGTGCCTGATGTTCCGGTTGAACGTGTGATTGCAAGGTTTGCAGATCACTTGAGTGATAAAAATTTACCAATCACCTTTGTTGCATTAGATGGTGATGTGCCGGTTGGCATGTGCTCTTTGCGTGAAAATGATGGCATTCGTCCAGATCTTACTCCTTGGCTTGGTTCTCTTGTCGTTGATCCAAAATATCAAAAACAAGGAATCGGTAAAATGTTGGCTGACACAACAGTCCTAAAAGCAAAGGAGCTTGGCTTTGAAAAACTGTACTTATTTGCTTTTGATCCAACCATTCCAGAGTACTACGAACGCCTGGGATGGAAGAAGATAGGTATGGATGAATTTAAATCCCATCCTGTAATGGTGATGGGGATTGATTTATGAACATAAGAATGTTAACGCAAGAAGATTGGCAACCGTGGAAATTACTCCGATTAGAAGCGCTAAAAAATGCACCTGAAAGTTTTGGCTCGTCTTATGAAGAAGAGCTCAATTGGTCTGATTTAGATTTTCAAAATAGCCTAACCAAGAGTGATATATTTGGGGTGTTCGTCGATAATTCACTTGTCTCTTGCGCCGGCTTTTATAGCTTAAATTCAGCCAAAACAAAGCATCGCGGTGTAATTTGGGGAATGTATACTCGACCTGAATATAAAGGGCAAGGTATCGCAAGTGCTCTCATTAAAACCATTATTAATCATGCAAAGTCACTTGTTACTCAGCTGCACTTAACCTGTGTAACAAGCAATATTGGTGCTGTAGCATTTTATCAAAAACATGGATTTAAAATATATGGCACAGAACCCCGTGCACTCAAAATGGGAGACGCTTTTTTTGATGAGCACTTGATGATATTAGATTTAACCCAGCCTACACATAAAGCTTCAGTGGGCTGCGCTGGAGGCATAATGAAACAGCTTGACACCTATCTCAGCCTTTGTACTGAGGTTTACGATTTAAGCAAGCCTAATCCACCAGAAGATGCTTATGCTTTTTATCGTGACTATGTAATGAGGGCGAACGGCCCTATTTTAGAACCGATGTGTGGTACAGGCCGTTTTTTACTGCCATTACTTGAAGAAGGATTCAATGTGCATGGCTTTGATGCAAGCGACCATATGCTTAAAGCTTTGCATGCCAAAGCCAATGCTAAAAATCTGGAGCCTACAATATGGAAAGGCTTCGTTGAGGATTTAAAACGGCCAGAAAAATACAACTTGATTTTCATTCCCAGTGGGTCTTTCTGTTTAATTATCGATCCTGTCGCAGTGAAAGCAGCACTTCAAACACTTTATGATCACTTAAGCGATGATGGTGTTTTATTGTTTGAAGGTGAAACACTTAAAGCTGTGCCACCACTTGATGTGTGGCGTGGCTCTGTATGGCGCAAACCGAATGGTCAGATGATAATGCTAAGCCAATTAGCAACCATGGAAGGTAATGTTTGCAATTCGATCGGCAAATACAAGCTCATACACAACAACAGCATTATTCATACAGAAATTGAAGAATTGAAAGTCAGAATTTACGATCGACTTGAGTTAACTGAAATTCTTAATAGTTGCGGATTTAAAGTACGCGCAACAAAGGCTTTTGATAGCTCAGCTACCCCAGATGAAAATGACGAGAGTGTTGTCTATGAATGCAGAAAATAATATTTCTGATATCTTAAATGCTTTATCGGATGAGGTTAATCAGCTCTACGGCTATGTTAAAATACCCGGTGATAATTTTGGCGAGCCTGCAATTAATTCTGGTCCATGTGGTCCATTTGCTAACGCCTTTTTAAAGTTATGGAATCAGAAATTTAGTGAAAAAGCACATATTGTTTTTATCATGCTTAAAAATTCAGATGAGTGTTGGCATGTTTTGGTACGCTTGCCCAATCGATCGCTTTATGATGGTGGGCTTGGAGTTCATGGCGAAGAAAAATATAGCGACAAATTTGATATAGTGGACATGATAGAATATAACATTGCGCTTTTGGAAAAGCGTTCCTAAGCCTCAATCGAACATACCCACGTTATTGCCCAAATTTCTCGATAAATACTATCGAAGTAATAATCAGAAAATATTTAAATTTAATTCACCAAAACATTACTTTTAAACCAATCAACCCAGAACATCCATTGCTTGGCTCTGTTATTAGCGCCAGTATTGGCTGTCCAACTGCAGAAAAAATTGCACAAGTATTACAAAGTTATCAGAAACCAAATCAATTTTTAATTGGCGCTTTTGCATCTGAAAATTTAATTGCTGCTATTGGTTTCGAAATTAACGGTACAGAAGCTGTTATTAGACATATTAGCGTGTCTGAGAATTTTAAAAAGCAAGGGGTAGGTAATTATTTGATTCGAAAAATAATAAAGGATCACGCGCCAAGTTGTATATTATTGGAAACCGACGATGAATCTGTTGGATTTTATAAGAATTTAGGCTTTAAATGTGAGCATTTTAATAGCGAATATGGCAATAGATATCGTTGTCACTTAAATTTATTTGTGTGATTCATCGTTTTTTATACTCACGTTGATGATCCACCAGAACCTCATCTACAACACGCCAGTCAACACGTTTTTCACCTGGGAAAGCCCAGCATAAGGCTTTCCATAAGGCCCAACCACGACCGCGAGCCCAGGTGGTATTATCAAGCTTGAGTACAGCACGAAATTTCCCTCGACTTCCCCCTGTAAACAGAGTCCAGGCAATTGCTAAATCGCATGCGGGATCGCCTATTCCAAGTTGCCCAAAATCAATCACAGCACTTAATTGGCCATTGTTTACCAAGAGATTTCCTACAGCAATATCACCATGAATCCAAACTGGTGGCAGCTTCCAGGAGGAAGCGAGCGCCAACTCCCATACTTCCGTGGTGGCTTTAGCGTAATTTTTATCCTCTAAGTTTTCTATGGCTTGTCGAGTTTCAGTATCATAAATTGCAAGAGAACCGCCACGATAAAAATTATGCTCTCCTGCAAGAGGGCCACCACTAGCATCACATTGCTGTAGGGCGTTTAAAAACCCTCCTAATATGGTAGCAAATTGGCTCAGATCTTTAATCCGTTCAATCGAGGCGGTACTTCCCTCGAGCCATTTATAAATGGACCAATGCAAAGGATATCCAGCTCCAGGTTTACCCATCGCCAGTGGCATAGCAATAGGCAAAGGTAAATGCACTGCTAATTTAGGCAGCCAATGCTGCTCCTTTTCAACTTGTCCTGAGTATTCAGCATGGCTTGGCAATCGAACTGTCATATGATTGCCTAAATGAAATGTTTTATTGTCCCAGCCACTAAACTCAACTGGCCTTATCTCAAGGTCAGCCCACTCTGGAAATTGTTCAGCAATAAGTTGCTGCACAAGCGGCACATCAACAGGAATTTTATCGTGATCAGACATCAGTATATCTCTCAAAGAATATTGTTAAGTTTTTAAAGTAAGTATGATCACAACCATCTTCTAACGCCCACACCCATGCAAGTACTGCCTGCACAAAACACCAATCAAGGATTCGTTGTGATGGTAATTCAAGGAGCTCAGCAAAGCTAGTGATGCGATTGTGAATGATCTTTTGTGCATTTTCGTAAGCCAGTAATTCTGGCATAGGATTTCGGATAAAGGCTGCCACTTCATAGGCTGAGTCGCCAATCACACCTTTGGGGTCGATTACCACCCAATCATCGCTGTTTTGCAAAATATTATCATGATGTAAATCGCCATGAAGCAAAACATCTGAACCGGCTGTTTTTAAAAGCTGATCGCGAACTTCTCTTGCTCTTTGAAGAGTTTGCGCTGGAATATTTAGTTCACTATCTAAAGCCGTAAGCCAATCTTTGATGTGAGGAAATGTATAGGCACTTGGTATTGTTGCTTTATGCAATCGTTTTATCACATTTGCAGTGATATTAATTGCTTCATTATCATTCGCTGGAAAATAAGACTTTAAAGACACACCCGGGGTTGCGCATTCAAGTAAGAGTAAGCCCGCATTTTCTGAAAATACTTGTACAACACCAAAATTTTTAAGTGCCATCAGGGCTGCGGCTTCGCGTTTAAATCCACCAACATCCAATCCTAATTTCAAAATAACTGGCTGAGAGCCTTGAAAACCCGATAACACGTAATTGTAGCTTAAATTATTTATCGGTTTTAGATTGGATAGATTATATTCTTTAGCTATTTCCGATGTAATTTCAGGCAAGGCCTTCAACCATTGCTTACCTTCGATACCGTAAATGGAAATGATATTTTGCTTGAATGCACGTTCCATAGTATTCCTATCCGGCGCTAATTTTTTTGATAAACAATGTTTCTGTGCCAGCAGCCGTTGCTTTTGTTTTTACTGTTTCAATTTCCTTGTATCCAAGATTGCGGTAAAAATTTGCGGCTGAGCCAGATTGGAGGTACACCTCCTGAAATCCTATGTTTCTGGCTTCTTCTTCTAACCGTTTGATTAGCTGTTTGGCTAAACCCAAACCTCTATATCTATACAATGTATATATCGACGCAATCCAAGGAGTTTTTTCCGACCATTCAGTGCCATCCTTTTCCCACAAGCTACCCATAGCAGAGTTATTGTCAAATGTGGTGTACAGCATTAGGTGGCTTCCTGTCTAATTGCTTAACCCATTGTGCTTTATTTTTATTCAATTGACCCTAATACAGCTGGACCAAATGAATTATCAATTACAATTAACCACTCTTCAGTTTTCGTCTTTCTAAAAACAGTTGTGGCAATACTTTCTCTGCGCATTGATATGCCTTCTGTTGATACCCAATCAAAAACCCATTTTGAAGTGAATAACGCCAGATCACCTGACTCAATTACATTGGTTTTTAATTGAGTAGCTGTTCCTTTTAATGCTAAAGCACGTGTAAAAGCTTCTCGTAAGGCGGCTTTGCCCTGAATGACAGGTTTTCCTGGTTCTATTACAATAGATGCATCATCTTCGTAAAAACTAAGCGTAGCATCAAGATCTCCTTGATTGAATGCAATATCAAGTTCATGAACAGCTTCTAATGGTGTTTTTCTCATAATAGTATCCGAAGTAATTAATATATTTAAAACCATGTATGAAGCATCAAGCAACTTTCGTGTCTGGCTGATCAATCACTTGTACCCCATCTTTAAATTCAACATTGTTTACAACCAGTGTCAACAAGCTGAATCCCTTGATTTTCTTCCAGCGTTTCTGCGCTGATTCCATCAATTTATAAACCATAGCCAGCGTTGTATCGCGTGAACCACAGTTACGAGCTTTTTTGGTTCTTAATCGCACTGTCGCAAAGGTAGATTCAATCGGGTTGGTTGTCCGTATATGAATCCAGTGCTCTGCTGGAAAATTATAAAAAGCCAAGAGTTCTTCACGATCTTTTTCCAGACAAGCCATGGCTTGTGGATACTTTGCACCAAACCGATTTATAGCGCTGTCGAAGGCAGATTTAGCCTTGTCACGGCTCTCAGCCATCCAAATATCATGTAACGCTTCTTTCACTTTTGGTTGCATGGACTTCGGTAACTTATTCAGCACGTTAGCTGTTTTGTGAACCCAACATCGTTGGTGACAGCATGCTGGATATACCTTGCTAAGTGCACCCCAAAAACCAAGTGCACCATCGCCAACAGCTAACTTTGGTGAAAAGACAAGACCTCGCTCACGCAACCCGCTCAGAACCTCTTCCCAGCTTGCTGTAGACTCACGAAAACCATCTTCAACAGCCACTAACTCTTTGATACCATGTTCCGTGACTCCGATAATCACCAGCAGGCATAGGCGGTCATCCATGCGGACATGGCTATAAATGCCATCCGCCCAAAAATAAACATATCGTTTATCACTTAAATCACGCCTGCGCCATTGGGTGTGCTCATCAATCCATTGGTTTTTCAGTCGTGATATCGTATTTGCCGATAAACCTTTTGCCTGCTCTCCCAACAAAGACGAGAGAGCTTCTCCGTAATCGCCTGTAGACAGGCCTTTCAAATATAACCAAGGCAGCATTTCCTGAATGCTGGTTGAGCGTTTCAAGTATGGGGGCAATAGGTTGCTGTTGAATTTAATTCCTGTATTACTTCTGTCACGAACTTTAGGAACTTTTACATCAACGTCACCAAGCCCAGTCTGAATCGTGCGCCCAGGTAAATAACCATTCCTCACCACCGCCTGGCGTCCATCAGAAAGTTTATGATCCTCATGCCTGGACAGTAGTGCTGTTAATTCGGCTTCAACAGCTTGTGTAATAAGGTTTCGTGCACCAACCCTCAATAATTCGGTCAATGGATCCTTGAGTATTACTTCTGGTGTTGCAACAGCTTTCAACGTAAAATCATTCACGGCGTATTTCCTTTTGTTGGTTATGTTCTTGCGGAACTTCCAACAGGATACGCCACCTGCTTTAAACTGTCATACACCAGATCTGACTATAACTCCCCATAGCAACGGGAAGGCCTGTTTCTAGATTAATAACTATCAGCGTTAAAGGTAACTTATCCTTTTGCATGCCTTTTTTAAAAACACTTATAGCTCGTTCTAGGCTTCCATCCGTTTTTTGGACTCCCCATCTTCCGTATGCCCAAGCTGCACAGGCATGTAGGCAATCAGGCCTGTTAGCTAAATAATCTATTTTAAAATCACTCATTCATTTCTCTACTTGTAAATATTCATTAGCTGTTAATCGATACAAAACATGTTGTGATAAAGGATGATCAGCAGCTAATTTAGCGTGTGCAAAGTCTCCATTCACGTCACGTTTTAATCCGATCTTTTCCATGACTCTAATAGAACGAACATTAGCTGGTACGGTAAATGAAACGATTTCTTTTAAGCCGCACTGTCTGAATCCATAATCCAATGAAGCTTTAGCCCCTTCCGTTGCATATCCTTTGCCCCAATATTGCGATCCTAATCGCCAACCCACTTCAACCGCAGGGGTAAAATGCGATTCCCAATCGGTATAATTGAGCCCGATAAAACCCATCAACTCGCCAGTTTCCTTCAGTTCAGCTGCCCATAAGGTATAGCCATGCTTATCGCCATGACTATTCACCGCGGGTATGAAATCGTTGACTTGCTCCATGGTTAATGGGCCACGTAAAAACTCAATCACCATTGGATCTTGGTTGATTTGAAAATAGGATCGAGCGTCTTCTTTTTTCCAGGTTCTTAAAATAAGCCTTTCTGTTTCAATAATGGTAGTCATGTTATCTCCGATGAACTTGTTCTCATCAATTTTCCTAATTGTGCT
>JAGVJN010000037.1 GCA_020051095.1 Pseudomonadota bacterium | reverse complement strand
GACGTAGATATCCGTGTAGCCTTTCTGATTAAGCTCTTTCACTACGTCATGGGGTGAACCCTGCATTAACTCTACTTTTCCGGCAACTTGTTCTGGAAGAGTCTTTAATGTGTTACTAAGAACATAAACCGGTTTACTATATGGCCACTCACAGTCAAAGCCAATCACTGTTTCAAACGTGTTTCTACCCATGATTAATAGTAATTCTTATCTGTTAGCACTTTACTTGAATTAATAATTTAGAACGCACAAACCCATAACATTTTATTTTGATGATAAGAGATTACCTCTGTTGACAATTAAGCAGATGGTTAATATAATTCGGTATGTTCGCAATTTTGCGAACATCTATTTGTAAAAGAGACTGCAATGAGCATTTATTCCTCGAAAACTTTTGAAGCGCTTGCCCAGCAATTTAATCACAGTGGGCTTTCAATGAGCTTAAGTAAAATTCTTGCGCTTTTCTTGGTATCGGAAGAGAAAGTGATTGCAATGAAGGAGGTAGTCGAGCAACTCGGAATTGCCAAAAGCACGGCTAGTGTCGAAGTGGCGCGATTGGAACAAATGCGATTGATTGAAAAAACAATTAACCCTAATCAGCGCGGCCATTATTATCGTCTAAAACCTAACCTTTGGAGTAGCGCACTTGCTAAAAAGCAAGCTGAATTATCCGCGCTTCAATCAATTTTACACAGCGCTGAGAAAGAATTTAGGTCAGTACCTGACTCCCTTAAAGAGTTGCAACAATATGTCGCTTTCATGGAACAAGAGTGGCCACAGTTAATTGCCAAATGGCAGCAGTATAAGCGAGATAATGATGTTCAATAATACTTCAATGAAAACACAAGAGATAATTATCGAAAGCGATTTCAAACTTTCTGGCACGCTCACATTGCCGGGAACATCAAGCAAAAAACCATTTCCGGCAGTATTATTTATTCCTGGCTCCGGCAAAGTTGATCGGGATGTGAATATACCCCAGTTACAGACCAATATTTTTAAGTTATTGGCAGATTTTTTTAGCGAACTTGGTTTTATCACACTGCGATTTGATAAAAGAGGCTGCGGAAAAAGTGGTGGCAATTACCTTGAAGCTGGTTTAAATGATTTTATTTATGATGCGAAGTGTGCACTGAAGACATTAAGGGCCGTTCCTGAAGTTGATCTAAGCAGAGTGCTAGTGCTGGGGCACAGTGAAGGCGCTTTTATTGCACCGACTTTAGCCGACGCTTGTAATGGTCTTATTTTGTTGTGTGGCGGAGCAAGGCCTGGTCGCGAGTTATTGCCCGAACAGCCCGCTCAGTTGATTAATGAAATCAAAGAGGGTAAAGGCTTTAAGGCTCGGTTGCTGAAAATATTACAAATTCATCGGCTCATTAACTGGCAGTTTAACCATGTGGTTAATAAATCAATTAGAACAAACAAATCAGTCATCAAATTGTTAGGCTTTGTGCCATTTAATGCCAAATGGCTGAGGGAGTTTCATCAGTTCAATACCCCCGAAGTGTTAAAGCAAGTTGCTATGCCCACGTTGGTAGTAGGTGGTTCTAGAGACATTCAGGTTAATGCTAAGGAAGTCGCTAAAGTTTGTGAGCTTGTAAATGAAGCAGATGGCGTGGTGCTGGAAAGGATGAATCATCTATTGCGTGATGTCGATTCACATCATCATTTGTTAAGTCTATTGAAAGAATACCGCGAGTCAGTTACAAAGCCAATATCCAGAAAATTACTTGATACCATCAAGCAATGGTGTCAGCAGCACGAGTTCACTCTAGGTGACTCATCAAGTTAATTGAGGCTAGAATATATACAACATGGGTTATATTATCAAAAAAGGACGGGCGCTTGAATTTAATACTACTTGGGAAGGAGATTGTCCCAAAACCCCAAGTTATCTTTAGGGCGAGTTGTATTTTCCAAGCAGTACTATTAACAGTGTTTCAAGTTGATATTGCTCAAAGGACTTCATGTTAAGTTTTTTACCATTCTCTTTTTAACCCAGTCCCGCATGGGATTGCATACAATAAACAATATAGGTACTAAAGCAATTGAAAAGATCGCTAAATATCTGCTCAAGGGCATCAAACCTTCCGCGCTTAAAGGGTTGAATCCACCTGCATAGATAAACCAAAACATGACAAAGAGGGTAAAAAATAACATAATATTTCTATACATACGCTCTTTAATAGGCATGATCAAATAAGCTTTTATAATTTCAATTCTCATAATCCTTTGTATCATATAGATATTAAAGATAGTGCCCGGAATAAAAACCCACCAACGGGAGATTGATAGCCCTTCTACAAACCTATTGGTATCTCCCTGAATGGCAAATAAGGAAACGGTTAAGTACTGGATAAGAGGAAGCATGTTAAAAACTAAAAACCAGTATGCAAAAATAAAAAGATTTCTTTGTTGGCTTATGTTTTTACGATTAATAGTCCATAGGCTAATAAGAAGAATGACAAGGCTAACAAAGGGACCAGCAATGCCTATCAGAGCTGCTGCCGTGCCACTGTCTTGTTGGAACAGTAAATTATAGTCCACATTCTCATCGACATTTAATAAAAACCAGCCACCATAGTGAACTGAAAAAGGACTAGACTTTAGACCATAAAGCCACGCAACCAGTCCATGACCCCATTCGTGACACAAAACAGAAATATAATATGCTGTTATGAATGCAATGATATTTAAAAGGCATACTTTTGAACTATGTTTCTCTTGAATACTCATTTTGGTAGCCCATATCCAGTGATTAATTTTATAAACAGTATAATACAGATTGTATATCCCAAAACCCCAAGGTTTGAAAACGCCATACCCAAGGCATTCAGAAAGTTCAAAAACCTTGTCTTAGCGTTGTATATACATGGCATCGGACATAAAGCAAGACCGATGAGCTGAATAAATAATTTAGCCCACATTAGCGAAGCGCTGAGGAATCCTGATATATTTTTCTTATTGAACAAAAACATATCAGGATCACTCAGAGCGAAGCGTAATGTGGGAATTAATGTCCCCGTATTTCGGCTTCGCCTGCATACGGGTTACACATATCCCAAACCTCCCTAACCACAAAAAAAATTGTCGAGCAAAGAGATTCATTCGCTCAATCTTTTTAAGGCCGTTCTAAAAAAAGAGGGGGTGTTGCATGATTTTTCGGGCAGTTTGTCTTTGGCTGATCATAACCATCAATAAAACGCCCAGACACAACAAATTATTTTAACTGTTTTCAAAAATGGTACATTTTAGTTGTTAAAGGTTATACAATAGCCTCGAAAATTCTCTTAACGAGCCATAATAGGATGTCTTATGAAATTGATTTCGCTTTTTAAATTTGTCCCCGAAGAAGTCCGCGAGTTGTTTTTTTTGAAAATATTTTCCACGTATAGTTATGCTATTTTTTATGCGTCTTTAGTCTTATATATGACCGACAATGTCGGGTTATCGAATCAATATGCAACCGGTGTTGTGGGAGTTTTCATATCCTTAAATTTTATATTACATTTTTTCGGCGGCTTCGCCGGTGGGAAATTGATAAGCAATAGAATGTTGCTTTTAATTGGCATGATAATGGAGTTTTTAGGTGTTTCGATTATCAGTATCAATCTTTTCCTTGGATTGGGGATCTTTTTAACCGGATCAGGACTTTATGTCACCAGCATCAATGCCATTATGATTCAGAAGTATGAGCCAAATGATAGCCGAAGAGAACTTGCCTCTTTTTGGATATATTCGGGTATGAACTTGGGATTTTTTATCGGCCATACGATGAGTGGCTATTTTCATATTCAAAGTAATTACCAATTGCTCTTTTTTAGCGCTATAGCAGCCACATTTTCCTCGCTGATACTCATTGGTCTCAATTGGGATAAATTTTTGGATAAAACCACGGAGTTGTCGCGCATCCCTGCTTACGCACATCGAAGACGTTTGCTTTCAACAATGAGCTTTATTCCACTCATTATTTACTTAGTCTGCTACTCGCTCATCTATCACTCAGAAACCAGTAAGCTGATTATGCTTTTGGGAGGTGCAATATTTTGCTCTACCTTTTTATTTGCAATCAAACAACCCAACCAAGCGGATAAAAACAAAGTCTTAGCGTTTTTGATTCTGGTCATCGCCGCTTTAGCATTTTGGTCGCTATTTTTTGTCGGCCCGATGGGATTAACTCTATTTATCAAGCATTATGTCAATAATGAAGTCATGGGCATCACCATCCCGCCTCAATGGTATAATAATATCAACACCGGCCTTATCGTGGTGGGTGGGCCTTTGCTTGCTAATTGGTTTAAACAAAAGCGCGAGCAAGGTGTTGACTTAAGTTTTCCGCTCCTGTTTGCAATCGCGCTTTTAAATATTGGCGGGGCTTATCTCATATTATCACTCGGAATCTTTCTTTCGGGTCATGCCAATCAGGTCGCCATGATTTGGGTCGTCATCAGCTATCTTCTAGAAACCACTGGCGAATTATTCCTTTCCCCAGTTGGTGTGGCGATGATTGGAAAATTAGCCCCCAAAGGAAAGCAAGGATTATTATTAGGCTTATGGGCTATGGTATCGGGCGTTGCTTCGATAATATCCAAGTCGTTATCGCAAATGATGGTGATTCCACAGGCTAGCTCCGTGGCATCTTCTGGTATCCAAGTTTATAATCATATGTTTAGCCTCATTGGATGGGGCGCTGTCCTGGTTGGGTTGGTTTTATTTGTTTTGGTGCCTTTCATTAAAAAACTCATCGACGATGAGGTGCCTGTTGATCAGCCACTGAAAGCAGAATTAGCCTAACAATGGAGATATATAGTTTGCGCTTTTTGTTGTAAAAATTGCTTCAAGCTAAGAATGATAGCGTTATTAGAGGGGCGCTCTAGGGTAATGAATGACAGAGCCGTTTGCGCCCCTTGGTATTCAGGCAACACGCGAACCAATCGCCCCGCTTCAATATCTTTAATCACATCTAAATTCGCCTTTAATACCAACCCTTTTCCTTGCAATGCCCACTGTCGAATCACTTCCGCATCGTTGCTGTTGTATTGGCTGGATAGTTTCACTTTTTCTACCCGCTCACCTTGATAAAGCGTCCAGCATTCTTCCAGTTGGTTGTTGATGGTGAGAAGAAGCACCCTATGGGATTTTAAATCACTAATGGATTCTATTTGACCATGATTGGCAAGGTATTTTGGTGAGGCACAAATGATGCGGTGTATGGGTTTTATTAAGGGACTGACAATAAAATCCGGTTCCGCCGATAATCCATATCGAATCGCCACATCAATGTCGTCTTCATATAAATTGCTGAGGCTATCGGTTAACACTAAATGACAGGCGATTAAAGGATGCTTTTCTAAATAGTCATCTAACCAAAATCGTAAGATATGACGGCCAAAATCTGACGGTGCTGTGATCCTTAATTGTCCCTTTAAACTGCCTGCTTGTTCAAATGCTTGTTTACTTTGTTGCAGTGAGTTAATCATTTGTTCTGCATGAGGCAAAAAGCACTTACCATGAATGGTTAATCGTAAATGGCGCGTGCTACGGATGAATAGCTGTGCATTTAATTGCTTTTCCAAGCGTTGCAATGCCGCACTGGCATTAGCAGCGGATATGCCCCTTTTTCTTGCCGCATCCGTGATGGATTCATAGTGGGCAATGTCTAAAAATAATTCAATATCATTAGTATTCATATTTTCAAATATTTTTTGAAAGTATTTATTATTTTATACCATTTATTTTGAATATAAAATGTCCCATACTACCCTCAAGGTTGAAAATAAAAAGGTATCTCTATGAAAGCAATCGTCTATAAGCAGCACCCCAATGGTCAATTTGGTTTTGAGTCAATTGAAAAAGAAACACCCCGTGCCACAGGGCATGACTTGCTAGTGGATATTTCTGCGATTTCCATTAATCCTGTCGATTATAAGGTGAAGCGTTTATTGGAAATGGGTAAATATGCCAATGACACCTTTGGTTTTGATGCATCCGGGACTGTGAAAGCTGTCGGTGAAAAAGTGACATTATTTAAGCCCGGTGATAAGGTCTTTTATGCCGGTGATTTGACCCGACCTGGCAGTTATGCACAAAGCCAGTTGGTGGATGAGCGGATCGTGGGATTAGCGCCAAAATCACTTAACTTTGAACAAGCCGCCGCTCTACCGCTAACAAGCTTAACCGCTTGGGAAATGATTTTTGACAGGCTAAAACTATCGGCTGAATCCAACCAAACTGTTTTAGTGACGGGTGCTGCGGGTGGCGTTGGCTCAATTACCCTCCAATTATTAAAAAAACTAACCCACTGCACCATTATCGCGACGTATGGCCGAGAAGAATCCAAAGGGTGGATTAAACAGCTGGGCTCGGATCATTTGATTAATCACACCATGGATTTCAATCCGCAATTACAAAAACTAAACATCAAACACGTTGATGTCATTTTTAGCCTTACACACACAGACGACTATTTTAAGCAATATGTCGATATCCTTGCCCCACAAGGTCAACTCATCTTCATTGATGAACCAAAGCAATTTGATTTGCTGGCATTTAAGAGTAAAAGTGCGGCCGTGCATATGGAATTTATGTTCACTCGTTCGATGTATCAAACAGCCGATATGATAAAGCAGCATGATATTTTAACGAAAATTGCCGATCTGATTGATAAGCAATTAATTCATACAACGATGAATGAGTCGTTTGGGGATGTATCCGTTGCCAATATTGAAAGAGCGCATGAATTACTCGAAAGTTGTCAATCCCGCGGCAAGATTGTGTTGAATTATCGATGATGCCAATCATCCGTGCCTCCCTGTAAGACCACCCCACCGGCCCGGTGAGCTTTCTATCCAGAAAGACCTAATCGAGCCGGACATGGGTAAAACAGATGGTACCCTCGCAAACTTTATCCCGTCTTTTTAAGTTGCTCTTTTAAATCAAGCAACTTGTCGCGAACTTTAGCGGCTTCTTCAAATTCCATGTTTTGGGCAAATTGGTGCATTTGTTTTTCCAATTTAGCAATTTTTTCGACCAGTTTTTGCGGTGACATGGCTTTGTAAGGGGCTTTGGGCTCAGCCACTTTTTTCTGGCTTTGTTCGAAATAGGCCCCTTCGAGGATATCGGCGACTTTCTTTTTGATCCCCATGGGGGTTATCCCATGAATTTGGTTAAATTTGATTTGCTTTTCCCGGCGACGCTCCGTCTCCTGAATGGCCCTTTGCATCGAACCGGTTATGTTCTCGGCATACATGATGGCACGCCCATTTAAATTCCTTGCCGCTCGTCCAACGGTCTGAATAAGCGAGCGTTCTGAACGTAAAAAGCCTTCTTTATCGGCGTCTAATATGGCGACTAATGCCACTTCCGGCATGTCTAAGCCTTCTCGAAGCAAGTTAATCCCCACCAACACATCGAATTTCCCTAAGCGGAGATCGCGAATAATTTCCACCCGCTCGACCGTATCAATATCGGAGTGCAAATAGCGGACTTTAATATCATGTTCATTCAGATATTCGGTGAGATCTTCGGCCATTCGTTTTGTCAGCGTTGTCACCAGCACTCGTTCATCGTCAGCGACCACTTTGTTGATTTCTGACATTAAATCGTCGACTTGATTTTTAGCCGGTCGAATGATCACGGTTGGGTCAATCAAGCCCGTTGGTCTGACGACTTGCTCGGCCGTGTTATCGGTATGTTCCATTTCATAGGGACCCGGTGTTGCAGACACATAGATGGTTTGTGGGGATCGATCGGTAAATTCTTCAAAGCGTAAAGGACGGTTATCCAAAGCAGACGGCAAGCGAAAGCCATAATTCACTAATGTCTCTTTCCGGGCACGATCCCCGCGATACATGCCACCAATTTGGGGCACGGTGACATGCGACTCATCGATGACAAGCAATGCGTCCGATGGTAAATAATCAAATAACGTCGGTGGTGGCTCCCCTTGATTGCGTCCGGATAGGTAGCGTGAATAGTTTTCAATTCCGGAGCAATAACCCAACTCCAACATCATCTCAATATCAAACTCGGTTCGCTGCTTTAATCGTTCCGCTTCCAATAATTTTTTTTCGCTTTCATAAAATTTTAATCGGTCTTTGAGCTCTTCTTTTACCAAGTCAACCGTTTGCAAAATACGCTCCCTTGGGGTGACATAGTGGGTTTTGGGGAAAACTGTCACACGGGGAAGCTTTTGCAACACCTCACCTGTGAGCGGATCAAAGCGGTTTATATTCTCTACTTCATCATCAAATAGCTCAATTCGAACCGCTTCTTTATCGGAATCAGCGGGGAAGATATCAATCACATCGCCATGCACACGAAACTGTCCTCGCTCGAGCGAGGTTGGGCTTCGAATATACTGCATTTCTGCTAATCGTTTAACAATCTGGCGTTGATCGGTCCGTTCGCCTCGCGATACATGCAAGATCATTTTCAAATACGAATCGGGATCCCCCAAGCCATAGATGGCTGAAACGGTAGAAACAATAATGGCATCACGCCGTTCGATCATCGCTTTAGTCGCCGATAAACGCATTTGTTCAATGTGTTCGTTAATGGAGGAATCTTTGGCGATATAGGTGTCCGAGGAAGGAACATACGCTTCCGGTTGATAGTAATCATAATAAGACACAAAATATTCAACCGCATTATCAGGGAAGAAAGATTTAAATTCACCATACAACTGAGCAGCCAATGTTTTATTAGGGGCCATGATTAATGTGGGTCGTTTTACCTGCTGAATGACATGGGCAATACTAAAAGTTTTGCCAGAACCGGTTACACCGAGTAAAATCTGTCTAGCAAGGCCACTTTCAAGGCCTTCGACCAGGGATGCAATCGCGGTGGGTTGATCGCCCGCCGGTTGGTAATTGGAATTGATGGTAAATATTTGTTTCATAACACACTCAAACAATAAGGAGCATCCGTATGGATTTTACCTTGGCAAATCGGGTTCAACAGGTGAAGCCTTCCCCAACATTAGCCGTTGCAGCAACGGCAGCCAAACTCAAAGCAGAAGGCCATGATATCATTGGTTTAGGGACAGGAGAACCCGACTTTGATACGCCAGATAACATTAAACGTGCAGCCATCGCTGCTATCGAAGCAGGTTTTACTAAGTATACACCAGTCGATGGCATTGTTGATCTTAAAAAAGCCATTATTAATAAATTTAAGCGAGACAACCAATTAGACTATGAACTCAATGAAGTCATTGTCTCAGTTGGTGGCAAGCAAAGCTGCTATAACCTTTGCCAAGCATTACTCAATGATGGTGATGAAGTCATTATCCCTGCGCCTTATTGGGTTTCCTATCCTGATATGGTATTACTAGCAGGCGGAAAGCCCGTTATTGTCAGTGCAAACGCTGAAGCCCGGTTCAAAATTACGCCTGAACAATTAGAAAAAGCGATTACACCGAAAACACGGCTGATGTTTTTCAATAGCCCATCGAATCCGTCTGGGGTAGCTTATAGCGCTGATGAGCTAAAAGCATTGGCAAAAGTGTTATTAAAACACCCACATGTTATTGTCGCCACCGACGATATGTATGAGCATATTATTTGGTCTCAACCATTTGTTAATATATTAAATGTCTGCCCTGAATTAAAAGAAAGAACGGTGGTATTAAATGGGGTATCCAAGGCCTATTCTATGACAGGTTGGCGCATTGGCTATACAGCCGGGCCTGCCAAAATAATTAAGGCAATGAATACGATTCAATCGCAATCCACATCCAATCCCTGCTCCATTGCTCAAAGAGCGGCGTTGGAAGCATTGAGTGGGCCTCAAGATAGTGTTGCCATGATGGTGAAAGCCTTTAAAGAGCGGCACGATTATCTCACTGATCGATTATCAAAAATCGACGGAATACATGTCGTTCCTGCGGATGGCACGTTTTATTTATTCCCATCCGTTCAACAAATTATTGATGCCAAAGGATTTGCCGATGATTTAGCGTTTTCAGAGCAACTGCTCCACAAAACCGGCATCGCTTTAGTCCCAGGGTCTGCCTTTGGAACGCCCGGCTGCATCCGCTTATCGTTTGCCACCAGCATGGAAAATTTACGCAAGGCCTGCGACCGCTTAGCGGAATTCTGCTTGGTCTAAAAAAAACAGGGATTCCCCTTGACCTTCAGGCGAAATCTCGATAACATTTCGCCTGTCTTCCCCGGTAGCTCAGTCGGTAGAGCAAATGACTGTTAATCATTGGGTCGGCGGTTCGAGCCCGTCCCGGGGAGCCACTTTCCACAAGGCTTTTCTGCCAATTCATCAAAACTTCAAATTTAGCGTGTCGAATATGTGTCGAAGGATGGGGCTAGGGTTCTGGAGATATTTTCGCTCATCTCAACTATAAAGATAAAATATCCCAAAGATTTTAAAAACTTCATTTAGCTAGCAATGATATGGACTCATCCTCTCTTTTAACCGGCTATTAAATGAGCCAAAATGTTTTTGTCTAAAAAAACAAAAAGAACAGGAGAGTCCAGTGAAGAATATTACCGTATTAGGCATAGATTTGGCAAAAGATGTAGCCCGGATGCAGGCGCAGCCGTAATCCGGGATATTGGGTTTCGAACACCCCGGATTTCGTTAAATGAATTTAAATGGAAAAAATACTGTAGCGGATTGTTTGAATTACCAATCGCCGCTTAATATTTGAATTCGCATAAGGCAAGTCAAATATGTACTTGAGAAACTGATGAATCATCGGATGCAACCATAAATCCAAATCAGCAATAACGCATGTCATGGGCGATGTGATTAAAACGAGTATTCAATGTTCATCAAAGAAATTGCGGCAGAACCACATTACCAACGTACACCTGTTTCCAAAGAGCAAGCTACGTCCAGAAGATACTCATCCATTTTCTTAAGCGTAGCAAGTTCGGCAAAACATAAAGAAGAACTAAAAAACAAATCCATACGCCGGCTTTCTTTGGGATATCCTAAATTGAGAAGAGTTGAAAGTGTTCTACTCGCTAAGCTAATAACAGATAGGCCTACATGAATGAGATTAAAAGTAAAACTTCCTATTTCTAGCAAGATCACTTTAGCACTTTGCCTTGTGCTCACTTTAGAATCAAACACACTGTGGACAAGCGCCACCCCCCCCATGAAGAGGCTTACTAAATTTTGGACACAGTGTAGTAGATGAAAAAAAGGATAGGTAAAAGAAAGAAGATGAATACCAAAACAAGAGTAGGGTTCAATAAGCATATCAAGTTGAGCCAGAACTCCTTTAACACTTTCATCAAAATCACTCATGGCATCATATGCCTTT
>JAGVJN010000001.1 GCA_020051095.1 Pseudomonadota bacterium | reverse complement strand
TTTTAATGTTACTGATTGAAAAGTTGCAAAATTATATTTGGAAATAAGCCAATTGTCTTTGATTTTATTGAGTTAAACGAATATTTCAGGGCCGACTATCTACCTGAAAAATCACTATTTTCAAAAAGAGAAATGGAAGTGCTGCATTGGCTTTTATTAGGGAAAACCATCCCTATGATTGCACAAATATTAGAAATAAAACCAAGAACCATCAAAGCGCATATCGCCAATGCTAAGAAAAAAGCAAACTGTCAAACGCTATTTCAGATTGGGTATTATTATGCAAAGATACAAAGGGGGCGCTAATTATCGAGAAATTAGTTAATAATTTGTTAATATAGCTATAATATAATCATGGTAACGTCAATTGTTGTTCTTTGAGGCGAGGCCATGAAACAAAGGTTAGATCGAGTCCCCGAATATCCCCACAATGGTAGTTTGCGCATGTACAATATGTTTCCCTTCCGTCGTTATAACGGGCAGATGGGCATTGATGGCATGACAACCTACTTACCAGACATCGCGAAAATGGGATATAACGCCGTTTGGGTCAATCCTTTACAAGCGGTGGGAAATTTAGTTCACACTCATCCGAATGCAGTTGATACAGCATCCGGAAGTTTATATGCAATGGCTGATGATGTTGCGCTCAATCCAACCATATTTCCTGTTCCCAATCACATCAACGATCCAAATGAGCAACAAGCCTATCGCGAGAGCCAATTAAAAGCGTGGACAAGTGAAGCCCGGCGGTTAGGCATGGCTCCGTTATTTGACCTTGTTCTCAATCATATTGGGATAAATGAAAAGGATGATGCCCCGTTAAAACAGAAATTAGAATTCTATGGTAAGGCAAATGCGCTTTGCTTATTAATTCCAGAGAAAAATGAGCGTTGGCCAGATATTCAGGGAATTGACTATTATATTAAAGGTACACCTGAGCAAAAAAGAGGATTGATGTGTGAGCCAAAATATTTGGACCCAGAAAAAATTAATCTGTTGTTTAAGGTGTTATGGGAGCCTTTGATCACCCGCTATATCAAAGAATATGGCTTTATGGGGATTCGTGTTGATGCATTAACCCACACGCCTGTGGTGATCCAACAACGAGCGATAATGCTGGTGAAAACATTGGTTAAGGAAATCTATGGGACCGATGCAATCATCGTTGGTGAGTTGATGATTGGTAATCCTGAACATTATCTACCAGCGCTAAGCGCATTAGGCTTAACCCATTGTCTGCATCCCTGTAGCTTTTATTGGGGATATAATAATGAAGGGGGTTATCAGAATTTAAATTCGCCATTTACCAGTCAAGTTACCGGGTTATCCCCCATTGTTATGACTCCTGATCGACACATTTCTAGTTTAAATAATTTAGTTATTTTAGAGGGTGAGTTGTCGGTCTCAAGCAAGTTCAAAAATAATTCGATTTATATTTTCACACAACAACAAAAGCGATACTGTGCTTTAAATGTTGACGATACGGATCTGTGGTTTGGAAATGCGGTTATTGTACCGATTGATGATCTCGAAGATAAAGAATTAGTGAAACTAATTAAATCATACGATGCGCTTTCCAAAGAATTAAAAGATAATGGCACGAATTTTGGGGAATTCACTGTTATGTATAATAGACTTGGGATGGAAACCAGCAATTCATCACAAGAAATCGAAAAAGTACAGCTTCTATTTAACAATCAGAAAAAGAGCTTTTTAGCGGCTCAAAACACCCTACGCTTAAAACAAAAAAATCTAGAACAGACGATGTTAAACCATTTACACACATCAAAGGAACTTCAACGGCACTTTTCTGCCCCACGGCAGGTGCCTGGTGGACTCATTGGTGTGGTAGGAAATCATGATACCGGTACTTTAAAAGCGAAAACCATGCTTGAGATTGCTTATAACCGAGCATTAAGCAACGCAAACGGCAACCAAGCGCAAATTACTAAAATTCAACAGACGTATAAAGAATTCAAAACTGCAACTATCAAAGGAATCATCAATACAACGGATTTAATGAATCGTTTACAAGCCGAGTTCAAATTAAGTGAAATGGAGAAAAAACAGCTCTATATTGATTTGAATATGCGAATGCGTGAGAAAATGTTTATTGTCAGCCTGATGTGTACCGGTGGTTGGTATTCGCTTGGAGGCGATGAGTTTGGCGTATGTCACAAACCTGAAGTGTTTCAAGAATTTGCAGAAAGCTATCGCGTTGGTTCTTCGATGGTTGAACGCCGTGATTCAAACGATCAGCAACATGATTTCAGACTGTTTGTTAGGGGCCTCAATAAAATCCTTGAGCTACTTCCAAGACCTTCTGTGAAAGATAAGACGTCGCTTCATTATGCTGTGATATCTAATGAACAATTTGGCGAAAAATCGGCAGATATTTTATTCATGGTATTGCGCTATAGTGCTGAAAAAGACCAATATTTCTTGCTTGGTCATTGCAATAAGGCGATCTCACCATCCGTGCTAAGCGATAAACTATTAAGTGTCCTTCCGAGTGATATCCTCACTTGCCAAGTCCTGATTACGGATAAGAATGGTGCCATTCAGGCGTTTGATTACAATCAGGGGCATTTGACAAAAGATGGATGGTATGTGAATCCTTCTCTCAGTTTTGATGGTTCGCCGCTTTTAAAAAATAGTGTTTTTTCACAAGATAATAATAATTTCTCAAAACCAACCGAATCGGGATGTTCGCTTTTAACGAAAAGTGCCTAATGCGATTTTTGATTTGATTATCAGAAAATATTGATCCAAGTCCATAATCAGTATAAAATCGCACCTGATTTATTTATATTAATCATGGCTTAATAATTTACATTTTTCGGTTTTTAGTCGTGTGCTGCAAAAACTATTCTGAATAGTATGAAGCGATAGTTCTTAACAGGTAATGTTACTAAGCAATTTGATGGATCAAGCGGACCTTATTTGAAATAAATCACCCACAATAAAACGATTGTCCTTGATTTAAGCTCAGGGAACAAAGCTATTTGGATAAAAATGTACAACCAGTTTGATTACTCCACCATGCCTTTTGCAGGTGATCCGATAAATGGCAGCCTGCGCATGTACAATATGTTTCCCTACCGCGCCTATCATAAATCAATCGGAATAGACGATATGACCGCGTATATTCCAAAAATTGCTGAGATGAACTATAACGCTGTTTGGATAAATCCATTACAAACAGTGGGGACACTTGTTCATCCACACCCCAATGGGGTTGATAGCGCATCCGGCAGTTTGTATGCGATGGCAGATGATCAACGTTTAAATCCTCTCTTATTTCCCGTTCCAAAAAAAATAACATGCCTTAAGCAACAGCAATTATTTCAAGAAAACTCATTGATGAAATGGACGAGTGAGGTTCGAAGGCATCAAATGTCGCCGCTATTTGATTTGGTGTTAAATCATATCGGGGTGAATGAAAATGACGATACGCCTATCAAACAAAAACTTGAAAAAATAGGCAAACAGAAGAATCTTCGCCTCCTTCTTCCTGATACCAATCCCAGATGGCCAGATATTCAGGAGCTAGATTATTACAAGGATAATACCCCCACCAGAATGCGAGGCATTAACTGTGAACCGAAATATTTGGATAGCGATAAAATCGATGCCATTTTTGAGGCGTTATGGAAACCTTTCATCGAGCGGTATATTGACACATTCGGCTTTATGGGAGCGCGCGTGGATGCAATTACCCATGTTCCCGTGCCAGTGCAACAAAAAGCTTATCAATTAATTCAGACATTAGTACAAAAAAAATTTAATCAACCCGCTATTATTGTCGGTGAGTTGATGATTGGGAATCCTGAAAATTTTCTTCCTGCCATCAGCGCTTGTGGATTAACGCATTGCCTGAATGCCTATAGTTTTTTCTGGGGATTTGAAAAAGAAGGGGGCTATCAAAATACGGGTCAGAAATCATCCTTTATAAAATATAGCCAGCTGTTGTCGTCCGCCATGCTTCCAGGTAACGAAAGCGTTTCTTACTCGACCAATCTCGTTATTTTAGAAAACGACTTGGATGTTTTAGGAAAATGGAAAAAAAATACGATTTATATTTGTAAGCGTCAGAATCAGTATTTTTATACATTAAGTGTCAATGAAACGGACATCTGTTTTGGGAAAGCAGCGATTCAACCCATTGACCAAGCTAAACATCCCATGTTGGTATTATCATTAATCATTTATCATAATTTGTTGGATAATCATAAACGCAAGGGTAAGCAGCTTGGCGAATTACAAAAAAAATATCAACAAATTAAGCATGGTGAGAGCGTTTCCCATATCGAGTTGGAAAGGTTAAAAACAGACTTGATGTTGGAGTTAAACCATATTAAGTCACAAATGACCCAGCTAGGCTCGCTGATTAAAGATTACATTTTTCACAGCTTGGATATTCAACACGATTTAACCAACAGAAATTCACGTGGTCAGGGAATAGTCGGCGTGGTTGGAAACCATGATGTCGGCACGTTGAAAGCGAAAGTGATGCTTGATATAGCTTATAGCAGAGCGCTGAGCAGGGCGGGCCAAGATGTTGAAAAAATTAACCATATTGATGCGATCTATCAGGAATTTAAGCAGGTCACTATTAAAGCGATTAGAAGCACAGCTGAATTAACTTCATTACTTGCCGCTAAATTTTCATTAAGTCAAAGAGAAATATCCCAACTGTATTTGGATTTGGATATGCGCATGCGTGAGAAAATCTTTATCGCCAGCCTGATGAATTCAGGCGGCTGGTATTCATTAGCAGGTGATGAGTTTGGCTTGACCCACAAACCGGAAGTATTCCAAGAATATGCTAAAAGCACGCATGTGGGAATGCCCATTTCGAAATTAAAAGGCCATGATTTAATTGGGTATATTAGCGGCATTAACAGGCTAGTTGCTTCTCTTCCAAGACCGAATTATAAAGACAACGCATCGTTACATTATCAAGTGATAACGGAAGAAGTATTTGGTGAAAAAGCGGCTGATATCTTGTTTTTGGTATTGCGTTATAGCGCGGAATCGAACCAATATTACCTTTTGGGGCATTGCCGAGAAGCACTCAGCGCCTCAGAGTTATTAACAAAAATTCACCCCCTCTTAACCGAGGTTACCCCAACTTGCCACGTTCAAATCGTCACTCAAGAAGGTGACATTCAGTCATTTCAATACGAGAAAGGCGTTTTAACCGCGAATAGTGATGATGGCAATTTGAACAAACCAAAACCAGAAAAAACGGCTCTAACCTCCCAATCAGTATTTAAGATGAGGAAAGGGACTGAGGCAGCGGGTAATTACTGTAATGATCGGGGAACAATAAAACCAAGGTTATCTTCGGAATAATAAGTAGCGTCGCTGAGGGTTATTGGACTTAGCGATGCGAAAATCGCACTGCATAGCTGCCGCTTTATTGATGGTTGTCTGAGATAGATTGGCTTGTTTTCTCTAACCGACAAAGTGGGGTGAGTTCATGGCTATCTGTTATCAATGATATCAAACGTCAATCATTTGCGTTCTGCGGGGATGGATATAATAGATCAAGCGGCTGACATAAATAGTGGCACCTAATTGAGCCAGGCCCATGGTAAAGAATAGTTTTTCAAAAGAACCATAAGAGATGATGAGGCCTCCTATGAGCAAAGCAACCCCGGTATAGATGCTCGAAAGCCCATTGGCTAACCCCCAAGTTAAGCCTTCTCGACTGGTATCTTCATAGCGGGAATAAAGGGCATACCAAGTTGTGGTCGATAGCCCACCAGAAACGCCTAAGGCGATTTGCAATATGGCCAGGTGGGTTTTGCTCTCAACCAATAGGTAGCAAAACGTCAAACAAGTTTGCATGGCATAGCCAAATATCAAGAGCTTTTCTTTTTGTAAATAATCGGAAAGGAAGCCTAACACAATGACAACAACACCGACGGATATTAAATACAGCGCCCAAACCCATGAAATATCGAGGGGGGATGAGTTAAATCGTTCACAAAACACGCCGAATAAAGGGCCTAACATACCCTCAGAAAGATACCATAGGTTATTGGCTATCAAGAGGGTCTTTTCTTTTTGATTGAACATTCGAACTGAAAAATGAATTTGCAATATACTGAGTTATAACTGAAATAATCACAATTGAATATGGGTTTATCAAAATAATTTGTGCTTTTTAATCTTGGACAAAAAATTGAATCGCCTTTGCCGATTTTCCCGTATTCCAGCCGATGCCATATACGTAGCCTGCATAGAGCGAAGCGGAATGCGGCAGCAACTCGGCATAGCCGAGACCGTTTCGTCCTTCCGCCGCAAAGTTTGTGCTTTTTAAAGTCAACGCCCTTAATATTTCTTTAATAAATATCCGATATATTAGGGACGTTTCCTAATATTCAATCTAACCAGTTACTTTCAATGGCGGGTGATAAACCGTGGGATTTTTTTCAAATAAAGACGACGAACAGCAGGATAGTATACCATCGAAGAATCATGGTTCGATTAAAGCGGTTGTATTTGATGTGTTTGGAACGGTTGTCGACTTGAGGGGAAGCCTGCTATCCGAGCTAAACAAATTGTTCCAGTCAAAAGGGCTTAAAACAATCGATTGTGACGAATTCGCGCATCAATTAATAACGTTCTATTCACAAAGTATGAACGGCATTAGCGAAGGGAAAGAATCCTTTGCCTTAGTGGATGATTTAAATAAAATAGCGGTAAAGAAAACACTGCAACAATACCAACTTTCGCATTTATTCACCGATGAAGAGCAAGAACGAATGGGCACGATTTGGCAACGATTAAATCCTTGGCCAGATTCGGTTGCAGGGATTGATCAGTTAAAAAAACAGTTTACGGTGGGGCCGCTTTCCAATGGAAACATCCACTTGTTAGAAACCTTAGCAAAAAATGCCAAGCTTGATTGGGATGTGATTTTATCCGGAGAAATGTTTCATTGTTATAAACCCAATCCTCTGGTCTATCAAAAGGCCGCTGAATTATTAAATTTAAATCCATCGGAAATTTTACTCGTAGCGGCGCATGAATATGATTTAATCGCTGCTGCTAAATGTGGATACAAAACGGCCTTTATTAATCGCTCTAAAGATGAGGAATCCGAGAAAAAAAATCAGCACCTTGAACATCAAACGTTTGATTATGCCGTTACTCGGATTGACGAACTAGCAGCCATTTTAAGCGATGAGATTCTGACCAATAAAGAAAAGATAAGCATATACTAGGTAACGTCGCTTCGCTCTGAGTCATGTGGGAAGACTCTACTCCCGCGTTCTTGTTTTATAAGACTCAATCATTGTATACCATAATGGGCTTGGTTTCTCATCAGCAATGGGTTTTTGATTTAAGCGAATCACCGGCGAAATTTCTTTTGACGTGCTCGCAAGCCACAGATTATCGGCATCAAATAAGCGCTGTATAGGGATTGGTTCTTCATGGACTGGGATACGCTTTAGGCGAGCAATATCGATGACCACTTGACGCGTAATGCTTGGTAACACAGCCGTGGTTAACGGGGTTGTGTATAAATGGTCAGCCTTCTCAATAAAGACAGCGCTAGAGGCGCCTTCTTGCAGATAGCCATCTTTCACTAGTAGCACTTCAATGCAGTCTTTGGTTTTTTCTTTTCCAGCCATTAACGCAAGAATATTAGGCAGTAGTAAGGTTGATTTGATATCACAACGAGACCATCGAATATCGTTTTCTATCATGGCATGATAACCAACGGAGCGCTGTGCGATGGTTTGTTCTTCATAAGGCATGATGAAAGCGAACACCGTCGGTGAGATTTGCTTAGGCGGGAAATGGTTTCTGGATGAATCACATCCTCGGGTGATTTGCAAATACACTAAGCTATTCGAATAGGGTGCATTTTGTATTAACTCAGCGATAATCGATTTAAACGTTGCATACTCTATCGCATTTGCCAGATGGATGGCCTGAAGACTTCCTTGTAATCGTCGATAATGGGCGTCGAGTTGAAATGGCTGTTTCTCATAAACGATGAGTAATTCATACACCGCGTCAGCAAATAAAAATCCCCGGTCTAATGGTGAGATTTTTGCCTCCGATAATGGCATAAATTGACCATTTAAATAGGCGGTATTTAGATTCATTGTTTTATAGCCTTAGGATGAAAGTACATTATTTATTAACTATAGCTAACTTATTTATAAGTAAGCAAAAAAGGATGAGCCAAGCGGCAATGCACCCTCACTTCTGCAAATGCTTCTATCACAGAATCGCTTTTATGACTGCATCGATGACATGAGTAAAGCAATTGCGTCGCAGAAGAAAATCAGTATGCGCATGATAGACGCGCAGACATTGTTAGTTAACTTTCGTAATGTGACCATGAATGCGGTTGTGAATTCAAGATCGGATAATGTTGATATTTTCAGTGATACGATGCCCCAAAACCCCCTCATGGGTTCAAAAGCGATTGAAACATGGTTCTTAACAATGGCGAATAAAGAACGGGATTTGCGATCGCTTTTAAAGCAGCAGGTTCAGCAATCGCCCTCCATCGATCAGGCGGTATGGCGGAGTAAATGTTTGCTGCAGGTGATGGAGCAGCAAAAGCCTAAGCACAAAATTGCCAAAACCGGTATGCAGTCGCTTTTACGCTTTTGGATGCAACATCCCGATAACGTGACATTAACAGGGGAAAAATATCAAAATCAAAAAGGTGAATTTGATAGCGCCTCTTATGAGCACGTGGCTAAAGGATCGTTCACCATAGAGCATGCGATCGCACGTGTGAAAGATAAATTACCCCGGCTTTCGATTTTTCGCCCACCGCCAAAGGATGAGACACTTAATTCAGATACACAACAAACGCTATTTCACCCCTAAGTTATTCAACTTCTCAATTGGCTGAGCTATTCCCGCATTCCGCTTCGCTCGGAGTGATCCTGATATATTTTTGTTCAATAAGAAAAATTGGCAAAACCAAAGAGAACCCCCTCGCCCGCGCTAGAATTTTGACCAGGGGGTCCGACCCGGATACATCGGTAACACAAGTGACCGGATACATAGGTA
>JAGVJN010000007.1 GCA_020051095.1 Pseudomonadota bacterium | reverse complement strand
TTTCACTTCTTCTTGAACAGGTGATTTTTTCACTTCTTCTTGAACAGGCGATTTTTTCACTTCTTCTTGAACAGGCGATTTTTTCACTTCTTCTTGAACGGGTGATTTTTTCACTTCTTCTTGAACGGGTGATTTTTTCACTTCAGTTTCAACAGGTGATTTCATAGTTTCTCCATTAGTTGTTGGTACATGCCCAGTATGTTCGATAGATGTCGGTGCCCCAGTCCAGCTATTAAGCAAACCAGAGAAATAATTTGTAGCGTTGGTAAAATGCGGTGCCATGGATTTTGACAATTGACTAAGTCCCTTGGCTAAGGCTGTGGTTAAGTCAAAGTCATTTGGGTTATTCACCAACTCTAGTTTGATGGATGATGATCGTTGGCTAACTAAGTTGGCAAACAATTGGGTTCTTTCATCTTCATAACCATTCTCATTATATAACCGAACTTCTTGTATTGTTTGTGGAAGACTAGCCACTAATTCGTTAACCTGTTTTTCGCTTAACTGGGAAAGTGATCCAGCCAATAGAATATTTGTTAAATGACTGGCTTTTAATGCGGTATTTAATTCTTCTAAATTAAGTTCTACTAAGTCTTTCGCTACAATATTAAGCTTAACAATTGCCTTTGGTAGGTTCTTTAGGATAGCGATAATGATTGCTTGGTTATAACGGTCAAGAGATTCAACATGTATATTATTAATTGTTGTTGCGGTAAGGATACTCATTAGCTTTAAAAGTGCTTCTTCAAAAGCTTTTTGATCGATCGGTTTAATTTCACCTATATCAGGTTTAGAAAAATAAATAGCATTAACATTTAACATTAATGTTTCTAAATCATCAAAGCGTATTGCTTTCAATGTGTTATCAAGTTTTTGGATATGTTCCTGGGTAGGACTATCTTTAAAATCAAGCGCTAAGTGCACATAGTCGGTTGGCTCAGAACTTTTACTCGTCACAAGTGAAAAGCCTTTTGCATTGGAATAATCAAGGATATAGTGTTCTGCCATAATAACTCTCTATAAAATAACCACAACGGCGGATAGTAACACACGTGTTTAAATATGTACACTGTGGTTAATTAATCTTTCTCGTGCTTCCATGTGATGCGGCATGCGTTATCAAACAGCATTGACGCTAATGGCGGATTGTTAGATTGTGAAACGGATTAAATTAAAGGAGTAGTGTTTAAGAGCAAGAGCTGTGCGTTGTGCAGCTATCTTCGCAATATAGCAGTTCTTTTTCCACTTGAATGGTCACATGTTGAATATGATGCTCCGTTTTGAGTTGTTCGATTAACGCAGCACGGGTTTGATCGGATAAGGTTTCTTTAGGCATCCAAAGATGAGCGGATAAGGCATTTTCTTGGGTGCTTAATGCCCAAATATGCACGTCATGCACTTGTTGGACACCGGGTAAGGATTCAAGCAGGGATTTGACCTGTGCCAGAGAGATGTGTCTAGGCACGGCATCCATCATTAAATGCAAACTATCTTTAAACAAGGCCCAAGTGCCCTTAAGAATGACATAGGTGATAAGTAACCCCATTAATGGGTCTAACCACAACCAACCGGTTAACATCATTAATAGTGCGGCGATGACCACCCCAACAGACACCAAGGCATCATAAAGCAGGTGTAAATAAGCACCGCGAATATTTAAATCGTGCTGGCCTTTTAAAAAGAGTAAGGCGGTAGCGCCATTGACGAGGATGCCGATGCTGGCAACGACGAGGACGATTCCGGTTTCAATCGGCTCGGGTGTAAAAAATTTATAAGCCGCTTCGGTGACAATGATACCGCAGGTAAAAATGAGTAGTCCGCCATTGGCGAATGCAGCTAATATTGAGCTTTTTTTAAACCCATAACTGGCGGTTTGGGTGGGTTTTCGCTGTATCAAGCTGTTTGCTATCCAAGCCAAAATAAGGCTTAACACATCACCTAGGTTGTGAAAGCCATCGGCGAGTAAGCTATTGGAATTGGCGATGAGGGCGTAGGTTATTTGAATGACCACAAAGACGCTATTGGCAAGCGTTGCGATAAAAAACGCTTTATTAAATTCACTCGGATGATGGTGATGATGATCATGGTTATGGTGGCTGCCCATCCGTCGTTTCCAAATGTGAGTGATAGCGATTAGTGTAGCGGGAATTTTGGGCTTGGACAAATCCTATTTTAATAGAATCGAAGGGCTTTGGCCTGAAGTATCTTCAGGATTGGGTAGAAACATAATTGTTAGTCGTTGCGAGCCTTTATATAGATCTTGAAAAACGTACCGAACTAACTTCGTCGTCACTGCGAGCAACGCGAAGCAGCCCAGAAGATCGATGAGTTCAAATAATAAACAAATTGTGAAGTTAGTTAAGAGCTTTGCGAAACAATCCAGAACAATGTCAAATGATGCATCGATCTGGATTGCTTCGTCGCTTTACTCCTCGCAACGACGGGAGTGCGACTTTTATTGGTAAGTTACTTGATCAGTGTTCACTTGTTCGACTGATTTTGGATCAGAAGGGACTTGTGAAGCAAACAAGTTAAGTCCAGAAAGGTGAACAGGCTGAGGGCTACTGGTCACAGGTGACTTTGAACTGGTATCTTGCTCAGGTACGCCTAATTTTTGTATCGCTTGAAGTTGTGGGGATGGCTTAACAAAACTCACCATGCGGTTTCGGCTCGCATCATGTTCGCGAATCATTGGCACATCGGCACCTTGTATGTCGCCTGCAAGTCCTGCTTCTTTAAGCTTACCTTGCCAGTATGACATCGCATGGAAGTGGCGTGTTTCATTTAATTCTTCTTCAACGGAAATACCATTCACCGCGTTAAAGATGCTATGTGCCATATGTGCCATACTGAGGGTTAACTCATTGTCACAATCGTGATCCACTAACAAGAAATGACCACCGGGTTTTAACACGCGCGCCACATCCTTTAAGAAGGAATCGACTTTTTCTTCCGGGAAGTGATGCAAGCCCACATAGCAGGTAATCACTTCGGCACTGTTATCGGGTAAGGCTTTCAAACTAGGATTGGCATAATCCAATAGCTCAAATTGCTTGTAAGAGGTTGGAATGCCACTTTGCATATAATCCATTAAGCCGGGTTGTGTTTCTTTCATTGCCACGAGATTGCCGGTGACGTGGTATTTCTTTTTAAAGCCATTGATAAAACGACCAGGATAGCCAATTTCAACCATGCCATTGATTTCTTTCAGATCACTAGGCAACAGGGTTTGTGCTTGCTCTGCTAGATCATGTTTGATTTCAGACAACGATTGCAACTGATTGCCGATATCAGACAGGGCACCCGGCGTAATTTCCGGTAAGCGTTGGCAAAGCTCCCGATAAATTTCTTCGTGGGTATCTTTATATTCCATGATGTCTTTTAACAAATGGTATAACGCGTCAGAATCAACTCGCTTTAGCACCACCTTTAAGAAGCCAGCAAACTGATTAAACGTGTCTTTATCGCGCATGATCACTTTAAAGTGATTCACAGGCTCGGGTGTATTCGACAAATATTTTGCTGCAAAGCCACTACCCATCACATGCTTTGGATCAACCGTTTGTTTGGCGTTTATTGATTCTTGTGCACGGGGATAGGATTTTGCGAAATCTTCTGGGTTGGTCACATGCTGATAGGGCAGGTAGAAGGTACCGCCTTTTTCCACCGCCATATTCTGTGCTTTGCGTAACCATTTTTGCGCTTTAATCACCTGGTCGGGTTGTAGCGACTGATTAAAGCATAAAACAACGGCAAATTTATCACCGTTCTGGGCATAGGACATGGGCGAGTTGTTATTTTCTTTCACATAACGAACCGAGGCATTCAATAAGACAACCTGATTGTCTGTTAATAATTGACCGAGGGCTTGTAAAAATCCAGCCAACTTATCACCGGGTAAAAAATATTCCTGCAGCCACTCGCTTTCACTCACGGATGAATTAAACATGGCATTAATCGGCGGTTGCATGATTTCATTACGACTGATAGGCTCTTCTTTGTTGGCTAAAACACGTCCGCTTTCGTAGTTCCAATACAGTTTGCGTAGCCACCCAATACGTCGCATGATGTTAACAACAACGATATTAAATCGTGAGCCGGTATGAGACTCCATCGATAGGTTATCTTTTTTGACAGGCTTGGGTTTTTCAGGCACACGCTTATAGTTCACTGCCACGCCTTCACCCAATAAGTTATTTGGATCCAATGAGAGTCGATATAAATGCATGCGCGTGTCATCGTCTTTTTGGACGGTGTCTTGGAAGTATTTCACGTAGTCTTTGGGATCGACTTTAACGCCCGTTTCTTTCAAAACCTCATTATCGGTTAATTTTAATTTTACTTGGGTGACAATACCAAATAAGCCAAGACCGCCGGTGATTTGATGGAATAACTCATCTTGTGGTGTGATCGTTTTAATGTCACCGGTTGGGGTAACGACTTGCATTTCTTCGATGGTATTCGATAGCATTCCCATGTAATGATCCCACCCATGGATGTTGGTACCAATCGAACCGCCGACTGAAAACACGTTGGATGCTTGCATGACTTGCAATGCTAACTTATGGTTATTGGCTTGTAGTTGAATGTCCGACCATTTTGCTCCGGCGCCAACGGTGGCTGTTTTAGATTGAGAATCAATGGACACGGTATTCAGTTCGCTTAAGTCAATGACCACGGATTTTTTACCATTTTCAGCCGGTAAAAACTGTTTTCCTTGGCTTCGACCAGCACCAACGGGAATCACTTGGTGGCCGTTTTCATTGGCTTCTTTAATGATTGCTGCCAAGTCGTCAACACTTTCGGGTTTGGACAATTGAGCATTTTCATTGTGATAGTAGCCGCCACCTGCGTGAACACCCTGGTCGTTATTTTTCTCTGAGGTAAAGTAAAATGCGACCAACTTCGGGTTGACAAGGCCGGGTAAGGTGGCCAATAGTGCATACAAACATTTACTAAAAATGGTGGCGAACTTCTTTTGCGTTGCCAAGCGGGCATCCTGTGTTTCATCACTGGTAAAAAGTGAGCGGAATGCAAAAAAGCTTGCGATTGGTAAGGCGATTATCATGTCGATAAATACTGCCGGGATAAATGCAAACGTATAGACGAGACGTAATTTCACAAATCGGGTTAAGCTACTTAACCAACCGTTTGCCGTATCATTCAGATAAATTTCATCAATATAATCTGCAGGGATACTGGAAAGGCGCCCTAAGGGGGTTTTCATTAATTTAGAAAAAATCGACATAAGTAACCTCTTTTAAAAATTATGGATAAATTCAATGCGTGTTCCGTCTTGGCTTTCTAATTTATCCAAGGTTTGATCTAAATTTTTAATCGGTGCATCAAACATTAATATTCGACGATTGGCATGTAAACAATCACCATAGGAATACAAGATTTTAGCCTCGTTATCGCTTTTCGTTGCCGCAACGGGCACTTCATCAGTCAATTGTTCAGACGCTGTTTGTTCACATTTGATCTGGATGCGATCTTGTCCCGCTATACGACGTAAATGGATATCTTCTTCTTTCATGGCCTTAACGGTTTGAATGAATGCTTTATAGCGTGGTACACGGACATAAGCATAAATACTAGTCTCATTCGTTTCTTCTTTGGTTGGTTTGACAAAGACATGGTTGTCAACCACAGCCACACCGAGTATGTTACTAAGCTTGTCAGTCATGGCTTTTTTTGCTTCCGCTTCTGGGACTTGGCCTGGTAATTTTAATTTAACAATGGCATCTGTCACGGGGGGAACTTGCGTTACCGGTGTTGCTTCTTCGCCTTCTTTGCCTTCGGGTACGGCCGAATAGATCCATTGCAATGGTTTGGAAATCCATTTTCGAGCGAAAAGTTCCAGGGAGACGTATTTCCAACTCCACCAATCGACCCAGGACACAGGTTGGCATTGTTGATATTTTTGAGCTAGATCGCGACGCATTGAATCATAGTCATGATCATAAAATGGAACGGTTTGTAAATCTGCCGCATATTTTTGGGCAGCTTCGGCTAGGTGTTGCTGCATTGGTGTTGGGTTTGATTTATTCAAAAATGGCCACAACAGCAACGACATCATTCCTTTGGGCAGCATTTCCATGGTGGTGAAAATGCAAACGAATAAATCCATGAGCATGTATTCGGATGTGGCCACTTCCATAAACGAATTATATTGACGTGCCGCGCGAAAGCTATGCCAAAATACACGCCATAAGCCAGCGGTTTGTCGGAAAAATGGGAAAGAGAAGTAAGAGTTGCCATCTTTTAAAAATTGCGCAAACTCTTCAGCCATTTCCACATTGCGCCATTCAGGGCCAGTCATAAACGACTGGTATTGGTAGCGGGAATAATCATCCTGATGTGTTAATTTTAGTTTGTTGTCCAAATCATCCAGATACTTGCCCATAAAGCCTCTTATGTAATCAGATAATGCACAGGTGGCAGAATAATAACACATAATAACGGCAAAGTGAATATAAATTGACTAGATTTATCAATTTGAGATCGTTGAAGGGGTTAGAGTTTACCAGCCGCCGCCACCGCCGCCACCGCCGCCGCCGCTGGAACCACCGCCGCTAAAGCCGGAACTTGACCCTGGGGCGACACTGGCGCTGCTAATAGCGCTGCTAAGGGAACTGCCCACGGATTGAGAAAAACTCGCGGGATTGAAATCGCCAAAATAGGTGCCTGTGTACCAACTAGGCTGATATTGGCTTTTAGCAAGCATGTTGGCAAATTGATTGGACCAGGCCTGCTCTAAGCCTAATGCGAGGGCAAACGGCAACAGAGCTTCAAATAATTCGGGGGTTTTATCAGGCGGATTGCGAAAATTTAACCGGTCTTCTTCGGTGGCTTTTAGGAATAATTCAAACCCTTTGGCGTGGTGGATAGCTTTAGCACCTAGCATGGTGGGTCTTTTCATCAAATAATAAAAAACCGTATTTACCAAAGCAAACAAGCCAGCCATGCCCATTAGTAACAAAGCGCTGCGAAAAAAATCTTGGGCGACGAAAAAGAAAATGGCGATGAGTATAAAAGTTGAGATGGCTGCCGACGAGAGGGTTGCCCAACCCAAACCATTCTCTTGATAACTTTCACGCAGGGTAATAGAGGCTTGGATCAATAAAACCACGGCAAAAGCGCCAGCTAGCATGGGAACAAGCATTTGAGTATATTGCTGAAATAGGGGGAATAGGCTTAGAAGGCTGATAATAATACCAACGATGATGATGGCGCTATTGCGAATAAAGTATTTATTTTCAAATTCCGCTTTCATGCTTTTCTTAAACGAATCGACGGCTTTTGCAATGGTCGGTTGGTTATCTTGACTGATGACAATTTTTGATTGGGTTTCAAATAAGGCATTGCTCAGGGAACGTTCAGCCACACTTAAGTTGTTTTGATCTGGATTAATTCTTTCTAAAGTATAGTTTTTCCCTGTTTTATGGATAGTCAGGTGATGTTTCACTGCCATATTAACGATGGCTGCGGTAAACATTTTATTGTCATAGCGCATTTTTTTGATATACCGTAATGCTTGTGGGGATAAACCTTCTGGCGGTTCGAACAGTGGGATAATCGTTTTTGCTTTCGGGTCTCGTCCCATATAGAACCAAGCAATGAAATAAAATCCGATTAGGCAGACTAAGCCAAGACCGGCAAAGAGGTACGCACTATTATCCCGGGCAAAATAGCCAATTTGATCGGCAAAACTCGGTTTAGTGATGATTCCTTTAGGCCAAGCAGCCACCACCGTTAAGCCATGATGAGGGGGAAGTGGCGCTTGGGTGACCCATTGTGCTTCATTGGTGTTAGGGAAGCTGATATCAACATTCCCCGCGCGGCTGCCAAACGCGCCGGTAAAGGCCGTGACGCGGTTGATTTTGGCGTCTGAGGGCAAGATCAACAGAGCCGTTGCTTTGGTGATGGGGAAATCCCAGCCATTGCCGGTGACATTCCAATATAATTCATCATGCGAGTCAAAAAAGCCGATAGCCCGGTCAACGGCATAAGCAATTTCATAGGTGTAAGTGCCGGGTGGGAGTAGTCTGTTTTTAGAGCCAATATAGATGCGAATACCATTGCTTTTTTGCTGAATAAAAAAGGGCTCATCTTGGTTGTCGCGTTTAACACTTAAGAGGTGAAAGCCTATATTGAAATTAGCGCCTTGTTTGGTTTGATAGTAAATCGGTATGTCGCGAAAAATGCCATGCTTGATTCGCTGGCCATCGGTTGTGATGTTGATGGTTTCTGTGACGGTCATGTCTGAATTTTTGAAAACGCTTAAAAGCGTATCATAGCGATTGATCACAGGGGTTTGAGCTTGTGTCCAGCCAGTTAGAAGCAATAAGGTGACTGCAACGAACGTTCGGATCATGACTTGTTATCGTCAGATTTTTGTTTACCAAAAGAAACTTTCGGCACTTCTTTTTCTAAATCGTCTTCAATTTCAAAGTAATCATAGTGGCCAAAGCCAAAAAAATTGGCAATGATCACTTGGGGAAAGCTTTCAATGGTGGTGTTATAATCACGGGCAGCGCCATTATAATAACGCCTAGCCATCTGAATTTGATCTTCAATTTGACTAAGTTCTTGTTGAAGATGGATGAAGTTCTCGTTTGCTTTTAAATCCGGGTAATTTTCGGCAACCGCGATTAATTTCTCCAATCCCAGCGATAACGCCGATTCTAGCTTTCCTTTTTCATTGATATCATGGGTTGATTGGATTTGGCTTCGCAGTTCGGTCACTTCTTGAAACACCGATTTTTCATGGCCAGCATACCCTTGTACGGTTTCAACCAGATTGGGTATGAGATTATGTCGACGCTTTAATTGAACATCAATGCCGCTCCAACCTTCTTTGACTTGGTTCCGTTGCATAATCATTTTGTTATAAACAAAAATGGAGTACGCCACTAAGATTGCGATGAGGATGAATAGTATGGTCATAACCTAATCCTTGTATTTTTCTTTAAATATAGAGGGTTAATGAGGAATATACAAATGGTCAACCTGTCAGTCCTTCTTTGAACAAAATCAGGCAATTGTATTGGCTGCTTGAATATACTCTGTTTGGTATGTCCAAGCTTGCATCTGGGGTGACCAGAAATTTTTTGCCAAGCCCATTTTCACTAACAAGTGGTGGATGAATTCCTCTTTACGGGGTAATGTTTCCCACACTGACGGCAAAAAGGTGGCGTGATAGTGTTGGTATTGCAGCAATAGGCCATCGATACCGGGCCTCACCTGTTCTAACAATTGCTCATAAGAACTAAATTGTACGGGGACAAGCGGGGTAAGAAGTGAAATTGAGATGGATAACTCTTCTATTTCATGCCCTTGGACTGGTTCAAAGCGCGGGTCAGCAAACGCGGCTTGATGGGCGTTATGAATCACATTTCTGCCGAGATTATCCTGCGCTTTTAAGCTGCCCATACATCCTCGGAGTTGCCCTTGTTTGCTGAGGGTAATGAATGAAGGGATAAGAAGGTTTAAGACATCGGAATAACGGCTAGGTTCATATTCAAACGCTCTCCCTTCCATTGCCTGGGCTTCAATGGTTTGGTTTGCTAACGCTAACAGCTCCTCACCACAATAATCGCTAACGCGAAGTTGTTCATAAAAGTGATATGCTGCATAGCCGACAACACGAGATTTATCTCCGGCGGTGTCGCCAGAGTTGCATAAGGCAAGACGATTGGCCACCATTCCCCGTTGACGAGCGTAAGCTAGAAACCCTCTTAGCGGATAATAGCCACAGGCACTATCATGGCCTATGGCTTCTTCTTCCAACGAATCAATGAATAAGCAAGTTTCGCTATCTTTTTGTTGCGCCACTGCATAGGGTAAATAATGGCTTAGATCACTGCTAATAACAATCAACGTCTCTGGTCCACCCCATACGACATCAAGCAATTGCATGACTTGTTCTTTGCTGCAATCGCCGACGACAAAAGGGAGTAAGGTGAAATCACCTAAGACACGTTGGCAAAAAGGAAGTTGCACTTCAAGGCAATGTTCTTTGCTGTGGGCTTGGGAAAGCGATTGCACAAAAGGCAATTTTAGCGCTTGCCTTCGTAATGATTCATCGATTGGAATATCGCCAAGGGGGGTTGCAAAATAATTGGCAGAATCCAAGGCAATGCCTTTGAAATAGACCATATGCGCTGGTCCAAGCATCACCACTTTTTTGATGGTGTCTGCAAACTTATCCAACGACGAATAAGCCCTTGCAGCCGTGCTGCCTGAATACATATAGCCGGCATGAGGAACGATCATGGCTTTGGGTTGTAAGGTAAAGCGGGGTGATTGTTGTAATAGATCATCCACAATCGTTTGCAGCGTGTGTTGATCGCCTGGATAAAATAACCCCGCAACAGCAGGGAGGCGAATGGTTGAATCGGTCATAGTACATCCTGAATCGGTTGGGTTGAAAACATTAAACCATACTATAATTATAGTAAGTATACCCGAGATTCAGAATTTCGTTTTTTTGGGTTCTTCTGGTGTGATTTTTATTTAATTCGAGAGTCTGATGTTTGATACCGTTCCAACCAAATATTGGCATAAACTAGTCGATGGACGCATTCAGTGTGATGTTTGTCCACGTAATTGTAAGCTTCGAGAAGGGCAAAGAGGCTTGTGCTTTGTTCGTGCAAATATGGATGATCAGATCAAACTAACCACCTATGGACGCTCCAGCGGGTATTGCATTGATCCCATCGAAAAAAAGCCTTTGAATCATTTTTTGCCTGGCACCCCGGTGTTATCCTTTGGGACCGCTGGTTGCAATTTGGCGTGTAAATTTTGTCAAAACTGGGATATTAGTAAGTCTCGTGATCTGGATACCCTGGCCGACAAAGCCATGCCAGAAGATATCGCCCAAGCAGCAAAAGCGCTCCATTGTGCTTCCGTTGCCTATACCTATAATGACCCCGTTATTTTCATGGAATATGCCATGGATACGGCCAAAGCGTGTCATCAATTAGGCATCCAAGCCGTGGCTGTCTCCGCAGGCTATATTAACGCTGAGCCACGAAAAGAGTTTTATCAATACATGGATGCCGCTAATATTGATTTAAAAGCGTTCACTGAATCATTTTATTATAAATTAACCGGTGCTCATCTTCAGCCGGTGTTGGATACCTTAATCTATTTAAAAAAAGAAACGAATGTTTGGTTTGAAGTCACTACCTTATTAATCCCAGATGAAAATGATTCCAATGCAGAAATTGAAAAATTAAGCGATTGGTTTATCACCGAACTGGGGCCCGATGTTCCGCTCCATTTTACCGCCTTTCATCCGGATTGGAAAATGAAAGACAAGCCCCACACCCCATCTGCCACGCTTGAGCGAGCAAGAAAAATTGCGTTGGACGCGGGATTACATTATGTCTACACAGGCAATGTTCATGACACAGAGGGCAGTAGCACGTATTGCCCACAATGCCATCAACGCATCATTGAGCGAGATTGGTATGATATTTTAGATTATCAGCTAGATGACAGCGGTCATTGTTTGCATTGCGGCTTCCAAATTGCTGGTGTTTTTAAGGGCCCTGTGGGGAACTGGGGTAGGAAGCGACAGTTGGTACGGTTGGCAAGCTTATTTGGTTCTTAAGAAGGGATTTTTAATAAAAATAATATTGATTGACCTTATGTTACTTTACATTAAAATATTTTTGAACAGCCAGTCTTTGCGAGCTTCGCGAAGCAATCCAGTTCGATCTCTCAAACATAAATCTGCTCTGGATTGCTTCACTACGTTCGCAACGACGACTTACCTTAAAGATCTGCGGGTGCAAGGAGAATATCGTTCTAATAAGCAAGTAAATTTTGTTTCGAGGCTGCTATGTGCTAATATTGCCCATTTTTAAAAATGGAGCATTTCATGTTAATTACCAACCCCAACACCCACGATGCCCTGATTGAATCCGGTGTGGATGCATTTAAAGAAAAGGTTAATCAAGATCTAAAGCTTTTAGATAATTACTTTTTAATCAATGCTGAAAAGCTGACTTTATTAGACTATCTTATTGAAAAGCATAGTTGTGAATCCAATATGCTGCCTTTTATTCAGTTTATTTTGACCAAACAGGTGAGCTTACGGGACAATAACCCGCTGCACCGTGCATTGCGGTTGAAAAAATTTGATATTGCCCGTGCGCTGTTGGATGCTAATGATGGGGTTAATTTAGAGGATGAGATTGGCAAAATTGAGAAAGCAAAAGGTTTCTCCAACAAAGCAAAACAAGTGGTTAAATCAGTCTACACGGGAACGATGCGTGCGGTGGAGTCTGCTTTAAATTTAACCGTTGATTTTAATGCCCGAGACGCTTACGGTAAAACGTTATTGGAATATGGCATTCATTGTGGTGATCAGCGGCTATTTGATCGTATCGTAAAACACCATCCTGACATTAACGCGACTTGCTATAGGCAAGATAAGAACAACCAGACAGTGTTCTTGCATCCGATACACTTCACCATTTTAGAGAATAACCGACATGCCTTTATCCAATTATTAACCAAAGAAAATCGTTCTTATCCTTGCATGAATGAGCAATGCACGCCCTTGTTATTGATTGCGCAACAAGGCAACATCGATTTGTTAGAGATTATCTTGACCCATCCCAGTGCGGTCGGTTTAAATTTGAATGAGGCGGATGTGACACATCAAACAGCCATTGATTTTCTCCTAGCTCAAATGAATGTGAATAGCCAAAAAGATAATGCAATAAAAGGGATTGCAAGACTCATTGCCCATGGCGCTAGGGTAAGCGATAAACAAGCGCAAGCATTACACCCTTATCGACAGCAATTGCTCCGTGAAGCGAAAGCTTACCTATCGGGTCATCATGAACTGGCAAGAAACTTTATGACTCGCGCCCACACTCCAACAGATAATTTGCATCATTTATTCCATACAGTGGATTCTTGGTGGCAAGCTATCTTATGTTTGTTTGGTTGGCAAGACCACACTGCATTTGAGTTGGAAGCACTGATTACCCTTTGTCAGGTCCCTAATCTAACACCAACTAACACTATCTTTAGTGAAGATGAACAAAAATTTGCTCGATTTTGTGATTTGTATAACAAAGAAGTGAAGAAAAATGTCTTCTTTAACCCACTTGACATTATGCGGCGAAGATTGGCATCGGGCGAGATTAGCACATGGTCGGAAGTATTGAATTTTGCCAATGATAATATGGACAGTCGAACGGCTAGCGTTGTTAAGTTCATTCAGGCAGTCCCAGCACCCACGATTGTCCATGCCGATGAGACGGTCAGGTTATCGAATAAATAATAATCAATTTCCTAGGAAAATCCATGCCACGACAGGGACGTCGGCATAATGAAACGATCAACCGAGCCAATGCCTGCACAACAGATACACCACAAAGCTTAGAATTAGGCTAAAAACCATGTTGTGCATGGTTTTAAAAATTAAAAACACCATAAATAGCCCTAGAATATCGGGAATTGCATAAGGTGGTTGGGTGAACGATTTTGGGTGAATTTCATATACAACCAGGCATAACATGATATAGCCGGGCAGCAATTTGCCAATTTTGTTGAATGCATCACCCATTTTGTCGCTGAAGAGAAATGGCAGCGAACGAGTCAGGATGATGACGGTGGATAACGACAGAGTGACTATCCAATATTGATTAGCCATGCATCACCTTGACTTTGATGTGCAAATATACAGCGCACAAGCTGATTGCGATTAACAAGAAATACTGGGGCACTATTAACCAAGCAATGGTCGAAGCAATCACTGGGATAATTAATGCATCGATCGATTGGTTTTTTTTAAAATATTCCAAGACAATTAAAAAGAAAAACGCAGTGAGGATAAAACCCATGCCACTGACATCGGGAATGGCTTTTGCAAACAAGGCGCCCACAAAACTGCCTCCAACCCAAGATCCATACATCAACAAGGTGGTATAAAAACAAAACCAACTATCATCAATGTCATCGTAGATAGGTCGGTTAACAAAAACCGCATACGCTGCATCAACTAGCCCAAAAATCAATAGGGGTTTCATCCATCTCGGCGTAGGTTTGAAACGCTCTGAAACGCTCAGGCCATAAAACGAATTGCGAAAAGCAACAAATAAACTCGCCAATAAAATCGCCCACAATGACGCATCATTAGTCATCATGCTTAATACCACAAATTGCACAGCCCCAGCATACACTAATGCACTCATCAACGGGGCACCAAGCCAATGAAACTCCGTTTGCGTAAAAAGAACACCAAATAAAAGCCCGAGTGGGAAATAGGCAAAAAAAGTTGGGGTAGACGCTTCTAATGCGCGTTTGAATTCAGGGGAAAATATCAATTTCACGTGGTGTTGCCTAAGTTTTGCTATTATTGAAAATGATTAGTGTAGCGTATGTGCTCTGAGAATTAAATCAAATCACCTTGAGAAAGAAAAGGGGGCATTAGACAATTGGTGTTAACATCCATACACCCTATCCGAATTCGATTCAGCAAACTCGATTTTGACTAGGCCATGAATAGACCTCTTGAACTTCATCCATACTACGGTTGGATACATAAGCAAGGGCTTCCTCCAAAGAAAAATCATATTTTTCAATAAGAATTTGGATAACGGCTTCATGATGGGCTGTGAAATCGTCATCTTCAATGTCTAGATTTCTTAAATGATCGCCTCGAAGACCCAAATGAAACAAATTCATCAGGGCTGATACTTGTTCACCATGCAGTCCTTGTATCTCAGCAATGGCGTTTTGAAGAGTATATTGATGGTTTTTTATCAGGAATACCAACGCCAAAAAATGGTTTTCGTGATAATAGGGGACATTGAGTGTATCAATATCCTCAAAGGTCAATCTGACTTGGCTAAGTACCTCGTTGAATATATCTAAATGCTTAGGGTAGGGCTGCAAGGATAATCCAAGTGTTTCACATTGATTCGTCAAAGCTATCCTATCAAAGGCATCCATCGCTTTATTCGTATCAGGATAGGTGAATTGGCCTGCATGCCTTACCCACTCGACGAGGTTATTGAGTCGATAATGGCAGCCATGTAAGGTAATAAATCGCTCATCAAAATTGCTAGGGAGCGGTTCAAGATCAATTAGGTCATTCTCGTTGGTTGGATAAGCTAATGCCAATTGATGTAGCAATTTTTTTAAGTTCATCTCGATTTCATTGTACTGGTAATTGTTTACTTGTTTGAAATGGTTTGGGGTGCAGGGCAAGAAGAATAAATTCGTAAACCCAACGTAGACGGATTTCAACGCAGACCAAGACTTCGGGTTGTATTTTCTCAAAGTCTCCGTTGTACGCAATAACTCCCCACGCAGTTTCTCAATTTCAGTAGGGATGGGATTTGAGGTTAACTTTGCAGTATAGGCGAGTTCTAAACAGGCATTGATTTCGGGAATGGCAATATATCGAGTCAGACATTGTAATTCTTTGTTATAAGACATGAGCTATTTTCACTTTAACAATTTATCCGGCTTATATTAGATCAATTTGCTTAAGGGAATATTAAAATATTCTGCCTTAATGATCATCATCTTTGTGCAGGACAATCTTTAAAATCTGCACTCCTTGATTCCCAACATGATCCTATAATAATAACGTGATGCTCAACTTTTCACGGAACAAATCGGGCCCGGGCGCGTGAGCGAGCCCGAGCCCGGTTTTTAAACAATTCCAAGGCGTTCAAATTGCAAGGGTGGATTTCCTAGCATTTTGTTAACCATGATACCCATAGTATGTGCCAA
>JAGVJN010000019.1 GCA_020051095.1 Pseudomonadota bacterium | reverse complement strand
CCATTTCCCTCTCCCCAACCCTCTCCCGCGAGGAACAACATAATATCACAATAAATCTTCTCGCGGGCGAGGGGGTTCTCTTTGGTTTTGCCAATTTTTTCATATTGAACAAAAATATATCAGGATCACTCAGAGCGAAGCTGCATGCGGCTACGATTATCATGATTATTCCTTAGCTTGACGGCGATGGGCTCGGGCACGCTTACGGACTCGTATTCGTTCTTCGTTTTTTGTCCGCTACAAAATTCACTTTTATCCCGAGTTTTTGTAATTGAAGTAAAAATACCCTGCAAAAGCTACTCAAACAGCAACCATTTGATTATGCTAGAGAAGAAGACAACGTTATAAGGACATAACTTTGACGCAGGGAAAGATATCCCGATTAAAGAAAGCTGGTGGCGCTTTTTTGGGTAGCATCACTGGCCCAGCCGTGGCCATCACCGAAGGATTTGTGTTTCAATTTGACCTTCCCATCAAAGAAACCATCACCAATAAACAAGATTTTAAACCACTGGTTTTACTCAATGCCCTGGTGATGACAGGCCTATTTAATCCAATGCTCACGGTAAACAATATTATCCATTACTTTAACGCTGCCGTGGAAGCAGGCAAGGAAGGTGGGCCATCGGCAGTGCTTGATTCGTTTGAGTTCTTACAGTTGCCTGTCGGTAGCTTTTTTAAGCCAACCCTGGAAGGAATGGCGCAACGATGCTTAGCGACTGAGTTAGATATTAACAACCACGCTCGTAGGGGGCCGTGAACATGACTCGGCTCAGTTATCTTTACCCCTACATAAGATAATACTCCGTCACATTTATCTGCTTAAGAAAATCCTCGTCATGGGAAATCACAATCAGGGGGCCTGGATAATTTTGCAAACATTGGATCACATGATTGCGGGTGGTGAGATCCAAGTTATTTGTCATTTCATCCAATATCAATAATTTGGGTGGATTAGCGGCAATCTTTGCTAACGATAATCGTGCTTTTTCCCCGCCCGACAAACTTGTCACCGACTGATTAACAACCGGATTGGACTTAAAGAGAAAGTCATTTAGGTGAGATCGGATTTGGGCATGACTCCAATCCGGTCTTGCCAATTCAAGGGTTGATAATACCGTTTCATGTCGAGATAATTGTTGATAGTGCTGATCTAAATAGCCTATATCCTGCGTGCTGGGTCCCTGCCATTCCCCCCGTTTTAGCACACCCGATTGATTCATGATTCCTTTAATCAGCGTTGACTTACCACTTCCATTAGCACCAATAATCGCCAAACGTCCTTGGCCAAATAGCTGGATATTAATCTGATTCGCAATGATGCTATCACCATAGCCAATCTCACCATCTTTTACCATAACCACTGATTTTTTGGTCATAAATCCAGCCGGCAAATGAAACGTTGGCACAATGATTTCTGGCCTATCTATCTCGCTAATTTTTGTGATAATTTCTTCTCGTTTATCATGAATTTGCTGACTTCTTTTTCCTGCTGTTTGATTTGCTCGGTGCATTTTCGCATGCGACACAATGGTCGGCCATTTACGGTTTTGAATCGATTTTTTACCCTTTTCTTTGGCGTTTTTAGCCCGATTTTGTTCTTTCATACGTTGCCCATGTATGGCTTTTTTATCGCGTTGCAGACTCGCTAACTGATGTCCGAGTTGCGTTATTTTCATCTCCTTTTCACGAACAAAATCATCATAGCTTCCATAAAATGGCTCAATTTTTCCACCTTGAATTGACCAAAAGCAATCAGGGATCATCGATAATAATTGCGGATCATGCGACGCAATGATTAGGGTGCCCGAATAATAACGTAAAAATTGGAGCAATTGTTTTCGATTATTACTGTCAAGATGATTGGTCGGTTCATCCAGGATTAATAACTCCGGGTTATCGGACAAGGCATCGGATAAGGCTTTCTGAAATCGCTCTGCCCCACTTAATCCATCGGCCATGGCTGGGATTTGTGCCACATAGCCAATCTGGATAGCTTGATAGAAATAGATATCGCCATCGGCAACGACTCGTTTACCCGCTAACAATTCTAATAAGCTTGACTTACCCGAACCATTATCGCCAATTAACGCAATCCGCTGCCCAGAATAAATCGACGCATCAAACGATTCAAAACAGACTTTTTCGGGAAAAATTAATGATAATTGATTAACTGAACAAAGTATCGACATAAACCACCTCAACAATAAATTACGCTCGCGTTAAAAACGCTCCAAGATTTATTGAGAGATAATTCGCATTGGCGTCGAGACCTCGTTTTTTATGAAAGGACCACCATTATATCAAATTTGATAGACCTCATCAATTGCTAGTATCTAACCACGATGACACTCCCCTCCTCCAGGGGGACGATGATAACCAGGAGGACAACCACCCTGTGGAATTTCTGGCGGATTGAGGCGAATATTGGGATAACAACGATTACCAAGCAAATAATACCCACTGGGACACTGGAGCACTTGTGGGATATAGCAATTCCAACGTCCATTGCCAAGATATTGCGTGGCATAGGCATTGTTCCCATATTGTTGCTTACACATCCGATGACCATCCGCTTTGGTGATGCGACGACAGTAATTGCGGCTATCATTCCAAACATAGCCTCCGCGGCATTGACAATTCGCAGACCCATCCGCATTCATACTGACGGCATAGGCTCCTCGACCATATTCTTTGCGACACTGTCGATGGCCATCTTTGATGCTGGTTAGCACACAGCGTTTGGGTGAATCTTGCCAGTGATATCCTGACCGGCATTGGCATTGGAATGTCCCATCTTCATTGACTTTAATAGCATAAGCGCCATCGCCATAGATTTTCCGACATTGAGGATGACCTTCCTCAATGGTCGATTGCTTTTTGACACATCGACTCGTTTGTATAGACAAAACATAACCCGGTGCACAAGCGCAGGTGTATTTGCCATTAACCGATTGAATGATGATATTTTCACCGTAATCGCGAACACAGTTCTGCCTTGCAGCCCCCTCATCGCAGCTGGTTAGGGCGTAATTGACTTGCGGAATTAATGATTGTAAATAAGGATTGATCTTGCCGGCTAATTTTGATTTAGCAACCCCTAAAACAGCCAGGTCACAGTCTCGAATCGCTTGTTCTATCCGAGCTTTGGTGGTGCGAATCTGAGCGATTCGTTTCAAATAATCATCGATTGCACCCTGGTAATTTTTACAAGATGTTCGTATTTTTTGCTTCGCTTCATTGAATAGCTGTTCTGCTTTATCAAGATTGCCTTGATTGAAGTCTGTCACCCCTTGGTGGTACGCATTCATTCCTTTTTGTCTTGTTAATAACTCAATTTTTAAATCCTCATTGCCCGTTTTGTTGCCAATTGCTTGCACCGCGGTTTTAATAATTGATAAATTACAACTTGATTGCGCCGCATTTGGATTGCTTTTGGCTTTCGCCATCTCATTGACCAAGGCAGTGGCATTGTCAACGATATCGGTGGGGCATTGGATTGACACTAATGCCTGTTTCACTTTCTGCAAATGGGCTAAGGAAGAATCTGGATCGCCAGCTCGAAATGCCTGATCAGCTTGTTTATAAACCGACTTTGCTGTCTCTAATACGCTGATTCGCTGTTGTAGAGTTTGCTTTAACGGCTCCATAATTGGTTGGTCAAAGGGTTTGATTGCATTTAGCGCTTGTTCAACTTGGGAAATTCGGCAAGCCTGCTTGCCTTTTTCTGCTTGCTTCATTGCTTGATGCAAAGCATCTAAACGTTGCCACGATTCGGTTAAGGTGGAATGGATTTTAGGGCAGTTCGATAATTGTGCCATCAGTTGTTGATGGTTTGCTATTTGATTGATTAATTGCGGTAATGACGTAATAGCTGGGTTTAACGTTGCCTGGGCTTTCTCAATGAGTTGAATTCGCTCTAACACAACCTGCTTTTGTTCAGCCGATAACGATTCATCCACCTTTGCCACATTAAGCTGTGCCAAGTCACATAAATTGAGATCCTTGGCTTTTGTTTTTGGCTCCTCTTTCTTTTTATCGGCCTCTTCGGCTTCTTGATTATCTTTAATGTCCACTAAAAGACGAACATATTGGGGGCCTGAACGTAAATGAATGGTTTGTTTTTCACTTTGCGCTCCCTCCACCACGGCCTGCAAAGCCACTGTTGCTGCTGGCTGCGTCCCAACCAAATGCATAACAAAATTACCCACATCGTTGGCTTGCCAAACTTCGCACCCCCTGACTTCAACCGCACCGACGGGCTTAGCATTAATGATGGCTTTGGCACATTTTTGACAGGCACCTTGTGGATTTGTTTGGCTACGAACGCTTCCATCGATAATCATCAATTGCACGGACTTTAATTTTTCATGAATTGCTTTATAGCGTTCATAAGCCTGGGTGCGTTGCCCGCCCACATCGCCAAACCCGCCCTGTTTGGCTACATAGGATGCCGCATAAGTAGTTATTAATCGAGATTGACCTTCACTTTCCAACTCATTGAGAAATGCTTGCAAATTGAGCCCTGTTATTGCTTCTACTTGATGGATAATCGATGCCTGACTACACACACCTTTTGTCCCCATTGCCTGCTTCAATCGCTGAGCTTGACTAGCAATATCGCCGATCACGTGGCTTCCTTCTTTCATTAAAGCCGGAATGCCACCGGGTGTGTTATACACTTTGGCAATGGATTGAATATCACCAGTGTTAACAGAATAGCCGAGTGCTTTTGCTGCTGTCATGAGTTTCATGGTTTGCTGTAAACCCTCTTTAAAGCCTCCTTCAGGACGACCATCGATAAATTGACTTCCATCCCAAAACAATAACTGTCCTTGTTGTGGCTCGATGGTTTCATAGATATTGCGCCAGGGTAAGGTGCTATATGAAAGAGGGCAAGCCAAAATACCCCGTTTATCCAATATACGGGAACGCATATCGTCGCCTGGCGCACCCGTTCCTTCACAATAGGCGGCTCTCTTTTTCAGCAACTCCCCTAACGAGCGAACCTCGGCCAACATTTTTTTAGCCACTTGCGCCATGTTATTGACGATGTCTCCCATCAATGAAACCAGGGGTATTTGACTGTTCGACGCAGCCGAACTCATTGCATCCATGATATCGAACATCTTTTCTATTTTAATTTTGGGGTCATCTGTTTGAAAGGCTTCAACGGTTGTAAAGACTACCGCCTTCATATTGGTGGCTGCATCCAAGGCATTAATTTGACCTTCGTACTGTTTGAATTTATCCAGCCACGCCCCGCTAAATCCATATTTTTCCAGTATCTCGGTATAAGGCGTTTCTGGATTCGCTTCAATTTCTTTTTTCGCTTGCACAAACCGCTGCAGTCGGTCTTGTGCTTTTTGCAAAATCGCCTTCATCCCCGAGATAATTTGAGCTGATTCTCCCGCTTTTAAGTCGCTATATACTGCAATTAATTGAGCAATACTTGGCGCATGCACTTGAATGTATTCATTTACATAGGTGGAAATTTCCTGACCGGGTTGTTTTAACCATGCCTGAGCTTTCGCTTGAATCAATGGCGAATTGGGATCATAGTTTGCTTGAATGTCTGGCGGGAGTGTGGGTATGATTTTATCGCGAAATTTTTCAGCGACCCAACTTAAAAACATGTTTCGCGCATTTGCGACTGCGGCATCCAAACCCTGCTTTGCTTGGGCCTGTGCATCGGTAATTGGCTGCTTAGCCTGCTCAATTAGCTTGTCGCGATATTCCCCGCATTTTGTCATGAAAACTTTCTTGACATCGATGGATACACCCTTCACTTGAATCGGCTTTTTATATTTATCACTTAATTTATCCCATACAACCGGGCATGGATCTGAGACAACGATGGCATTGGATTTCTGAGTTGAAAATGAGCTTGCTGCAAAGGAGACATGTGCCGAACAAAACACTATCAAGGCAGTTAGAATGAAAGCACGTTTTAAGTGGAAAGACTCCATATCCATACATCCATGATTAATCCGAAGGGGCATGTTGTATAATTATAGACCATCAAAGCACGTTATTAGGAATGCTAGGGAGATATGTAACAATTACCACGCATCAAATACGCACCCAAATTGGTAAACTGAATATTAGCAGCTTGATTGGCGATAATTGAAAGCGTTTGCAAGGGTCGGATAGTTAGGTATAAGGTATGACCTTTTGGCAGGGTTGTGCCATTGACCACACTATCCCCATTTAATTGTTTGATGAATAGAGTATTGTCGGATGCAGAGGATGTGTTGACGTGCATCTCACACATATATTGCACCGGTGAACTTTTATTATTCTTGATCACCACTGGCTGCTTGGGTGGAAAGTCGATATTCACGGCATCCATCGTCCCTTGAATAGGCAAAGCGACGACGCATTGGCACATAATTAACAATAAAAGCGTCGTTAGCTTATTCATAATGGCATCCAGTGTGAGTCAACATACAACCACTCATTGTAACCAGTGGGTCGCCCAAAAGCCAGCTATTGGGCGACGTTGAATTCATTTGATTTATTTATTTAACGCGCGACCAAAGAAGAAGATAGCCGCTGATAATAAGACGATATCCTTCAATAGAAATTGGCCGGGTAATACGGACAACGCTGGAAATCCGCCTAATGATCCTTCCCAACCGGGTGCGGTGAATAAATAGGTGGTGGTTAAGGCAAAGGTGATGATAGCCATTGCACAACCAATAATATCAAACCATTTTACCCACATGCCCAACAGAATCAGCGCGCCAGTTACCACTTCAATGACACCGATGACATTAGACGTCGTTTGTGTATCCATCAAACTATATAACCAACTGGTTAATGGGGAGCTACTGGCCAATCCATGAATCGCATGGGCTTCATAGGCAGTAAATTTCATTAACCCAATCCAGACTAAGACGACTACAAGGCTTAATCGCAATAATATAACACCAGCGCACTCAATTACCTGACAATTTTTATCACCACTCATATCAATCTCCTTATCAATTTCTTCTTTTGATGAAAATAGGGTTGTAAAAGTATATACTCAATTAACTTCAAAATGGTAGGATTATTCGCGACTTATTTATCACGTCAGGCAACATACGATTTATCAACTATCACCTTATTTAATTTCGAGGCTGTCTGTTCAAATTCTTCTTTACTCAGTGATACTTTTTTATCAAACCGCATATCCGCCATGGTGTGAAGTGGAATTAAATGCACATGCACATGAGGCACTTCCAGTCCAACCACTGCCATACCAATCCGTTCACAGGCGATGACTGCTCGCAACCCCTTAGCGACCCCTTTTGCAAACTGCATTAAGCCGAGATAGTCCTCATCACCCATATCAAACAAATGATTGACCTCCCACTTTGGGATGCATAATGTGTGACCCAAACTATTTGGGTTGATATCTAAAAATGCAAGAAACTTATCTGTTTCAGCGACTTTATAACAAGGTATTTCGCCCTGAATAATTTTAGTAAAAAGCGTTGCCATTGATCCTTATCCTTTGAAATGGGTGAATTTCTAAAAGCAGGTTATCAGTCTATCGGAAGGGGGGTGGAAATACAATTGGGGACAAATGCGATACTATCATGCCGAGGGTTGCTCCCGGATTCCGTTTCGCTAATCTGGGATTTATAAAATCTAAGTGTTCTGAATCATGGTGATCGATTGTAGCCAGATGCAGGCGCAGCCGCAATCCGGGTATTAATCTTCGAGCCCCCCCCGAATTCCGTTTCACTCTGAGGAATCCTGATATATTTTTGTTCAATAAGAAAAATTGGCAAAACCAAAGAGAACCCCCTCGCCCGCGAGAAGATTTATTGTGATATTATGTTG
>JAGVJN010000045.1 GCA_020051095.1 Pseudomonadota bacterium | reverse complement strand
TGCCAACATTTAGAGCAATTAAATTGGGGGCCAGCGCATCACGCCATTCAACAACAAGTCGTCCATCTGCCTGTGCAGCAATCCATTGAGAAGCAATGCCTGTCACTGATTACTCAGTTTTATGCCTGCCCAACGGCGCAATGGCTGATTAAACCCAGACAAAAAGCCTATGCCGAATATCCCCTCCTCGTTCAATCTGACGAAAAACCCAAACAGCAAATTATCGACTTGTTTTTTTATGACGAGGATCAAGGTTGGTGGGTGATTGATTATAAAACGTCAAGCTTTGAAGACAACAAACACACCGATTATGTTAACCAGGTCAATGGCTATGCACATGCGTTAAAACAGTTATTATCCCTTGAACAAATCCGCTGCGGGGTTTATTATCTTGGCGACAACAAATGGATGCATTGGGTAAATTAGATACATTTGAGCGAGTCAACTGGGTACTGCGGACTAGTCCTGCGTGAGGGACAGCTTTTTAAACAAATGTTATTAGTATTATAGTTATGACCTTAATGTGTAATCCGACGTCCCGCGGCTTGTCCCTGAGGGATAGACACTTTTTAAAACAGAGTATTCGCATAATATATTGGCATAATGTTTAACCCGACGTCCCGCGGCTTGTCCGCGGGATCCAGGGATTTCGACCGATATGTTGTTATTTAGTACAGACAGAGATCCCTGGATACCGCAGACAAGCCGCGGTACGTCGGCGTTTGAGGATAAGTCTAAGATTCAACAAAAGTATCCATCCCTCAGCGACAAGCCGCGGGACGTCGGCAGTTGAGGATAAGTCTAAGCTTATAAAAAGTGTCTACCCCCTGGAGCAAGCTGCGGCTGGTCGGGGAAGAGCGATTATCATCAATGCCACCATCAAGTTGTTTTATTTATGATTAACAAAAATCCAAAATGATATTTTTTAAGCGAACATATTATGAATGACACCATAAATCACACGATTGAATCATTAGTCATACCCAGCCAACAGCAGACTTTGAAAGAACTGGGTGTAACCTGCCAAGTAAATTTGCAAAACGACATCATTAAGATTGAGCTAAATGCTGGGTTTCCGTTATCGTTGATTGAGACCGAAATTGATGCAGCAATTGGTGGCATTGCTCGAGAATTAGGGCAGCATGGGCAAATCAAATTAATGTACACCAGCCAGATTCGCCCCCATTTATGCCAATTACCAGGCCAAATGTTAAAAGGCGTGAAAAACACCATCGCTGTAGCCTCAGGCAAAGGCGGTGTCGGTAAATCAACGGTCAGTGTCAATCTTGCTTGTGCATTAGCCAAACGTGGTGCTCGTGTGGGGATTTTAGATGCGGATATTTATGGGCCAAGCTTACCCACGATGCTCGGAGGACGTCAACCGGTCACATTGGATGGTGACTTCTATCAGCCCATTGTGGCTCATGGGGTGCAAGCCATGTCGATGGGTTATTTAAGCCATGATGAACAAGCGTTGATATGGCGTGGACCGATGCTAGCCAAGGCCTTGGTTCAGATGCTAAATATCACCCAGTGGGATAACCTCGATTATCTTATCATTGATTTACCTCCCGGAACGGGCGATATTCAATTAAGTCTTGTTCAAAAAATCCCCTTAGCAGGGGCTATCGTGGTGAGCACACCACAGAACGTCGCTCTTGCCGATGTGCAAAAGGCCTTGAATATGTTTACAAAAACTAATATCCCGCTCTTAGGGGTTGTGGAAAATATGAGTATCCATACTTGCTCAGCATGCGGTCACCAAGAGGCCATTTTTGGTGAGCAGGGATTGGGTGAATTAAGCCAACAATACCAAGTGCCCATTTTAGCAAAGCTTCCTTTAGACAAATCCATTCAATCCGATTGTGACAAGGGTCATCCCACTGCTTTAAAGGAAAACCCTTTAGCCGACCAATTTTTGGCGTTGGCCACCAACGTTTGCCTGCAATTAAGCCGACGTCCCTTAGGCTACCAAGATAGAATGCCGCCTGTGGTTCAAGGTTAACTTCTTGGAATTGACATTTAGAAAATTAAGCATCGAAGTAGATTCTAAGATCGTACTGGATTGCTTCGCCGTCGCTACGCGCCGGCTCGCAACGACGACGAAGTTTGCTCGGGACGTTTTTCAAGGTCCGTATAAAAGCTCACAACGACGGGAATAAATATCGCCTTCGAAATAAGGATTTACCTGCTTCCTAAAGGATTTAACCTTGCTGGTTGCGTTGGCGCTCTCGCTTGTCATATTTTTGTTGACGACGCTTATCAATCACTGACTGCACTTCCGAGCCAATGTGAGGCTCGCCGCGCTGTTGTGCCAATTCACTTTGCCGTTGACGCTCAGCAAACCGCTTCTTTTGCTCATCGGTCAAGGCGTCAAAGCAGTATGGGCAAGACACGCCCGCTTCATAGAATTCGCTTTGCTTTTGTTCTTCAGTGATAGGTCGCCGACAAGCGTGGCATTGATCATAGTGCCCTTTTTGCAAGTGATGATTCACCGCCACGCGGTCATCAAAGACAAAACATTCCCCTTCCCATAGGGACTCTTCAGGAGGCACTTCCTCGAGGTATTTTAAAATACCGCCTTCGAGGTGGTACACTTCATCAAAACCTAACTGTTTTAAATAGGCGGTGGATTTTTCACATCGAATTCCCCCCGTGCAAAACATCGCCACTTTTTTTTGCTTTTCCGGGTTCAATTGTTGTTTTGCATAGTCTGGGAACTCACGAAAGGAATTAGTATTCGGGTTGATAGCATGCTTAAACGTCCCTATTTGAACTTCATAATCATTCCGTGTATCAATCACAGTGACATCCGGAGACGATATCAGTGCGTTCCACTCAGTGGGTTTGACATAAGTACCCACACTATGATTTGGATCGATATTCTCAACCCCCATGGTGACAATTTCTTTTTTCAACTTCACCTTGGAGCGTAAAAAGGGCATTTTTTCATTAAAGGATTCTTTACTCTGAATTTGTTTAAATTCAGGATACTGTTTTAGCCACGCATACAGTGCGTCAATGGCATCTCGTGTTCCCGCAACCGTTCCATTGATGCCTTCACGTGCAAGTAATAAAGTCCCCTTAATTTGCTGTTGTTGCATAACCTTTAATAACGGTTTTTGTAAGGTACGGAAGTGATCTAGGCGAACAAATTGATACATCGCGGCGATTACATAGTGTGTCATGCCAAACCCCTGTTATTAAAAATAGTCCATATTTTGCGTCAGACCGGGCATTTTTTCAATAGAATTCCACATTATGGTTAAAATAATTACTTAAAAAGCAAAATATATCAAATTGACTATTAACAAATCAAAAAAAGTGCGATACAATCCTTAAGGTTCCGTTAATAAATGGTTACCATAAATGCAGTCTTTACATTTATTGATTTTTTTGGTAACATTGATATCACAATAGAGTTGGAGATATAAAATGAGTGCAACAATGCATATTGAAGAAAACGCAGAAGCACTGCACCAGCACATCACTTCTGCAGTTAAGCGCTATTTAGGTTCATCCAGCAACAAGAGTAAAAAAGATATGTTAAATTTATATCAGCTTATTCTTGAAGAAGTTGAAGCGCCTTTATTTCGCACTGTGATGGAGCAGACTCGGTATAACCAATCGAAAGCTGCCCGTGTATTAGGTGTGAGCCGCGGTACTTTGCGTACAAAGCTAAAGCGTTATTTTGATGACGAGTTCATCGGTACGCGTGATTAAAAAAATCAACGGGCCGTCGTGTGGCCCAAGTTGATTGTTCATTATCACGGAAGATTGACGCAAAACCCCAGGGACAAAGCAAAAAGAAATTTTGATGCGAACGTTTAGACAACCTAAATGACCGAATCAAAATTTCTTTTTTGCGTTGGAGATTGGGGGCTTTGTATCAGGCATTTTCTAAAAAGCACTGTCGTTACGAGCGAAGTGAAGCAATCCAGAACAGATTTTTGTTCAGAGATCGTGCTAGATTGCTTCGCAAAGCTCTTAACTAACTTCACAATTTGTTTCTTATTTGAGCTCATCGACCCTCTGGGCTGCTTTGCAAAGCTCGCAGTGACGATGAAGTTAGTTCGGGACGTTTTTCAAGGTCTGTATAAAGGCTCACAACCACGGCTAATTTAAAAAGTGTCCAGCGTATAGGATTGGAGGGTTAGCCTAAATCCTGTCGCTTTCAACCGAGGTTCTGTTCCTCAACGGTAAAGCTCTCCCCACAACCGCATTGACCTGTCTGGTTGGGGTTATCAAATACTAGCTTAAAATTCAAACCTTCCCTGACATAATCGATTTTGCACCCCTGCAGCATTGGATAGCTTTTTTTGTCAACGAACAATTGATAAGGCTCCGATAATGCAAAGACGAAATCATCGGGGTCTGCTTCATTGACATAATCAAATTGATACGATAAGCCTGAGCATCCTGACTTTTTCAGGTATAAACGCACACCAACCGCCGCTTGTTGCTGCTGCAAATACGATAAAAAATGCTTGATTGCTGCAGGGCTTAGTTGTACGCCTTTTAATTTGCTTGCTTTTACGTGTTGAACTTCTGTGCTCATTTTACTCTCTCAAGGTCATCATCGGTTTTCTATCAACTTATAAAACACATTTGCCGCTTGGCTCAAAATAACTGCTGTATGCTTTTGCAATTTTGGAATGGCAAATAAGTCAGCCCAATATTGGGGTGTCATATTCATTAATATGGCACCATTTTCATTTTTTTCAACTGCTTGAGCCATCCACTCGGCCGCGGCAATCAGATAAGGATTGCCTTGTACTTTGTAGCGAATGGTGCGAAGGGTACCGGTTGGACCATAATCCACATAAAAATCAATCCGTTGGTGGCCCGTCGCATCAACAAATTGAGCCATCTTATCCATCGCAGGTTGATTATCAACCCACGCATGGACTGGATTAAAAAATAAGCTGAGCACCAAATCGTTATAGGTCATGAAGGAGCCATCGCCTGAAGCTTTTGAATTTGTTGGCAAATAATTTGGCAGATTCTATCCGCATCAGACTGGGTGGTAAAACGGCCAATGGATAACCGGATAGAAGAATAAGCCGCTTCATCATCTAAGCCAATGGCTTTTAATACATACGATGGCTGTTGGCTAGACGAAGAGCACGCTGAGGTTGTCGAAACAGCCAATTCTCGTAATGCTAAGGTAAGGCTTGCATTATCAATACCAGCAAACAAAATATTTAAATTCGAGGGAATCCGTTGCTGCAAATCGCCATTGATTGACACACGAGGCAATGTTTGAATCGCTTGCCAAATCTGATCACGCATCAATGTTAAGCGTTGATGCTCTGACTCTCGCATGGATTCCGCCAATTTAAGCGCCTCCGCCATGCCGACGATCTGATGCGTTGCCAACGTTCCTGAACGCATGCCACCTTCATGACCACCGCCAAATGACATGGCTTGTAGTCGAATTCTCGGATGATGCTGAACATACAGTGCACCGATTCCCTTGGGGCCATAGAATTTATGGGCGCATAAAGACATCAAACCCACTTTCATTTTGTTGACATCAATCGCTAATTTTCCAGCGCTTTGCGCAGCATCCACATGAAATACAATACCCCGATCCGCGAGTATTTCCCCTATCGCCCCAATATTTTGGATGGTGCCTATTTCATTGTTGACATGCATTATCGACACTAAAATGGTGTCATCGCGCAGTGCTTTTTCCAATTGGGTTAAATCCAAAAGGCCGCTAGCTTCAGGGGTTAACCAGGTGACGTCAAATCCTTCCTTTTCCAATTGCTTAAAACTATCAATGACTGCTTTATGCTCGGTTACCATGGTAATCACGTGTTTGCCTTTATTTTGGTAAAAACGCGCTGCACCTAAAATTGCCAAATTATCCGCTTCGGTTGCACCCGAGGTAAACACGATATCTTCCGCACTCGCACCGATCACATGAGCGATGTCTTCACGTGCCTTTGCCACCGCCATAGCTGCCATTTTGCCATAAACATGCGTCGAAGAAGCCGGGTTGCCATAACAACTAGTTGGCCCCATGTATTGCAGCATAGCATCCACCACTTTCGGGTCAATTGGGGTTGTTGCCATGTAATCGAGATAAATTGGCATGGTCATTGTTCGATAAACTCCTTTACTAGAATTTTTTGTATCAGTTTTTAGGGGTGTTCTCTAGATTTTTATTCGTTTCTGTTAAAAATCCACGTAATAAATTCACTTCTCGCCGTTCTAAGCTAAATCGATTGAGTAATCGACGAATGCGCTGAGGTAGCTTTCCAGGACTATTCGGGTGTAAAAATTGCACCCGGATCATGGTCTCCAATAAATGTTCATATAACCCTTCAACTTCTTCCGCGCTAGCTTTCTCTTCCACTTGTGTGTGAGTAATCGCACTCGGGGATAAGATTGCCTGTCGCATTTCATAGCAGATGATTTGCACTGCCATGGCTAAATTCAAGGAAGCATACGCTGGATTGGCTGGAATTTGAATATGAAAGTGCGCATGTAACAACTCTTCATTGGTCAAACCAGCGTGTTCTCGACCAAAAACTACCGCTATTTGGCAACTATCGTCTTGTTCGGCACTAAATTGCCCGGCCTGAGCGGGTAATAACCCTGGCAAATCCAAATCTCTTGGTCTCGCACTGGTAGCTAATACCCAGTGACAGCCAGACAACGCCTCAGACAACGACTCAACAACCGTGGCTTGTTGCAAAATATCGTCTGCCCCTGAAGCCAACTCATTGGCTTGGCTATGGGGGAAATGCTTTGGCGAAACAAGATATAACTGTGATAAACCCATCGTTTTCATCGCACGCGCAGTGGAGCCTATATTTCCCGGATGCGTGGTCGCTACCAAAACGATGCGTATTTGACTGAGTTTCATGGTTAATGGTCACTGTCTAAAGGAGGACTATTATAACTGAGAAACCGTCGTTCATGAAGGTTTGGTCTTAACCGACAATGCCATCCTTAAACTACGTGCCCGTGCCCAGCGAAGCGGTGCCCGTGCCCGTGCCCGATTTTTTGCATGTAAAACTCTTAGAAGTGCAGATAATCTATGTTTTGGGTATTTGTTAAAAAAATAGTACTCCCCTCCATACTAAATCTCTCGGGCACGGGCACCGCTTCGCTGGGCACGGGCACGGGCACGTATAAGATCAATGCAAGTTATTGTTCTGTACTATGCATTAATCGCTTAAAAACTAGCAATTTAAAGCAACTTGCGTATATAATTGCACCTTTTATCGATAGGTGAGCTTACCCCATGCATCCTTTGATCAACATTGCCACCACCGCAGCGCGTGCTGCTGGCGATATCATCGTCAGAAACATGGATTCCATTGACCGAATCAAAATCAGCACGAAAGACCAACAGGAATATTTTACGGAAGTGGATATTAAAGCCGAACAGATTATCATTCAGCATATTCATAAAGCCTATCCTAATCACGGTATCATCGCGGAAGAAAGTGGGGTTCACAATGAAGAGGCTGAAACGGTTTGGATAATCGACCCTTTAGATGGAACCACCAATTATTTGCATGGGTTTCCCTTCTTTTGTGTTTCGATTGCTGTCCGTGTTAAACATCGCATTGAGCATGGTTTAATTTATGACCCACTTCGTGGCGAATGCTTTTTTGCCTCGCGCGGTCAAGGGGCACAGATGAATTCTAAACGCATTCGTGTCAACCAAAAAAAGGAAATGAACCAATCACTCTTTGGCGGTGGTTTTCCTGTCAAATACCCGGCATTAAGCGAACGATTCTTAGCAACAGCCGCCGCACTATTTGGTGATGCCGCTGGCATTCGTCGCACGGGCTCTGCCGCGTTGGATTTAGCTTATGTGGCTTGTGGGCGACTTGATGGCTATTTTGAGTTTGGCCTGCGTCCCTGGGATATGGCCGCAGGTGCTATAATCATCAAAGAAGCCGGTGGTTTAGTGGGCGATTTTGCCGGCGGTGAAGATTACTTAAAATCAGGGAATGTGGTGGCTGCCAATCCCAAATTATTTAAAGCGATGATGCAAAAATTATCAGCGAAATTAGTGGGTTGACGAAGGACATCTAACGCCGACATACCGCGGCTTGTCCATGAATATCCCCCTGTTTTTTTAAATCAGGGCAAAGTTGCCGTCGTTATGACCTTTTATATGGGGCCTGAAAAACGTCCCGAACTAACTTCGCCGTCGCTGCGAGCAACGCGAAGCAGTCCAGAAGATCGATTCGCTCAAATAAGAAACAAATTGTGACGTTATTTAAGAGCGAATCGAAGAACCGATCTTTAATTTGAGATCGTTCTGGATTGCTTCGCATACGCTCGTAACGACTAAATATCGATAACCTTCCAAAAACTAACACTCTGATTAAATGCACCAATCGGTTCAATATTTTATTCACCTTTGCTCCACCTGGTCATTTTTTAACCATTTTTGTTTCATTTATTGGCGACTTGATAAATATTGAGCTAATATTATATTAATTAATACATGAAGTGCAATTATGAAGAAGCAACAGGGATTTAGTTTGCTCGAGGTGCTAATTTCTGTGGTCGTTTTATCAGTAGGCATGCTAGGGATTGCTGCACTTCAAGCAAATGCGATCAAATACAATCAATCAGCACAGCTTCGTGCTGTCGCCATTACACAAGTTGGTAATATGGCGGATCGAATGCTTGCAAATAGCGCTGGCATACAAGCTGGCGCCTACGATAATATCACAGGCATCCCCTCTAATCCCTCCTGCACTGTTTGCACAAGCGCTGAAGTAGCCCAACGCGATGCCTATGAATGGAATACCATTAATGGCCAACTATTACCAAATGGCCAAGGAACTGTGACCCGTAACGGCACGCTACTGCTCATTACCATGCGATGGGATAATAGTCGCACAGGCGCTACTGGCCTAAATTGTGGTGGAGACCCTACTGTCGATCTGACCTGCCTATCCGTGGAGGTGCAATTATGATGAAGCTTAAGGGGTTTACCATTGTCGAGATGATGATTGCAATTTCCTTAGGCGCCTTATTAATTGCGAGTGTCAGTGCCATTTATGTCAGCAATAAAACCACCTATATTGTCCAGCAAGCGTTAGCAAGACTTCAAGAAAATGGTCGATTTGCCGCGTTCTCCATCGCTCGCGAACTGCGGATGGCAGGCTACAGTGGCTGCGCCAATCTCAATAATATCGTGGTGACCAATTTAACCGGCAATGCGATTGTGTATAATTTCGATAGGCCCATTGAAGGGTTTGAAGGATCGGGGGGAACCTTTGACCCGGTGTTGCCCGCCAACTTAACCGGGTTACCAATTGATAATTCCGATGTTTTAGTCATACGCAGTGGTTCAAGCACAGGCGTTCAACTGAGCGCGCCGATGGCTCAGCCCGATGAAGCCATTACCGTTTATGACCGACTCACCATTAATGCTGATACCGCCATGCTGATAACCGACTGTTCCATTGGCGATGTGTTTATTGCCAGTGCGGGGTCAAACAACACAAACATTACACATTCAACCACTACCAACTCCTCCGATAATCTCAGTATTGCCTATGGCACCAATGCCAATGTGATGATTTTTAATTATTTTGCCTATTTTGTGGCGGATACCGGTCGACTCAACGAGGCCAACCAACCAATTACCGCATTAATTCGGGTAGATAAAGATGGAAATCAATTAGAAATTGCCGAAGGCGTTGAACAAATGCAAATCATTTATGGCATCGACACCGACGGGGATAACACCACCGACTCGTTCATGACCGCATCCCAAGTGGAAGCGTCTAACAATTGGAACAATGTGCTCAGTGCCCAAATCCGCCTTCTGATGGCCACCTCTGAAGAAATCAATGATAAACCGGTCAGTTATACGTTTAATAACACCACGATCACACCAACGGACCATAAGCTTAGGAAAGAATGGGATTTGTTTGTCACCTTTAGAAACAGGGGGATGCCAACATGATTAAGCAATCTGGGGCGACGCTACCCATTGCCCTTATTTTATTATTTGTCACCACCCTGTTGGCTGTCAGCACCATCCAAACGACGCAAATGCAAGAGAAGATGTCTGCTAATCTTCAGGATAAAGAAATTTCATTTATGGCTGCCGAATCGGCACTAGCCGCAGGTGAAGCTTGGCTAATAGGCTTAGCGACCCTGCCCACACCCGCCCCATCTTGCCAAAGCTTTCCTTGTGTGATGGACCGAATTGATAACAGTGATTTTGCTAATGCGTCTGATACCTGGTGGCAAGCAAATTCAGCGGCCTATTCAACCTCTTTAAGCAACGTATACACAGCACCACGCTATCTCATCGAATTTATCCAATTTGTCCCAGACTCGCCAGTGATCGGTCAGTCATCTGGGCAAATTCCCGGGGTTTATTACTATCAAGTGACGGCCAAAGGAACGGGCAGCACCAATGAAGCGGAAACGGTCTTACAAACGACCGTTGCCAGGAGGTTTTAAGGATGAAAAGATGGTTCGCTTTATTATTGTTTAGTTTGAGTATCAGCGTACAAGCGGCGCCCATTAGTATTTCTCAACAGCCTTTATTCATTACCCAAAATGTTCCGCCATTAACCATGCTCATTATCGAGCGAGACCACAAGCTTTATTTTGAGGCCTACAACGATGCCAGCGACATCGATGGGGATGGGCAAATTGATTTCCGTTATAAACCCAATTTTGATTACTTAGGTTATTTTGATAGCTATAAATGCTATCAATACAGCGACAGTGATCAATATTTTTACCCAGTGAGTATCACTGCCAACAAGACCTGTAGCGGTGCTTGGAGTGGTAATTTCTTAAACTACATCACCACCGCGCGCATCGATGCCATTCGTAAAATTTTATATGGCGGCTATCGAGCTATCGATAACACCAACTTTACTGTGTTGCAACGCTCCTATATTCCCCAGGAAGGGCACAGTTGGGGGAAGGAATATAGTAGCTCCGGCGTGGATGGGTATAATATTAGTGACTATACCCCCTTTAGTGCCCCTTCAGCCAATACCTATCACTTATTTGCCAATACCACCTTGAGAAATTCTGGTTCAGGAGAGCCGTTAATGCGGGTTGCCTTAAGCCAACCTTATCGTATTTGGCAATGGGTGAGTATTGAAAGACCGGTGGCAGGCAGCCAAGTTGTTAATGACAGCAATACCCGCGTAAACTTAACCATTTACAAAGATTATGTCGTTCGCGTGGTCGTTTGCGATAATAGTGTCGGCTTAGAACCAAACTGCCAACCCTACCCTAACGGTGAACATAAGCCCGTTGGTCTTCTGCAAGAGTTTGGTGAAAATGATGCCATGATGTTTGGTTTAATCACCGGCAGCTATGAAAATAATTTGAATGGTGGTGTGGTGCGCAAAAACATCAGCTCGATAACCGATGAAATCGATGCCAATACCGGGCAATTTACCACCGTGGTTGGCATTATCGCTACCTTAAATAAATTCACCACGCCCACTAGTCTATTTCAGACAGATTACAGCTACACCTGTGGTTGGATAACCACCCGGGATATTGGTAACGGTGAGTGTGAAATGTGGGGCGCCCCCTTAGCAGAAATGATGTATGAAGCAGTGCGCTATTTTGCCGGAAAAGGGGGACCAACCAGTGGGTTTAGTTATAGTGGTGGTGTGGATGGTGCCCTAGGCTTACCGCAACCAGGCTGGGTGGATCCTTATAGCCAATATGAATATTGCGCCAAAGCCAATATGCTCGTTATCAATGATTTGTATCCAAATTATGACGGAGCCAGTGTTCCCGGGAGTGCCTTTGGCAGCTTTTCAGGCGATTTATCCAACTTAAATGTGTCGACCTTATCCAACACCATTTTTACGGGCGAAGGGTATAGCTCTGTCTTAGCGTTTATTGGTCAATCAGGTGGTGTAAACGATGGTTCGCCAACTCCTAAAACGGTGACGGGGTTTAGCAATATCCGCGGATTAGCGCCTCATGAAACCAATTCGTTAGGTACCTACTATAGTGCTGCCATTGCTTATTATGCCTGGATTACTGATGTTAATGCAGTGGAAGAAATGCAAAATATCAAATCGTTTATGGTGGGCCTGCCTTCGCCGTTACCAGAGTTTCGCTTCCAGGTTGGCAATCAAACGATAACCGTGGTTCCTTTTGGTCGCTCCGTGGGTCCTGAGCCAACGACCAATCCACCAGCTCAATTCACTGTTTATAAAGCACCTGATAAGTATCAACCGGTGAATAACATTGTCGATTTCTATATCACAGAATATACGTCAACGCGTGCGGTATTCCGCATCAATTTTGAAGACGTGCAACAAGGGGCAGACTTTGATATGGATGCGATTGTTATTTACACCATTGAGGTCATTAACAACAGTCAGCTTCAAGTCACGGTCACCTCGGAGTATGCTGCCGGGGGTATTATCCAGCATATGGGTTTTGTAATTTCAGGAAGCACCGAGGATGGCTTATACTTGGTTGTTCGTGATGTTGATACCAGTGCAGCAAACGATGTCGCTTATTACTTAGATTATACTCCTGCTCCTCTCCCTACAAATAGCCCCCCTTTTACAAAAACATTCACCCCTTCCGCAAACCCCAGTGCCATATTTTTTAACTCCCCCTTATGGTATGCAGCCAAATGGGGCGGATTTACCGACAGTAATGGCGATGACACGCCCGATGTACAAAAAGAGTGGGATGTGAATAATGACGGGGTTCCTGATAATTTCTTCCAAGTCATAAGCCCCACCCAATTACAAGAACAATTATTAAAAGCGTTTAACCTCATTTTAGACCGAACTGGTTCGTTTTCATCGGCCGCATTAAGCAGTGGATTTTTATCAACCAACAGTTATGTCTATCAAGCATTTTTTGAAACCAAACAATGGAGCGGCTTTTTATTAGCGTTTAAGATTGACCCAACCACAGGCGACATTTTAACCAACGGCTCTTCCACCAATGGTGCCGAGTGGGATGCATCCAAAACCCTTGATCAACAAAACTTTAATACCGGCCGTCGCATTGTGACCATTAAACCAAGCTCCGGTGTGGGCATCCCCTTTCGCTGGCCCACCGATCCAAGCAATCCTTCCAGCAGTGAATTGGATATCAGCCAAATTACCCTGCTCAATTTAAGCCCCACAACTGCCCTTGATGATAATCAGGGCAGTAATCGACTAAATTACTTACGCGGTGATCGCAGTAACGAAGAAGACAATGGCGGACTTTTCCGCAATCGCAAGTCCGTTTTGGGAGATATCATTGATTCAGCACCCGTCCCCGTTGGTCCCCCTAACGCCCCCTACCCCGATGTGTGGCCTAATGGCGCGGCTGAAAATGGGGTGACCTATTCAAGCTTCAAACAAACCTATGCAAATCGAATTTCCATGATTTATCTGGGGGCCAATGATGGCATTATGCATGGCTTTGATGCCACCAATGGTCAAGAAATGTTAGGATATGTCCCCGAATCGGTCTATCAGAATCTCAACCAACTCACCGATCCGGATTATGCGCACAAGTTTTACGTGGACGGCACCGTGACTGTCGTCGATGCTTTTGTTAATAGTCAATGGCGAACCATCTTGGTCGGTACGTTAAACGGCGGTGGTCAAGGCGTGTTTGCTTTGGATGTTACCGACCCGAGTCAATTTGCTGAAAGCAATGCAACCGGTATTGTCAAATGGGAATTCACCGATGCCGATGATGCCGATATGGGCTTATCCTACAGCCAGGCATCGATTGTCCGCCTTGCCAATGGCCAATGGGCAGCTATTTTTGGCAATGGCTACAATAATACTTTAAACGATGGCAATGCCAGCACCACCGGAAATGCCGTGCTGTATATCGTGGATCTTCATACCGGCAATTTAATCAAAAAACTGGATACGGGTGTTGGCGCGAGTGACGATCCGCTCGCTCAAGGTCGACCAAATGGTTTGTCCACACCTGCGGTGGTCGATGTGAATAACGACTTGATTGCAGATATTGTTTATGTGGGTGATATTTTTGGTAACCTTTGGAAAATTGATATATCTTCTTCCAACCCCAACGAATGGGATTTCAGTTTCAAACAAGGTACCGACAATGCGCCTTTATATGTCGCTATCAATGCTCAAAATGAACATCAACCTATCACCATACGCCCGACTGTTTCTCGTGTGAGTTTTTCATCATCGACTTTGCAAATTTATATTGGCACAGGCCAATATTTAACCTTCGCCGATAGAACCGATACCACCGTACAAACCGTTTACGCCTTAAGGGATGATAATTCCACACCCATCAGTGGTCGGGGCGATTTAGTTCAACAAACCATCTTCTTACAAGCAAACAACACCCGCAGTGTTTCCAATAATTTATTAGCCAACAACAGTCGAGGCTGGTATCTGGATTTGATCGTCAATGGGGTCGCTGAAGGTGAACGAATCATCTCGGAGATGATCTATATTAACCAGAAATTGATTTTTACTACGACCATACCGTCTGAAGATCCTTGCGAATTTGGTGGATCCGGTTGGCTGATGGAAGTGGATGCCTTAACAGGTGCCCGCCTGAATTATAATGTGTTTGATATCAATGGCGATGGCGTCGTAAACGGCAGCGATGCTACTAGCTATACCGATGGCGGTGGAGACAGTGTGACTGTCCCTGTGAGTGGTATTCAATCCGAAGTAGGACTCATTTCTACCCCTGCGATTTTGAATGCAGGCAAGATTGAATACAAATACTTACCTGGCACCAGTGGCGGCATCCAAAAAGTCACCGAAAGCCCCGGTAGTCAAGCCTTCGGACGACAATCTTGGCGACAATTGCAATAGTTATTATTGAAAGCGTTGCTGAAGACCTAATGCTTGTGGCACTTGATCTATCATGGCCGATCCCATATTCTTGGCAAATCGCTCCAAAACAGTATCTTTTTCGGTGTAATCAACAATACGTTTGATTTGAATCACCTCTCTTGCCAATTGTCCCGTACTCGCAAAGCCATCGATAAGACCCAAGTTTTTTGCATCGATACCTGTCCAGAATAAGCCAGTAAAAAGGTTGGGATCATTGACAAGACGATTCCCACGGCCTTCTTTGACTTTCTCAATAAAGGTTTGATGAATCTGATCAAGCATATGTTGAAGAATCTGTTTGTCGTTTTCTGATTCGGGTGAGAAAGGATCGAGCAACCCTTTATTAACACCTGCTGTTTGCAACCGTCGCGTCATGCCTAATTTAGACAGGGTGTCGACAAAACCAAAGCCATTATATAAAACACCAATCGAACCCACCATGCTTGAGGGATTGGCATAAATCTCATCGGCACCTGCGGCGACATAATAGGCCGCAGAGGCACATAAATCAACGCAAACCGCATAGACTTTGATATTAGGATGATTATCCTTATAAAACTTCAAGGTATTAAACATGTAATCGGCTTGAACCGGCGAACCACCCGGACTATTAATTCGCAGGACTAATGCTTTCATCTGCTCGTTTTCATAAGCGCTCTTTAGGCTCTTCGCGAAATTATCAGCACTCGCAGCTTGCTTATCAAAAATTGTCCCCTCAATATCAATTAATCCCACATGGGGTTTTGTTTGACCTTCAATTTTTGATTTGGTGATTTCATAGGATTGGTAAAATAAAAACGCAATAATACTCACAACTATCAGGGCTTTCACCATCCGCCAACGACGCTTGCGCTTTTGCTCTTTGATGTATTCCAAGACGATCTGGTTAATAGCACCTTGCATATCCTGGGTTGTTGCACTCTGCTCATCTGTCATTGTCTTAACCACTTGAAAAATTAAAATATAACCCTATTTTATACCCAAGCGACTTTAAAATGCTAGGGAACATCCATAAAGTTTTGCAAAGCGCAAAAGTTGATGTCATTAGGAATGTTCCCTATCCTCATTGAAGATTTATAAAATGCGATTAACCAAGGAATACTACCATGCGAATGGATAAATTAACGTCAAAATTCCAAATGGCCCTTGCTGACGCACAGTCCCTAGCTGTCGGTCGAGATAATAGTTTTATGGAACCCGAGCATGTGATGAAAGCCCTGCTTGATCAACAAGGAGGCAGTATTCGTCCTCTATTAGCCAAAGCGGGGGTGAACATTGCTAAAATTCGAACCGATGTTGATAAATCCCTGGATGGCATGGCAAAAGTGTCGGGAACGGAAGGTGAGGTTCATCCTTCCAACGCCTTGATAAAACTATTAAATATTTGCGACAAATTATCCCAACAACGAAAAGATGCTTATATTTCGAGTGAGTTATTTGTTTTAGCCGCGATGAGCGATGAGTCAAGCAATCTCAATCGCTTATTAAAACAAGCAGGCGCTAATAAAGAGGCCATCGAAAAGGCGATTGAGGAAGTGCGTGGTGGCGAACAAGTCAATGATCCCAATGCCGAAGAAAAGCGGCAAGCCTTGGAAAAATTTACCATTGATTTAACAGAACGAGCAGAACAAGGCAAATTAGACCCTGTTATCGGACGCGATGATGAAATCCGTCGAACCATCCAAGTGTTGCAACGACGAACAAAAAATAATCCCGTACTAATTGGTGAGCCAGGAGTGGGTAAAACCGCCATCGTGGAAGGATTGGCCCAACGGATTATTAATGGTGAGGTGCCAGAAGGCTTAAAAAGCAAACGATTATTGTCGCTTGATATGGGCGCCTTAATCGCCGGCGCCAAATACCGAGGTGAATTTGAAGAACGATTGAAAGGCGTGTTAAACGATCTGGCAAAGCAAGAAGGCCAGATTATCCTGTTTATTGATGAGCTCCACACCATGGTTGGAGCAGGTAAAGCGGAAGGGGCAATGGATGCGGGTAACATGCTAAAGCCTGCGCTGGCTCGCGGCGAATTACATTGCATTGGCGCAACCACCCTCGATGAGTATCGACAATACATTGAAAAAGATGCCGCCTTAGAAAGACGTTTCCAAAAGGTGCTCGTTGATGAACCCAGCGTTGAGGATACTATCGCCATTTTAAGGGGTCTAAATGAGCGCTATGAGGTACACCATGGCGTTGATATCACTGACCCAGCGCTGGTTGCAGCGGCTACCTTGTCTCATCGTTACATCACAGACCGTCAACTACCCGACAAAGCCATTGATTTAGTCGACGAAGCAGCAAGCCACATTCGCATGGAAATTGACTCCAAGCCCGAAAGCATGGATAAACTGGAACGTCGCTTGATTCAATTAAAAATTGAGCGCGAGGCGTTAAAGAAAGAAACCGATGAGGCTTCAAAAAAGCGATTAGCGGATCTTGAAGACCATATCAAAGACCATGAAAAGGAATATGCGGACCTAGAAGAAATATGGAAAGCTGAAAAAGCGACGATGCAAGGCGCCACCCATATTAAAGAAGCCCTTGAACAAGCCCGTTTAGAACTTGAAACAGCCAGACGAGCAGGTGATTTAGCCCGCATGTCTGAACTACAATATGGACGCATTCCCGAATTGGAAAAACGACTGGCGAACGTGAATGCCGAAGAAAAGCAAGAGACAAAATTGGTGCGCAACAAAGTTACCGAAGAAGAAATAGCCGATGTGGTTTCAAAATGGACGGGGATTCCTGTTTCTAAGATGCTGGAAGGCGAGCGAGAAAAACTGTTAAAAATGGAAGACGCTTTGCATCACCGCGTCATTGGGCAGGACGAAGCCGTCAGCGCTGTTGCCAATGCCATACGTCGAGCCCGGGCAGGACTTTCAGATCCCAAGCGCCCTGTGGGTTCCTTTTTATTTTTGGGTCCAACGGGGGTTGGTAAAACGGAATTATGCAAAGCGCTCGCCGCCTTCTTGTTCGACACTGAAGATGCCATGGTGCGCATTGATATGTCTGAATTTATGGAAAAACACTCCGTAGCCCGCTTAATTGGTGCTCCACCAGGCTATGTCGGTTATGAAGAAGGGGGTTATTTAACCGAAGCCATTCGTCGACGACCTTACTCTGTCATTCTGATGGATGAGGTTGAAAAAGCCCATCCCGATGTCTTTAACATCTTGTTACAAGTGCTCGATGATGGCCGCCTAACCGATGGACAAGGGCGCACCGTTGATTTTCGCAATGCCGTGATCGTCATGACCTCCAACCTTGGTTCAAATTTAATTCAAGACATGCGTGGCAAAGTCGATTATGAACAGATAAAAACCGCGGTGATGGAAGTCGTTGGTCAAAATTTCCGACCTGAATTCATCAACCGAATAGACGAAAGCGTTGTTTTCCATCCACTGGATGAAAAAGAGATTGAACAAATCGCCGTGATTCAAATTGATCTGCTGCGCAAACGGTTAAGCGAACAAAACATGAAGCTTGAAGTAAGCGACAAAGCACTCACCCATTTGGCCAAGGCGGGATTTGATCCCGTTTATGGCGCAAGACCTCTGAAAAGAACCATCCAACACCAACTTGAAAACCCACTGGCTCAAGCCATCTTAACCGGCAAGTTTCAACCAGGCACAACCGTGCATGTCAATGCCGATGATAAAGGCCTAACGTTTTCCAGTTAGACGTTTGACTCGCTTGTTTAACCGGGCTTTAAAAGCCCGGTTAAATGACCGAATTAAAAACATTTTTTAACGAAGAGATTGGGGTTTTTCGTAAGTCCTGGCTATACTAAAAACAAGTCCATTACCTTCATTCGCTCATGGAGCAACCCACCGATCAACTAAACGCTGTTTGGAATGCCTGTCGGCAAGCCATTCGTTATGTCTTTTTTTTCAGCTTGGTCGTTAACCTACTAATGCTAACCGTTCCGATGTTTATGCTGTTAGTGTTTGATTATGTTCTCACCAGCTTCAGCGGATATACCTTGCTATATTTATGTTTGCTGGCTTTTGCGTCCTTAGTGATCATGGGGGCAATCGACGTTGTCAGAGGCTATGTGATGCGTCGAGTTGCCTTTTGGATAGACCAAACGCTTAGTCCCGTTGCCTTGAAACTGTCTGCCGATGCCTTATTGAGGGGCAATGCTTATGGCACCCAAAGCCTAGCAGACATTAACGCAATCCGCAGTTTTCTGGCAAGTCCATCTGTCTTTTCCTTATTCGATGTCCCATGGATGCCGGTGTATATCGTGATCATCTTTCTTTTACATCCTTTTCTCGGTCTCGTCTCTGTCTTTGGCGCCGTGATTCTCTTTATCCTTGGTTATATCAATGAATTCCTATCCAAAAAGCTCTTGCTTGAAGCCAATACCAAGGCAATTGAAAACCAAAAATCCATTGATCTGGCCATGCGCAACGTCGAATCCATTCAAGCCATGGGTATGATGGATAATATCGTCCATCGTTGGCGGAGCAAAAATACCCCTGTCAACCAATTGATGCAACATGCAAGCGACAGAACAGGCAGTATCACAGCCATCTCCAAAACGACTCGCCTTTTTTTACAACTCAGCGTATTAACGATTGGGGCCTACCTGGTTATCATGCAGCGATTGACGCCCGGTGGCATGATTGCCGCCTCAATTTTATTGTCCAGAGCGCTTGCACCTGCTGAACAATCCATCGCCGTGTGGAAGCAGTTAACAAGCGTCAGGCAAGCTTATGCACGATTGAAAGCCCATTTTTCTAACCCTGTCATACGAGACACAGGCATCCAATTGCCGACGCCTGATGGTCATTTAATCGCTGATCATGTTGTCTATCAAATTGAAGGTATGAACCAACCGATTATCAAAGATATATCCTTTCAATTACCCAAAGGCGAAATCTTGGCGCTGATAGGGCCATCCGGCGCCGGTAAAACCACGCTTGCCCGCTTAATCTGTGGCATTTTTAAACCCAACAAAGGCTGTATCCGTCTCGATGGGGCGGATGTCAGTGAATGGCCCCGGGAAGACATCGGTCAACACATTGGTTATGTCCCCCAGGATATCGAGCTATTTCCGGGCACGATTAAAGATAACATTGCTCGACTAGGCGAAGCGGATGATGAAAAGGTATTAGCGGCAGCCAAATTAGCAGGTGCCCATGAATTTATTTTGAAGCAACCGCATGCTTATGATACTGAAATTACCATAACCACAAACCCATTTTCAGGTGGTCAAAGACAACGAATTGCCCTTGCTCGAGCATTTTATGGTTCCCCGCAATTACTCATTCTCGATGAGCCCAATGCAAGCCTGGATACCGACGGTGAAAAGCAATTATTTACAGCACTTGCTAACCTTAGACAGCAAGGAAAAACCATCATCATTATTACGCATCACATCCCCGCACTGGTTATGGTGGATAAAATCGCCTTAATTGCCGAAGGCCATTTATTAAAAATTGGCCCACGGGATGACATTCTCAGGAGTGCTCATGAAGCAAAGCAAGTCAACACCCACCGGCAGCTATAGCAAGTTAAAAAAACGAGGCTGTCAGTTAATTAGTGCCTTTTATCAGAAATTGAAACAGCTATTTTCTTGGCATCAACCAAGCAAAATTGATACTTTGGTCCCGCCTTACCAAAAATATGCCCATGCCGGCCTTGGTATCATTATCGTATTTTTGGGAGGGTTTATCTTTTGGGCATGCTTTTCAACGCTCGAATCAGCGGCCGTTGCCACCGGTCAGATTGTTGCCGAAACAAAAAACAAGTCCATTCAGCATCTCGAGGGGGGGATAATTGAGTCGATTCTTGTCAACGACGGAGAAACCGTCAAAAAAGGGCAAGTGCTTATCACCTTGGATGTCACCAAAGCGCAAGCCTCTTTAGACGTGCTTGAAACGCAATATTATTCGCTCACGGCTGAAAAAGCTCGATTAATTGCTGAGCGGGATAAAACAAAATCCATCCAATGGCCAGATGAACTTTCCCATCATGAGCGCTTAAAAGAGACACAAACAAATCTATTACTTTCTAACCGCTTGACCATTGATGGTCAGCTGAAAATACTCAATCAACAAATAAACCAACTGGATCAAGAAATCGAAAGTTACAAGGCACAACTTGAATCTGAAACCAAGCAATTAGCCCTGATTCAAGAAGAAATTAAGGCCGTTGATTATTTATATAAACGCAAATTAATTGAATTACCAAAGGTATTAGAATTGAAACGAAAATCAGCAGAGCTTACCGGGAACCGGGGGCAATATTTGGGCTTAATTTCAAAAGCACAACAAAAAATTGGTGAAACCAAGCAACGCATCATCACAATAAAAGACAATTATTTGAAAGAAGTGCTCGACCAACTGAAAGAGGTTCAAGACAAGCTTGCTGAAGTGTCTCCCAAATTAAATGCAACGCGTGACACGCTTAAACGCACCAAAATAACCGCACCGACCGATGGCATTGTTGTTGGCTTGAATAAATTTACTGTTGGAGGCGTGATTACTCCAAGCGAAACAGTAATGCAGATACTGCCATTGAATGATAAACTCATTGCCGAAGCGCAAGTCAATCCCAACGATATTGAGTTAATCCATATTGGCCAGAAGGCCAGAGTCTATCTCAGCGCATTAAAACAACGAAATAGCCCCGCCCTAATTGGCTCGGTGATCTTGGTATCCGCCGATAGCTTCCATGATGATAAGACAAACCAATCGTATTACAAAGTCAAAGTCGCTATCCCACCCGACGAATTAGTCAAGCTAAACAAAATTGTCCTCTATCCTGGTATGCAAGTGCGAGTGATGATCATCACCCAAAGTCGAACACCGTTTGATTATTTCATTACCCCCATCCAAGATAGCTTCCGCTATGCCTTTCGCGAGTATTAATAAACCATTGTCCTGAAAAAAAGCTTATCACACCAAGATGGGCGACTTATTGGACAAACTATCGACGTTGGTAATCACATCTTTTACAACCGATTCTAAAGACAGCTCACCCCATAAGGCTTTATGTACCTCCGGATCAGCGACTAGTTTTGCTAAACTACTATAGGCATTTAAACCACTTTTAATGATTTCAATATCCTCCGGGTCAGCAAAATTTAGCGTGTTTGTCTTGGTGTTACCTATCGCGTCATCCAGTATGCTTTTAAGTGCCGCATTTTCTTCGGAAGATTGCGTTGCAAAACTCGCACGAAAGAGGATTTGTGCACCAAAAATGGCATTCTTAGCGATATAGGTTGTCATTTTTGATAATTGGTCATTAAAATCTTCCACATTCAGAGATTTTCGATTTTTCATTAAGCCAACGGACCAATCTAATAAGGTTTTGACCGACGCATGACATGTTAGTCCCGACACGGCATTTTCTAAATCATTTAACGATTTAAACGGTTTTTTTCCTAATTTTTCAATTTCAGTACTCGCAAGCTTAAATACATTATTAAGGCTAGCGACCACTTTCTCTTGCTGTTCTAACTTATCTTGATGGCGAATTAATGCCCTATAGGCCGGGTCTTGAGTAAATTTTTTCAAATACTCCTCCAATTGCCCTTCTCGGTAGCCTTTTTCTGTCAAATATTTTGGTTTGGGATCCATGTTTGAGAGAAAGTCGTTAATCCCTGAAAGGGCATTTACCATGGCAAAATGGTTAACACCATGCGACATTGTTTTTACGTCATATAAAGGCTTGTAAAGGGGATTCTGTTTTGGACAAAGGATATCCCCTAATTTTTCATACAAGGTGGAACTGTTGGGGTCACTTGAAGCAGCAGAAAAAAAACCCCATGGGTTCGTTATACCGGGTTCATATTCCATCGAAATCTTGTAACGAATAAAAATAATGGCCCCTGTTAACACCCAAGATTTTAATTTTTCCTCTTCTTCGGCTTTTTGTAGACTTTCTTTCGAATCGGTTCCCCAAAATTTTCGCCAAAGTGAACCAAACGTTTCATCTTTTTTATCATCACTGTTTTTAATAGCCTTGGTAATTAACATCAAAAAGTCCAACATCTGCTTTCGCTTTCCTGATGCTTCTTTGATTTCTTTACTCTTTAGGTACTCAGTCTCTAACAATTCAATTTGATTAATGAGTACACTGGATGGTTGAGGGGTATAAAGGAAATGTTTTTGATAAGAGGCTCTTAAACTGAGGCCATTTTCGGTCAGATCTTGCATCCCAATCAATTTAAATGACATTGGCCTCTCCTTATATTAACTAAATGGACTCAATTTCCACAGCGCTGATACAACCCCAGGATTTTTTTCCTCTTCGAGCTGCTGTTTGATATTATTTTCTATGTCTGTCAGTGATTCTGAGAATAGATAGATTAAGGTATCATCACGACGCATAGATATGTCAGATTGATTCGTTTTGATAAAGGAAAAAAATTGTTTCAGCGCCTCTTCGCGTATCGTTTCAATCCCTTGAACATAGGGTGCAATGGTATTGGCAAACCCTGATCCAGATGCCATCGTTTGCCATCCCCCTTTTTGGTAATGAAAGTAGCATAATGCACCAGTCATGATGGTATATTTATCTGTTGGGTCTGTTGCTTTCTCATCAACCAAGGCAAGAAATGCTTTCAGATTGTTCAGTAATAAGTGATCGAGAATATTACTCTGAGGGATACAAAAAATAGAGCGAACAGCTGAAGGACTAACCAATTTTAAGTCAGATAGCTTTTCCTTTAGATACCGCCAGTTGTCTTCGGGAGTTGATGGGTACATCGCGTATCCTTACATCCAAAAAAAATCCAGTTCATATCTTTATACCAAGGTGGTTAAGAAAATGCAACTATGCGTGATGAGGATCAAATGCGTCTCGAATCGCATCAGCAAAAATGTTGCCTGCGAGCACTAACATAAACATAAAAACAAACGCAGCGAGCATTGGCCACCATACAATTGGTTCACGCGCCAATTCTAAACGAGCCCCATTAATCATATTTCCCCAACTAATAGTTAAGGGTGATACACCCACGCCCACATAGGATAAAACCGCTTCGGCAAGCACGAGAAAACTAAAATCCAATGCAAGGGTTATGACAACGATATGCATGACATTGGGTAAGAGATGCCTGACGATAACCGTCCAAGCCGATGACCCCAAGGCGTGCGCCGCTTGCACAAAGTCAATTTCACGCAATTTTAAAACTTCCGCACGCAGTAATCGACATAAACTGGTCCAGCTGGTCACCCCTAAAATAAAACAAAGGGCTAGTAAACGGGCATCTGCGCGCTGGCCTAAGGTTGGAAACATGTCCGGATGGTTGGCAATATACGTTTGTATGGACAAAACCGATGCGGTAATCAGCAATACCCCGGGAATGGAACTTAACGTGGTGTAAGTATACTGGATTGCATCATCGACCCACCCACCAAAATACCCAGCCGCAATGCCGCCAAGTAATGCTAAAGGAAGCATGAATAAAGTGGTTAAAATACCAATCACTAAGCCGGTTCGGATGCTTTTAATCGCATAATATAAAATATCCTGCCCTATTTTACCGGTGCCAAGCACATGCAATCCTCGAGATAGCGAATACAAACTTATGCACAAAAATATAAGAACATAGGTCGTAAAAAACATCATTCGCACTGTGCGTCTAAAACGCCAACACTTAGCTTTGCCAAAATCACTCAAAAAGAAGTAGATGCCCCATACGATGAGCAGTAATCCCGAGGCAACAATCAACGACTGCACCAACACACTCATGACAAAGGTATTTTTTTCACTGTGCGTTTGGATATAGGGTGCAATATGGTGCAAACGCGGATAAATCTGCTCCATTTGGCCATTGACTAGTTTGGTTTCACTGGTATACAGGTCCAACGCTAGCGGCGCTGAATAGGATTTTTCGAATGTTTGTCCAAGCGGTGATAATATTTCATCGAGGAGGGTATATTGATGATGATACCCTGGCAATTGAATGGAATCGAGGATGCCAATTGTTAAAAAAATGACGATGACAATCCCGGCACTCATCGCCATGGGTCGATAAAACAAGCGCTGGTAGGCTCGACGGATGGGTGGGTGACGAAAACTCAATGCCACTGCAATGATGCCAAGCACGATGATGCTTAAAAAGCAGATGTCAGTCCACAAAAATTTCATCCCAGCCTCACTCTTGGATCAAACAACGTATAGGAAATATCTGTCAGTATTAGGCCAACGATATAGAGTACCGAGCCCAAGAAAACCATTGAACGAACAATGGCAAAATCTTGCTGTGAAATGGCATCGATGATATAGCTACCAAGTCCTGGTATGCCAAAAAATGACTCTAATACCAGGCTTCCCATGAATAAAGACGGGATAATCACCACCACACCCGTTAAGATAGGTAACATGGCATTTTTAAGGACATGAACAAAGAGCACGCGTCGTTCAGAAACGCCTTTCGAGCGGGCTGTTCGAACATACGCACGATTTAGCTCCTCTAAAAATAAGGTTCGGTACCATCGAGCCCCCGAGCCGATACCACTGATGACTGCCACTAACACGGGTAAAACAATAAATTTAATACTCTCCAACCCGCCGTCATAACCAGAAATAGGTACCCAACGCAGCAATTTTCCAAACAAATATTGGCCACCGATGATGTAAAATAGACTGGAAATCGACATCAACATAATACACACAACAACTGCGATTGTATCCACACTACTGGAGCGGAAAAATGCCATGCACATGGCGATAAAAATATTGATGAAATGCCAATCAATAGAACAGGGATAGCAATGGCGAGACTAGGCCACATTCGGTTGGAGATATCATAGCTGATATCCCGTCCGCTATCAGATACGCCAAAATCAAATAACAATAATTTCAATGATTTTTGCGTGAATAACGTTTGGCTAAACTGCTCAATACCGGCTTTTTGATCGTTATAAAATAATGGTAAATCATACCCATGCGTTTTTTTCCAATGTTCGATGACACTGGGTTTAACATGTTTCTCACCCAATTGCATACGTGCCATATCATCCGGCGAATTCACCATAAAAAATAAGGCAAAGGTTATAATATTAATTCCAATGAGGATTGGAACCGCATAGAGCATACGTTTTAAGATATATCGAATCATTGTGATGGCACCCGTTTCACGGTTTGATGTTCCCTGCGCCGGTAGCTGACCCACACCGGGAAGATTAAGCTAAGCAATAACAGACCCACAAACAGCATTGGCCACAAAATCGGCTGATTCCATGTTTGTCGTTGCTTGTTGCGCAAGGCAATATCAATGTCCATGTATTGCAGCGTATTGATTCCCAATGTACTTGGCTTTGAAGCAGATAACCATTGTTGGGAAATCGTTAACATTTGAGCATAAATGCCAAAAGCCACGGGTGATTCATAGCGCAATATTTCCATCATCTCATCAATTAGCTGAAGCCTTTCTGGACTGTTTGGCATATTTTTCATTTTTTCAAACAATCGATCAAACCTTCGATTGCGATAATTGGTGGCATTTTCTCCCCCATGTTTGACCTTGCCATTGGCTCCATACATCAGAAACAAAAAGTTCTCTGGATCAGGGTAGTCAGCTCGCCATCCCCAAGTAAACATTTGCGCATTGCCTGAGCGCAGTTTTTCTTGGAATCGATTATATTGCGTTGCCCTGATATGTAACGCAATGCCTAATTTGCTAAACTGCTTTCGCATCCAATCCAGCTGGGATTTATCATCCGGCCCCGTCGTACTCATCACATCGTAATTCAACACCAAGGGCCGCCCTGTTTTGGGATCAATGCCGTTGGGGTAACCTGCTTTTCTTAATAGGTGTTTTGCCTCAGCAATGGAACGTCTTGTCACTTGGTTATTTGCCCATTTATACACATAGGGATTGAGCCCTTCTCTACCGTGTCGATGGCCAAAAATTCCCGGCGGTATAATGCCTTGCGCAGCAGCCCCCCTTCCATTTAGGAAAATGGCAATGTTTTCTTCATAATTAATGGCAATTGATATGGCCTGACGTAACAAGCGCGCTCTTCTTGAATGCCCTCCGACAACGGGATCAAGCATGTTGAAACCCAAATAATAGATGGAAGGATCATCCAATACTTCTAAGCGCATTTTCTTCTGCTTTAAACCATCGGATAGGGATATCGCACCGGATGGATTAACATGGATTGCTTGATCGTAGCTATCGGATGTAATCCCCGATAGATCATAATAGCCCTGCAAAAACTTATTCCATCTTGGCATTGATTCTTTTTCTAAGGTAAATATCGCCTCATCAATTAAAGGCAAGCGCTTGCCAGCATGTCGCGTATATCCCTTATCGATATCTTCTTGGTCAGTCGATTTTGGAAAATAGACTTCACGATAATTGGGGTTTTTAGTGAGCACCATTTGCCGGTTAGGATTATTCTCAGTCATCATGAAAGGACCCGTCCCAATTGGATACCAACTCAATTTGATGTTGCGATCATCCATGCCCTCCTGAGAATAAAATTTATCCGCTTCCCAAGGAATTGGCGCAAAAAATACCATCTCTAGCCAATAGATAAATTGCTGATATTGTCCCTTCAAGGTGATTTGGTATTGATATCGGCTAATTTTTTTTACGCCTTCTAATGGATATTTGCGTAAATCCAGCCATTCATTAGTCTGTGGCGACGCTGAAAACTGTTCAGAAAACTTATCAAAACCGAGAATATGTTCGCTCATCAAACCATAAATAGGTGAGCTAATCTGGGGTGTCGCTAACCTTTTTATTTGATAAATGTAATCGTCTGCCACTAATTCTCGAGTTCCGGTATGGGGAAATTCGGATAATTCATAAATATCCTTGTCTTCTAGATAATCGGCGGGCAAATTGAGGTAGCGGTAGTTCCCTTGTGCATCTTTTGCCAAAGCGGGATGCGGTTGATAGTAGATGCCTGGTTTAATGGTAATGGTATAAACGGTTTTTGCAATCTTGTCGCTATGTCTAATAGAAATTTCATTGCCTTGTGCATCAAAATACGCCACCTTCGGCATTTCTGTCACTGTTCTTGGTATCAGTTGATAGGGCCTTTTATAATAGTCGTACCGAAGTGGGGGCTCATATATCTGGCCAGTAAACACAGCCTCATTCATCGAGTAAGATGTTGCTGGATCGAGTGTTTTAGGTTGTTCAGTAAAGGATGTATAGTAAATTTTTTTCGATTGTTGTAACGCTGGATAAGGATTATTCCACACATCCGCACTAACCCCCTGTGTGAGAGTCAGTGAGATGACAAAACAAAGCATCCTTTCAAAGGTCATAGTTCGAAATTTGTAGTATCAAGTAACTCCATGTTACTCCAAAATGTCATAGGTATGCTATTGAATTTTCAACTAATGGAATGAGGACACGCCCTAGCGACATACCCTAAAGATACTTTAAAAAGTCTTCTTCACTTAAAATAGCCACGCCTAGCTTTTCTGCTTTCTCTAATTTTGAGCCAGCTTCCGCCCCGGCAATCAAATAATCTGTTTTAGCCGACACACTGCCCGTCACTTTAGCGCCAAGTTCTTGTAGCTTCTCTTTGGCAATGTCTCGACTCATTGTGGCCAAAGTTCCGGTCAGTACAACGGTTTTCCCAGACAAAGGATGGTTAGTTAACACGGGCTTGGATGCTTGCTTTGGCCAATGAATGCCTGCTGCTAACAGCTTTTCGATGACAGCTTGGTTATGGGGTTGGGCTAAAAAATGAACCACGTTGTTAGCAGCAACTGGCCCTATATCGCTCAGCTGTTCTAACGCCTCTTCATTGGCCTGATAAAGTTGCGTGAAATCAGGATAAGCCTTTGCCAATACTTGTGCACCAACTTCCCCAATTTCTCGAATGCCTAGTGCATATAAAAATCGAGCAAAGGTGGTTTTTTTGCTCTTGTCGATGGCATCGATGAGATTTTGAGCTGACTTTTGCCCCATCCGCTCTAAACTTGCCAGTTGCTGCAAATTTAAATGATAAACATCCGCCACATCGTTGAGAATGCCTTCATCCACCAGTTGTTCGATAATCACAGAACCTAACCCATCAATTGACATGGCTTTTCTGGAAGCAAAATGCCAAATAGCTCTTTTTAACTGAGCCGGACAGAATAACCCACCCGTGCATCTGGCCACCGCTTCTCCCGGAGTGCGGATAACTTCGGACTGGCACACCGGGCAAGCCTTGGGAAGCTCAATCATTTGGGCAGATTGAGGACGCTTTTCCATCACGACCGATACGACTTCTGGAATAACATCTCCCGCCCGCCTGATGATCACCGAGTCACCAATACGAACATCTTTCCGCTCAATTTCATCCATATTATGTAAGGTGGCGTTACTCACGGTGACACCGGCTACGGAAACCGGTTTTAACCTTGCCACAGGGGTGAGTGCGCCTGTTCGGCCTACTTGAAAATCAACTGCCTTTAAAACAGTCATCTCTTCGACCGCCGGAAATTTGTGGGCGACAGCAAACCGAGGCGCTCTGGCCACAAACCCCAGTTTTTGTTGCATGGCAATATCATCAATTTTATACACGCACCCGTCAATTTCGAAGGGTAAGTTGCTTCGCGTTTGCAACAACCGGTTATGATAGGCCAAACAACCTTGAAGGCCGGTCACCTGTTCAACTAAATCCGAAATTGGAAAGCCCTGATTTTTCAGCCATTGAAGTTGCTGATAGTGACTGTTGGGCAACGGATAATCTTCATCTATCGCCCCGATACCATAGCAATAGATAGACAGCGGTCGCGATTGAGTAACTTTCGGATCCAACTGCCTCAAACTACCTGCCGCGGCATTGCGCGGGTTAGCAAAGGTCTTTTCTCCTTTGGCTCTGGCATGTTGATTAAACTGCTCAAACCCCACAATGGGCATAAACACTTCACCGCGCACTTCCACAAAAGCGGGAATATCTGTGCCGCGCAAACGCAAAGGAACCGCACGAATGGTTTTGATATTGCCGGTGATTACCTCTCCCATTTGACCATCCCCTCGCGTCGCTGCAGAGACTAACTCCCCATTTTCATAAGTGATATTCACGGCCAAACCATCGAGTTTTGGTTCGGCGGTGAACCCCAATGACTCGGGAGAGACGGATAGTTTGTCGGATACCCGCTTTATAAAGGCTTTCAGCTCACTTTCTTCAAATACATTGGATAAGGACAATAATGGTTGGCGATGAGCAATGGGCTCAAGGGCTGAATCAAGCTTAGCCCCCACTCTTTGGGTGGGGGAGTCTGCTGAAATATAGTGAGGATTTTCATGCTCCAACTGTTGAAGTTGACGAAACACGCGATCATACTCCGCGTCAGGGACTTTGGGGTTATCGAGCACATAATAGGCATAATCGTACTGACGAATGGTGTCTCGCAGTGCTTCAATTTGTTCTTGGATGGTGAGGTGCTCTTGGTCAGTCGTCGGTGATATCATGCTCTAACTCTTCGGAAGGCTTATCAAATTCCACGGATTCAATCTTGACAAAGCGGGAGGTAATTTTTTTCGCAGAGATATGTACTTCGGATACATCTTTATGCGCTTGCTCGATATGGCGGCTTAAATTATCCATCCGTTTTTCAAATCGTTGGAAATCCACAGCAAGATGTTGTAAATGCTCTTGAATAATATGCACTTGCTTCTTCGTCGCATCATCTTTCAACACGGCCCGAGCGGTGGTTAACACCGCCATCAGCGTTGATGGCGATACCATCCATACTTTTCGTTGATGGGCTTTACTGACCAAATCCGGATAATTGGCATGAATTTCAGCAAAAATCGCTTCCGCAGGAATAAACATGACAGCCCCATCGGAGGTTTCTTCTGGAATAATATATTTATCAGCAATATCGTTGATATGCTTTAAAATATCCTGCCGGAATTGTTGCTGCAGTGTTTTCCTGATAGGAGCATCTGCCCCAGCCTGATTGATTTTTTGAAACGTTTCCAAAGGAAATTTGGCATCAATGACAATATTGCCAGTTGGATTAGGCAAAAATAAAATACAATCCGCTCGTTTCCCATTACTTAAGGTATGTTGCATTTTAAAATGATTGGCTGGGATCATATTTTCGATTAACCCCGCCAGTTGCACTTCACCAAACGCCCCTCGGGATCGTTTATCGGTCAACACATCCTGCAAACTGACCACATGCGTGGATAATTCGGTGATTTTCTGCTGGGCTTGATCAATAATCGTCAATCGTTTCAAAACATCTTGGAATGTTGCCGAGGTTTTTTCCAACCCTTCACTTAATTGCTCGTTCACCTGCTTGGTCATTCGGTGCAAATGATTACGTATTTCTTCAGTCAATGAGCGAAGATGAGATGTCAATGAATTGGCATGTTGGCTAAAACTATGATTAATTTGCTCTCGAACGTCCTTCATGTGACCTTGAATGCTATCAGCAATTAATTTATTAACCGCTAATTGTCCTGCATTGATTCGCTCAGAGACAACCTCCCGCTCCTCATTGGATAAACGTTGCATATCCAACTGCATCGTTTGCCAATGGGATTGTTGTTCCTCTAATATTAAACAAAGATGAGCATGCCACCGCCTTTGCCGCCAAAACATCACCATCACCCCAACCCAAGTTGTGGCCAAACCGACCACAATGACGAGGGAGAGAAAAGCAGGTGATGACGTTAAATTTAGCCAATTCATTCAGCATCCAATTGAGTCAGTGGGATTTTTTCATTATAACGATACACCGGTTTTAATTGTGCATCATCGACTAATTCAAGTTGCCCCAAATAATACGGTTCATGCAGGTTTGAAGGCAAGGGCTTATCGAATTTTAATACCATTTCTTTGGTACCAGGATCTAACCAAGCACTGGTTTGGGCAAGGGCAACCGAATGGACATCCCCATCGTCGCCAGTCGCATAAATTACCCCTTGTAGTTGATAACGGCTAGCTTGCAACGTTTCAACCTTGGCATTTAATACAAGTGGCTGGTCCAAGGAAGGCCGGTAAATTGATCGTATTTTTGCCGAAGGAACGACATAGGAAAAGACGGCACTGGCGGTACGAATGGTATGACTACCATTGATGGTCAAATCCGCCATGACCTGAAAATACCAATTCTCACCCTGCGCGACTTGTTTGGATTGAACGGGGATTTCCCCATGGTACTGGAGTCCACCATCACTATTGAGCTCAACGGGGATTCCATCTCCCGTGGGACCAAATATCCGCGCCTCAATCCAGTTCACCGTTGGCATATTGAAATCATCTTTGACATTAATCACTGCTTTGACCGTTTCGCCCACCTGGTAGCGGGTTTTATCAAGTGCCACGGACATATACAGATTAGCCATTTTGTCATAAACACTTAATTGCCATTGACTCGTATTATCCAGATTTTCATCCTCATAAACTAAATAAGGACGTTGGTTGGATAAGCCTTGTTTAAGTTGAAAAATCAACGCAGGGCCAACGTCAAATTGCTTTTTGAATTCTTGCTCATCGGACAAAGATTGCACCATATCCACTAAGGGCTTTTTTTGCTTTCCGGTCTGAATCGCCCATTTTTGTTGCCAATTTTTGCTCACTTGTTTGGGCGTGACCGGGGTGACACGAATAATGGCGCCTTCTGCCAAAACACCTAGTTCGATCCCTTGTTTAAGCTCCTGCCCCGTCACTTTACGATAATATCGTTTGCTAATGACTGGTTTCACATCAGCGGGGACCATTGCCTTATCCTCGATTAACCAACTCGTGGATAATGTACTTTTGCTAAGATTCACACAACTTGGACATTGATAATGGTAGAGGGATTGATCAGGAAGCTTCAGCGCCTGAGATTGATTAACTAAAGCTAATAATAGGGTAAAAGGGATTAATCGTCTCATGATTTAACTCCTGTCAATAATGCGGGAATGACAATTTTATCTAATCCAAAACAATTATGGCGACTTTGATTATGACTTAACGTGGTAGCATTTTCAGTTTTTTGATAATCATAAAACCACAGTTGCCCCGCCGCGAGTTGTGATTCACAGTTTAAAAAACCATCGGCACAATAATCCAGATAAATTTTAGTGACTTTCAAGGCACTGTTTAGGAAATAGCCATTACAGTAACTGGCCGAATTCATGGGGGATGCCGTGACATCGGTCCCTACTATCACATAAAAAGGCTTAATCAAGCTCGGTCTATTTTCTGTCCCTAACAGGACTTCTTCATTAAAAATAGCCATATCACCGACTTGTTGTTGCTTTACGGAGTCGCTGCGATAACCCAATAACCATCCAAGACCCGCTTCCAAGATGCCACCATTCATGACTTCATCGGCTAAGGGGGTTCCGCCACTCGAGGGGGCAATGGCTATCACTTGATCAATATAGTTAGCAACTTCAAAAAACCGCTCGTCATAAGTAGGATTGGACAATATCCAGCGGACCACGTTGGCGCCATCTGAATGGGAGTAAACACTGACTTGTTTTAAATGCTTTTCTTTCACAAACCATTGGATTTGCTCTGCCACACATCCTGCAGCGTCTTCATGCCACATATACTGCAAAAAGTCACAGTGAACAACATAAAGATTATCGGGATTCGGTAGTTGATTTCTGACTTGATCTAAAAAATCCTCTTTCCAATATCCCCCTTCCGCATCGACTCGATGATCCCGCGTGCCATGAACAAAAACAACGCCTTTATCGACATCAACGGCATATGCTTCATTGATAAAAACGCCTAGAAAAACAATGATTGATGCAACTATCCTAGCTATCGTCATACCACCAACTCCCTGACTATAAAAACCCGTTTTCATTAAACCTCTTTTTTATAAAATACGCAATAGATTATACTTGTTGGGCTTTGAGCAGGACGAAAAATCATTACACTTTGCAAGCACGGGCACGGGTACGAAAAGCATACTGATTGTTGTCCTATGTACTACTTGCAGGGATCTACCTGCCTTCTAAATCAGTTCTACGATTTGACGAAAACGTTCCATGTCGGGTTGGATGGTTTGGTAGGTGGCAGGCTTTTCAAGCATGGCTTGTAATGAAGAGGGAGTTTCGATTGGTACATTCACCAACGGTTCCACAATCGCGTTAAATTTAGCAGGGTGGGCAGTCGCAACGATGACAGGTGGTTGCTTTGTTTCAAGGGATAAAGAACGATAATACGCGGTTGCTGTATGAGGGCATAAAATATAGCCCTCATCGTGATAGGCTTGTTTTATCGCTTGTTCAATTTGGGGATCGGATACCGATTGGGCATTGACAGCTTCTTTGAACGTCGTAAAGTCACCCAATAAATGCACCAAGCGTTCCAAATTACTGGGATTGCCCACATCCATGGCATTGGCTAATGTCATCTTGGTCGGCTGAGGATGATACTCACCAGTGTTTAAGTATTTAGATAGGACATCGTTGGCATTATTGGCAATGTAAATGTCCCCCACTGGAAAACCTGTTTGTTTTGCCCAATAACAGGCGACGACATTGCCCAAGTTGCCCGACGGCACCACAAAATCAATGGGGGCATGATATTGCTTGTGCAATTGGGTGCTGGTATAGGCGTAAAATAATTGCTGAGGCAATAAGCGCGCAATATTGATGCTATTTGCCGTTGTCAACTGAATCCTTTCCGCACCACTAGCCATCATCCCCTTAACCATTTTTTGGCAATCATCAAAATTGCCTTTGACGGCAATAGCGTGAATATTGTCTAGCCAGCAGGTGATTTGCTGTTGCTGGCGAGCGCTGATTTTTCCTTCAGGAAATAAAATATACCCCGTGACATTATTTTTATGATAGAGCGCTGCTGCCACTGCACTGCCTGTATCGCCAGACGTGGCAACGATAACTTTAACAGGCCTTTTAATCGCTAGCTGCTCTAAACAATGGGCAAAAAAACGGGCGCCAAAGTCCTTAAATGATAAAGTGGGGCCATGAAATAACTCAAGGACAAGTCGCCCCGAAGGGAGCTTCACCGTTGGCATGGAAAAATTAAAGATTTGCTGGCAATCAGCCAGGGTCAGTGAGATCGATGTTTCGATAAAATAAGGATGCAGTAAATGATAGGCAAACTCCGCCAAATGATTGCATTGGCGGAGGGTATCTTGATCATAACAAGGAAATTGCTTAGGAACATATAATCCGCCATCGCTTGCCAAGCCATTTAAAATTGCTTGTTCGATGGTCGTTTCCTGCCCTTCCCTGGTTGAGATCATCATGCTATATACTCCTTGCTCCGCATTCGGCGATGGTCGATAGGATACTATCATAAGGTATTGAATGGTACTCATACACTTCACCCATTGCTTGACCTATGTAGGCTGCTTGCTCTTTCGAGCCACTTAACGCAAATAAAGTGGGACCAGCGCCAGAAATTGAACAAGCAAGCGCTCCTGCTTTGAACGCTGCTTGCTGAACTGTTTTAAAATGGGGGATTAACGATTGACGATGTGGCTCAATCAGCTCATCTTTACAAACTTCCGATAACAAGAGCCGATCCTGCGAATATAACGCGGCAATAAATGCCGCAAGACGAGCGCTGTACTGAATCGCATCCGTCAAAGGAACTAATTTTGGTAATACTGCTCTTGCTTGCTTGGTTTCCACCACCACATGAGGATGAATGAAAACAGACCATAAATCATTTGTCGGAAGCTTTATGACAGAAAGCGGTTCAATGGCATGAATACACACTAAACCACCTAGCAAACAAGGCACCACATTATCTGCATGGACACTACCGGTAGCCACTTTCTCACCGGCTAAAGCAAAAGGAATGAGATCCATCGCTGCCAGAGGCTTATTTAAAAATTGATTAAAGGCAACCACGGCTGCTACGCTACTGGCTGCAGAACCACCCAGACCGGAACCCAAAGGAATACCTTTTTTTATCGACACATCTAAACCCACCTGGCAATTGAGGGATCGTTGCATCGCCTCAATGGCTACGGTTGCCGTATTTTTTTCGATTTCCATTGGTAGGGGAAAATCACTGTCTATGTGTTGAATAACTAATTCAGTATCCTCTCGCCGTTGCAGGCTTACTTCATCCCCAATACTGTCCAAAGGGAAACCAAGAATATCAAACCCGACGGCTAAATTGGACGTAGTTGCTGGCGCAAAGGCGCAAGCCTGCTGTCTGTCATTTATCATAAATAGGATACCAACTTAAGAAAATCTGCAAATATTCCAGCCGCAGTCACATCTAACCCTGCGCCCGGTCCTTGAATAATCAGTGGTTGTTTATCATAGCGACGACTTTGGATTTGGAGGATATTATCGGTTCCATGGATATTGGCAAATGGGTGGTTCGCTGGATAAGCCTTTAAACTAACGCTCACTTGCTCATCTTCGATAATACCCACATAAGCAATGCTTGCCTGACCTTCCAATAAATTCTTTAAATATTGATTAATCTCGTCTTGATAATGGGGCAATTGTTGCAAAAATTCGTCCTTCGTCACTTCTCGAAGTGGTTTTGGTACTAAATTTAATAGCGAAACCTCATTTAACTCTGTCTCTAAGCCAATTTCACGCGCAAGACAAACAAATTTTCTCGCCACATCCAGCCCATTTAAGTCATCCCTGGGATCGGGTTCTGTATACCCTAAATCGTAAGCAGATAAGACGCTTTCAGCGAAACTTTTTCCTTGCGCGCATTGGTTAAATATATAAGACAATGTCCCTGAAACAACCCCTTCAATCCGTTTTATCTGATCCCCAGTGTCAAGTAAATCACGAATGGTTTTAATGACTGGCAAACCGGCACAAACGGTTGTTTCATACAAATGAAAGCGGCGACGTTCAGCAAGTTTCGATTTTAAGGTAATAAACTGAGCCATCGGTGCTGCGTTGGCTTGTTTATTAGGGGTAATAATGTGACAGCCCATGTCTATCATGTCGATATAAGCTTGGGCAACGATGGGTGAAGCACTGCAGTCGATAATAACCGCGTGAGGAATTTCTTCGCTGGCGATATGATGAATAAATGCTCTTAAATCAGCCTTACGTTTGGATTTGGCTTGTTCCCAGTCCTTCAGTGTGACTTGCTTATCCGATAGGACCATTTCTTGGCTGTTAATAATCCCTCTTAAGCGAAAGTCAATGCGAAACTGAGAGCGTAAATTCTCGATTTCGTCCTCTAACTGGCCAAGCAATACTTGTCCTACCCCGCCAGGGCCGATTAAGCCGACTGAGATAGCTCTATCGGATAAATAAAACCCACCGTGCAACGCACGAAGTGAGCGGGTTGTATCATTTTCATTGATAATCACGGAAATATTTCGCTCAGAAGCACTTTGAGCAATGGCTAAGATATTGACTTGGGCCTTGGCCAAATTTGAAAAAAATTGCGCTGCAACACCGGGATGGCCGCACATACCATCCCCCACAGCAGCAACAACACTGCAATCTTGTTTTAATATTATCCCAGCAATGATCCCTTCTTGACGTTCCACCACGAGTTCTTCTTCAATCAACGATTGAGCTAATTGGCCATGGACATCACTGACCACCAAGCTGATTGAGTATTCGGAGCTTGCTTGAGAGATAAAAATAACGGAAATCCCATGGTGAGATAAGAGCCCAAATATCCGGGCTGACATACCACAAACCCCTAGGATTCCAGTCCCCTCAATGGTAATGAGATTGACGTTTTCCATGCTTGTTAGCCCTTTTACGATGTACATCGAGGGGCGTTGCCTTTCATCAATCCGGGTCCCTGGCTCCGATAATTTGTGTATATTTTTAATAATAATTGGGATCTTGGCTGAAATCGCCGGTTGCACGGTTTGTGGGTGAAGGATTTCAGCGCCAAAATAGGCTAATTCAGCCACTTCTTGATAACTCACATAAGGCAATACAAATGCACTTTGTACCCGAGTTGGATCAGCGCTGTAGATCCCATCGACATGCGTAAGCTTTGTTAACGATTTTGCTTTTAACACTTTGGCATATATCGCTGCTGAAAAATCGCTGCCATTATCGCCTAATAACGTAAAAAGACCATCTTGTTCCTGAGCAATATAGCCGGGTGCAATGACTGTATCAAATGCTTCTTTTGGCATTTGCTTGGTCAGATTTGTTTCCGTTTGCGTCCAATTCACTTGGGTGACGCCATCGAGCCGATGAATGGTAATTATTTTCGCAGAATTTAGCCAGACCGACTTCTTGCCTAACATCTCAGCCACCAATCGGCTGGACCATAATTCCCCTTGCCCTAACACCCAATCTGCCTGAAGTTTCGCATACCGACCGAGTAACTCGATGCTAGTCAAAACTGCTTTCAAATCATTCATGGACTCATTAAATAGCGATGTATAGACACCCGTATTGATGCCTAAATCAGCTGCTAACTGTTTATGAAACATTTCCAGTTCTACCAAAATGGGCTCATACGCTTCACCGGATTTTGCCAACGCTAAGGCTTTTTTTAATGCGTTTGTCGTGCCGCCAGCTGCGGATACAACCAACAAAGATTGTTCTAAATTAATCTCTTTAATTCGGTCAAATCCCGCTTTATCCTGTAGGCAACGACCGCCAATTTTGTATACTTGATTTATCCGCATAAGAGTCACATTATGAAGTAGCTTGGATCTATCTTACCGTATACCTATAAAACTGCAAAACATACATAATCGAGCACAAAGCAAATTTACGGGTTTGAACTATACTTAAGAAAAGATAAAAAAATGAGCGACTTATGCATAAAACGCTTAAGCGAATGGCCTTATACCCTAAACGCTCAACTATCATCCTGTTTGGAACAAATAAATGAAAGGAAATAAGCAGCCAAAAGAGAAGTTGGACCAGTTACAACAGAAATTTGTTTCTACCATGAGTGAGAGCATTGGGGAGATGGAAAATCTTTGTCAGAAAATCAATCACAATGGCTCAGTTGACAGCGACAAAATGATCATCCGCCTCACAAAATTACTAAACAAATTCATTGGCTCCTCCGGATCGTATGGATTTTATAACCATAGTCGCCTCGCAAGCAAAGCCCAATCGTTTGCTGAACAATTCCGAGAATCCCCTAAAAATAAAGAACTCGTCAACCGCTTACAAAACTGTTTAACATCCCTAGCGTCACTACCCATTGATGTTGAGATGATGAATTTGGATTTTGCCATTGGACCAATCAAAAGTCCCGGCCTTGTTTTTATACTCGATAAGCATGGTAAAGAGAGTTATGAATTGAAAGATCATCTGATGCTCACGATTGATGAAGTGACAATTTTTACTCATATCAAAAGCTTATTAGAGGCATTAAAAGAGCGAACCCCTGCTATCATTATTTTTAATATTGATACAGTCGAAGAAGCGGTGCAAATCTCTCGTTTTATTTCACGCAAAAGCAAAGCTTACTCGATTATTTTCCTCAGCCAAGACGGGTCGTTTGCCACGCGTTATGCAGCCATTCAATGTGGCGCTGATTTTTTTGAACTAAAACCGTTTGACCCCAAAATTATTGGCGAGAAAGTGTTTGCTATGATGGATGAGCAAAATGGCCATAAAACGAAAATCTTAGCGGTTATCGATAATGAAGAACAGCAAAAATACTTTGAATTATTGCTAACTGAGTTAAATTGTGACATACAAATATTAAATAATCCGCCAAACATATTCACTTCAATTCTGTCTTTTGAACCGGATGCCATTATATTAGACATGAAATTACCTCAAATAAGTGGACCCGATTTAACCCGACTCATCCGTCAATACAAAAACTACGCATCCATACCCATTATCTTTATTTCTTCCGATAATTCCGTTGACAGCATATCCGAAGCGTTCCAAGCAGGTGGTGATGAATATTTTGTCAAGCCTGTCGACATCGAAGTCTTATATAAAACGATTCGTTCGCGAGTAAGGCGTCATCGAGAAATCAATCGATTAATTCATGAAGATGGGTTAACTGGTTTATTAAATCATCGCAGTACCCATAATCAGTTGCACAGCGAAATTGTTGCGGCAAAGCGCTATGAGTTCCCATTAAGTATTGTTGAAATCGATGTCGATAAATTTAAGTTGGTCAACGATACCCATGGGCATCCTGCTGGCGATAAAGTTTTAAAAAATCTAGCCATGTTACTTAAATCCCACTTACGCGAATCGGATCATATTGGCCGAATAGGTGGCGAGGAATTTTTAGTGATTATGCCAAGTACCACCATGAAAGATGCCCATGACATCACTGAACGATTACGCGTTCTATTTTCTGAGATCGATCATGAAGACAAAGGATCACATATTTATTGTACATTTAGCGCAGGGATAGCTCAGCTTGATAAGGCTGACACGTTAAATACTTTTTTAAAAAGAGCAGACGAAGGATTATACGAAGCAAAAGCTTCTGGACGAAACCAATCTGTTGTCAAAAAGCCTTTGCGTCACGGATAGAAGAACGAATAAAAACAGCAAGGAATGACCGATGAAAAAGATTCTCATGCTGATATGGATTGTTTCAACAACGATCAATGCAGTGCCTTATCGTCAAGGTATTGATACGGATAGCTTTCTCTCGCGCGACTCAATTGCCCTGATTACCCCATCATTATCCTTTCTTAACCCTCAGTACTCTCGACTATTTGACATTAAACAATTATTGCAAAGCCAATCCCCATCGCTAAGGCCCGCGGTAATCAATAAGGTACTTGCCTCACTGGCTTGTGCGCAAGCCCATCACCTCGATTTTAACCCCGTTCTTACCATTATTGACTATCATTTACCCGCCAATCACAAACGAATTTGGGTATTTGACTTGCTTAGTATGAAATTGTTGTACCATACTTATGTCTCTCATGGCATTAATTCAGGTACCTTAGATACAGTCTACTTTTCCAATCGATATAATTCGAAAGCCAGTAGTATTGGTATTTACTTAACGGGCGAAGCTTATTCGGGACGGGAAGGATTATCACTCAGGCTGACAGGGCTTGATAGAGGCTTTAATGATAATGCGATGAGGCGCTATATCGTTATGCATGGCGGTTGGTATATGGACGAGCAGTTTATTAAAAAATATGGACGTCCTGGTAGAAGCTGGGGTTGCCCATCCTTGCCGGCGCATGAAAACAGGGCCATTCTCAATACCATCAAAAATAATACCTTTTTAATAATTTATTATCCCACAGACGATTGGCTTATCCAATCCAAATTTCTCAATTGCCCTTTACCCTCAGGCTTACTTGAATCAGATGAGCGCGAAGTCGCCAAGCAAGCCCCCATTTTTCAAGGGGATGACCGCGCCCCCATCTTATTCGTGGATAGCAATAGTAATAATCAACGGGAAGAAAATGAACCCATCATTGTCATGCAAGCAGACACCTATATCGCCACATTCCAACAAAAAGCCCCCCTAAAAAGGATGCTAAGACGTCGCATTGACAATAAAGAATATATTGCGTTAAGTCCGGACGAAATCAATCAGTTTTTAGGCAAAGAATATGCAAAAGAGCCTGGATTATCGGATATTTACCTGATCATCCCTGAAGTCGTCAAGCGACGTGGGACGTGGCAAACCTTAATGAAAGTGGTTCACCATGGGAAAGTCATTGACATCAAACTCCTACCAGAATCACCTGACAACCGATATTTAATCCTATTTGATAAAAAGGAAGTGTTAACGTTTAAACCAACTTACCACTTTATCCGCTGGCTCGGATTATAAATGCCCAACTACCCCGTTGACTAAGCCAAAAAAATTGACAAGACATCCCTTTGGAATTTATTAGCACTTTACAATCTTGTCACAAATTCCTCACTCATTTTGCCGGTAAAATTTTAATATGAGGTCTAATCTTTAAGATACCACCAATCAACATTGATAAGGACATCAACCATGAATAGCCCCATAGAACAATTGATTGACGGTATTGATTTAAACCCTCCCCACCCTGCCTCTTCTGCCGATAATAAATCGTTTACACAATTGCAATCTTCTAATAGCGCTTATTTTATTTTTGGAATAGCAGGTGTACTAAGCAACAAATCCCATTGCCAAGTTTTGCTGGAGAAAATCAATCATCAAGCCCAATATTACATCCAATCACTTAAAAAATTGCGCTCAGAAATAAATGCGACGATCCGTCACTTTGAAAATAATCTTACACAAGTTCAAGAACACCCGTTCTATCTTCTATTCCAACTGGAATCGACATCGCAGTTAACGCACGTATTAGCGGATAAAATTTTCATTGACTCGCTATCCGAGAAAATTAGTGAAGATCTCCCCGCCCAAGAGTTAGCTAAGTCAATAGCAATCGAAATTGAAAGCAAACCAATTCTTTCTGGCGAAGATATCAATGAAAAATTATCAAAAACCGCTTTACTAAAAGCCTTAGTTGGCATTATTAATCAAGGCGATACGCCAACCTATCGGGGCTTAGCAACCGCGGCCCAGATTGGCCAATTGAGTACTTTTATTAAAAAACTGTCTCGCAAAGAAAAACAACATATGCGGATACTAAAAACAGATGCTCAACGCTTGGAAAGTGATAATGCTGGACTTAAGCAGGCAAAAACCAACGTCAATCAACAGTTAAGACAACTTCGTAAACAATTCAAAACGATTCACCAACTTCATCCGAATGATACCCCCATCGATCTGATTCAAAAATCGAGTAAGCTATCGGAGGTCATACAACAGTCCCAACAAACGCTTTTTAACGCCTTGTCTGAGTTTCAGCTGCCGTTAAAGGGTAGTCTCAGTTTCCTAAAGCCCAAACGCACCACTGCTTAAGGACTCATCGATTGTTCATTCAACCTGTTAGTGCGACTCCTTGGGAGTCGCTCTTTATCCTCTTGCTGGAAAATATATTCTAAACTGTTTCACTAAGCTTCAGAAGTTTGACAAATCGATCACAGGTTCATCCAGTTCACTAAACTGTTCTTTTAGCGTGATAATATGTTCCGACCAATAATTTTCAGAGTTAAACCAAGGAAAGGCCATAGGGAAAGCGGGATCTTCCCAACGTTTGGCAAGCCAGCCAGCGTAGTGGATTATGCGCAACGTTCTTAATGGTTCGATTAAGTGCAACTCTCGCATATCAAAATCACAGAATTGCTTATACCCCTGCAAAATTCGATTGAGTTGCTTACGCTTTTGATCCAAGTCGCCAGAAATAAGCATCCATAAATCTTGTATCGCTGGGCCAGTGCGCGCATCGTCAAAATCGACAATGTATAAGGAACCGGGTCTCATTAATATATTGCCCCCATGGCAATCGCCATGTAGGCGAATACGCTTATAATCGATTGCTTGGAGTTGCTGTTTAACTTTTTCAATTAAGTTTTCGGTAATGCTTTCATAAGCTTTTTCAAGGGCCAAAGGCAGCATATTACTATTTAAAATAAAATTGCGGCTGTCAATGGCATAGCTCTTCAAACTAATTTCAGGGCGAAACTCAAATGGCTTTGTTTTGCCAATAGCATGGAGCCGTCCCAGGTGTTGGCCTAGATTATAAAGGCAATTAAAATCGTCAAGCTCTGGTGCATGCCCTCCTTGACGTCGGTAAAGGGAGAATCGATAGCCTTCATATTCAAACAAGCTCTTATTGTCAATCACAATGGGCGGAATCACCGGCACTTCCATCGCATGCAAGCTCAAAGAAAAATCATGTTCTTCATTGATTTGCTCATTGCTCCAACGGTTTGGCCGATAAAATTTTATAATAATCGGCTCAGCTTCCTCGATTCCCATTTGATAAACCCGATTTTCATAGCTGTTCAATGCAAGGACGCGCAAATCTGAGCGATAGCCTAGGCTTTCGAGTGCATCAATCATGGTATCCGTTTTGAGATTTGCGAAGTCATGTGTGTTCAAGGTTATCTCTGAAATTTTCTAGGATTGTTAATAGTTACAATGATATTAGGATTTTGACATTCTAACATCAATCAAATCAAAAGTATGTTTCTCATTGTGAGGCATCTTGGGTATACAATCAAAAATCAAAGCGACCGCCCCCTTTCAACAGGGGTCCTCCGCTTGCGCGGAGGAAGAAAGAAAAGATTAGCCCTTAGGTAAACTCATTATCACCCAAGACAGACTTTTGAGTCATACTTTTGGCAATGATTGGTATAATACATATGCATATGGGAAGTGAAAATCGGTTTGCCCGAATTCATGACAAAAATTCGCTCTGGCATCAATTCCATTAAGTTCACTTTACTAAGCATAGAGGCATAGGTGCGTTCTAAACCATTGTAGAACCATTTCTGGATAAATGGCAAAATTCGATTTTGGTCTTGGCTATAAAACCGCTCCCGAACATCCACAATCAACTGCTTGTTCAGTTCATAGTTACTATCAAAGTACAAGCTATTGAAATCCCTACGGAAACGAATCACTTCCGGGCTCCCTTTTTTGTCCTCTCGGGAGGCATTGACTTCTAAGGAAACAACCACGCCTTTCGCTCGCTCAATATGCAGTGGGATACCATAAAGAAGGTACCCTTCATAATCTTGTTCCAGTTGTTCAAGAACCGCCTCATCATCATCGGTTAGCGGGTCAAAGTAGCTATCCATCATAAATCGGGTGGCAAATTCTGTCTCAGGGTCATATTGACACATTGACAAGGTATTATACATGAATCGACTTGGTTGAATTTTATTAAGAAAATCCTCACCTAGTTTGTTTTGAACTTCTTGACAAGATAATCCAGATTGGTTAATTTTTCCTTCCATGCGAATCACACGGGTGGGATGGTTTTCTCGGCTTTGATTGGGGTTTAGGTTTTTGAAAACGGTATCCTCATTACTGAAGCGTTGAACCAACGAATTGGGTGGCGCATCCTCTACCTTCACTGCAGCCTGAGAAGACATGACCATGGCGGCAAGAACAATTCCTGAAATAGCGTGATATTTTTTCATGACAGCTTCCTTTTCATCAATGAAACAATATACCCCGAAACTTCCTAATGCATAATTGGGTATAGCCCATCTTTGATTCTGTCAGAGTTAAGGTCAGATGACAATCATTATGACACCATTTCTGAAGTGCACTCTTTGCCTGTCACGGTGAGTCGAATCTTGCTATTAGTCGTCAATAGCAAAGAACCGCAACTGATATCTTCACCAAATAATGACCCACAACGCAGTCCGAAATGGTAAGTTGCATTTGCTGGACCTTTACCCCGCGTACGACTGCCTGCATCACCATGTTCTTTGTTATTAACGGTATAGCCAATTGCTGCAACATTTTTGCTATCTGAAAACACTTCAACCGTTATCTTCTCGGCTGCGAAGGAAAATTTTGTGAACGTCGCCAACAACACAAACACACTTGTTATAGAAATCCGTTTCATGTTCTCACCTTTGTTTCTTAGTTTATGCCAATATGCCCAAACACCGTATCCAACATTCCATTGCTGAAGCGTAACAAGGCTTTTCCAATATAAACAGGGCTTACGAAAACTTTTTTAATGAAGAGATTGGGAGTTTTTCGTAATTCCTGATAAGTTTTATTATACGACGATTAGCCTAAGATTTCATTAATCGCATTAACTAGCAAATCAATATCCTCTTTCTCATTATAGAGATAAAAAGAAACGCGCATGGCATCTGTCGCATGATGGGTTAAATATAATGGCTGGCAACAATGTTGGCTATAATTGGTAATGATATTAAATCGCTCAGCTAATAGCATACTAAGTTGCGCTGTATTGATACTCGGATGAGTGACTGTGAGATTAAAAATAGGGGCATGCTCGGGCGTATATGCAAACGTTGGTTTAACACAATCAAGGGTTGAAAATTGCTGCGTTGCATAGGCTTCCAATTGGTTAAGGTGCTTAACTATCTGACCAATTCCTTGACGGTGTAAGTAATCCAACCCTGCTCCGAAACCAATAATACCTTCTAGGTTGGGTGTGCCTGCTTCAAATCGATAAGGAGGAACGCGTAATTGATAAGCTTCTTGGGTAACGGAAGACACTATTCCGCCACCCAATCGCATGGGTTGTAATTTTTCAATACAAGACGCACGGGCGTAAAGAACACCCACCGCAGATGGACCTAATGCCTTATGAGCTGAAAATGCTAAAAAATCACAGCCCAAATCATCCACATCCACCGGCATGTGTCCAACGCTTTGAGCAGCATCCACCACGGTCATCACACCATATTCTTTAGCAATATCACACATTTGTTTGATTGGCAGTTGATTACCATTCGCGTTACAAACCCAAGGAACAACCATCAATAAAGGGCTTTGTTGGCATAATTTTCGAAAATTGTCTAAATCGATTTGGCCTTGGTCATCTTTAACATAACGAACCGGCCCACTTTGCATAAAAGGCAGCAGTGCTGCGTGATGATTCATGGTTGAAACAATGCAGGGTTGCTGGTTAGTCATGATGCTCTTGGCTATCATATTCAAACTATCTGTGGCACTGAAAGTAAAAATGATCTCATGAGGATGGGCACCTATTAGCTGTGCAACCCCTTCCCTAGTCTGCTCAATGCGTTCCGTCACACGATATGTTAAAAGGTGTTCGCCTCTAGCCAAATTGGCCGTTTCTTCTTGATAAAAAGTCGACACCGTATCAATGACACATTGGGGCTTTAGGCTAGTTGCTGCACTATCCAGATAACAGTACGGGGTTAACTTGAAAAAGGGGAAATCCTCCCGCCATGCCCTATGTTTCATGTCTGCCTCCTTGAGAGTAGAAACTTACCGGATGGGGTTGGTGTAATACTGCGGGCAAATTGAATGAGGGCGGGCAGACCAAATAAGGCTTCATACGTATTTTTGAGAGAGGCAATTTTCGCTTCTTCCATTGGTTTTTCGTCGGTTGTTGCATAGATAATTTCTATGTCATTTAGACGCTGGCTAATGCGGTACACATAAATAGCGGAAGAAAGCGCATACAACTTTGAATCTAATTCATCCACGCTGACAAATCGCCCCTTAGCCAGTAGGCATTGGTTTTTACGACCAGCCATGGCTTGGATTTGTACTAAGTTGGGATGGCTTTCTAAGGTATTAACGCTGTTTGCCTCAACGACAACCAGATCCCCAGTCCGGTAATGGATGAGGGGCATCAGTGCATTATTGGTGGCGGTAACAAATAGTTCATACAGTCGTTTATCCGCATCAACGGGCTCAAATTTAACGGCCACATTATTGGGAATTAACCGATGGGTTCCTGATGGCGTTTGCACATAGATAATACCCGTTTCACTCATCCCATAGGCTGAATAAATTGGTAATTGGAAGGCGCATTTTATTAAATCCAAGCAGGCTCTTGGCGCATATTCAAATGTATAAACGACTAATTTTAAACTCGGAAAACTCAATGATAGTCGATAGCGTTTTGCCAACAACACAAATACTGCCAAATAGATAGGATCGACGAGGAGATAATCGGGATGAAAGCGAAGAATTTCATCGCGCATCCGCTCAATGTCTTCTTTTTTCCAAAGATAAGGATTATTTAAGTGATTTAAAGACAACTTTCCAGGTCCTTGGACCCTTTTAGAATAAGATTCTAACGCATTGACACACCCCAATGCAGAACAAGTGGCTGTTGTTAACACAGCATGGCGCTTCCCCCCGGGATACCGTAACTGGGGAAAAGCATAGCACATGCGGTAAAATTCTTGGTAATGAAACGTATTTGAACCCAGCACATGAATTTTTTCGCCCGTCGTTCCTGAGGTAGAAAAATAGACAATTTGATTCTCGGATTCCGCTTTTAAAAATGCTGGTGTATACCATCCTTTTGGGTAAGCCTGAATGAGGTGTTTTTTTTCTAAAACAGGGTATTGAAATGACGATTGTAAGCAAAAGTGGTTAATCCTCTCGCCATATAACTGCTGATAGATGGGTAACGATTGGATATATTGTTCAATTGCTTTTGTCATAGGATGGGTTAGCCGCTGGTTTATTAGCTATCTCAGGATTTACTCTATACTTATAAGCGTAGGCTGACAAATATAAATTGTAAACAAGACTGACAGGTCAATCCATGCAGGAGGAACCATGCGATGATCATTATCACCGACTATTAGCCAGATTACCCTCGTTTGGTATTACTCGCCTGGCCAATATCACCGGCTTAGACCCATTGCCCCTGATGACTGTCATGGCAGTTCGTCCCAATGCTTGTTATCAAGCTATCACGCTGGGTACTAGCTCAAGCAAAAAACAAGCGATGACAGCTGCAATCTCCGAAGCAATTGAGCTATTTTCGTTAGAATATGATCTTTCTGCCGATCTCACAGGTTCTTATGATCAATTAGCCAGAAATTATCCCCTGCTATGGCCAAATACACCTTATCAACGCCAGCAGGATGAATTGAGAAAAAAACTAGTGCAACAATGGATCCAAGTTTCACCCTTGGGTGATGAGCATCCAGCCTACCTACCCAAACGTTATTTTATCCCCCATGCAACGATCAAAAATCGTCGCGACGAGATTGCAACATCGTCCATTGCCGGTATCGCGTGTCGAGAGAGCCAAGAAGAGGCGCTGTCGCATGGGTTGTTTGAGTTAATTGAGCAAGACTGCAAAATGCGTTTCGCTTATCAATTTAACCATGACGATTTTCGTATCCACTTAGACAGTGTGGCCTCAAAATCAAACCGCTTCTTGCTCCAAGAGTTCAAATCGGCCGGTATCAAGCTTACTATCACGGATTTGCAATCAGAATTATGTGTGCCTTGTTATCAAGTCCAAATGGAAGTACCTGTGTCCAAAACCAAATCAAATGTTAAAACATTTCGTGGCTATGGTTGTGATTTCGATCATGACCATGCCATTGAGAAAGCACTGAATGAAGCAATCCAAGGCAGCCGCAGTTATTTGAGCGGTTGCCGTGATGAAACAGACTTAAGTTGGTATCTCCTCGAAATAGCGCCTGTTATCAATGAAATAACGCTTACGCATAGGCCGGAATGGCGATATGTTGAAGACGATCCCAATCAATCGATTTTGCAGCGGTTAAAGAGTCGATTGCAACGATTTGGTTACCCCGCCATTTATTATCTTGATCGCGGCAAAATGGCTATTCCTTTCCACGTTACTCAAGTGATTGTGCCTGGATTGATTGGGTCGTCGTTATTATGCGTCTAGAAGCAATAGCTATACTAATACTGTAACGATAGGAATTAAGGATGCATGATGACTGACAGAGTATATAAAATCATTGAGCTAGTCGGCACTTCTGAAAAGAGTATTGAGAATGCCATTGACAACGGCGTGTCTGAAGCAAAAAATCACCATCTACACCTAGACTGGTTTGAGGTGATTGAGATTAGAGGGTTCATTGACAAACAACTTGTCAAATATTACCAAGTGCATATGAAGATTGGGTGTTATGAGCCGGTTTGAGAAAATGGTTGGGCAGGCCACCCAACCATTCAATCAATTATTCGATGTTAATTGTGTATGAGTGGGTTCGGAAACCATCATAGGTCATACCCTTGAAAACTAAGCCATGGCAGGCTGCGTGCATGGTTGGTTCCCACATATAGGGTCCATCTTTGATATCAAGCACACACCAATTAGTTTGATCTAAAACCAAGGTCACATGTGCAAACCCGTTCACACATTTTGGGGTGTCACGGATAATAAAGCTTCTTGGCCCTAATGATTGTAATAAAATATCACCATCCGCGGTTGCATTGGCAATATAGATGCCAGGATGCGACTGACTGCTGATATGGAAATAATCTTTATATCCACAGAAAAATTCCGATTTTGCCCAAGTATTAGCGGCAAACAAAAAAGAAAGGGTTAAAAAAAGCGAAATTTTTTTCATTATTATGATCCTTTTAAAACAGCGGGACTTGATTATAGCCATGTTGTTAGATAAATACAATTTAATGCTAATGATTATTTCACAACCCTACCACCCGCTTTGTCAGACTATTCTTTTCCATGATTTATTCAACGAAAATTGGATAGCTAACACGCTTTTGATAAAACAGGTGGGCTCACGATCGTTTCTTTTCTATTTTTCTCCGAATCAAAAAATTCTTTGAGCACCGATTTTATTGTTTCTTGCGCTGGAATTTTTTGTCCGCTCGTTATACAGTTGTCAAAATCGACCGTCTGATAATCAATACCGAGGTTTAAATAAGCGATCGCAAGCATGGCTGCCATTGAAATGGCTGACGTATAACGAGCACAATAATCTTGTTTATTGGTTTCATCATCAACACCCGTATTAAAAATTGCCTTCAAGCCCATTAATTCAAGTTCCTTCGTACTCAATAGGGCTGTATCTTCATCCTCACGTCGAGATAAGCCCCAGATACAATTAAACATATCCGGGATGTAGAGAGTTCGCTTTAATGCTAAACTATCTAAGTATCGTTTAGGTACTTTTTTAATATTTTTTTCATTTGGTAGCATAGGCGCCGTTCCACAAATGGCTTTGTTCGTATCATTGGGATTTGTTTCAGCATAGCCAAAATCAATTAAATGCGGGTCATTTTGTTCATCAATCACCACATTTTCGGGTTTAATATCCAAGTGGGCATAAGCTGTCTTGCTTTTTGAGGCAAGACCTTGATGAAGACTTGCTACGATGAGGCATAATTTTATCGAAATCCTTAATCGCTCCTGGAAATCCAATTCATTTTTTTTCAACAATTTATGGAGTGGCCGCCCTAAATAAGGCATAACAGTATAAATTCGACTATTAGCGATTGATATGAGCCGGCCATAGGCAAGATTTAAATCACCAAGAATCTCAAACTCTTTCGTGAGTGATAGTCGTGTAATATGCTCCACTTTAATCGCATATCGATTCCCCAGCTCATCGATACCAATTCGAACAATGCCATGGGATCCTTTGCCTATTCTTCCTTCTTTCTCAGGTGCCAAGGCAATTAATTTGCCATTTACCTTGAGAAAATCATGGTTGAGCACCGGCGCAGGATCAGAAAAAAGACTAAGATTGAATAATTGCGTACTAGGAAGAGATTTGAATTGAATTCCTTCATTCTGACTTGCCAATAATTCATGAGCAAGCTTCCACTCACTAGCATTAATATTGAACTGATAAAGCATTGTGTTTGACATCCTGTAAAACTCATCCCGTTTATTATGTGGTTTGGTTAATGTTATGTCAAAAGTTTTTACTCCCAACCCTTATGACGTGCAGTGTTGAGATAATATGTTTTGTCCGGCACATAGTATTTTTTCATGGGACAAAATTTGATTAATATTCTGTTAAGCTATTGATGATAAACTGATTAAATAACCCATGCATTTCCATCAAATTTAAGATATTAAAAAAGAGGAAATCAATTGAGTCCCTTTCACTACCTACAAGCTAAGATGGCTCGTTTTGTTTTAGAGTTTGCCATCATAAAAGATAAGCCTTATTACGAAATTCTGGCTGAGGATGCTGCGCATGTCAGCCCGGATATAAAAAGCAACAATGAGAGCTACTATTTATTTAATATCAGCAGTAAATTCAATCAAGAAGAAGAAAAAACACGCTGGTATATTAAAATATTTAGGTTACATAACTTTCTTGCAACCCGTGTTCGACATTGGATTGACCGAAAAAAAGGCATCCATATCCAAGACCCAGATCCAGTGCAAACCGCAGACGACATAGCACAATTTGTATACACAACTATTAAACAAGATAACATTGACCCCCAGAAAGTTATTTTAAAGCACCATAATCCCGAGCAATTTCAAATGATTTTGCAAACGATCAATGACAAACTCAGTCATGATGGTCTGGCACCTATTCAAATGAATCACCGGACATACCAATTTCAAACGATTGATGTCCAACAACTGGTAAATAAGCCAGAAAACAAGGATGTCGTGCTTGATAGTATTTATATCGCCCCCCCAAAACCATCCAGTAAGTACGTTATAAATTGTGCCGCCCGTGGGCGTTCCTATCTAGACTGGATTGGCGATATGGAACAAGACGCCATCGCCACTCAAGCCAACGTGGTTGGTTTTAATTATCGTGGCATTGGCCAAAGTTCGGGTCAATTGATTCGCCAGCAAGATATCATTGATGATATTGTTGCACAGGTGAAGTTTCTAATTAATGAGAAAAAAGTTGACCCAAACGATATTACTTTATATGGCCTTTGCTTGGGTGGGGCATTCGCTGCATTGGCTGCCGCTGAATTAAAAAAAGAAGGGATCGATGTTAAATTATATTTCAGCCGCTCGTTCAAACGCTTTGATCAAACCATCATCGACTTGGTGATGCCGAGGAAGTATGATAAGTGGCCCACCTATATAGGCAAAATTCTCTTCTTGCCCTTACTATTGCCACTGAGTTTCCTTTTTAAAGCCTATGTTTGGAGTTTAGGCTGGCAAGTCAATATCGAAAAGGCGCTTACGACGCTCTCCCCGAATCATGTAGACTATGACTTTGCTGAGCCCTCAAAAACGGATAACCAACATGGCTATTGCGGTGATAAAATCGTTCTCTCCGAGAATAATGCATATTCTGTCATTCAAGATAAACTCAGCCAAAACGCATTCGAGCAAGCTCAGCGCGTAGTCGACCAAGAAAAAAATGAGCGCCTCAAAGAGTACATCAAACAAGGTGTGAAAATGGCATTCGGTGAAAGTGTCGCTCACTGGACGGGAGAAGAATCCCTCGCAACCCTTTTAGAAATAGAAAAAATCATCCAAACGATGGAAGAAAAAGTAGCTCATCCTGATACATCCTCCGACGAACTAGAGGGGTTGCAAGATGAGATTAACAACTATAAAGCGGTTCAAAAGGGGTTAAGCTTTGCAAGAATTTGTTGCCAATTAGCCCACCAAGTGGCCCGAAAAAATCCCGACGAGAAACGTTGGAATCCACATGCGACAATTGGCCATAAGCTAAAAGCCTATGGTTTCGAAGGCGATCAACGAAGCCGATTGTCCTGGTTTGTCAATGATTATTCTAATAAACCTGCTATCAATACCGATTCACAAATTCCGGTCGTAGTGTAATCAAACGACGATCTTTAATGGTGGAAAAATACTATTTAATGATTAAACGCGTTTCGTTTGTTTTTGGGGTTTAAGGAAAGTGTGATTCTTCACACCTTTCCTTATACCCCTTAACCTGGATTATTTATTGTGAGATTAAGTTGCTATTGAATTGATTTGTTTCTTGCAAATCAACTTTAGAATGTGTCTTTGAACTTGTACTGAAAATGTTAAGCCCCCGCTGCAAACCTGAAAAGCCCATAGCAGATGCAATAGGATTAATGATTAGGCTCAGGGAGTATATGAAAAGGTCTAAGGCTACTTGAAGCCACTCCATCGTTAAATTTGCGAAACTCACAAACAAGCTCGCATCAGGATAATTTTGATTCGCCGCTTGTATATGCTCATGGATCTGTTTATCAAACGATGTCACATTATCTTCTTTCTTTAAAAATGAACCAAGTTTATCCAACACAGCCTTTTGATTGTAATTCCCCAAGCGCCGTAAGACCTCATGCTTTAATTGGCTACTGTTTGAATCAGCTATGAGTGCATACAGAATTAAGCCTTTTTCTTCTGCTGTTTGTGCCGCAATAAGTTTTGATTGATAGTATTTGGCACGTTCTTTACCTTTTGTGCCGCTAAAACCAGGATTAAATAGCCCATTATTAAATACTCGAACCTCAGCAATTTTAAACTGGGATAGATAATGTTCTATTGATTCGAGAACGTCTTCGAATAGATCACTCGATCTATCAGAATCAATTTTATCCAGTTTGTGCAAATGATACTTACTAAAAATTTGGTCAATTGTATTGCAAAGATTCTCTCCCTGACTGCCTTCTGGCATGGTAATTGGGTTATCTTCATAGCCAAAACAGTTAACTATTCGAGCTTTTTTCGAATTTCTCCCTTCAGCAAAAATTCTTTTGCGATGGGGAATAACCAGATCCTCTATCACCGCTTTTTTATGCGCTTCATCATCGATACAACCCATGATGGGTAAATAATTTGGATTAAAATCATCACGACAACGCATCACTTCTAAGGTATCAGCCATATTGATAAACTGTCTAATAAGATCAATGTCTTTATGATATTTGTTAAACGCATTCCTAAACTGTGCAGAATCGTCTTTATGCTCTATTGCTCCAGCCAGCACCGTGCTGATTGCCAAAGAAATTTGGTCTTGCTCTGTCCTTGTTTGATTGATTTTATTAATCATACGATCAAAGTAATTTTTGGCTGCTATTGCACTGTCAGCATCCCATAAATCAAGGCCATCCCCTTTGCGGCCTGTATCATGAAATAGCGCTGCAACTTGAATGAATTCTAATAACGCTTCAGGAGATAAGTTGAATTTATTAGCAATTTCACCAAAATTATCATCAAAATTTCGAACGAATTTTTTATATTGCTCATTAATTGCTTCTATTAGTTCCATAGCAGCAATCGCATGGGGTAAACCATGAGAAATTCGTAATTGATAAACTTTCTCATCACCAATAGACAGAACCTTTGTCTTTCCTATTGGAATAATAGGCAATACCAATTTTTTAAGATTTAGCACACTCAATGGACGAGAATAATATCTATTATTGGCATAATCGACAGCATCTATGATTATTTTAGAAATTGGTTTCATGATAATTGGACCCTAAATATAAATAAAGCAAACTGGATATATTTTATCAAATAAATATTAACGAAAAATTAACTTCCTATCGTGTATAGTTAACTAACTTTGTACTGGACAATTCTTAAAAAAAGCCGTCTTTGCAAACATAGTGAAGCAATCTAGAACAGAATTCCGTTCAGAGATCGAACTGGATTGCTTCGCAAAGCTCGCAACGACAGGGCTTTTAAGAAATTGTCCGGTACAAAGGTTAACTAAAGCAGGCTATTGTTTTTCGCAGAAGTAGCTTATTATCAGGTGCTTTTGCATTCACAAGGAATTAATATGAAGTGGCTAATCTGTGTACTGTTTAGTATTTTTTGTCAATTTTGCCAAGCGCTACCGTTAAATATTTATGTATCCTATGAAGACAATGTCCTCAAGGAATATATCCACCACTTCAATGATTATTTAAAATCAAACGGAATTTTTGAAAAATACCATATTGAGCCATTTATCGACCGTTTTCCTTTGCATACCACGTTATACCTTGCTGATTTTGAATCAAACCATATTGCCGATGTCACCAAAATCATGACACGGGTAACAGCAAATTGGCACCCTTTCACGATTGCGACGGCAAAGATTTATATCACCGAGGGTAACTACGTTATGCTGGATGTCGATTATCAAATCCAATCAAATGGGCTAAACCCAATCATTCAAAACTACAGTGATGAAATGGTTTTGGCAGTTCACGACTTACGAAACCAAAATGCACCTATTCCAGACTGGGCAAAGAACTATCCCTCCAAGCAACGCGCCTATCAACGCTATGGCAGCCCAAATGTGTTCTTTGAATTATCACCACACTTTACCTTAATGGCAAAAAAGTTTAAGGATAGCAAAACCGCCCAAGCGTTTCATGATGACGTCGCATTATTGATTCAACAATATGAACAAAACAACCTTGAAACGCCTATCCATTTAACAGCTGCCCACATTGGTTTAGGGTATGTCAATGAATACGGGCAGATAACCAAAGAAATTGAGCGTTTTGGTTTTGGAAAGTAAGGGTAGTTATTGCATCTCTTTGTTAGGGCTAAGCCTAACAAAGAGGGTTTTCAATTAGGATTTTAAGCGGCAAATGATATTACTCGGAATATGGGCGATTGCACGCCCTAAATCCAATGGCTTGATCAATAGCAAATCGCCTAATGCCCGAATCGGTCCATACACGATATTTCGATGATGGTTATCTCGATTCAGTGACTCAACATCCAATTCGGTGAATTTAGTGCTGCCTTTGTTAGCAAAGCTCAAGGCATGGCGAATCAGAAAGAGTTTACTTTGATATTCCTTTTTAGGCGTTAATAGATGCACCTTGAAGCGGGGATCAAAACTGCCTAACTCAGACGCAGGTTCCCCTGCATTACGTATGACATGGACCTCTGGTATTTGTTTATCACTGAGCTTTGCTAGATCTTGACCATAATAGCCGGGTGGATTATAGGCATGTACTTTTGTGACCTTTCCATTGGCAATGGCGGCAGTAATCGCCATAATAGCCCCTAAGCTAATCCCAACAAAATCCACTGGCCTATCGAGTTGATTGACCCAATTGTCAATCACCCTTTGTCCTGATTTAAGCAAATCATTCCCTGGTGTCTGAAAAGCTTTCATATCCGATTTTACCGCAATCCAAAACCCTTTTCCGGCAGGGTATGCGGACGCTTGAAATACTAATTTTGCCCGAACGGGCAAATCCTTATCGACCGGCTTTAATCCAAACGCATAAAATTGATCGCTTGGCTGAGTAAAAAAGCTGCCGCATTTGGGGGGAGAGGTTAATAACATTGGCTCAATGGTGTAAGTCACTGGTTGCCATTTGTTATCGATCCACTCCGGTAGAACGATGGTTTCATTGAGTTCAGGATTGGTATAGGGCAAAAAGCATAAACAGTTTTGGATATAAATTTGCGCTCTCAACAACAAGTCTGGCGTCATTTTCAAGCCTTGCAACTGGTTTAATAAATACATAAAACCATCTTTTAAGCCTTGGTTTAATAATGCGATAAATTTAGGGTCTTCTTTAATTAAGATAGCGCTGAGTGCGGGGATATCCAGAAAATCCAGCCATCCGCCATTCCAATCATCACACAATAAGCGAAGCATCGTATGAACAATTTTTTTCTTACTGTCTTTCGGCGGTTGTTCTGGTATGAAATGCAAATCTACCCCTCGGACCACTTTACTCTCATTCGACATAGTTCTTTCCTTATCCCTATTGTAAACGATTCATTTTGGTCGATTAGAATCACGTCCCTCTTGGGCATGACCTATTTAAGGATACGCCCTATTTATGATGCCGATTTTTTACCTAAAAATAAATGGTTTGATATTATCCAACATCGGAATAAACCTCTTTTTTCATTGTCCCCTAATTTTCTCTTTAAAAACAATGATTTTATTAAAATTACAGGTTACTATAAGGTAGGGTGTCGCTACATAAATGCGGTGAGTGGCCATCATGCCCTTTACATAAACGCTGTAAAAATGGATGAATCGACGAAAAAGGAGAATAGCGTGAATAAACAATTAGCCGGAATTATATCTGGTTTCTTAGCCACCGTTGTTATCAGTTTGTTAATGGTCCTGAAGGAAAAGTATGGCCTTATCCCTGATTTAAATATTATCGAAGACTTTAGCCAATATTTTAGCGACGAATCTCGAACAATTGGTTGGGTAATCCACTTTGTATTGGGTTCAATCATTTGGGGTGGCGTTTTTGCGATTGTAATGGGCATATTGCCCGGTGCTTACTGGTTTCGTGGTATCCTTTTTGCAATCGGTGTATGGGCTTTAATGATGGTTGGTTATATGCCCGTGATGGAGCATGGATTTTTCGCTAAAGAATTAGGTATCGAGGTGATCATAGCGACCTTTGTCATCCATATCATTTTTGGCTTAGTGCTTGGTATTACCTTTGGTTTTTTATATAAAGAAAAATAAGCCGAAATCACCTGTTTCCAGCAAACGAGCCCGGCTAATAAATGTCACCTAAGTCGGGCTTGCTATTGAAAATTTAGCCATAAACGACTAGAGTACCCCGTTTACATTCTGATACGACCTGTTTTTGATACCAAATTAGAAGAGGCAATCATGGCAACTATATCTCCTTTGGTCAGTGTTATCATGGGATCACGAAGCGATTGGCAAACCATGGAGTCTGCTGCCAACATTCTAGAACAGCTTGCAATTCCGTTCGACGTGGCGGTCGTTTCCGCTCACCGAACACCGGATAAATTATTTACGTTTGCTGAGCAAGCCAAAAATCGAGGCATTGAAGTCATCATTGCCGGCGCCGGCGGTGCTGCCCATTTGCCAGGAATGATCGCTGCAAAAACGACACTCCCTGTTCTGGGCGTCCCTGTGAAATCGGACTCGCTGAATGGACTTGATTCTTTATTATCCATTGTACAGATGCCAAAAGGAGTACCCGTCGCCACCTTAGCAATCGGCCAGTCTGGTGCAGCAAATGCTGGGCTATTAGCCGCCTCCATATTAGCCAACAAATACGATGACATCGCCAAAGCGCTCGTCAATTATCGACAGCAACAAACACAGGCCGTTTTAGATGATAGTGATCCGAGAGAGGCACTCAAATGAAAGTCGGTATCCTCGGTGGAGGCCAATTAGCAAAAATGTTAGCAATTGCGGCAAAACCTTTAAATATTGAAGTGATCTGCGTCGATCCCACACCAAATTGCTGTGCCCAACAAGTCGCGGATGTGTTACATGTGGTGTATGAAGACACCGATGCCATTATCCAATATTTTCAAGGCGTCGATTGCATCACCATTGAAACAGAAAATTTGCCATTCGAAGCCGTTGAGGCCATTGCAAACCATTTCCCAATCTATCCAAGCCTAGAATCCATCCGCATTACTCAAGATAGAAAACTGGAAAAGAACTTACTGAAAAAGCTGGCCATTCCGACTGTCGTATTCCAAGCCATTCCGGATTGGGATCATTTATATGATTTCGTGACCCGTTCAACAACAGCGATTATTCTTAAGACCTGCCAAGGGGGGTATGATGGAAAAGGCCAATATGTCATTCAGGATATGGATGATGCTAAATCGGCCTGGGACCAATTAAAAAATTATCCTTTAATCGCAGAGCAGTATTGCCAATTTGATGCGGAAGTATCCATCATTGCGGTGCGCTCACGCTCCGGTAAAATCGCTTTTTACCCATTAACGGAAAATATACATCGTGGCGGCATTTTAAGACAATCGACCGCACCGATTAACAATAAACATCTGACATTACAAGCTCAAGAATACGCAGAATCGTTAATGACACATTTCGACTACGTTGGCGTGATGGCCATTGAGTTTTTTGTTAAAAATAATAATTTGCTCGTGAATGAAATTGCCCCGAGAGTTCATAACTCGGGCCATTGGACCATTGAAGGGGCCCAAACCAGCCAGTTTAAAAACCATTTATGCGCCATTTTAGATTTACCCCTTGGATCCACCGAAGCGCTTGGATATAGCACCATGCTAAATATCATTTCCGAGCAACCAGACTCACTTCCCTCTATGCCAGGCGTTTATCCCCATATTTATGGTAAAGAAGCAAGGCCTAATCGTAAACTTGGCCATATTACCATCCATGCGCACGACGAAAGCAAGATGAATGAGCTCGTAGCTCAAACACAAACGTATTTGTAGACTTATAACGATTCACTCTATACCGAAAACTAATCCGTGCTTTTTGTTTAGTAAGATGAACAATCCAACTAGACATTGCAATTATTTCTTTTGCAGAGCATTCAATTGGGTTTGCAACTGTTGGATTAATTTCTGTTGAGCATCGTTGGCAGCCTTTAATTGCGCTTGCATTTCTTGCTGAACCGTTTGAATTCTTTTCTCAGTGGTACTCCCTAATTGGGTAATTTGATCATTAAGCTGCTTTATCTGAGTTTGAAAGTTTTGTTGAATTTGGGCAATCTGCTTTTGATTATCAGACTGCACTTGTTGTATCTGCTGCTGCAGTTCAGTAAAGTTTTTAGCCCCTGCATCATCTGCCATCAACACTGGCGAAAATACCCCCAAGCTTGCCACTGCAAAAATATGAGCAAATTTTTTCATAGTAACTCCTTGTTTATTCAATTGACCGATCTTCTCGATAACTTCCTTCCTTTTTCCTAATCACCCAACATGGGTAAAGGCTCCCAAAAGACGGCAAGGGTTGTTAATTCGAAGCTATTTTTTGAAGTTTAGCACAATGTCATTGAAATGCTTTTGCCCCCCAAGTCGAAGCAAAAGATATTCTGAATGATGAAAATATTTGACTTGTCTATACTTATATCATCACCTTATTAAAAGGATGATGAAAATTGGATTTGGGTGCAGGTTGAAGGAATTTCAATCATCACGCTGAAATAAATAATGGAAACTGGTAATGAATGTATTGCTTGTCCACAATCAAATGGAAGCGCTCTTTGACTTAAACCTTCCCCTATGCCTGCAAACAATATCAATCACCAAGACACCCTATTGCTTCAATGCCTTACAGATTCTTTCTGATGGGAGCTTTGATGCCGTTATCATTATGGCACACGATGATGTTTACAAAACATTGGATAACATCTTGCAATTAAAAAAACAATTAAGGCGCACAGCCAGTGCGATTATCGTACTATCAAAAGATCAGAATGCTCATCTCTATGAAGACTACTTTTCGTCTGGTGCCCATGAAGTCTTAACCCTCAATGAATTAAAGCATGCCCATATACTCCGTGCTATTGCCAAAGCAAAATGCCAATATCATTTTGAAAACCAAATCAGGGAAGACTTAAGCCAATATGAAAAATCAGCAACACTTGATACATTAACCGGTTTACCAGATAGGGCCTGTTTCGATCAACTTTTTAACGAAACTCTCGCCAACCAACTTCTTACAAACAGCCAAACAGCTTTGTTGGTAATCGATATCGACCATTTTAAATTTATCAATGAACAATATGGGTATGGGTTTGGCGATAAGCTATTAGTCAATATGGTGCATCGAATCAAAAATTGTTTGCGTGGTCATGAGATATTTGCTCGCCTAGGAAGTGATGAGTTTGCCATTGCCCTCACCCACTTCCATTCAATCGAGCAGGTCCATGAAGTTGCAAAAAGGATTATGCAAAACATGAGACGGTGTTTTGCATTACAGAAAAGAAAAATAAACGCCCATGTTAGCATTGGCATCGCACTGAGTCCCATGGATAGTAGTAACGCGAATGATTTATTTAAATACGCACACATCGCGATGTACCGTGCGAAACACGCTGGCAGAAATCAGGTAAGATTATTTGATAAAGACATGGAGGAAGCGTTCCTCGGACGTTACCAAATTGCGCTTGAACTGCAGCAAGCGATCGATAAAAATGCCTTTGAGCTTCATTTTCAGCCAATATTTCGGATGAATAAGAGCCAGCCTATCCAATTCGAAGCATTGCTCCGTTGGCATCATAACCAAGCCATCCGCACGCCAGATTCTTTTATACCCATTGCAGAAGAAGATAACTCAATCATCTCCATTGGCCAATGGGTTATTGAAACGGCATTTGCTCAGCTGAAACAGTGGTCTGCAAAAATTCATGAATCGATTCAATTATCTATCAATTTATCAGCCGTGCAAACCAGTCATGAATCCCTCGTACCGTTTGTACGGTACTGCTTACATAAATATGATATTAACCCAAACCATATCCAATTTGAGTTAACAAAATCAGCGCTTATCAATAATATTGAATACCACGTGACCACCGTTAACCAACTGGCAGATTTGGGATTTAAAATTGCGTTAGATGATTTTGGAACCGATTATTCATCGTTGAATTATTTACAAAAATTACGGATTGATACCATTAAAATCGACCGGTCTTTATTACCGGACACAAACGTTGATAAGCAAAAAATCCTTTTATTAAAAGGCTTGGTCTCTTTGATAAATGTGCTGGGGTTAAACATCATTTGCGAAGGGGTTGAAACCAAAGAGCAAATGGCGCTGTGCCAGAAATTAAAAATCCCCATGCTACAAGGCTTTTACTTTGCCAAGCCGATGGATAGCCACTGCTTACAAAGAGCCTATCTCGATAATTGAAAAGTCGAATTGTAACGTTTCAATGATTCATTGTTAACCAGCGCTTAAGGCCAACGATCGAATTGACAAAGAAACGTATCGTCGATACATGAGCCAACTAAGTTGATGCGAGAGCATTCTTAAGCATTTGCTGTCTCAACTGTTTCATTCTTTTCCGGTTCAGGAGGGTACATCTCTTCGGTTGGGTAATCCATAACGATGACTTTTGTACCAACGGTCATAAATTCTTCATTTAGCCATTTCGCAGCACTGGGCAAAACACGCACACAACCATGTGAGGTATTTTGATCGGGCACTTCATAGGCGGCATGGATGGTAAAACCCCGATAGAAAAACATGCAATAAGGCATTTTTGCCCCACCGCGGGTATCAACGGGGTATTCACCAGACCTGCAATTGTGCTTTCCTTTAAGATAAACATGGAAAGTGCCTACCGCTGTTAAACATTTTTCGCCAACGTCTTCACAAAAGGCTTTTCCTCCGGACGCTGAGCCAGTCATCAAACGTTGACCGGTTTCATCATAAGCGGCCCATGCGTGTGCACGTGGGTCGAAAATAAACAACTTTTGGCTCATGGGCTTAATCGTTTGGGGGAAATAATCTCGCCCACGCTTATCTCTAAGATAGTGCTGAGTATGATGGACGCGTCCATTATCATCAACCACTATCGTAGACTCATCAAATTCCATGCAACTGGTTAGTTGAATAGTCAAGCATAATAATAAACCTGCTTTGATGGCCTTAATCATAACTTCCTCATGCAGTAATACGTCGGTATTTTATTCGTTTTGGTTGATTTGCATCATCACCTAGGCGCCGCTTTCTATCCTCTTCATAATCGGAATAGTTGCCTTCTACAAACACTGCTCGTGAATCACCTTCAAAAGCAAGTAAATGCGTGCATATCCGATCCAAAAACCATCGGTCATGCGATACCACGATCACACAACCAGGAAAATTAAGCACGGCTTCTTCTAACGCTCTTAATGTCTCCACATCCAGATCGTTACTGGGCTCATCCAGCAATAATACATTCGCGCCACTTTTCAATAATTTTGCCAAATGAACTCTATTTCTTTCCCCACCCGATAATTGAGCCAGCGTTTTTTGTTGATCCGAGCCCTTAAAGTTAAATCGACTGACATAGGCTCGCGAAGGCATTTCAAATTGTCCAACCTGCAAGATGTCTTGACCATCCGAAATTTCTTCCCATACTGTTTTTTTACTATCGAGTTGATGACGCATTTGGTTGACGTAGGAGATATTAACCGTTTCACCAATGCGAATTTGTCCTTTGTCAGGCTGCTCATCCCCTACTAACATTTTTAAAAAGGTTGACTTACCCGCCCCATTCGGACCAATTATTCCTAATACGCCGGCTTTAGGTAAGCTAAAGTTCAAATTGTCGATTAAGACTTTATCCCCAAATGCTTTCGATAGCCCATCGCACTCTATCACCAAATCGCCTAACCTTTCACCGGGTGGGATATAGATTTCATTGGTTTCATTGCGTTTTTGAAACTCTTTCGAGTTTAACTCTTCAAAGCGGGCTAATCTTGCTTTGGTTTTGGCATGTCGCCCTTTCGGTGACGATCTAACCCACTCTAATTCGGCCTTGATAGCTCGTTGATGGGCCGCTTCTTGCCGTTTTTCATGCTCAAGACGAGCTTCTTTTTGCTCAAGCCATGCTGAATAATTTCCTTTATAAGGAATCCCTTCGCCCCTATCTAATTCTAAAATCCACTCTGCCGCATTATCTAAAAAGTAGCGATCATGCGTAATTGCCACCACCGTACCCGGAAAATCTTCCAAAAAGCGCTCTAACCAGGCCACGCTTTCCGCATCTAAGTGGTTTGTAGGCTCATCCAACAACAACATATCGGGGTTTGACAGTAACAGTCGGCACAATGCAACTCGACGCCTTTCTCCTCCCGACAAATGTTGAATCTTCGCATCCCAATCAGGCAAGCGCAGTGCATCGGCAGCCACTTCCAGCTTACGCTCTAACGACCAACCATCAGCGGCTTCAATTTTTTGCTGCAGCTCACCTTGCTTTTGAAGCAAGTCATTCATTTCATCATCCGACATTGGCTCAGCAAATCGCATACTGATTTCATCAAATTCTGTCAACAAAGCCTTAATGGGTGCTACCCCTTCTTCAACCACTTCCCGCACTGTTTTTGTTTCATCTAATTTTGGTTCTTGTTCTAAATAACCAATTTGAATGCCCGGTTGAGGTCTCGCTTCCCCTTGAAAATGGGTATCAACCCCTGCCATGATTCTTAGTAAGGTGGATTTCCCAGAACCATTCAACCCCAATACGCCGATCTTTGCACCCGGAAAAAAGCTTAAGCTGATGTCTTTTAAAATATATCGATTATTATCAACAATTTTACTTAATCGATTCATCGTAAAAATATACTGCGACATAAACTTCCTCTATATATTGAAGGTTAAATGGATTAATTGAATTAAATCGTATTTTTGAAGGGTCACGTCCAATTTAATATGACTTTCCCTGTTTGACCAGATGCCATCATTGAAAACGCTTTCTGATAGTCATCAACATCAAACTCATGGGTAATAACCGGATCGATATTTAAACCGCTTTGTAACATAGAAATCATTTTATACCAAGTCTCATACATTTCTCGGCCGTAAATCCCTTTAATTTGCAACCCCTTGAATATCACTTGGTTCCAATCTAAGGGCGTTTTCTCGGGTGGGATTCCTAACATGGCAATGGATCCACCGTGGTTCATGCTTTCGACCATGCTATTTAAAGCTGTCGGATTACCTGACATTTCTAAACCAATATCAAACCCTTCCAACATACCCAGCTCGGTCATCACTGAGGAAATAGATTGATTCTTAACATTGATGGCTCGGGTGGCCCCCATTTTTTCAGCCAAAGAGAGTCGATAGTCATTGATATCCGTAATGACAATATACCGCGCCCCCACATGTTTTGCTATAGCAACTGCCATTATTCCTATTGGTCCGGCACCTGTGATTAACACATCTTCACCCACCATGGGAAAGGCTAAGGCGCAATGAGTCGCATTGCCAAAAGGATCTAAGATAGCAATTTGGTTACCTTTAATATTATCAGGCATTGGCACCACATTGGATGCTGGAATTGATAAATATTCAGCAAAACAGCCAGGACGATTAACGCCCACACCTTTTGTGTTGCGGCACAAATGGCGCTTTCCTGCTCGGCAATTACGACAATGGCCGCAGGTAATGTGCCCTTCGCCAGACACGCGCTGCCCCACTTTGAGCCCTTGTACTTCAGAGCCTAACTCGACAACCTCACCAAAAAACTCATGGCCGACTGTCATCGGAACAGGAATGGTCGCTTGCGCCCATTCATCCCAATGATAGATATGGATGTCGGTTCCACAAATCGCTGTTTTATGGATTTTAATTAAGACATCATTGACACCGTATGTCGGTACTGGCACATCCTGCATCCAAATACCCGGCTCGGATTTTGCTTTAACCAGGGATTTCATGATTCTACCTTTATTGAATGATATGTAATTGTTTACCAACTTTTGCAAAAGCTGAAACGGCTTTATCCAAATCGTCTTTTGTCAAAGCGGCAGACATCTGAGTACGAATTCGAGCAAGCCCTTTAGGCACAACTGGATACGAAAACCCTATGACATAGATGCCTTCTTTGAGCAATGCATCGGCCATTTGATTGGCGAGTGCTGCATCGCCTATCATAACAGGAATAATCGCATGCTCGCCAGGGATTAAATTAAATCCAAGCTCACCCATTTTTTGACGGAAATAGTGGCTATTTTGCTTCAGTTTTTTGGGCAACTGATTATCTGCCATTAATTTGTCTAACACGGTGATTGAGGTTTCTGCGATCACCGGCGCTAAGGTATTGGAAAACAAATAGGGGCGAGAACGCTGGCGTAACCATTCAACAATTGGCTTAGACGCTGAGGTATAACCACCTGAAGCGCCCCCCAGCGCTTTACCTAACGTTCCTGTGAGAATGTCTATTTTATCCATGACACCAAAATGCTCAGGGGTCCCACGGCCTCGCTCACCCATAAAACCAACCGCATGGGAATCATCAACCATCACCATGGCATCATATTTTTCAGCAAGGTCGCAAATCGCAGGTAAGTTGGCTAGCGTACCATCCATTGAAAAAACACCGTCCGTTGCAATTAAACGAAAACGTGCTGATTTCGCTTCTTGCAATTTTGCCTCGAGATCTGCCATATCATTATTCGCATAGCGCAGCCTTTGAGCTTTACAGAGGCGAACCCCATCAATAATACTTGCATGATTTAATGCATCACTGATAATGGCATCTTCGGCTGTTAACAACGTTTCAAACAAACCGGTATTCGCATCAAAACAGGAAGAATATAATATAGTGTCTTCCATACTTAAAAATTGAGAAATCTTTGCTTCTAACTGTTTGTGAGGTGTTTGCGTGCCACAAATAAAACGCACGGAAGCCATCCCATAACCATATTTCTCAACCGCTGTTTTCGCTGCATCGATGAGATCCGGATTATTGGCGAGCCCCAAATAATTATTCGCACATAAGTTGATGACATGCTGATGATTGACAACAATATCCGCTTGTTGTTGGCTCTCAATGACACGCTCCGATTTATAGAGTCCTTCCTGTTTGACCTGTTCGATTTCAGCTAACAAATGTTGATTAAATCGCTGGTGCACTTCAGTATCCTCAATTCATTAAAATTGCCCGATGATAGCAAATTATAGACAATTGCTCTAGTGAAATTAAAAAATGCCTTCTAAATAACTTCTATCATTTTCCCTTCTCCCCAGACATGGGGAGAAGGTGCCCAGAGGGCGGATGAGGGGTTGTTGATTCGAAGTGATTACTTGAATGTGCAACACTTTGTGCTTG
>JAGVJN010000013.1 GCA_020051095.1 Pseudomonadota bacterium | reverse complement strand
ATTCAAGCATTTAACTCACCTTATTCTGAAAAGAAACAACAAATACGAAAATAGGCTTATTTTAAACAATGCGCTCAAATAATGCAAATAAATGATGTATTTTTGTTTGTTCAATGGCCTTAATTTGTTGATTTGTGCTTAGAGATAAGCTAGCGTAATGAAATGGACCCATTCACCAAACGGCTTCATAATGAGCCATTTTTAGATTGAAGGATTTATTTTCAATTAATAAAAGAAGAAGGGTCCATTTCATTACTCTTGCTGAATTTTGCAATACTAGATTCAAACCCTTGTTTATTCCAAAAGCTGATATTGTCATGACGATGATTAGCATCATCGCTAACTGAGCCAAGTGCGCCTTTTATACTTTTATCATTATTTTTTAGACTTTAACATGTTGCTTATTTCATTTTCTGTGTGGATATACCTGATTTTGATTAAATATAATGCTTAACCTAAACTTGAAATAGAGCATATTGAGGAAATGAATATACAATGGAACAATGGCCCCAATTTTATAAACAATTACTGAGAGCCATTCTAAAAAATGTCGGGTTGATTTTTCTTATTTTATCTGTAAATCAAAAGGTTTTTTCTTCTATATTAACTATTGCAGATAACATTCAAAATAAAATTGAATCGAACTTATATCATTTTAAGCCCTATATACAATCACACTACGCTATTCGGATGTTTCGGTTAACGGGAAATCAAAAATACCTTTATCCGATTATATTTAATCAGTTGGCAGCTAAAATACAATATGAAAACCTCAACAGAAAGATAAAATGGAATCATAACCTAGATCTAGGGTTTAAAATGGATTTAGATGAAAATTTTGATGCTATGAATAAGTGGGAAAAAAGAAAATATATTATCAATCATTTTCCGGAAATCGAATTAAAACTACAAATGCTCTATATTTTAACTATTGCTTCTGATCTAAATCTGATGAATTCAACATTATATCCAAATTCTAACCATGTCATCGAACAACTAAAGAAAGATAGCATGCAATTGAAGCGTTTTCTTCTCAATCCAATATTGATTAAATATGCCTCTCCAAATATTGCTTTTCATGTATATGCCCTAAGAAATCTTAAAATCATTGATATAACCAATGATTATCAAGAAGCCTTTCAAAAAGTGTTTGAGGAAAAAATGGCTCGGCAACTGACGGATGCTGAATATACAGAAAAAATTTATGGTATGACTCACATTATATTTGCCGCAAGCAGTTATTACCAACATAAGGTACCTAGAGAGGATTTTAATTGGATATATGATTATTTTGATTCTCACATCGATGACATTATATCTCGCCTTAAATATGACATTATCATAGAAGTTGGTATTTGCTATTTATTAGCTGATAATATCACAAACCGTCAACCCATTGATAAAATTAGACAATATATAAAACAACGTTATGACCCAATTACAAATGTTATCAATGAACCTTGGGATAGAGGGCGGATTGAAAAAGCTGAACATAGAAACGTACTAACCATCCTATTTTTAAAATGGAATAACAATTTACATCCAGGCCCAGACTTATTAAATTCAGAACCATTTAAAGTGATAATGAAACCTCGAGATCCTTTATGAAAGAGAGATACTCAATTGTTTTACACATTATTGATTTGTATATTCCTTCCAAGAACAACATATGAATGAGATAGATGGCTTTCGAGACCCAGCTCGAGTCAAGAGAGGGTTTGAGAATATGCAAGTGCTTTCTGGTGCTGAAAATCACAAAGTGGAAGCCTTGGCCATGCGTCATGCTCGAAGCGAAAGTTCTACTGAGATCACGGGAAATGAAACAGCGGCTAGTGCTGCTAATATCGGCCTTTTCTCTACCAGCGCTTCAACGGAGCCCTCGTCTGCGCGCTCGTTGCGCTTTGGATCTTAAATAGCTAGCTTTTGAGCGTAGTCCCCAATTCGGCAGCCCGTTTGCAAGCAAACGGGAACACCAATTGATCCCTCCTATTTTCTGACCGATTAAAATGACTATAATCTGTCCATTCTAATCTCGATTAAATAAACACATTATGTGTTTGAGCCATAGATGAAACAGGTTTAAAAATATGTTAAATAAATAGTTGTTGTCAGCATGATACATTTAAAAATATAATTGATTTAATAGCTAATCAAATTGCCGCAAAATGCGATTTTTCTATTTTTTCTTATTTTCTTTCATCAGTGGATGTGCCACTGTTTCATCGATTGATAATACCAGTCACCCACAAGTGCAGAAAATCCACAAGGCCATGGCCAGTTATTCTAAAATTCAACACCAACCCTGGCCGCATTTAAACGCCAAACAGACACTAAAGCCGGGTTCGACCCATAATGAGCTTGCTGAGGTTAAAAAGCGTCTTATTTTACTGAAAGATTGGCCCATCGAGTGTGAGCAGAATAGTACTCATTTATATGATAATTGCTTAAAAAATGCGGTGCGTCACTTTCAAAAAAGGCATGGGCTAAAAGATGATGGGGTTTTAGGTCAAAGTACCATTCAACAATTAAATGTTTCGCCTTCTGAGCGTATTACTTCATTGCAACAAAGCCTTGAGATGTGGAAAAAATTACCGCCCAAAATGGCAGACACTTATTTATTAGTCAACATTCCCAGTTATGAACTGCAAGCAATTAACCAGGGTAAGAATGAATTGTCGATGCGTGTCGTTGTTGGAAGCCGAAGTTGGCAAACACCCACACTCGATAGTGAAATTAAAACCATCGAAATTAATCCTGGTTGGAATGTTCCCGTGAATATTACTGAGAAAGAAATCATTCACAAAGTTTTGGAAGATCCCAATTATCTTGAAGAACATAACTTAAAAATTTTAGAAAGCTGGAAGCCTGATGCGAAAGAAATAAATCCTAGAGATATTGACTGGCAAGAATATGCAGGCCCCAAAGATATGCCCTATCGCTTAGTTCAAGAACACAGTGAAACAAGCGCACTTGGAAAAATTAAGTTTATATTCCCGAATAAGGACCATATTTATTTGCATGACACCCCACTAAAGTCATTGTTTAATCAACCCCAGCGTAACTTGAGCCATGGATGTATCCGTTTAGAGCAGCCGCTTAAACTATTAGAATATCTCAGTCAAACCAACCCAAAACTCAAAGTAGAAAATGTCAAACCCTACCTAGCTACCACTAAATCCAAACATCTTGCATTGAATAAAAACATGCCCTTGCATATTACCTATATCACAAGTTGGGTGGACAATGATGAGGTGGTTCAATTTAGAGATGATATATATGGTCACTTCAGTCAAAAAAGATCATTTTGATAACACAAACTCATCCCTCACTTTGTTTCGATCATTGATGAATTGAACGCTCATGCTATGATCATTTGCATTAATGAGTAAAAAGCCATTGTGATTGCTGTATTGTCTTTGACTTCCCTGCACCAGATTTTTGGAAAATTGTGTTCGGCCTGCGCCGCCCAATCCATTAACAATGTAAATAATGCCATCACGCTCGATTCGCTCATAGATATGATCATGGCCGGTTAAAACCAGATCGACTCCTTGTGCGGCAAAATCCCATTGCAGGGTAGTGTTGGAACCATGCCTTCCAGAACTATAGGGAGGCACATGAAAATACACGACTTTAAAAGGCGCCGTTGAGGCTTGGATTCGTTCTAAAAACCAATCATATTGTTTGGAACCGATAGCGTTCCCATCCGGTTCTCGATAATCACTATCCAATGCAAAAAAGTGGACAGGGCCTTTGACGAAATCATAATATCGTTGATTTCCGGGCAAAGAAAAATAGGCTAAATAGGGAAGAACACCATGGTGGAGGCAACTTTGTGCTGCTGCCCAGTCATGATTTCCGAGACTGGGATAAAAGCGTAGGCTTTCACTGCCCTCACCCTGCTTTCCTTTATAACGATAAATAAACCGATGATAGTATTTGCCTATATTCGTATCAATCGAAGACCAACACCCTTTTGGATAATTGTTATCACCGAGCGTAATAATAAATTCCGGATTATGTTTTTTGACGAGGGATGCAACCGTCTTTTCAGCACTGGTGTTTCTTCCATAATCCCCAATCGCAGCAAATGTTATTTGCGCTGCCATTAGCTCATTCGTTGTGATACTTAATCCAATCAATAATCCAATGGCTAATCGGATCTTTCTAACCATGCGACCTCTTACAACAATATCTAGTCGGACTGTTTAAATTGTGATTTTATCATAAGCCGCCAATGTGTGGAAATGGGTAATTCCGACGCCCTATCTTGTGAGTCATTGTCAAACAATAGCCAAATGATAGGAATTCTTGTAAGATTCTAAACCAATTGATCCGTTATTAAAGGAGAGGGATTATGCCAAGGAAATCGACATGGCAACCTATGCCACAGACCATTGATTTAATCAAGATTTGGCTGCCTAAATTAATCAAAGCCGATTTGACGTTAAAAGACGTGGAGGCTTTGCAGGAATGTATTTGTGAAAATAGCTTGGGATATCGCCCAAAGCCTATGAATCAAGAAAAGCTAACCTATTCGGAAGATGCTCACACCTCGCTGGAAGCCATGGCAGACTTTGCCCTGGCAGTGAGCCATTGTCTTTCTAATCGCCAATTATTTCGATTAACCAAGGTGGTCCTAGCCCACCAATCGACCTATATTGATAATACTTATTTGCGTAATAATGAATTAGCGCGTTTTTTACTGATGATAGAAATGGGTAAGATTCCTGCCAAACGAAATGGGGACCTGCCCCCCGTGCTCATGGCTCACCTCAACACGATTGCTCGTGCATTTTCAGACTCAAGCTTACTCAGTTTTATTAATACGCTACTGATTGGCCCATTAAATACGTTCAAGCAATCCTACAAAGGCGCCAACCATTTGATCACACCGACTGAAGTATCCATTACACAAATGGCGTTCATCCGCAATCACCCAAGCGATATTGCTAACCAATTAAATAACAAACCACCGCATCAACCGACTTGGTTAGATTTTCCAAAATTGGAACAAGGGCCTTTAGCGATTCAAACCTTGTTCCAGAAGGCGGCAGACGAGGATACCCATTCACAGCCTTTGAAAGCCCATCATCCTTAAGACGTTAGTATCGAATGGTTTCCGTTATGATCGTTATGATACCCCCTCTCCACCATGCTTCGCATGGTGGAGAGGGGGTTATTTGGTTAAATAAACGCCTGGGGCACTCTGTGCAGCCCTGTTAATCCCGGATTCCTCAGCACTTCACTGCATGCGGGCTACGATCCTATGATTTAATTTAAAATCGTTGTGTATGTCGGGCTCCAGGGTTTGGTCGGCTCTTGTGTTGGTGAAGCAAAAATCGAAAGATGGCTGACTTTTTCCCCTTCGTCTATCGGCTTGTCTTTTAACTGCTTGATTTCAGCTTCTAACTGACTTTCTGCTTGCTTATGCGCTTTGACCATTTCCCGAAGTTTTTTCTGTTCATCTTGCAATGACTTTTGATTTTTCTCCAGGGTTTCGTTCTCCGTCGCTAGGCTTTGTTTACCTTTTTCTATGGTGTCAGGAAGCTTTATTTGTGAATCTTGCAGACCCATAATTTTTTTAACATTCTCAAATTGCCCTTGTTGCTTTTCTCGTATCTGAGTCGTATTTGATTCAAATGCGCTTTGTTTCCAAGAAGCATTAAGGCTGTAACCGATGTTTACTCCTCCAGCAACAAGCACTGACAAGGCACTCAAAGAAAGCGTGACCAGCGATGCGATGGTCCATGCGGGTGCGGAAGCTATCACTAACGGGATGACGGAAACGGCAGCTAGTCCAACAGAGGCATAAATGATAGGCATACAATACCCTTTGACTTTGGCATAAGTCGAATTTGCCTTGCGAGCGGTTTTCTCTAAGTCACTATGGTCACGTTGAAACGTTTCTTCTTGTTCTTTCAATTGTTGGTTGGCTAGTTCGAGTTGTTGTATCTGTTGGGGAATTTGCAGTAAAAATTGTTCTGATTCGAAAATAGATTGGTCTAAGCGCGTGCATAATGTTTGTTGTCGTAATAACGTCTTATTGGCTTCAAGAACAACCTTTTCCTGACCATCCTTCTCCTTTTGATGATTAGAACGCATCTCCGTTAACTGTTTTTTTAATTGTGCAATGTCTTCTTTTCTTTGAAAAATTGCCTCAACGAGACGCAATAAGCCAGTTTGTGATTCATCAAGCTTGCTTGCTGATTGCATCGAATTTAAATGCGAGCGTAAACTTTCCAATAAACAGGCATGACAACTAGCTTGGACGTGTCGCTTTAACTCATTTTGGGTTCCCGTTAATGTTTTCTCTAAGTCTCGGCGATCTTTTTCCAATTGCTGATAGTGCGATTCGGATAAATAGGTTTTTAAATCGTTATTAACGTTGTACCGTTGTTGCCGAAAGTTGATGGCGGAGATCTGTTCCTGAAGCTGACTTGACTCCACTTCAAAACGTCTTAGGTTCGACTCTTCCCGCATTATTTTATTTTCAAAATCAAGTATCTTCTGCCTGAGTTCCCGCTCGATTTGATCAAATCTCGATAAATCCGGCGCTTCCTCCCGCCCATGCGTATGCGATGAAGTTTGTGAATCTCGTCCATGGTGATGCGTATCAGACTGTGATTCTCGCCCATGATGGTTGGGATCAGACGTAGCTGGGTGTGAATGAATATGCTGCCGACGTGCTAAATCTCTATTCGATGAATTATCATTCAGACCTATTTCCAGCTGAAATATGTTTGTCTTGTATTGTTGGATCTGTTTTTGGCATCTTAAACTATTATCTTGGTTGTCATTCTTTAACTGAGTAAGGCGCTCTATTTCCTTTTGATCCAATTGATGCTGCTTTTTGTAATATTTTTTCTCAAGTTTCGCCGTTTCATCTTGCAGCGAATCTTTATAATTTTTCTCAATCAATGGATACAGATTTGATTCACAAAGTTGTATAAAGACTTTCTCCTGGAGGACATGTTGTCTAAGTGTTTTAGTATCCTTTTCTTGAATATGCTTTTTTACAAACGCCGCAACCAATTCATCAACATTTTGTTTTGTGTACATAACATCCCTACAGTTCATAAAAAATAAGCACGATATCATTTAAGTTGTCATTGATCAATTCAAGACCGCTTGATTTGTTGTGCAATTTTTACTCAACTTATTAGGCCTTGAAGCAATCAACGCCAATACCTAGCAATTTGTTACCTCCTAGGTATATGATTATAAGTTAGAATCCTTTTTAAAATTTAACTATGCACAAACGAAGACTCCTATTTGGAATATTTTTGACAACCTATTGTTGCTTCGTATTCTGTGCACAGCCTATGCTATCGTTTAAGCAAGCGCTTAATCTGGCTTATCGAAATAATCCTGATTTACAGGCCCAAATCGCACAAGCGCAAGCGGCGAAAGGCCAAGTGATTCAAAGTCATCGTTTTTTAAATCCCACACTTACCTTAGAGTCTGAAAATATTGGTGGTTCAGGGGAGTTTAGTGGATTTGAATCGGCTGAATCTACCGTATACCTAACGCAGCCGATTCCTTTAGGTGGGAAATGGTCGTTCCAGCAAAAAGTAGCGCAAGCACGCTATGCGTCGATGCAAGCTGCCATTGCTCGAAAAAAGTCTGAGTTGTATATCCAAGTGGGAAAGGCTTATGTCGACGTTATCTATGCACAACAGTGGTACCAAACAACAGGGCAGTTGGTGAAGCTTAGTCAAGATATTGTCAACGACGTTGAAAGAAAAATCCGCTCCGGCGCCAGTAAACAACTGGATTTAGAGTTTGCAAAAATCGATTTAACCAATGAAAAAATCATGCAAATGAGAGCCCGTCGCGATCTCAATATCGCCAAAGGAAAACTAGCACAGACCCTGGGAAAATCCCCAGAAACTCGCTTTACCTACGATGCCCACAGTATGCCCCACCGCATTATAAGCTGGCCAATTATCAAAAAACGAATGCTTAAGAGTATTTTCCTTTGCGAGAAAAGCTTAATTGCTGAGGTGAACCGGCTATTGATTACAGCAACAAAGCGCAATGTGTGGCCCACGTTAGCGATGCAGCTAGGTGCGCGCCATTTTAGCGATGACCATTCTAATGCGTTTGTCGTACAAGCCTCCTCAGGATTGCCGCTATTTGACCGTAACCAAGGTAATCTTGTCACCGCAGAGGCACAATATACCCAGGCTCTATAAGATCTCCATGCACAAAAATTATCCTTGGAACAACAACTCTATAAAAACTATCTGCACGCCAAGCAGCGAGCTATCGAAGCAAACATCGTGCGAACCAAATTATTACCCATGGCACAAAATGCCCAGAAATTAGCAATGATTGGTTACAGTAAAGGGTTGTACACATTTGCTGATTTAACATTAGCCATGCGTCGCTTGATTAATGAACAACAACACTACATTGAAGCACATGCTGATCTAGAACGAGCAAGTATCATGATGCATGGCTTACTGCTTGGGACATCCAATAAGGACTTTTTATGAGATATGGCCTCTTAATTTTTCTGTTAATCCAAAACGTCTTTGCCAGTGACTTTAACCAACCTGAAGAAAATCGCGCCGTGGCTGTCTCAAACGAAGCCGTTGATCACAATCAAATCCACGTAGCAATAGCAGGCCCGCAAACCATTCTAATCACACTCGAAGTTGTTGGTAAAATTGTGCCAAATGCAAATAAAACGCTGTATATTTACCCCCGCTATGATGGCATTATTCAAAAGCTTACCAAACAACTTGGCGATAAAGTTGAACAAGGCGACATACTGGCAACTATTGAAAGTGATCACACCTTACAAACGTATTCAATTACTGCACCGTTTTCGGGCTATATTGTCAATAAAACGGCCAATCCTGGCGAACATGTGACTAATAGCAGCGCCATTTATCGATTGGCCGATTTATCCAAGGTATGGGTAGACTTATTTATTTATCGAAAACAAGCGCGTGCTATCTATACGGGACAATCCGTGACAATATACCATGATCAACACAATGGTCTGGGCCAAACGACAACGATCAATTATGTCTCGCCACTTGGTGTGGAACACACCCAAACAGTCCTGGCAAGAGCGGAACTAGATAACCGTAATAACCGATTAACCTGGTTGCCTGGATTATATGTCGATGCCCACATTACGATTAAAGAGCAAAAAGTCCCCATTGCTGTGCTTAATGAGGCGATTCATACTATTGAGCAAACACCCGTTGTTTTTGTGCGGACGGATAAAGGGTTTAAAGCAAGCCCGGTCAAACTTGGTATTCGGGGGGATAAATATACCCAAATCGAATCGGGTCTAAAACAAGGCCAATATTATGCAACGAAGCAGAGCTTCTTGTTAAAAGCTGAGTTAGAAAAAGATCAAGCGGCTCACAGCCATTAAGCTGACTCTTCTACACAAATATAGAATTTACGGGGAAACGTCAGATTTGTGTGCAGGTCGGGAGAAAATGATTCAAAAAATGCGCAGCATACATCAGTATGTGAGCACTTTTTTGAATCATTTTCTCTCGAGATGCGCCAAATATGACGTTTCGGTGAGAAGTGACCAAGAGACAGGCCATTAAGGATGCACCATGCTTAACCGGATTATTCGTTTTTCAATTAACCATCGCTGGCTCATCCTAGTTGCTGTTTTGTTATTAGCCATCCTTGGGGTTTATAAAGCAACGCAACTTGCCATTGACGCCGTTCCCGACATCACCAATGTTCAGGTCCAGATCAACACAGAAGTACCCGGTTATACGCCATTGGAAGTTGAGCAACGTATCACCTACCCCATTGAGGTCGCTATGAGCGGGGTGCCCAAATTGGACTATACTCGTTCGCTGTCTCGCTATGGATTATCACAAATAACCGTTGTTTTTCAGGAAGGAACCGACATTTATTTCGCCCGTCAACAAATTGCTGAACGGTTACAAGCAATCCATCAGAGCTTGCCTGAAAATGCCCAACCCATGATGGGTCCGATTACAACGGGGCTCGGCGAAATTTATATGTATCGCCTAGAAACAACGCAACCTGAGAAATACACACTGCTAAAATTGCGAACCCTTCAGGATTGGGTCATCCGTCCCCAACTTCGCAACATCACCGGCGTTGCTGAGGTAAATGCCATAGGCGGCTTTAACAAACAATATCAAGTCGCACCTGATTTAACAAAATTACTGCAATCGGGATTAACATTGAAAGACGTTGAAAATGCCTTGAAGCAAAACAATGATAACATCGGTGCCGGTTATATTGAAAAGCAGGGGCAACAGTATTTATTGCGTGCTCCTGGACAATTACATTCAATGCACGATATCGAGCGGGTCGTCATTAAAACCAAAAAGGGCGTTCCGATTCGTGTGGGGGATATCGCAGAAGTCGGTATCGGCCATGAATTGCGCCAAGGTGCTGGCTTAGCCGAAGGTAAAGAAACCGTCATTGTGACGGTTTCTATGTTGATGGGTGAAAATTCTCGCGTTGTCTCGCAGGCCGTCAATAAAAAACTAGCGGTCATTAATCAAAGCTTACCGAAAGGCGTCAAGGCCGTACCCGTTTATAACCGCACTTATCTCATTAATGAAACAATTAGCACGGTGAAAAAGAATTTGATCGAAGGCGCTTTGCTAGTCATCGTTGTTCTGTTTATTTTCCTTGGCAATATGCGCGCAGCAATAATCACAGCAGCAGTCATCCCATTGACCATGCTCATGACCATCACCGGCATGGTGAGTCAATCCATCAGTGCCAATCTCATGAGTCTGGGTGCGCTTGATTTTGGTCTGATTGTTGATGGGGCAGTGATCATTGTTGAAAACTGTATGAAGCGATTAGGGCAGCAACAGCAACGAATAGGCAGAAAACTTTCTCTCAAAGAAAAGCTAACACTTACTCAAACCAGTGCAACGGAAGTCATTCGCCCCAGCTTATTTGGGGTGACGATTATCATGTTAGTCTATATCCCCATCTTGACCCTTCAAGGGGTTGAAGGAAAATTATTTCAACCGATGGCGCAAACAGTGATTATCGCCTTAGCCTCTTCCATCCTTTTATGCCTAACTTTCATACCAGCCTCGTTAGCCGTGTTTTTATCCGGAAGACTTGATATTCACCGCAATCGCTTGTTGGGTTGGTTAAGAAGCGTCTATCATCCCATTCTTAGCCTCAGTATTCGTCAAGGAAAATGGATTAGCCTATCAGCCATTCTACTCGTTCTTGCCAGCTTCTTTCTGATGATGCGTATGGGTGCTGAGTTTATTCCGACATTAGACGAAGGAGACATTGCACTTCATGCCATCCGCATTCCTTCAACCAGCTTAAGCCAATCCATTACCATGCAAAAAAAGGTTGAACATCGTTTGCAAACATTCCCACAAGTAAAACGGGTTTTTTCTAAAATAGGGACATCCGATATCGCCACCGATCCAATGCCCCCGAATGTCGCCGACACGTTTGTCATACTAAAACCCAGAAACGAATGGCCAAACAAGTCGCTTAGCAAGTCGCTATTAATCGAAGACATGCAAAAAGCACTCGCCCAGGAGCTTGGCCATCAATATGAATTTACTCAACCCATCCAAATGCGCTTTAATGAATTATTATCCGGTGTTCGAGCAGATGTCGCCATTAAAGTCTATGGCGATGATCTGCAGCTATTATTAAACAAGGCTCAGGCAATTTTAGCTGTTGTACAAAAAATCCCTGGTGCGGTAGACAGCCGCATTGAACAAGTGGCAGGTTTACCGACATTAAATATCACCATTGATCGCAACAGTTTAGCATTATACGGCTTGCAGATTGCCACGGTTCAAGATGCGATTCAAGCCAGTTTGGGCGGCACTATCACAGGTGTTGTTTATGAAGGAGACAAGCGTTTTGATTTAGTGGTGCGCCTACCCGAACAACATCGTTCCGACCCCAGTGTGTTGAATAGGATTTATATCGAATTGCCGCCCAGGCCCAATCATATTAAACACATGATCCCTTTAAGCGAGGTGGCTAGCCTTATCGAAAAGGAAGGACCCAATCAAATTAGTCGTGAGAATGGCAAGCGACGCATTATCATTAGCACCAACGTGCGGGGGCAAGATTTACAAGCGTTTGTCACAGATACCCAAAAAGCGATTCAATCTCAGATACAACTTCCGGAAGGATATTGGATCGAATATGGCGGTCAATTTGAACACCTTACCTCGGCGACAAAACGACTAGCCATTATCATCCCGATCACGTTAGTCATGATATTTATTCTACTTTTCAGCGCATTAGGGAATACGCGTGACTCGCTCTTGGTATTTACTGGCATTCCTTTGGCATTGTCCGGCGGGGTGATTACTCTTTGGCTTCGCGAGATACCGTTATCCATTTCAGCGGCCATCGGTTTCATCGCGTTGTCCGGTATTGCCGTATTAAATGGCTTAGTGATGATTTCATTTATTGCACAATTACGTCGACAGAACCACACGCTAGTCTATGCAACGATTCGGGGCGCTGCCACGCGCCTTCGCCCTGTATTAATGACGGCATTAGTGGCTGCCTTGGGCTTTTTGCCCATGGCCTTATCGATGGGAATGGGGGCTGAAGTCCAAAGGCCTCTTGCCACGGTGGTCATCGGTGGTCTAATTTCTTCAACACTATTAACGTTGATCGTCCTGCCAAGCTGGTATCTGGCGATCCATCGTTCAAAACAAGAAATAAAGGGGCAGCTTGCTGCCCCTTGAAGAAAGGTTAACTATTATTGACAATCTAGATATTAAGTCCTGATTTTGGTGTTGGGTGATCATTGATAAAACTAATCATATCTTTATTCTGATATTTTTCAGCCCACGTCTTAGCGCTTTGATGAAAGAAATTTTCGCAGCTTAAATCCGCACCATGGCTCGTCAATAACTTTAGCATGTCCAGATCGTTACGTTTTGCAGCCAGAATAGCTGCTGTATCGCCGGACTCATTAGGTTTATTGATATCTTGTTTCCCATTCTCTAACAGTGCTTCTAATTGCTTATATTGCCCTAAGTCAACCAAGGTTAATAATTGGCTTTGCTGCGTTCTTTCAATATCAATTAGCTCATTCAAATCTTGTTCTTTCATTTCGTTCTTTCTAAACATGGTATCTCCTTCAATAGACTGTTTTACATTTCAATTAAATTTCATTTTTTATCGATTTTTACTTTATATGAACCGAAATTTCTGCTTTAGGGGAATCCCCCTCTTTCAAATGGGCTAGCTGTGCTTTCATACCGATTGTCTTGTCAGCTAACTCACCATGTGTGTGCGTCATTAACTGGGAGAGATGGTGATCGAAGGCTTCCAATCGCTGCGATAGGCTATCTAAGCGCCGATCTAGTGCAATGAGATCTCTGTCCAAGGCCTGTAAACGATGTCCAATATTATCAAGCGAATGACCAATAGTCTGCAGACGTTCTTGCAAATGGTCAAGATGTACGGATTGGGCATGCAGCTTTAATTGCAATAACGAACAGTTGAATGCCCGCCGACAAAATCGCTCCCCATCCGGGGTATTGGGTATCATGTTGACCAGATCAACGGCCTTTTCCGGAGCGACTCTGCAAGTGTGATCATAAAAGCTTCTCGCATAATGATCATCGGCCGGCACATTTGAAATGTCGAGTAACGCTTTGCGAGCAGGTTTATCATGTTCCGTTAGGCCAACTTCTTCATGCCACATGACACTGGTGTTTTTCTTAACAATGTATTGGAATGCTTGAAAATCAATTTTTGTATGACCCACTTCTATTGGTCGTATTTGTTTTAAATGATCCAAATTCCCTTCCGCACCAGCGGGTGCCCAAGACATGTTGATGGCAGTCACCACATGTTGAGTTAAGCCAAAAGCTGGGTGCTCTAAATTGGCTCGATGAACAAAGCGGTCAGCACCTACTTGCACCCGATCGCTTATACCTAGTCGGGTTGTTGCCGCAGTAAACGCTTTTGCATACACGGAATTTTTCAGCTTATCCGCAGCATCATTTTTATGGGCAGCGCAATAGCCCTGCAGTTCGACACCCAGTTCTTGAGCTAACGCACCCTGTGGATGGGTATAAACAATTTTGTTATGAACAGACACATAATTTGGATCATAGTAACTGGCATTCAACAAATCTTGTTGGTCTTCGGCCCCAAAAGTATCTCGATAGAATGCATCAAAATCAACAATTTTTGTATTGCTGTCGATGTTTAAATGACGACGATCCCGATTGTCGTAGATTGAGTGGGTCTTAATCATATCAGCGCAGCTTCCTAAACCGCCAACCCCCGGAATACCCATACCATGCAAATATTGTTTTTCATCCTGGGTTAAGTTTGCTTGATTATAAAAGTCATGAACGGTTGCGATATCACCAAAGGTCTCACCTACTTCTTCCATGAAGGTTTCTTTGATACCTAAATAGGTTGCATCCGTGTATGCGTTATCTTCTCTTGTCCAATCAGGGATTAGCATAACAGATAACACGACTTCTGGTGGTTCACGGCCTGCTTTGCGAGCCGCTTCTGTCAATCCGTCTTTTATTTTCTTAATATCTTCGACTGTTTCTGCGGAAAACATTCCTCGGTTGTAAGTTCCCTGTTTATTTTCGACACTAAACAGACTAATGGTTACTTTATCTTTTTTAGGTAATTCTTGTCGTTGCTGTGACATGCTAACTCCTTTTAGCTAAATTAATCACCACGCTTTCTATCGATTTTGTTTAATTGATGAGCGTATAGTTTTCACGGCATTAACATCTGATGGGGGATTGAGACATTTTCTTGATTGATGTTTATGTATCCCCTAATTACAATTTAGAAGATTTTTTGGATTTGTACAGGTAAAAATGCAAATTAAATTAATTGCTTACAATTTTTAACAGTTATTTTTTAAGGTGCGGATTAGCGTAATGAGGATAGGTCAGGCCGAGGCCTGACCTATCAATATTTATAACTGGTTGGCGGGATTTTGTTGATCGAAGCGGTCGAGCATCATCACTTTGACCCAGGCATTGACAAAATCTTGGGTAAACTTCGCTTGTGCATTGTCAGTGGCATACACTTCAGCAACGGCCCTTAATTCTGAATTAGCCCCAAAAATCAGATCCACCGCCGTGGCTTTCCATTTCAATTGGCCCGTTTTTCTATCTTTACCTTCGTAGATCCCTTCTGTTGTCGGTGATTTTTGCCACTGCGTCGACATATCCACTAGATTGACAAAGAAATCATTGGTCAAAACGCCGGGTTTGTTGGTTAAAACGCCATATTCTGTCTGCCCAGTATTGGCATTCAATGCACGGAGGCCACCGACTAATACCGTCATTTCCGGTACGGATAAATTTAAGAAGGTCGCTTTTTCCACCAACATCTGTTCCGGGGAACGTTTGTTACTTTTGTCGTAGAAGTTACGGAACCCATCTGCCGTCGGCTTCAATACTTCCATCGCCACAGCATCGGTTTGCTCTTGGGTTGCATCCGTTCTGCCTGGGGTAAAAGGCACTTGAATACTTTGACCACCTTGTTTTGCCGCTTGCTCAATGGCTGCAGCTCCACCAAGGACAATGACATCGGCCAATGAGATTTTTTTATTGCCCGTTTGCGCCTTGTTGAAGTTCTGCTGAATCCCTTCAAGCACTTTAATCACTTTTGCTATCTCGGCCGGATTATTCACCTCCCAGTCTTTCTGGGGAGCAAGCCGTAACCGTCCACCATTAGCGCCCCCACGCATATCCGTCCCACGGAAACTAGAAGCCGCAGCCCAAGCAGTTCTAACAAGTTCTGGAACCGTGAGTCCAGATTTTAAAATTTCTCCTTTTAGCTTAGCAACATCCTGGTTATCCACTAATACATAATCCACTGCAGGGACGGGATCTTGCCAAATAAATACTTCTGTTGGCACCATGGAGCCAAGGTAACGTGAGCGTGGCCCCATGTCTCGATGGATGAGTTTGAACCAAGCGTTGGCAAATGCCCTATCTAACTCCGCTGGGTTTTTCATAAACCGCTCAGAAATTTTGCGATACGCTGGATCAAATTTAAGCGCTAAATCGGTTGTAAACATGATCGGCGCATGCCTTTTATTAGGGTCATGTGCATCGGGCACCAAGTTAGCAGCAGCTTTGTTATCCGGTATCCATTGGGTCGCACCGCCAGGGCTTTTTGTTTTAACCCAATTAAAGTTAAATAAGTTTTGTAAATAATTGTGGCTCCATTTGATGGGACTAACACTCCAAGCACCTTCTAATCCACTGGTAATGGTGTCAGCACCTTTGCCAGTGCCATAGCTATTTTTCCAGCCAAATCCTTGCTGCTCAATCGGTGCGCCTGCAGGAGCAGGTCCCACGTATTTTGCTGGATTAGCAGCCCCATGCGCTTTACCAAACGCATGTCCACCGGCAATCAGAGCAACGGTTTCTTCATCGTTCATCGCCATCCGCCCAAAGGTTTCGCGAATGTCTTTTGCCGCGGCCAGCGGATCCGGATTGCCATCGGGGCCTTCTGGATTAACATAGATGAGTCCCATTTGTGTTGCGCCAAATGGTTTTTTCAGTTGTCTGTCTCCGCTGAATCGATTGCTACCCAACCACTCGCCTTCCGACCCCCAATTCACCTCTTCTGACTTCCATGCATCCACACGTCCACCGGCAAATCCGATGGTTTTGAATCCCATTTGTTCTAAAGCGACATTGCCTGCGAAAGCCATCAAATCCGACCAAGAAAGCTTGTCGCCATATTTCTTTTTGATGGGCCAAAGCAAACGGCGTGCTTTATCAAGACTGGCATTATCAGGCCAACTGTCTAGCGGGGCAAACCGCTGCATGCCACCATCGGCACCACCCCGACCATCAATGGTTCGATAGGTCCCTGCCGCATGCCAGGTCATACGAATGATAAACGGGCCATAGTTGCCATAGTCGGCTGGCCACCACTCCTGGGACGTTGTTAACACTTGCTCAATGTCTTTCTTCACTGCATTTAAATCAAGGGTGTTAAACTGAGCGGCGTAGTTATACTCTTTGCCCATGGGATTGGATGCTGGATCGTTTTGTCGCAGCGGACTGAGATCTAGCTGCTTGGGCCACCAATATTGGTTGGTTTTAGGTGCATCATCCGCAAACGTTGCATTGGAAAAAATGATGGGTGAAACAACAACGGTAAAAACCGCGGCTAAACATATCCCTCGTTTAATCATAGAAATCGCTCCTGAATCTATTGGAAGTAAAGAGTATAGTCCATATAAACCATGCCAACAAGCTCAAACAAAGGATTCTTTTTTCAATAACCCATTGTTTTCATAGAGATTAGTAGGATACCTAAACTGATAGTTTGAAAACAACAAAATCCAGGGCGTTCACCTTTGTCAATTGGCCAGTGGCTTGTTGGTGAAATGCGATGCCTTTAATTTGGAAGTGTGGCGGCAAATGAAAGGAGATCGGCATATCTGAAAAGTTAAAAACCATCAACCAGCGTTGCTGTTGGTACTCGGTGACAAATGCACTAATTTGCGGCCCTAAATTCAATACGTTTACCAGTTTAGCCTTCGCTAGCTGCTGTCGTTTACGAAAATCTAATAACGTTTTTATCTGACCCACATACGATAATTGATTTTTCGTTTGTTGCGCTAGTGGTGGAAATAGGGCTTTTGCCTTCGCTAGGGTGGCTTGCGGCTTTTTAGTGGCAAATAATTCGTAGCTGCCTCGATTTAGCCAGCGGCAATCAGAATCGACTTGATAGGGACTGTTGTCATTTCGACGAAGCGGTAAAGCCCCCACTAAGTCCCAACCGGATATATTAACGATGCCCGGCAGCAGTGCATTAAATGCAAAGAGTAAATACATGCCTTGCTGAATTTTAGCTATTTGCGCTGGGGTTGCATGATAAGGATCTTGAATATCCAATCGCGTCGCAACTAATCCTGCCATGGTGGTACATAAGCCATTATTATTAATCACATTATAAGGCTTAGACAGTGCCTTCTGACGCATCTGCTCAATGACTTGCTGTTTAATCGAAAAGCCCGATAATGGCTTATCCCCATAGAGATAGCGCTTTGTGGGGTTGTCAGTCAATTCAACGAGCTCATAGGTAATTTCATCATGATTTTGCAAGCCATGCTCTAAGCGCCTGACGTCAATATGCGCTTTTATCAGCTGTTGCATCATAGTATTTAGAAGCCTTGCATCCCCTGTTAAAACGGCATGTTCAATGGCTGGTCTTGTAATAAAATCATAGGAAAAATCCGCACCATGCTCCATGAATTGCTTCATTTTTTCCACTGATAAATTGAGTTCTTGAAACGAATAGCCGCCCCATTTACGAATCATTTGCGCAATCGTATTGCTGGCATTTATTGCCAATGGCGTTCCTTCGGAATGAGTTTGCGTACTATTATCAATGCGCTCTAACCCAAGAAAAGGGTTCGCATCAATGCGTAACATATCTGCTTTGAGTAGGACAATGGCCTGAATGATTTGGGCACTTATCAACTGCTGTGCGCTGAAACTGGCATCTAACCAATTCAGCGTCGGTTGACCTGGCTTAAAATAATGCAAATAGGCATAGCGATGCATCTTCCCATCAACGCCCTGAATCTCCCCAGTGATATCCCAGCCCGTTGTAGGCTGGCTTGGCATTGAAAATAAGACCCGTTGCAAATGGCCTGGCAGGATATCCAGACGGCTTAACCATTCCACTTGCGGCTGCGTTAAATTGATACTATGCCAAGCCGTTTCAACCGTCGGTAGTTTAGCCCAATAGCGTTTGGGGATTTCAATGAGGGTATAAAGACCTTGATAATCACTGAAACCAAGCAAAGCTAAATAGAAATCAATCCCCTTGCCGGTATGTCCTGGAATTAAATCGCTAATGATCATGCCACCGTAGGCTTTAGCAAGACGGGTCATTTGACGATATTGGCTGTCGGTGCCATAACGAGCATCAATGTGTAAGCTGATGGGATCAAATCCGCCATCGACACTCGGGGTCAATTGACCACTTTCATAGCCCCCCGCTTGCTGCATCGGTCCGGTATGAATGGCATCAATGCCAATATATTTAAAGAGTCGCCATAATTTTTTTTGACTAAAAAAAGCCAGAATCGTTTGGCCTTCCTCATGAATCATGGCATCGGGATAGGCATCAAACCAAACTGCATTTTTTGTAAGCACACGCTCCACCGATGGCTTCATATAAGAATGCAGCCATTGGTGATGGCTGCCTGCAAGTTTTTGCCGAATCTTTTTGGACTGGTAGAGCATGGATTGCTGAATTAAGGCGTCTGTTGGTTCATGAGCGGAAGCGGATAAGAGATAGCCTAAAATTAACAACCCTAAAACGGCTTTCCTCATACAACAATCCTTGCTCAATCACCCATGTCCTGTGTTGGGATTCGGTCTTAGCCATCGCTAAGACCGAAAAAAGATAACTTTACCAATTAAATAGCGTGCCGTCTAATTTACGATTAACGGGTAAATAGGCGCGCTCATAAGGATATTTGGCCGCTAACTGCTCATCAAAATCAATGCCTAATCCGGGGGCATCACTGGGGATTAAATAACCGTTATCAAACTGGTAGGTCGGCTTAAATACCTCATTGGTCAAAGCGGTATGGCGCATATACTCTTGAACGCCAAAATTATTGATAGCGATATCAAAATGCAATGCCGCTGCCATGGTAACGGGCGATAAATCCGTTGCCCCGTGGCAACCGGTTTTAATGTGATATAACTCACACATTGCCGCAATTTTTTTCATTGGGGTGATGCCGCCACCATGCACCACGGCCATACGCAAATAATCAATTAATTGTTCAGTGATTAAGGTGGTTGCATCATAGGCCGTATTAAAGACTTCACCAACGGCTAGCGGGGTGGTGGTGTGTTGACGAATGATGCGGAAGCCTTCTTGTAATTCGCAAGGCACGGTATCTTCCAGCCAAAACAAGTGGTAGGGCTCCAGTTCCTTACCTAGCCGTCCCGCTTCAATAGGCGTCAACCGATGATGGCAATCATGAAGCAAGTGGGGCTCATCACCATAGGTATCCCGAATTTTTGCAAACAATTTTGGTGTGTAATTCAAATATTTTTCCGTTGACCACTCACATTCTTCCGGCATGCCCTTGGTGGCAGGCTCATAATATAGCTTATCTTTGCCAACCCCATAACTATTTTTTAAACCCGGAATCCCCGATTGACAACGAATGGCATGGTAGCCTTGCTCAATATAATGACCCACTTGTTCGACGGTTTCGCTAATATCAGCACCATTTGCGTGACCATAAACCATCACCCCATAACGGCTTTTACCACCGAGTAAATTATAGACAGGCGTGTTAAGTGCTTTTCCTTTGATATCCCATAAAGCCATATCTACTGCGCCAATAGCAGCCATCGTCACGGGCCCTCGACGCCAATAACACCCGCGATATAAATATTGCCATATATCTTCAATTTGAGAAGGATCGCGGCCAATTAAGCAAGGTAGAATATGATCTTCTAAATAAGAGACCACGGACAACTCACGGCCATTTAAGGTAGCATCTCCTAAGCCATAAATGCCTTCATCGGTGATAATTTTGAGGGTGACAAAATTTCGGTTTGGAGAACAGACAAAGACCTTTGCATCAATAATTTTCATGACGACTCCATTAAAACGACAATCAGTTAAGACAGGGAAATATCGCAGATACGGTTGCGACCAATAACCGGGTACTGCTCCAGTTCATAAACGGCTCCTGAGACGGGGGCAGACCAATCCGATAACCAAAATGCAACATGGGGGGCAATCTCTTCTGGTTTTAAAATTTGACCGCGCGGCGCGTATAACGTGGGGATTCGTCGTTGCCAGTCTTTGCCTAATCCTTCACGTTGTTTCAAAGCAACTTCCGTTTCTGTTGCTGTCCAACCAACATTTAATTGGTTGACGCGAATGCCATCGGTTGTTAATGCATCTGCAAGATTCCGCGTCATGGTCATTAATGCCCCTTTGGACATGGAATAAACCAGCAAATCGGGTTGACCACAATGGGCATTTATCGAGCCAATATTGACAATACTGCCACCTTGCTTTTGCATTTTCATATGCTTGACCGCGTGTTGGCTAAGCAGCATCGGGGCCTTGACGTTGACTGCCATCACCGAATCAAATAACGAACGGCTTGTATCGATATCGCTTCGAGGATAAATGCCAGCACAATTAACTAACCCGTTGATGCGACCGAACGTTTCAACTGCCGCATTGATGATCCTTTCGGCGTTGTGTTCATCCGCAAGATCAGCCTCAATATAAGTCACCTGATCAGCAAACTGCTCAGCTATCGATTGCAATTGGGATTTCGGCCTATCGTGCAACACAATGCTTGCGCCCTGTTGATGGGCAAATTTGGCGATTGCCAAACCGATTCCTCGAGCAGCACCGGTAACGACAATGACTTTTTCATTCAACAACATGGGCTTCTCCTGGCTGACCGAGGTGCCTGCTTGCAACACCATCAACAATGTTACGCTCGATTTGTTCTAACGAAATACCTTTGGTTTCGGGTATAAAATAAAAAATAAAACAAAGGGTTAGCACGCACATCAGGGCAAATAGATAAAACGTTTGCGTCATGCCAATTTGATGAATAATCGATAAAAATGACAGCGCTACTAAAGTATTTGCGCCCCAGTTGCCACTCATAGCCAAACTCATGCCACGGCCTCGAATAGCCAATGGGAAAATCTCCGAAAGAATGACAAAAACCATCGGTCCCAAACTGAAGGCAAAGCAAGCAATGTAAGCCATCATGCTGGTTATTAACAAATATCGCAGACTGTCATTGAGGACGTGCTGCGTAAATGCATACCCCATCATCACTAAGCTAATACACATGCCTGACACACCCACGAGAAGCAGGGTTTTTCGACCGATCCTGTCGATGAGTGGGAGGGCTATCAGCGTTGATACGACATTCACGATACCTATCATAGTCGTCACTAAAATCGCATTGGTGGTGTGAAATCCCGCTCGTTGAAATATCGTTGGCGCATAATAGATGATGGTATTAATCCCCGTGACTTGCTGCGATATCGCCAAGGTAATACCAACCAACAGGATCGCACGAAATCGCTTATTCATCCATAAATCGCGACCTCGAATTGATTTTGCTTCCTGGCTATGAATAATAGCACTCAATTCGTCTTCGACTTCATTCGCAGGGCGGATTTTAGCTAATAATTGACGGGCTTCTTCAACTTTCTTTTTCAGCAGCAAATAACGAGGGCTTTCCGGTAAATACATCATGCCAACAAATAATAATAAAGCCGGGACAATGCCAACAAACAACATTACCCGCCAGGCCTCCTGATAACTAAAGGCATAATCGACTAAATAAGAAAATAAAATCCCGACGGTGATAGCCAATTGATTTAAGGTTACAATAAATCCTCGGGTTTTTTTGGGTGATATTTCTGCCAAATAAAGCGGTGCTGCATAGGAGGCAATTCCGATGGCAAGCCCAAGAATTAACCGTCCTAAAACCAAGCCATTCACATTTGGCGTAAATGCACAAACTAGCGTACCCACGATAAAGGTCAGTGCGGTTAAAATTATCACTTTTTTGCGTCCATGGATGTCACAGAGTCTGCCACTCATGAGTGCACTAAAAAAAGCACCGAATAATACAGCACTCACCACCACTTCCGTTTGGACGTGGGATAGTTGAAAGTCATTGTTAATAAATAAAATAGCGCCAGAAATAACGCCGGTGTCAAATCCAAATAGCAATCCTGCTAACGCGGCAACGGAACTGATTAGATATATCGCTTTTTGATGCACCACACTTCTTCCTTGATAACATGTTCATTGGCGGGCTAGTTTACCCCACACCCCTAAATTATCAGGCATAATAAAAATATCCAGCCTTGAATGCAAGCTCTTATTTCGATTAAAATCAAACTTTTAAAAAAATGGATTACCGATGATCTGTATTACTCAAACACGCAACCAACTTGGGGAAAGTCCTGCTTGGCACCCACATCGAAAGCAGTTTTACTGGGTGGATATCACTCAAATGCGCATCCATACTTTATTACACGATTTGCAAACTATCGAAACCATTTCCCTGCCCTCGCCGGTGGGATGCATTGTGCTTGCTGACAATGGTAATTTAATTGCCGCACTTGCTCGAGACATCGTTGAAGTCAATTTATCGACCCAAGAAATTCACCCACTTTACCACCCTGAACTACCAGACAACGTGATGTTTAATGATGGCAAGGTCGATTGTATGGGGCGACTTTGGGTTGGGACAAAGGACATCTCAGAGCAAAATCCGATTGCTGCCCTTTATTGTTTTGATGGCTATCGTCTATCGCTTAAACAAGATAATGTGATTGTCAGCAATGGCACCGATTGGAGCTTGGATAATGCCGTTATGTATTATACGGATTCCCCACGTCAGCAGATTTATCAGTATGATTTTGATAGCCAATCCGGCACAATCCATAACCAACGGGTCTTTGCTCAAATTACTAAAGGCTATCCCGACGGGTTAACTGTGGACAACCAAGGCCGTGTTTGGAGTACGCATTGGGATGGGGGTTGCATCACCTGTTATACGCCTGACGGTAATGTCGATAAAGTGATTCCGATGGGCGTGAAACGACCGACCAGTTGTTGCTTTGGCGGGGAAAATTATCAACAACTTTGCATCACATCCGCATCGATGGGGCTCGAAGGTACGCCTCAGGATAAAGATGGCTATCTTTTCCTAGATGATTCATTAGCCATCGGCAAGCCCAGCTTTTTGTTCAAAATGCCCCATGGGTAAGATAGCACCGCGACATTGAATCACTGCAGAGGCCAATTGGCTTGCTTTTTTGATGGCCACTTCAATCGTTTTTCCCTGCCAATAAGCGCTTAAAAATCCCGCATTAAAGGCATCCCCAGCACCGGTTGTATCAATGACTTTTTCAATCACGGGCGGGGATTGGCGAATCATTTGTCCGTTATCACTAACCAAACAAGGCCTTGCACCATCTTTAACGACCAATAGTGGCGGAGAATAGGCTTGATAGCGCTCAAACGTTGCGTTGGCATTAGCATCACCAAATAAAATCGCTTCATCATCGTGGGTCACAAAAAAACAATCCGATAGCTGACACATCTGTTTCGCTAAATGCTGGGCATCATTTGGGTTGCTCCATAATTTAGGACGGTAATTATTGTCATAAACAATGCCCACTCCGGCTGTTTTGGCAACACTCACAAACTCCAACAACCGCACCCGCTCAGCTGGCATCAAAATAGCAAAGCTAATGCCCGATAAATACAGATAATCATAATCTAAAATGGCCTCCAAGCAGGCATTGATATCGGGATGGGTTAACCATTGCGAGGCGGCGGATTGATGACGATAGTAATAAAACGATCGCTCACCCAAATCATCGGTATTCACTAAATACAAACCAGGAATTTTATTTTCAAATTGCAAGCATAGGTCCGAGTGAATGCCAAGTTTTTTCCAGGTTTGCAACATAGCCTGACTGTAAGGGTCCACCCCTAATGCCGTCACATAGGCAATTTGCCATTGCTTATTTAACTGGGCTAGATAGTAGCAAGTGTTGTAGGTATCACCGGCATAATTTAATGCCATCAGATTATCGGCATATTCCGTTAATTCAATTAAACATTCACCCACGGCTGCGATTTTCAATCCATGTCCTTGTGATCAATAAAATATTGGTTATTATAGAGCGATGTTTATTGATGTCATTACTTTTATGAAAGAAATCCTAAAACAATCCCCCATCATCCCTGTCATTACCATTGATCATGTTGAAGATGCGTGTATGTTGGCTCAATTATTACACCGTTATGGGTTTAATACCTTAGAAATCACCCTAAGAACCGCCAACGCATTATCGATTATCAATGTCCTTGCCGAAGAGTTTAGCCATTTAACCATTGGGGCAGGGACGGTGACAGACATTGATACCATGGAACAGGTGGTGCAAAGTAAAGCGAAGTTTGCCGTAAGCCCGGGGTTTACGCAATCCATAGCAAGCCTTGCCTCCATGTATTCTCTGCCTTATCTTCCCGGTGTTGCAACGCCATCAGACGTGATGCAAGCCAAAGCATTTGGGTTAAACTGCCTCAAATTATTTCCTGCCGAAGTGGTTGGCGGAATCCCTTGGCTTCAATCGATTGCCAGTGTGTTCCCTGAAATTAGCTTCTGCCCAACTGGGGGGATTAGTTTTGATAACGCCGCTCACTATTTAAATCTAAGCAACGTTATCAGCATTGGCATGAGTGCTTTGACACCATCCCATCTCATAAAAGCGAAAGACTGGGAAGGCATTGAAGCCATCTTAAAAACGGTTCGGTTAAATCATTCATAAGCAGCAAGCGCTGCTTTGACTGCTTTTCGCTTGCCGATCTGCTCGTACCATCTTGTCAAACTTGGAAATTGCTTTTTATCAATGCCGCTTTCATAATAGCGTTGATAACCATAAATCCATGGCCAAATCGCCATATCAGCGATGGTATAGTGTTCTCCACTGATAAATTCATGCGTTGCTAACTGCCGCTCCATGACGCCCATAATACGCATGCTTTCCTCGGCATAACGTTTTTTTGCATAAGGAACATCTTCTTTTGCAAACTTATGGAAGTGGCCAAACTGCCCAAACATCGGTCCAACATGTCCGACTTGAAAATAACACCATGGCATAACCTTAAACTTCTCTGTCAAATCGGTTGGTAAAAACTTGCCGTGCTTTTCTGCTAAATACTGTAAAATAGCCACACTCTCAAATAAACTCAACCCCGTTTCTTCATCAACCAACGCAGGTATTTTATTATTGGGAGAGATTTTCAAAAATTCAGGCTTAAACTGCTCTCCTTCCCGGATGTCGATTATTTTTATCTTATAATCCACACCTAACTCCTCCAATAGAATGGTAGGCTTAAGCCCATTGGGGGTATTAAACGAATATAACAGATACATATAGCCTCCCTTCTTTCAAATCCTTTAACGATATTTCAGGATAATTACCCTGACACTTTTGTGTTCAACGCTTCCTTGATGGCTTTTGCAAATTCATTCACAGCATCTATCGGTGTGGCAAAGTCGGTCATCCAACGAACGATCCCTTGTGCTGAGACCCACGTAGCAAACGGATATTGGCTTTGCAACGGCGCGATGATTGATTTGGGTAATTGTGCAAAAACGACATTGGTTTCAACTGGCATGACAATGGCAACATCATCTTTCACTAAGGTTGCCAGTTGTTTGGCCATTTGATTAGCGTGGCTTGCATTTTCTTTCCATAAATCATGACTCAAAAGTGCGATAAATTGAGCTGAAACATAGCGCATTTTGCTACTTAATTGCATCATTTGTTTATGGAAGAAAGCGGCACGTTGCTTCATGTGTGGATGAAATAACACGATCGCTTCTGCGCCCATTAATCCATTTTTAGTGCCGCCAAATGAAAGAATATCAACGCCGCCATTTAAGCAAATTTCACTTAATGAGACATCCAACGCACAGGCCGCATTAGCAAGGCGCGCACCATCGACATGCAAATACAGATTATTGCGACTACAAATATCCTTTATCGCTTGTAACTCGTTTAAAGTATAGACCGTTCCCCACTCGGTGCACTGAGAGATGGAAACCACTTTGGGTTGGATGCGATGTACCATGCGAACATCTTGTAGGCAAGCAAGAATGTTTTCGGGGGTTATTTTACCTTGTATTGTTTCACAGCTTATTAATTTGACACCACCGACGGCTTCAGGCGCACCGCACTCATCCACATTCAAATGCGCAGATTTGGGACATATTACCCCCTCATAAGGCTCCAGTAGTGTTTTTAGGCTAATAACATTACAAGCCGTGCCTGTTGTAGAAAACAAGACCTCACATTGACCGCCAAAATGTGCTTGTATTAGTTGGCGGGCCTGGGCGGTGAATTCATCCTCCCCATAGGCTGGTGCATACCCTGTATTGGCATGATTGATGGATGCTAGCACGGAAGGATGGACTGGCGCATTGTTGTCGCTCATAAAAGAATAACTCATTATTGTCCCCGTACTGACAAAGTCGCTAAAAAATACCTACGATCATTTAGGCTTAAAGATTTGAATGGTAACATTGATAGGATAATGATGGAAAGCCCGGCAGTTTTAGACTTTGAACCCAAGGTTCAAGTGGGAGGCGGATGTGTTGGATCAGGCTTCCTACTACGAGGCAGGCTTGCACAACACCAACATCAGGATGCGTCCCTAGATTTACGTGTTGGTTCATAAATCTGTACTACCGGACCCTAACTAAGTATAGCAAAGTATGATGGATAACGAAATACAAAACATTCTTACCAGGCAAATAACTACCTGCCCGTGAGCGTGTCCATTTAAACCCGGGCACGGGCACGCTCAAAGGCACGTATTTGTTCAGTGATTATTGTTTAGAGCCATGAAATCTTTACTAAGAATTTTTTTCTTTTTTCTGGGGCCGCTTCCAGCCCATTAGCGTGCGCTGCACAGAAGCACTTAAGGTTAGCGCATCCGGCGGTGCATCTTTGCGAATGGTACTGCCTGCTCCAATGGTTGCATTCTTTCCCACCGTGACAGGGGCGATGAGTTGGGTGTCTGATCCAATAAATGCGCCATCTTCAATAATGGTTTGATATTTATTCACACCATCATAATTACACGTAATTGTCCCCGCTCCAATGTTGACATTTGAACCAATCGTAACATCGCCCAAATAGCTTAAATGACTGGCTTTACTGCCATCAGCAAAGGTTGCTTTTTTGGTTTCAACAAAATTACCAATTTTACAATGATTGGCAAGGACGGTACCAGGACGCACCCTGGCAAATGGTCCAATTTCATTGGCGTGACCGATCAAAGCCCCTTCAATCACACTGTTAGCATGAATATGGCTATTGTTGCCGATATGACAATCTTTTAAGACACAGTTTGGACCGATATGCACCCCATCGTCTAGGCTCACTTGGCCTTCGATGACAACATTGACATCGATAAAAACATCTTTGCCATGGGTTAATATGCCTCGCACATCAAACCGGTTGGCATCCGCCAAAGACAAGCCGGCAAGTAGCAACGATTGCGCATGTTCTTTCTGCCATAAGCGTTCTAATTGATGCAATTGCAAGCGATTATTGACGCCTAGAATAGAGCTAATTTTATCCGTCACCACCGCCTCAACCGGGCACCCCTCTGCCACAGCCAGCTGGATGATTTCAGTCAAATAATATTCCCCTTGGGCATTCTTGTTCGACAACTTTGGCAACCATTGTTTTAACGATCGCGCCGGCGCACAACAAATGCCACTGTATATCTCATTAATTTGTTTTTCGGCAACACCGGCATCCTTTTCTTCAACAATCGCCTGAACGTAACCTTCTTTGTCTCGAATAATCCGTCCCAATCCGCTTGGATCGTCAACTTTTGCCGTTAATAACACCAGGGGTTCCTTTTTGGCTTGTTCCATGCGGTGAATCAGTTGCTGCAAAATGGCCGCATCAATTAAAGGAACGTCCCCGGAAAGCACTAGGACATACGATTTATCATCAATATAAGGTAGCGCTTGCATCACCGCATGGCCCGTTCCTAATTGTTCTGCTTGTTCTACCCAATTAAGTGTATTATCATTGATTGCACTGACAATTGTTTGGCTTTGGTGACCAACGATAACATGGACAGCATCAGGGTTTAACAATCGTGCTCGCTCGATAACCCATTGCAACATGGGTTTACCAGCAAGCTTTTGTAGAACTTTGACATCATGGGAGTACATGCGCGTGCCTTTGCCGGCAGCGAGAATAACAATTTGTAGTGACATGTCTTGTAATCCTGGCCTAAATGGTTAAAAATGGTTCATGATTATTAAGTGTTGTCGCTTATCATACAACGCTTAATAAAATATGCAAAACTGTCGTTAGGGAGAATAAAGTGGATACAGTATTTTATACCATCGTGAAACAGGAAGTAATAAATTTTATTACAAGTATTAATAAACATCATACTCCGTCAACCTTACAAGATAAAACCTTATCCAGGGCTAAGGATCTGGAACTGCAAAATTTAACTCAAGCCATTTATAAGCTTGCTCCATCTGATAATGAAATGACGACCTTTTGGGAAATAGAAAGAATACTTAAATCATCACGAGATGAAACAACCAGAAAAGCTTCTTTAGCAAATAAGAATGAAGGGTCAACGGAGCCCTCTATCGATAACGTCAGAGTGTTCGTTTTAGATTTTATTGAATTTTGCACTAGCGCAAGACTACTTGATATGAAGATGGAGCACGTCAACGCTTCCCAACCCCAAAATGTGTTTAAATATTTTTGTGCATTATACATGGCCACTCATTACCGGCAAAGACTCGAAGAGCGCCTTGGGATAAAACAAGCCGATTACTTTCCTGAGTTGAACCAAAAGAAAGAAGAGATATTTGCCAAAAAATTGGCGGAATGCATACAAAACATCAATGAAATGAAAGAAGATTTGGATAATCGCGATCAAAAAGTCAAAAAGAAAGTGTTAGATGCAGTCGACAGCGCATTAATGGAATTAAATGACGCTTGTAAAAAAGCGGCTGTTGGTGTAAAAACAAACGCAGTAGACTTCTTCTTTTTTGGCGCGAAAGTTGGCACAAGCTACACCCCAGATCCTGGTTTTATGAAAATCTGTCTATTAGCCACTAATCTGATGATTGAGAAAGATTTAACTGTTGATAACGCCCTAAAACTAGCAACCAGTATGAAAGAAACAGGAAAGAGCTACGAGGAAGTATCCAAAAGTAGCATTGATGATAGAAAATTACTCAGTACTGTATGAATAGCAATATCGAAAAGCAACCCTTAAGCGAGTTTACCGAAAAGGCCTATCTTGACTACGCCATGTATGTCATTTTAGACCGTGCGTTACCCCATATTGCCGATGGTTTAAAGCCAGTCCAACGTCGCATTATCTATGCCATGTCCGAGCTAGGTTTAAAATCAACGGCAAAATATAAAAAATCGGCTCGTACTGTCGGGGATGTTCTCGGTAAATTTCATCCTCATGGTGATACGGCTTGCTATGAAGCCATGGTATTAATGGCTCAACCGTTCTCCTATCGCTATCCTTTTGTTGATGGGCAAGGTAACTGGGGCTCGCCCGATGATCCCAAATCTTTTGCTGCCATGCGCTACACCGAAGCCCGCTTATCTGCCTATGCCAATCTCTTGCTGCAAGAATTGCCCATGGGCACCGTTGATTGGGTGGATAATTTTGATGGCACTTTGAAAGAGCCTTCTTTGCTTCCAGCAAGGCTGCCAAACGCATTATTAAATGGCGCAACGGGAATTGCCGTTGGTATGTCGTCTGATTTGCTGCCGCATAATTTAACCGAAGTGGCCAATGCCTGTATTCACCTATTAAAGCATCCAAACGCCAGTTTGGCTGACATCATGCAACATATTCAAGGGCCCGATTTCCCCACAGGAGCTGAGATCATCAGTTCCCGAAACACGATTACTGAAATATATGAGCAGGGAACAGGCAGCGTCAAGATGCGCGCTGTTTATAAAAAGGAGCAGTCCAACATTGTGATTACCGAACTGCCCTATCAAGTATCCGGTGCCAAAGTGATTGAGCAAATTGCAGCACAAATGCAAAGTAAAAAATTGCCGATGGTTGAAGATCTACGCGATGAGTCCGATCATGAAAACCCGACTCGCTTGGTGATTATTCCTCGTTCAAATCGCGTTGATAGCGATGGACTAATGTCGCACTTGTTTGCCACCACCGATCTGGAAAAGAATTATCGGGTTAATTTTAATTTAATCGGTTTAGACGGCAAACCTCGTGTTCGAGGTCTTGTTAACTTACTAACCGAATGGCTAACCTTCCGACTAACCACGGTTCGTAGACGTTTAACTTACCGCTTAGAAAAAGTGCTCGACCGAATTCACGTTTTAGAAGGCTTATTAACCGCTTATCTCAACATTGATGAAGTCATCGCCATTATCCGTGAAAACGATGAGCCAAAACCCGTATTGATGCAGCGTTTTAATCTCACCGATCGCCAAACCGAAGCCATTTTAGAAATGAAATTGCGTCATTTAGCAAAATTAGAAGAAATTAAAATCAAAGGCGAGCTGGATGAATTGCACCAAGAACGGGATTATTTACAATCCGTCTTAGGCGATGAAGGTAAATTAAAAAACTTGGTGAGTGAAGAAATAGCTGCTGACCGAGATGAATTTGGAGATAAACGTCGCTCACCCATCGTCGCTAGACAAGAGTCGCAAGCGTTGAGCGAAGCGGCCATTGTTCCCAATGAACCCATGACGGTGATTTTATCGCAAAAAGGCTGGATTCGTGCAGCCAAAGGTTATGATATGAATGGGGTTGAGTTAAGCTACAAGTCCGGTGATAGCTTCAAAACCCAGTGTAATGCTCGCACGAATCAACCGGTATTATTTTTTGATAGCGAAGGCAAAGTCTATTCGTTGCCGGGTCATATTTTCCCCTCTGCACGCAGCCAAGGAGAGCCGCTGACTCGATGGCTTAACCCATCGGAGGGTCAACACTTTGAATCCATGATCGCTGCGTCCGAATCACAACACCTCTTAATAGCCTCATCGGCGGGTTATGGTTTTATTGCACCGACCCAGGATTTATTGGTTAAAAACAAAAACGGAAAAGCCTGCTTGCGTTTTGCCGAAGGCGCTCACATATTGCCCCCACAAACGGTTGCTGATATTGAGCAAAGCCTTGTCGCTTGCGCCACAGCGACTGGCCGATTGTTAATTTTCCCAGCAAAAGATCTCCCGATATTAAGCAAAGGGAAAGGCAATAAGCTAATTAGTATCCCGCCTCTTCAAATCAAACAAGGCGAAGATGCTGTCGTTGCCACGGCCATTTTAACCAGCGAAGATGAATTAGTCGTGCATGCAGGCAAACGTCACTTCACCATAAAAGGCCAAGATATTGAGGCTTATCAAGGCGAAAGAGGTCGACGAGGTAACCGCCTTCCACGAGGCTTGCAAAACGTCTCGGGTTTATCGGTTGTCAATCCAAAATAATCCTCGTTCCTTTAAAGTAATCTCCCCCATTACGCCTGCAGCTAATGGGAGCTACAATCATTACGTGCCCGTGCCCGTGCCCGGCTTTTTAGTGAAAGTTTGCACCAAAAAAAAGGTCGGGGTGGAAGCCCGACCTTAAAAAATATCAATGGTACCGGAATTATACCATTGAAGGAGATGAAGGGGTTGTTTCAACTTCTGCTGCAAATAAGTCTTCTCGTGTGGTCATCCCAAAACTGATCATCATCGCAGCGACGTTGATTAAAAGCGTTTTAAATTCGGTAGTGGATTCAACAAATGCTTGCTGCCATGTCACGGTATCTGCAGCGCTTGTATAAAGTTGAAGCAAGTCATTATAGGTTAAACTGCCATCGTCGAGCATATTTGCTAACCAATTGCTATTTTCTGAATTGGCTTGCTCAATTCGGCTTAATAATGATTGTACTTGCGTCACCACGGTATCATCATGAAATTGATCAACAGGCAACGAATGGCTCACATTAGAAATCGAATGTAAAGGTCGGAATGCTTCCTTATTTTTTACCCTCGGACTAAATCGTCCCTCTTTTTCATCGAGATGAACTGTTTCACAGCCGTGCCCATAAGTTACTTTTGCAGGAAGCGATGCATTTTTTTCTGTCTGGTGGACCACTAGGGTCATATTCAATAAGTTGGCTAAAGCCGATAATCCAGCTTTATCAATCGGTGTGCCCGCTTTTCTCAATTCTGTTGGCTTTATAATTTCGCCTTGTTGATAAAAAGCGGGAAGATATTGCACCAAATTTTGGCTCATGGCATCAACCATCAATTGTCTCAACACCCAGGTAATTTCGAGTGCTGTTCTTGACGCTTTTTGAGGCGTGCTGGTCATTAGTTCAAGGGTTTCAATGGCCGTGGCATGGGCGGCATTGGGGACACTTTCAGGAAAGTGCTGATTCAATTTATCAATTAATAATTCGGCTGCCGCTTTATTTTCAAATTTGCGTGAAACACAACGATCAACAAGGGTTAAAGCCAATGCGCGAACAAAACCATCTTGACGAAAGCTAGCGTCAAGGGTGATTTCACTCTTTTGGCCTAAACTTGGTGGATGAAAGAATCGTGTTGCCATCGAATCATGCTCACTTTATCTATATGTACACTTATAGTGTAACTCGGTTAAATTAAGGAAATATTAAGCCTTATAAGAAAATTATAGTGGATATTTTTTGTTTTTTCTGGCTCCGATAGAGCCAGGCATGCTCAATAGCCACTCAAATCATATAGATAATAGAAAAAAATAGTTATTCTTTGTTGGCTCGTTTTAGCTCATAGCAATGATGAATATTAGCCCTGCGCTTAAAATCCTCATCGATGGTTTCCTTGCTGATATTTTTTACCTCATAGCGGGCTATGATTTGTGGGGATAAACTAAATTTCCTGAGATTAGTGGAAAAATACAAAACACCATCTTCTTTTAAAAGCCGCATCGCAGCAATGATTGTTGCCTCATGATCCCGTTGAACATCAAAGGTGTCTTTCATTCGTTTTGAATTGGAAAAAGTGGGGGGATCTAAAAAAATAACATCATATTTTTCTTTGGTATTTTTCAGCCAATCCAGACAATCCGCTTGGATGAATTGATGATCACTAAACGTCAGGTGATTGAGACGAAAATTGTCTTTTGCCCAATTTAAATAAGTTTTCGATAAATCAACATTGGTTGTGTGGGCACCCGCTTTGGCAGCGTGAAGACTAGCTACGCCTGTGTAACAAAAGCAATTGAGCAACCGCTTATTGGCTGCCACTTTGGCTAATCGCTTGCGCATGGGTCGATGATCGAGAAATAGCCCCGTATCCAAATAATCGGTTAGATTGACTTTGACTTGAATATCGCCTTCATGAACGATGACTTCCTTGCCTTTGTCGGACAATTTGTCATATTGTTGCTTGCCTTTTTGTTGTCGTCGTTGCTTAACAAAAATATGACCAGGGGGCACATCTAACACTAAAGGTATGACCTGCATGGCCTCTAAGCTTCTCTGCTCTGCCTTGTGGATAGGGACTGTCACAGGTGGCGCATATTCTTGAACCACCACGCAGTCTCCATAACAGTCGATAGCGAAGGCATAATCTGGCAAGTCTGCGTCATACACGCGATAACAATCAATGGCTTGTCTTCCAGCCCATTTTTTTAGATGTTGGGCATTTTTCTTTAATCGGTTATAAAACATCTGTGCTCGGTCAGATAGTTTATCCGGCTGAGCCGATTTTAACGTGTTTCTGTCGCTTATCTGAAATAGATAAAGCTTGCATTCGATAGGGCCATTATAAAGCGTGTATTGCTTATCCGAGCGAAGACCGATTGCTTTGGCCAACATGGGGCTGGATGTCAATATGGCTGCTCGCCAGCCTTGGAACTGATGGGCCATGGTTTGCCCTAGTTGCTGATAGACAGGTATCAATGCATTCATATCCCCTAACCGCTCACCATAAGGGGGATTGGCGATTAATAAACCCGCTTTATGGGTATTTTCTATCTTATCAACTGTCTGAGTTAAAAAGCGAACCATCGGCTTAACGCCGGCTCGCTGGGCATTGTCCATTGCCGTTTTGATTAAAGCTTTATTCGTATCCGATCCGGTAATAGCCCCTTCGATACGGTGAACTTGTGTCAGCGCTTGTTGACGTAGCTTAGCCCACAAAGTGGGATTATGTTGATTCCAATGGATAAACGCTTGATCTTCACGCAATAATCCAGGTGCGATATTCGCAGCCATCTTAGCGGCCTCAATCACCAACGTCCCGGATCCACAAAAAGGATCGTGAAAGGAATAACCTTGTTTGGCCAAACTTGGCCATTGGGCTCGTATTAACATTGCCGCAGCAACATTTTCTTTAATAGGCGCCTCGCCGGCCCGTTGACGATAGCCACGCTGGTGTAAGCTATAGCCAGTTAAATCAAAGCTGATGGTTATTTCATCTTGCTTGATAAATGCATGCAATCGGATTTGTGGATTTTGCTTATCAACTGAAGGGCGCTTTCCCTGTCTAGCAAAATAATCCACAATGCCATCTTTGACCACTTGGGCGCCAAACATGGTATTACGAAACTCCTTGGAGCTGCCATGAAATTCAACGGCAAATGTCTTATCAGCATTAAAAACAGTTTGCCAGTGATACTGTTGGCATAATTGTAATAGCGCACTTTGATTATGGGCTTGTCCTGAGAATAAGATAACCTGCACGCGATTGGCAATGCGAGACCATAAACAAAGCTGGTATAAAATTCCAATCGGGGCATAGCCATACACCCCTTGAGGACTCACCGTATCGACATGCAATCCTAAAGAAGTCACTTCATCTTTGAGCAGATATTCCAACCCTCTTGGGCAGCTAACAAATACATTATAATTCATTGCATCATGGCCTTAATGAGTCGAAAAAGGCTTCGCTGTGCACCATGATTTTGCTGACTGGCATATTCCATTTTTGCTTGGCGAACGGCTTGGCGAAGCTGTTGAATGTCATCGGGTTTATATTGACTAATAAATTCCGCAAGAGCTTGGTTATCCTCTTCAATCAATCGAGTACGCCATTGTTCTGCCAAATGAAAATCCGCGGTTTCGCCTTGTCTGGAACTCAAGATAGCTTGGTAGGCAGCTTCAATGTCGCTTAAGTCATCTTGACGTAATTGCTTCGCTAACCACTTCATATGACGCTTATGAGCACCATGTTGGTGTATCTTTTTTACGTCGGCTAGGCCTTGCAAAGCGGCCTCCGATAAAGGAAGCTGGCTAAGTTCATTGGCTTTTAATTCGAGTAAATTTTTAACCAAATCAAGTACCGCATCCGCATCGCGTTTTCGCTGGCTTTTACTTACCCATTCTGAATCTTCTGACACGTTAATTACTCTTTTATCAATCAAATAGTTGTCGGGCCAAGGCCCGACCTACGAGGGCTAAGTTTTTTTTACGACATTGAAGTATTCTTTCGATTGCGATGCACATCGTATTTAAAGGGTTTATTTTTTACCGCCTCGCCCGGATCGGGCATTGCCGACGTCAACCCAGCTTCTTTAATCAGTTTTTTCGCCTCATCCGCAATCACACGATGGACTTCCGTCGTGGGGTGAATATGATCCCAAAACAAATACCCATAACACGTCGAAGGCTCTTCTAATGCACTCATGGGATGCTGGTTATAAATAAACCCAAATTGAGCGGCTGTCATGAGCTCCGGGTTGTCCTTTATCATTTCCCAGTGGCTATTATCAAACTGAGCACTTCTTTTTTTAAGGTCGGAGTATATCAAATCTGGGGCAGCTTGCACAGCATTATACCATCCACTGTACGTTCCAAAATAACATGGATCGGTTACGTTGGTTAAGTGATATGCCGCAGGATCAGCCATGGCCTTTTCGAATGCGGCATTTACATCAAAGAAAATAAGCTTAATATCAGGATATTTTCCTCTTAACTCATCAATTTTATCCGCTAATTTTCGATTATGAACATCGGTTATTTCTTTCAGCAAGCTTGGGTTACCATATTTTTGCACAAATGGGGAGGCATTTAAATCCGGCAAGTTGGCGACCAGGAATTTATTTCCGCCATTGCGTGCAAGGGTTTCAACTGCATCGCCAATGGCATTGACAACCCCCGTGGTGATTGAATCAACATTCGAGGGTCCATTGAGGTAGTTATTGGCTCCTATCCAGATAGCAAATAAGCTTGTCGTGGGCTTATCATGGGTATGCCAGTAAAGGTAATCATCCACTTCAATGGATAATGTAAAAGGTAAATTTCCTTTTCTGGAAATCACGGCACCCGCACCACCCACAGCATAATCCTGGAAACCACCCACATTTTGTTCGCCGTACCAATCTTGGTATAAATATTCTGCCCAAATCGGTCCATTGGAAAAATGACCTTGATAATAGGGCGGGGAAATTGGCAAATAGCCCCACATATAAGCGTAGAGATTCCCATTATCGGTGAGGCTATCACCAAACATGACAAGGGAATCAAATTGGTTGAGGGGCATTGACTGGCTCGATAAAGCACTGAGACCTAATAGCAGCGATGCAAGTAATTTGCGGACCATATGGTTACTCCTTGGATTAAACAGCTTGATTACAGTTTTATCGAAAAATGCCTCCTTTTGCAATGACTATTCCCTATCAATTGACACTATTTTACCAAATAGCAACTCAAGGGCGTTGTGCGGAATATAAAAAGCAGGACTTACGTCTCAAACAATTTCAGAATTTTATCGGGGATAGGTATTGATTGATTTTTCTTATAATCGACCCAAACGATTTTACTTTGTCCTTGCGTCACTAATATATCGTTTTGATATATTTCATGATCCATCAAAAAGCTTGATCGGCCAGGGCTATGGGCTTTACTCCTAATGGTGAGAGTAGCAGGGTATACGACCGCTTTGAAATACGTTGCTGTCATCGAGATAACGACGGGGCCTTTTTTCTCCCCTAATGTGAACCCCAATGTTCCGAGCCATTGGATGCGTGACTCTTGGAAATAATCAAAATACCGGGCATTATTGATATGGCCAAGGGCATCCATATCACCCCATTCAATATCGAACGTCCTCTCATGAAAGGTAATTGTCATAACATATCCTGTGGGTCTCTATCAATTATCCAACGCACATTACTGCCATACTTGTTGATTGTCAGCCAATCTCGAAGCAGGGACAAGGTCTGTTGCAAATGGGCTCGATTGTCACTTTTAAATAGCAGTTGATAACGATATTCATCGGCCTGCCTGGCCACTTGTGCAGGGGCCGGTCCTAAGCATTGGACGGGTGAATTCGATAACCACTGTTTAACTTTGTGCAAAAAAGTGAGGACTGTGCCAGCCTTTCTCGCTTTTGCTTGAAATAGAGCAAGATGAGAAAAAGGCGGCAATTTTGCCAACTGCCGATTCGCTAGGAGCCCCTCGGCAAAACGTTCATAGCCGTATTGAATTAAGAGATTGAGCATGGGGTGCTGAGGCTGGTGAGTTTGTAACATCACTTCGCCGGCTTTATGCCCTCTTCCAGCTCTTCCAGATACTTGGATCAATAACTGCCCCATTCTTTCCACCGCTCTGAAATCAGACTGCAATAAGCCCGTGTCAGCATCGACGATAACCACGCAGGTAATATGGTGAAAATCATGCCCTTTTGCCAGCATTTGAGTACCAACAATGATTTTCACCGATTGATCGGCAATTTGAGATAATTTCTCCGCCCAATCGCCTTTGTGCTTGACTTGATCTCTATCCACCCTCAACACGGGATAGTCTGGAAACGTTTGGGTTAAAAAGGGTTCTAAGCGCTGTGTTCCGGCACCCACTGAAATCAGCTCCGTACTCTGGCATGCTTGGCAATTCACCATCGGCCTGCGATGATACCCGCATAGATGACAATGATAGCGTTCATCTTGGCGATGAAAGTTCAAATGACTATCGCAGTGTGGGCAATCGGCAATCCATCCACAAACGTGGCATAAAATGACCGGGGCAAAGCCTCGGCGATTAAGGAATACCAATACCTGGTTACCAGCGTCTAAGTGCTTTTTCATGACCTCTAATGTTGGCTTTGCCAAGCCATGATCCGGTTGATGGCGGCGCAAATCGACTATTTGGTAGTGAACTGGATGGGTGCTAATAGCACGCTGCTTAAGGACCAATCGTTGATATTTACCTAGTGCCACATTTTGCAAACTTTCTAGACTGGGTGTGGCTGATCCTAATATAACCGGCACGTTGGCTAAACTTGCTCGATAAATAGCACTGTCTCGCGCAGAATAGCGCACCCCTTCTAGCTGTTTAAATGAGGCATCATGTTCCTCATCCAACACAATCAACCCGAGATTTGGTAAGGGTGTAAATAATGCCGTTCGAGTACCAATGACCAAGGAAACTTTCCCTTCTCGCGCTAAAACCCAAGCTCGAAACCGCTCATTATCATTCAACTGGGAATGGATCATCATCATCGGGTGTTTAAACCGCCTCTGAAATCGAGCTAATAATTGTGGGGTAAGGCCAATTTCTGGCACTAACAGCAACACTTGCTTACCCGCTGCAATCACATGCTCAATGACTTGCTGATAGACTTCTGTTTTACCCGAACCGGTGACTCCTTGCAGTAAGAAACATTGGTAACGATTTAAGTGTGAAACAATACTATCAACGGCTTGTTGTTGCTCGTTGTTTAACTTTGGATAGGGCTTTTCTTGCCATGCGTGCAATGGGGGAACGAGGGATTTTGTTGCCCGAATTAAACCATTTTCTTGTAAGGTCTCCCAGTGCACTTTGCTAAATCCAGCCTGGCGCATCATGGCTTCATTCACGGGATGATCCACTTGGGCTAACCAGTCCACCAGTTGTCGAAGCTTTTTCTTCCGGTTATCAAGCGGGTTACTTTCTGGGGATGCCGAAGGGTCTAATTGGTAGTCATTTTCCCAACACGTTTCAATCGATTTCCCCAATCGAAACTGCTTGGGTAATACCGTGGCCATCACCTCGGACAAAGGGGATTGATAATAGTGAGCAACCCACGTTAATAAATCGAAAAAGGCATGATCCAATAGTGGCTTTTTATCTAAAATTTCATCGATTGTTAGAATTTTGTCGGGTTCTAGTTCACTGAGGCTAAAGCCAAGGACAATCCCTATTTTTGTTTTGCCTCGAAAAGAAACCAACACTCTCGCACCCACTTCAGGCTTATTATCACCATAGGCATAATCGTAATAATCACGCATGGTATTGGCGATACAAACCTGACAAATAGGGGTGCCACCAATCATCTTTGCGCCTTATCTGACTTTCGCCAACGATGGCAAGCTGACTGCCCTGGCGCAGAAAAAACTTTCACTTTCATTTTTTCCACCCGGTGGCGAATCAGTTCGTCCTTATCCTCAATTAATTTATCGATAAACCATCGCGATAACTCTTCAACCGTGATATTTGTTAGCGGCAATAGTGTGACGTCTTCCTTCAAAAAGGGTATTTTTTTCTGGTTAAAAGTAAAATAATAATACTCATCATCTTCCGACACCGATAAATAAGGAGATTGGGTGGGCATTAAAAACGTTTGATTGAGAGAGTGGCATAAATTCTGAATTTTGTGTTTGTAATATCGATAATCAAACGTCATGCCATTGTCTTTTACCCAGGTTGTTATGCCCAGATACACGGTATAGAGATGACCATGAAGTGGCTCTCGCTCAGTCGCAGAAAAAATGGTGGTATGTCCTGCAGAGAATTTCATGCTTTCTTTTTGTAATTCGACTGTTGTCAAATAGGGTTGGGTCATTTATAAGCTCGCTCGTTTGTCAAATAGGGTAAACCCCGTTAAAGAAATATCCATTCCTTTTGTTAAAGCCATGACTTTAAATAGCTCACCCATTTCCGCTGGATGAGTCAAGTAATTGATTGCTTTGGATTGTTGAATGAGAGCCGTCTCATCATTTGCCGAATTATTTAAGCTTAACAAACCATTATTCATTAAAAAAGCAGCTTGGTTTGTAAACCCAGCGACATGCATCCCTGACTCATAGGCCGACTCAGCAATCAAGGTGAAATCCACATGAGCCGTTATGTCTTGTTCACCTGGTTTATGTAAAAAATCAGGATGGGTGTGGTGCTGATGATGGCACATCAAGGTACCGGTCTTTCTATCTGGATGATAATATTCATGACGCGGAAACCCATAATCGATGGCAATAAGCGCTCCTTGGTTTAAACAACTACCGATTTGATTGATCCATCCCTTTGCTAACCAGTTGACCTCGGAGTAATAAGGTTGGGGCAAATTGAACGGTAGAATGACATGCTCAATATAGTGACGAAGTTTGCCATTATCCATTTTCTGCCAAGTTTCTTGTAAATCGCCTTGTTCATCAACGCCGATATAACTCTCCCACAAGCATTCTTGATCATATTTGAACCGATGAACAGGCATCGCATCAATGACTTCATTTGCCAACATGACACCCGTAAATGTTTCAGGCCAGGCCGATAACCAATGCACCCGCTCTATTAAATGAGGCAGTGCTTGTTGGATGGTTTGTTGCTGTTTGGCTTTTAAGCTGCCACTGACTTCAAGAATATAATAATTAGCCGGCAGGGCATCATCCCTTTCTAAGGCCGTTAACACATCCACACACAGACGTCCTGTGCCGGCACCAAACTCGAGAATGCTTGCTTGTTTAAGGTTAGTTAAAATTTGCAAACATTGATTGGCCAGCGTGTGGCCGAATAGGGGGGTTAGTTCCGGCGCGGTAATGAAATCACCTTGTCGGCCAAGCTTTGGGGTACTGGCGGTATAATACCCTCCTTGAGGGGCATATAATGCCTGCTGCATATAGTCAACGAAGCGAACGGGTTGGTTGGCTTTCACCCAATCTAGCATCTGCGTCATAACTCATTAAATCTCATAATACATCAAAAATTCTAGGGCGTGTCCTTATTCCATGCGTTGTAGTGAGAATGTGGACACATCCTAGATTATAACCGATATCATCGTTTGCCAAAACACTTCATTTTACGTCAGATAGGCGACTACCAGTGAAATAGCCAAACCGACACCCGCCAACAGAATATCCCGACTAATTACCCAAGCAATTTCGAGGTAGTTTCTTTCGGATTGTTTGGCAAAGCGAAGCCCTATTTCACGCCCAGCGAGCAGGCCTAAAAAAACCCAAGTTGTGCTAATTGGGATATGACTCCATATTTTTAAAAAATAGAGGTTACAAGCAAAGATTAAATCGATAAGTGTGGCCGATCGATAATCGCTAACGGATGACTTTTGTGCGACAACTTGCTGTATTCGCCCACCTCTGAGATAGACAAATAGCCCCAGAATGCAAAATAAATATCCGATAACAATCATCGCTTGCCATGCCGATAAATGCCTAGGCAAATAAACAACAACATTAGCACTATCATGCATTAACCAAATCACCCAAAGATAACTTGTGCTCAAAAACTGCCCTATTTGCCATCGTCGATTTTGTGCATCATTTAACGCTTTCGTTTTTGTAAATGCGCTGCTTAAAATCCAAAATAAAAGCAAGCCGACAACACAGGCAATGCCATAGCCAAACAGGGATTTGACAATAATCTTACCGATCGTATCGTTAGAACCAAAAACACTCAGGACAAGAAAGGTAGTTGAAACAGGCATACGCCAATGCGTTAGCACAACAAGGACAATTGGGCTTAAAAGTTCTAAATAATCAAATGTCGTGGGTTGAGGGATTGATTGTAGACGACCATAGGCCAAATCGCCGTTTCCTTGATACCAACCATAGGATAACGTTAATATCAATAACCCACCGATAAAGATCCATAACATGTAACCCGAGACTTTTTTGGTGCTGGTTAGAAATGTTCCGAGTGTTTGTATGCTGTCATTGGCTATCACACTGTATCCAGCGACGGCAAACCCGAACCACATCGCATAGCGGGGTGTATCATGAATAAACCAGGCAAGGATGCTCAGTCCAAGAATGAACATATAGAACGCTAAGGGTCGTCCTAATTTCGTCATGAGCATCTTAATAATGGATAATATAAACAGGACTTATGAAAAACCCAAAGGTCGAGGCATAAACATTTTTCAATGAGGGAGTTTAGACTAACTAAATGACCGAATTGAAACATGTTTATAACGAAGAGATTGGGGGTTTTTCGTAAGTCCTGATAAATTGACTTTAAACGACCTGGGTATTGCTGTCAATCATATTGAGCAATTTGAGTTAACTTGGGTATAATTAACTGTATATTAAATTGAACGACTTTCACGCTTTAACGCAAAGTGTAAGAAGTCACCACTTGTTACAATAGGCCATCTATGTCTAACCCCATCGCTTTAATTACCGGCAGCGCCCGACGAATCGGTGCCCACACCGCCAAATACCTTCACAATAATGGCGTTGATGTGATTATCCATTGTCACCACTCTCGCCAACAAGGCCAAGCCTTGGTCGACGAACTAAACCAAACCCGATTACAATCGGCTTGGTTAGTTGAACAAGACTTATCAAAACCCCAAGCGGCTGAAGCAATTTTGGCACACGTTCAATCCTTGGGACTTACTATCACCTACTTAATCAATAATGCCTCTGTATTTATTAAAAATGACGAGTCTGTTAATGGCTTAGACAGTTGGGAGGCGCAATTTCACATCAATACCAAAATGCCTTATGCATTAAGCCTTGCTTTTCAGCCAATGTTAAAAGCAAATCAAGGCGCCATTATTAATATAACCGATATTCATAGCTTAACACCGCTGAAAGACTACACGATCTATTGCCAAAGCAAAGCAGCGCTCGCCATGCAAACCCGCGCTTTAGCCAAGCAATTTGCCCCAGATATCCGCGTGAATGCCGTTGCTCCTGGCGCCATTGCTTGGCCTGAAGAGGCGAATGCTTTATCTAAAGCACAGCAGCAATCCATCATTGATAAAACGTATCTTAAAAAGCATGGCCACCCTGACTTCATTGCCCAAGCTGTGTATGCCCTAATTAGCAATCCATTTATTACCGGCCAACATTTATGCGTTGATGGTGGTCGTTAATTCAGCCTAAACAACACGTTGACGATTACTTGATTTTGATTATCTATCTTGTCAGAATGCTGATTTTAGATAAGAGGGGTTATATATGCTTGATCAATCCGTTGAATCGGTTGAATTTAAAGCGACCAGCAACCTCGCTGGAAAGCTTGGCGATTTTAAAGGAAGCTGGTTAGTGCTTTACTTCTATCCCAAGGACGCAACACCCGGTTGCACCACTGAAGGGCAAGATTTCCGCGATAAATTCAGTGAATTTACAGCGTCTCAGGCAACCATTTTTGGTATTTCACGTGACAGTTTGGCTTCTCATGAAACATTTAAACAAAAACAATCTTTCCCGTTTGAGTTAATCAGTGATTCCGATGAAATGCTATGCAAATTGTTTGATGTGATTAAAATGAAAAACATGTATGGCAAACAAGTAAGAGGCATTGAGAGGAGCACCTTCATCATCAATCCTAACAGCGTATGCGTTAAAGAATGGCGCAAAGTCAAGGTCCCTGGTCATGTTGATGAGGTCCTTAACTTCCTGCAAAGCCAACGCTAAAAGCAAACTTTCTAAGCTAGGGCGTTTCCTCATGCCATTCGATGGAGCAAGAATGTGGATACGTCCTATGTCAGATTTAATTTGGTATTTGTTTTACGTGATTTACAGAATGTTTCCGATACGGCAAATACAATGATTATCAATCCAATGGTCCAGCAGCTAACATGGGCCCCATGGTGCCAATAAACTGTGACAGTCCAATAAACAAAGCGGCATTTTTACGGGGCAGCCAATCATAGACTGAGATAAGCAGGCATATAAAGCCAAAGGATGGGCATTTTTTGTATTTAGGTGGTGCCGAGAAGAGGACTCGAACCTCCACGGGGTTGCCCCCACTAGCACCTGAAGCTAGCGTGTCTACCAATTCCACCACCTCGGCTTTTGTGGTGTGATAACTATACTCAATACACCTTAAAAAGCAAGTGTTTTGAATGGTCCGTGGTTTATTGTGCGTGCTATTTCGTATTCAAACGATAATTTACTGGATTAATTCTAATTGTTTATCAATCCATGACTCAATACGCAAATGTTCTAATACCATCTGTAAATCTTGAAATTGATGGCCTAAATGATAGAACAAATTATCATCCTGTTGGACTAATTCACTGATTGAGTAGTAGGCTGAACGGCCAAGTTTGGCGTAATAGGAAATAGAGACTCTTCTTCGACTGGCCACACCAGGAAATAGCCCACAAAATAATAAACTTTTATCACCTAAATCTTGCAACAAATCAATTTGAATCTTTTTGGGCTTATCAAGTGACTGGAAGTAATCAATCGCCAAGATCGATTCGATTAGACGAGGCTTTTGCGCATATCGCATTAACATCAGCACCAAATAACTTTCGGTATTTTCTTTTAACATTAGTTGGCTACGCTGTTGGGCTTCATTCACTAAGGCATGCCACTGGCTCATATCAGTTGGATGTAGAATTAAAGATTCCATACAGCCTCCTTTGTTCTTATACTGATGCTCATCCCAACATTTCCAACGCTCAGTATGAGCATTTATATCTAGTTATATTATAATTTTAGCAAAAATATAACTTCAAGCTTATTTTATCAAAGGATTCATCCATAACGAGAGAGAAAATCATTTTTATCATCCAAATTTTTGCCTCCGGCTAAGGGAGTAGCCATTGACATATTCATCATTATCAGGCATAAACCCCCTACAACGAAGCTATTCATCGGGGGCACTATGACGATAAAATCAGATAACTGGATAAAAAAAATGGCAGAGGAACATCAGATGATTAGTCCCTTTGAGCCACGCCAAGTTCGCGAACATGGCCAAGCAAAAACAATCTCTTATGGTTTGTCGAGCTATGGCTATGACGTCCGATGTGCCGATGAATTCAAGGTGTTTACAAATATTAATTCGGCAATGGTCGATCCAAAAGCCTTTGATCAAAAGAGCTTTGTCGATGTTCAATCAAATGTCTGTATAATCCCGCCCAATTCTTTTGCACTTGCCAGAACAGTTGAATATTTTCGCATTCCTCGAGATGTTCTGACTATCTGTCTAGGTAAATCCACTTACGCGCGTTGCGGGATCATTGTCAATGTGACGCCACTTGAACCTGAGTGGGAGGGACACGTCACTTTGGAATTTTCCAATACAACACCTTTGCCAGCTAAAATATATGCCTATGAAGGGGTTGCGCAAATGTTATTCTTGCAATCTGATGATATATGCTCAGTTAGCTATAAAGATAGATCAGGAAAATATCAAGGCCAAACTGGTGTCACCCTACCCGAGGCTTAGAGAATCCGATGATGATAAGAATCCCCATGCATTATCCTTTAGCATGGGGGATATGCTATTCGTCTACTTCTTTAATTGGATGGCTATTTCTGGACGCATCAACCCGCTCTTTCAGTTCTTTTCCTGGTTTGAAATGAGGACTGTATTTTGATGTCGTAACCACTTTTTCACCCGTTTTTGGATTATGGGCATTTCTTGGTGGGCGATGGTGCAGACAGAAACTACCAAACCCTCTTATTTCAATGCGTTTTTTACCCATTAAGGTATCACTCATATGCTCCAATATATAATTGACAGCTTTTGCTATCTGCTTTTCTGGTAAATGCATCATATCTGATGATAGTTTTGCAATTAGTTCTGATTTTATCATATAGACCTCAGCTTGCCTTATCGAACCATTGACTAACGCCTTCAACGACTTTCACTGCTGTATTTGACAACACGTAGTCAGATCTACCTATCATACATGCCCGTTAACATGTTGATTATTAAAGTATAGTCTAGCATGAAATTTATTCAAATTTTAGCATCATGATTTTATCTTTCTTGTATTAGGTTATTACGATAGAACATTCACAAGCTTATAGGCTAGTTAGATTTTTTTCTGTGAATGTATGCTTTTACAATCCCCCAGCTCATGAGCACATCTGTGCAGTAGATTATCGTATAGGATTCAAGCGGAATGGATTTGGTCGTGGTTATCACAATGGCATCATTTTTAAGAAGCGCTAATTTATCTATTAACTGTGACCATAAATCCCCGATGATTGCCGTTGAGTTAATAAATATTAAATTTCCGTCGCACCAATCACACAACAAAAAGTCGTTATGGTTAAAATGGATAACCGGTTCTTTATGGATATAGTTTGGATGTGTAATCAGTCGTTGTTTAATTTGTTGAGCTTGTTCATCTAGGGTATTCAAACGTTCGATCCCTGTCGCTTTTTTTAGAGGAAATACCATTGCAGCTGCCACTACTGCTTTGCCAGCGCCGCTGCCCAAATCATAAAAAATGGTTTCTTGGCCAGGCTTACACAAACTGAGGAGTGCAATAAACGACTGAAATCGTATCTCCCCATAAGTTAATGCAAATTCATCCTTTTGCTGCCTAGCTAACTTCGATGCTTCGAAACCATTTATTTCTAAGTATAAATCATTAAATACCGATTCATGCTTGTCAATGTCGAGCTCTTTTCGCCATATTTTCAATCGGTTATTACGAAAATACGCCGGCAAAAGTAGGACCATAATGCTTACAAGTGCTAACACTAACCATAGGCTATCCCAAATTGTTGACTTCATGCGTTAAAATCCGCTCTCGTTCTTGATGACTCAATGATGGCCAAGCTTTGATCAATACTTTGCCTGCTTCTCGCTCATTTAATGCAACTTGATGGATTTCCCATGGCCATTCATCACTGATGTACATACCGATTGTTAATGAGGTGACTAACGTTGTAATCAAAACCAAAGTTGCGGTGCGCCATTGAAAATTTCGCATCATTTTTGTGCTAGTCTGAACCGCTGTTTGAGCGACTTGCTCTACCTGATCACAACTATCAGCGGCTATTCGCCTGAAGTAATCCACATCATAATCAGATAACTGTGCCTCAATTTTATTGACCGTTTCTTGACAATGTTCTTCTATTTCTCTTGTACATTGACTCACGGCTTTCGACAAACTTAATTTTTCATGGCCAAATATATCTGAGATGGTCTGTTGCAGGTCGCTTAAACTTGCTATTTTTTTTTCAAATAAGGTAATTGCTTCATTAAGTTGGACTTTCAGACGAGCTATCCCTGCTTCTGAGAGCGTATCTTTCACGCTATCTAAGTCTTTTTGTATCGCTTGTTGCTGCTGATCGAAACGTGATTGTTGATTATCAAATGATTCCTGTTGTTGGTGACGCCAAGCCACCAATTTTGTTTCTGCCAATTCAAAATAGGCTATAAATTCGCCAGTATGTCTCAGCAGGTCCTTTATTTGCTGCAATTCTTGATCGGATAATTGTTTCATCCTATCCTCCATATCCGTCTGTCTTACAGTAACTGTTTCTTTAATAAACGTGATTGAAACAGGTTCTAAGGCTTTCCATGGCAGAGAAGAATAGCACTACCCATGATCTATCATGGCGAACTTTAACAAAATGCTCAAGTAAATTTTTAAAAATATTATAACTTTTACACAGAGTGAGAATTTATAGGTGCATTATCTGTATCAGCCCCGATAAATCACAGAATTTCACGGGTTGCTGAGAGTGTCCTTATCGTCTTGTGATTATTTTCCCATACATCAGCTTCATTAAACATCAATATTTTCTGCGTCTAACGCATTTTCTTCGATGAATTCTCGACGTGGCTCAACGTCATCCCCCATCAAGGTTGTGAATATTTCGTCAGCGCTTATGGCATCTTCGATTTTTACCTGTAGCATACGCCTTACGTCTGGGTCCATGGTTGTTTCCCAAAGTTGCTCGGGATTCATTTCACCAAGGCCTTTATAACGCTGTATTGATTGACCTTTCTTAGCTTCTATTAATAACCAATTAAGCGCCTGCTCAAAACTATCAATCAGTTCTTTTTTATCGCCACGTTGTACATAAGCACCTTCTTCAATTAGGCTATTTATTTTACGACCAAGTGCTGTCATTTTTTGATAGTCTTGTGAAGAAAACCATTCTGGGGGAAGGTTGATTGCTGTGGTTAAACCATGTTGAATAATGGCAATCTCCGGGTGATAATAGCCTTCGCCATTCATTTTAGCGGTGACTCGATATTCAACTCCTTTTTTACCCAGTTGATTCAACGACAAAGTCAGTTTTTCACACCAGTTGGACACTTTGGTCTCATCCTTCAGTGCCGATACCTCCATGGCAGTTAAGTAGACCATCCGCCACAACGCGTCTACCGTATATTTTCGAGTATGTCGACTAACAATTTTCTCAATACCTCGATATTCCCTGACGAGATCTTCTAACGCTACAGAAGAAATAGGAGGCACGTCGCCACCCGGATATAGTGAGGCACCTTCTAATGCTGTTTGTGTTAAATATTCAAACAACGCATCATCATCTTTGACATAATATTCTTGCTTTCCTTTTTTTACTTTGTAGAGAGGCGGCTGGGCGATATACATGTAACCGCGCTCAATCAATTCGGGCATTTGCCTATAAAAGAAGGTTAATAGGAGCGTGCGGATGTGGGATCCATCCACGTCGGCATCGGTCATAATTATGATTCGATGATAACGCAATTTATCAGGGTTGTATTCATCTTTACCGATGCCACAACCTAACGCGGTAATTAGCGTGGCAACTTCTTGAGAGGATAGCATTTTATCAAAGCGTGCTTTTTCAACGTTCAGGATTTTACCTTTCAGTGGCAATATTGCCTGGAAGCGTCGATCACGCCCCTGCTTAGCCGAACCACCCGCTGAATCACCCTCAACAATATATAATTCTGATAAGGCGGGGTCTTTTTCTTGGCAATCGGCCAACTTTCCTGGAAGCCCAGATATTTCGAGAGCTCCTTTTCGTCGAGTCATCTCTCTTGCTTTTCTGGCAGCTTCCCGCGCTCTAGCAGCATCAACAATTTTACCCACAATCGATTTGGCTGACGTTGGATTTTCAAGAAGAAAATCATTTAGATGTTGGGCAACTAATGATTCAACCGCTGCTTTCACTTCAGACGATACGAGTTTATCTTTTGTTTGTGAAGAAAATTTGGGATCTGGCACCTTCACTGACAATACGGCTGTTAACCCTTCCCGTGCATCATCCCCTGTTGTCACAACTTTTGCTTTTTTTGCCAGACCTTCAGATTCTATATATTGATTCAATGTTCTTGTTAATCCAGCACGAAATCCCGCTAAATGAGTTCCACCATCTTTTTGGGGAATGTTATTGGTGTAACAAAATATGTTTTCTTGAAAGGAATCGTTCCACTGCATGGATAATTCAACGACAATATTGTCTTTTTCACCCGATAAAGAAAATACTTCCGGTATGATGGGATTTTTCTTTTTGTTAAGGTGCTCAACAAATGCTTTAATTCCCCCTTCATATTCAAAGATATCTTCCTGATCATTGCGCAAGTCTTTTAAACGAATTTTTACACCTGAATTCAAAAAGGAAAGCTCACGCAATCGTTTTGCTAGTAAGTCATAATGGAATTTGATGTTGGTAAATGTCGCAGGACTTGGTTTAAACCACACCTCGGTACCACTAAGATCTGTCTTTCCAGTTATCGCCAAAGGTGCCGTAGGAACACCATTGACATAACTTTGTTCATGAATCGATCCTTCACGAAATATTTTTAACTTCAATTCTTCCGATAAAGCATTAACAACAGACACCCCAACGCCGTGTAATCCCCCAGAAACCTTATATGAATTATCATCAAACTTCCCACCAGCATGGAGGATTGTCATAATTACTTCGGCGGCTGAACGCCCTTCTTCTTTGTGGATATCGACAGGTATACCGCGTCCATTATCTCGAACTGTAATGGATTCATCACTATGAATGAACACGTCAATCTGCGAGCAATAGCCAGCTAATGCTTCATCGATGGAGTTATCAACGACTTCAAATACCATATGATGCAAACCGGTGCCATCATCGGTGTCTCCGATATACATACCGGGTCGTTTGCGAACAGCATCCAATCCTTTTAATACTTTAATATTCGACGAATCATAGCTTGCATTAACACTCATTGAAAATCCTCTATTGCATAAGAGATGCGCTTATTGACAAAGCCTTATTATACCAGCTTTTCTACTTTTTTTGTAATAGTTACAGTGTCACAATTTGATTACCGTTTTTTGACTTTTCAAGGGGTAGTTCTATCATTTTACCTTCTGGAAATACATCTAACTTCTGTTTGTCATGCGCTAATACTGTCAAAAAAAATTGATCGTCACTGTTTTTAATATAATTAGCAAGTTGTTTTTGGTGCTGCGCATCCAGTTCTGCAAATATGTCATCCATTAAATGGATACATTGTTTGTTTAATAGTTGGCTTTGACTCAATTTTAGCCCGATAAGCGCAATTTTTTGCTGTCCTCTGGATAATATTTTCTTTGCTTGTGTTTCATCTGTTTCTAGCAAAATATCTGCCTGATGGATTCCAACACTGGTATATCCTCTGTGTATATCTCTTTCAATGTTATTTGCCAGGGATTCTCTCAGTGATAAACCGCTGTCTTTTTTATCCCAACCTTTGTCATAATTCAACTGGATAGTTAGATTGCTTAATTGCTTTAGTACTGTAGTGTACTCAATTTTTAATAATTTAATATAATCTGAACGCATTGATGAAATGCGCTCACCAACTTGCGCCAGCTGATCGTCCCAGGGATTGAGCAACTCCTTTTTAGGTTTTTGTTTTAATAAACTGTTGCGCTGCTTAAGAATTTGTTTATACCGTTTCCAATATTGCAGATAATCATGTTTCACGTGAAACATTCCCCAATCCAACATAGCACGCCGAATGGTTGGTCCTGCATCCATGATTTGAAATATATCTTGGTAATAGATTTGACAAGGCATCAAATAAGCCAGTTGACTGGTGGATAAACAAGGTTGTTCATCAATTTTTACAATAGTAGGCATATTTAGGGATTTAGCTATCATTAAATGCGAGTATCCGTCATTGCCATGAATAACTAACTGCCCTTGACCATGTTGAATTAAAGGGGATATCTCTCTGGTTTTAAATGAATGCCCACTACTAAGTAGGTAAATAGCTTCAAGTATGGTTGTTTTACCGGTGGCATTTTCACCTAAAATATAATTACATTTGTTATTAAATGTCAGCTTGGCTGTATTAAAAGATCGTAAGGAATGTACTTGCAACTGCTGAAGAATCATAGCTTCATTGGCATAATAATGTATTGGTACGCTTCATCAGCTAAACTTTCAAAAAGTAAACTACTATTTTCATCAACAAAGGACAACCTTATCAACCCGTCTTGGCAATGATTAATCACATCCAGTAAATAGGCAGCATTCAGACCTAATTGTATAGGTTGGCCATCAACTTCAGCTGAAACAATTTCTTTGGCTTCTTCTTGTTGTTGATTATTAGCAGTCAACTGTAACTGCCCAGATTGTACAGACACAACTATTGCTTTTGTCTTTTCATGCGCCAAAATGGTAATTCGATTTAACGCTTTCTTTAACGAATCACGATCCAGCAGGACAAACGTGTTTAGCTGTTTTGGAATTGCCTTTTGGTAGGGAGGATAACGAGATTCAACTAATTTAGTATTAAACGAGAAAATCTTAGTTTTTAAACAAAAATGACTTTCCCCGGCAGAAATATCGACCTTTTCATCCTCGATAGCCGATAATAAACGGAGCAATTCAAGAACAGCTTTTCGAGGAACAATGATACGATGCGGAATCTCAACTCGTGTTTCATCCGTATGACAAATAGCTAGCCGATGACCATCAGTTGCAACGGCAGTGGTACCTTGGGCATCAAACGATAACAGCATGCCATTTAGAAAAACACGGACATCTTGTTGTGACATTGAAAAATAGGTGGATTGTAAAAGATGAGTCAACCGAGCTTTAGAAAGACTCAATTCAACAAGATTTTGCGGCTGCTCACTAATAGGAAAGCCATCTGCTGGTAACGTGGCAAGCTTAAAATGGCTATGTTTATCCCGGATAACAAGCTGCTTTTCTTCAACAACGATAAGTGGTTTTGCATCATCATCCAAAGAACGGATAATATCAACAAATTTTTTAGCGGGTACTGTGGTCTGACCAGTACCATTAGCATTATCAACCTTCAACCTTGCCGTTACATCAATTTCAAGATCAGTTGCCGATAAAATTAATTCTTCATGATTTAATGTTAATAAAATATTAGACAAAACAGGCATTGATTGTTTTCGATCGACTGCGCCAGCTACTGTTAGCAAAGGCAACTGTAAGGCTGCTTTATCAATAGAAAATTGAAACATTATAACCCATCTCCTAAGACGACAAGGTACGCATTAAATTTTTATAATCATCTGCAAAATCAGAATCTTCTTGAACTAAATCTTTAACCTTTCGGCAAGCATGTATCACCGTCGTATGATCGCGCCCCCCAAACAAATCACCAATTTCAGGCAAACTATGATTGGTTAATTCCTTGGCTAAAGCCATTGCCATTTGTCTAGGTCTAGCAATAGAACGACTACGTCTTTTAGATAAAAGATCAGCAACCTTTACTTTATAATAATCAGAAACGGTCTTTTGAATATTTTCAATGGTAACCAATTTATCTTGTAGCGCTAAAAGATCCCGCAATGCTTCATGCACAAACTCGATGGTAATTGTCTTGCCAGTAAAGTGTGCATTGGCTATAACACGCCGTAAAGCCCCTTCCAATTCTCTCACATTGGAGCGGATGCGTTTAGCGATGAAAAAAGCAACTTCATATGGAAGTTCAATATTAGCAGCTTCTGCTTTTGAAATTAAAATAGCCACACGAGTCTCAAGTTCAGGTGGCTCAACAGCAACCGTTAACCCCCAACCAAATCGTGATTTCAGCCGCTCTTCCATGCCTTCGATTTCTTTTGGATAGCGATCTGACGTCAAAATAATTTGTTTTTGCCCTTCCAGTAACGCATTGAAAGTATGAAAAAATTCTTCTTGCGATCGATCTTTTCCAGCAAAGAACTGAATATCATCAATCAATAATGCATTGAGTGAACGATAAAACCGTTTAAATTCATTAATAGTATTGGTTTGTAACGCTTTAACCATATCAGCAACAAAACGTTCCGAGTGTAAATAAAGAACCTTTGCATCAGGGTTTTTACTAAGAATTTCATTTCCTATGGCATGCATTAGGTGGGTTTTGCCTAAGCCAACACCTCCATAAATAAATAACGGATTGTAAGCACCACCTGGCTTTTCAGCGACTTGAAGTGAAGCAGCACGTGCAAGCTGGTTTGAATTGCCCTCGACATAACGGTCAAATCGAAAATCAGGGTTTAAATGACTATGTTTATAATCAGCGGCCTTTTTCATGACTTTACGAACAGACGTTGAAGGACGGTCTGTGACTTCATTTAGCTCAGGAACCTTATTAATTTTCTTAGTTTTATTTGCAGGAATGTTCGTGTTGGAAGAACCAATTTCTATTGAAACGGCTTGTATGGCCGTGGGTTCAAAATGATTAACCAGCTCAATAATGCGATTTAAAAAGTGTTTTTTTAACCAATCCACAACAAATCGATTTGGTGCATACAAAGTTAATATTGAATCAGTAATATCAGCCTGAAGTGGTCTTAACCAAGTATTAAGTTGTTGTTCAGAGAATTCGTCTTCCAATATTTGAAGACACCTATCCCAAACATCAAGTTTTTTGTTACTCGATATAGTCACCAAAAACTCCAGAATTTGAGGGTTATCCTAAGGTGTGAGGAACAGAATTACATAACTAGAAAGTTCAACACACGATTAATTGATAATGGCTGTATGAATCATCAGTGTATGATTTAAGTTATCCACAGGTCAACGGGTTTGTAAAAAAAATTATGCCTTATCGTTTAAAATAGAACAATCTTTTTCGTTTTTAAAAACCATTTCGTAGAATAATAACCTGAATATTGATCTGTGGATAGAGGTGAATAACTTAATAATAAATTGGTTGTCACTGACAAAAGTTAAAAGTTATTATCAGAATAACACTGCACTATTCATGGAATATAAACAGGTATTAATTCCCGTATCCATATGATAATTAATATTATTTATGAGTTAACCACAGAATTTTAAAACATAATAACAAATATAAGTATTTTTTCTTAATTTATTTTATTATTAGTAAATCATATTTTGGCAAACTATCGGTTTCATTTTATAAATTTTGTTTCCCTATTCACTAGGGCTATCTAACAACGACATTTTTTCTTCACTCAACGAAAAAAAGATGAAAAAAATTGACACAAGGCATCATATTCCCTATTATTGCCTACCTAATTATATAATTCAGTCAAAGGTATGATTTATCATGAAACGTACATTTCAACCCAGTAATTTAAAACGTAAGCGTGATCATGGCTTTCGTGCACGCATGGCCACTCGTGGTGGACGAGCTGTTCTAAGTCGGCGTAGAGCTAAAGGACGTAAACGTCTATCCGCGTAGTGAACACATTCCCTAAAACGAAGCGATTAGTTCAGGCATCCGATTTTAAATTTGTTTTTGATCAGGCAAACAAAATCAAAAGCCCCTCGTTCCTGGTATTACATAAGCCGGGTTTAACATTAGAAAGTCGATTGGGTTTGGCAATATCAAAAAAGAAAATTGCCAAAGCCCACGATCGTAACCGGATTAAACGGATTGTCCGAGAATCGTTTAGGCAGCAACATCTCCCAGCGGTTGATGTGGTTGTTATCGCTCATTTTGGGGGAGAACTACAAGAAAACGCCGTTTTATTTAGGCAATTAGGTAAGATATGGTTAAAATTAACACAGTATTACGCCATCTAATTTGTTTACCAATAAAATTGTATCAACTAATTATCAGCCCTCTTCTTGGGGAGCATTGTCGATTTTATCCCAGTTGCTCACAGTATGCGATTGATGCGATTCAACATCGCGGGATTGTCATGGGGATTTGGTTAACTTTTCATCGTTTATGTCGCTGCCACCCCGGTTGTAAAGGGGGGTACGATCCCGTTCAATTGACTGAAGAGAATTAATTATGGACTTACGTCGTGTTGTTTTATATTCGATTTTAGCGCTAATTGTTTATAATCTTTGGATTGCTTGGCAACAAGATTATCCCCCTGTGAAAGTTGACTCCCAACTGAGTGCAACGAATAGCACCCCTTCAACCGCTTCGTCTGATTTACCAATGCCTCATGGGGAAGTGATTCAAACCCAAAACCCAAATCAAGAGCAAGCGTCGGTAGACACCAGTGCACCTGAAATCGATAAATTAGCTGATAAACAGCAACTTATATCCGTCAAAACCGATGTTTTAAGTATGAAAATTGATCTGGCCCATGGGGATATCGTTGAAGCAAAACTGTTGGATTATCCCGTAAGTGTTGAACAAAAAAACAAACCCATCACGTTATTAAATAACAGTGAAAATGAGACATATATAGCACGTAGCCAAATGGTTGCTTTAGAAAATAAAGCACCTAAACCATTAAAGATTGAATGGCAAACTGCAAAGAGTGATTATCAACTTAACACAGGCGATGATCAGTTAACCGTTACATTAGTTGGTAGAGATAAACAAGGCAATCAAGTTAAAAAACACTTCTATTTGAAACGAGGCGATTATTTAGTAAACGTCTCTTATGATTTCAACAACAGTACAAATACAACAAAGCGAATTTATCAGATTAATCAGATTGTTCGTGAACAACCTAAAGAAGATCCATCTGGGTTATTTCATATAGGTTCATTTACAGGGGCCTCCTACTCTAACCCTGGGGAAAAGCTGTATCAAAAAGTCAGTTTTAAACAAATGACTAAATCGAACCTCAATGTGAAAACGCAAGGTGGTTGGATTGCTATGCAACAGCATTATTTCTTAACGGCATGGGTACCCGAAGCAAATCAAAAGAACACTATTTTTACCCGCTCTTCCAATGAATTATATACTATCGGACTAGTTGGGCCTTCTGTGGCAATATCACCAGGAAAATCCCATCAGTTTAATCAACAGATCTATATCGGACCAGAAATTACCAGCGTGCTTAAAACAATAGCGCCAGGTTTAGATATGACCATTGATTATGGCTTGTTATGGTTCCTATCGTCACTATTATTTGCCGTCATGAAAGCAATTCATAGTGTGGTTGGAAACTGGGGCTGGTCAATCGTGTTAGTAACGGTGTTAATTAAACTCGCCTTTTATCGACTATCGGCGACGAGCTATAAGTCGATGGCTAATATGCGTAAACTCCAACCTAAACTCGAAGCATTACGCCAACGATATGGTGATGATAAAGCCAAACTAAGCCAGGAAACGATGGCTTTATATCGTAAAGAAAAGATAAACCCATTAGGGGGATGTTTACCAATCCTTGTTCAAATACCTGTGTTTATTGCCTTGTATTGGGTATTATTAGAAAGTGTTGAATTACGTCAAGCCCCCTTTATTGGCTGGATACAGGATTTATCTGTCGCCGATCCTTATCACATATTACCAATCATCATGGGCTTGACGATGCTTATTCAACAAAAGTTAAACCCCGCTCCGCCCGATCCAATGCAAGCGAAGATGATGATGTTCTTGCCTGTTGTTTTCACCGCCTTATTTTGGGGATTCCCAGCTGGTTTAGTACTCTATTGGATAGTCAATAATACCCTTTCAATTTTGCAGCAGTGGTATATCACCAATAAATTCAGTGAAAATAAGGCATTGAAAAAATTGAAAAAAGCTTAATTATGAGCGATGACACCATTGTGGCCTGTGCAACACCACCTGGACAAGGTGGTGTTGGCATTTTAAGAATATCCGGACCAAAAACACTATCACTCATCAAAGCTTTGACTCGAAGACAGCAGTTTAAGCCGCGTTATGCAACCTATATCCATATTTACGATTTAGATGACAACACGTTAGATTCAGGAATTGGGATCTATTTTCCTGGACCGCATTCCTTTACAGGTGAAGATGTGTTTGAGCTGCAGCTACATGGTTCACCAATAATGCTCGACGCAATTATCAAAAAAATCACGGAAGAAGGCGCTCGACTAGCTCAACCTGGAGAGTTTTCACTGCGTGCATTTTTAAATAATAAAATCGATTTGATTCAAGCAGAAGCTATCGCTGATTTAATCGCTGCACAATCACTTACTTCAGCGAAAATGGCAGGCCAATCATTGCAGGGTAATTTCTCTCGCCGAATAAATGAGTTAAATGAACGGATTATTCATTTAAGAATGTATGTTGAAGCAGCTATTGATTTCCCAGAAGAAGAAATCGATTTTATTAGCGAGGGGCATGTTGCTGAACAGCTGGATAGTATTATTGAACAAGTCCGAATAATAATTTCTCAAGCCGGACAAGGTGTGATGATGCGAGAAGGGGTTACCATTGTGATAGCTGGGCAACCCAATGTTGGCAAATCAACGTTAATTAATGCTTTGGCTGAAAAAGAAGTTGCCATTGTCACAGATATCGCTGGAACAACACGCGATGTAATGCGGGAATATATATTAATTGATGATATCCCGGTGCATATCATTGACACAGCTGGTTTAAGGGAAAGTGATGATCCTGTTGAGAAGGTTGGTATTGCTAAAGCATGGCAAGCGTTAGCGCAGGCAGATTGTCTTTTATATTTGATTGATATCAACGAACATGATGAGGAGCATCCTCTGACAGCAGAGATAAAAAAAAAGCTAGCCAAATCGACACCTATCTTACGGGTGTATAATAAAATTGATACGGTAAAACTGCCAGCAAAAATATCTGAAAACACAGCCTATATCAGTGCAAAAAAAGAAATTGGTTTAGATGCATTGAAACAGAAAATTAAACAACTCATTGGCCAATATGATTTCGAAGGGCAATTTATGGCAAGACGACGACATGTCGATGCCCTAACTCAATGCCTGCAACTGCTTGTTAATGGGAAGGAACAGCTCCATCAGCATAAAGCAGGTGAATTGCTTGCGGATGATTTAACCCACGCTCATCGCGCCCTTTCGCAAATCACCGGTGAGTATCACGCAGATGATCTGTTAGGCGAGATTTTTTCATCGTTTTGTATTGGAAAATAGGATAAATGATTAACTTTTGAGGAGTAACGTTGTAAAAGAGTCATGGATAAGCACTCATATTATACAAACAGTATTGTGTAAAAAGAAATAAAGTGGTATATTTTTAGTCTGTCTGTTTTTTATGAGTGTATGTTAATGACAAATATAACAGCTACTGCTGCTCAAGAGAAAATAGTCCCTTTTTACGCTCATAAAAAGTCTTTTTTCGATGGCTCAGCAAAAAATGAAGTGCGATATGCTGCCTTGCTATCCGATCACATGACATCATCAGAATTATTTGTTAATCAGGATGTTATACATCAAGAATTCGACGATCTAAGTGCCGTTTTGGATACGATGAATGTCGATGAAAACACGGAGCAGTTTTTCTATTTCTCATTATATTGCTGCTATTTATTGGAAAAATATCATGCCGCATGCGGTGATTTTTACAAAACGCAGCATTATAAACAAAAGGCACAAGCCTTAATTGACAAGTTAAATCGCGTTGAAAATGTGCAAAACGTTGAACAAAGAAAACAATTCTTAGCTGCCTTGTCGCAAACGTTCCAAGATACATGGGATGAGGCTAAGCAGTCAGTGCTTAACCCAGGAAAATTCGCACAAACAATCGGTTATATCAATTTATCAAGAATTGTTTTAGTGTTGTCACGGTTAAGTTTAAGCCAAGTTTTTGTGGTGCTTGAAGAGAATAAAATTCTCGAAAAACTCGGTAAACTTCTTAATCGAAATATCACTTCTGCAGAAATCATTGCAAAGATGGGAACCGTCAGTGGGCTATTTAATGCCTTGAGTGTCATCATGTTTGGTTCGAGGTTGGTAAGAAATCTTGCTGCAACTTTCTATTTCACATTTTGTCCAACGGAAGAGGCAAAAAAAGCGTTGCCTGATGTGTTAAGTCGCTTATATCACCAGCTCTATCAGAAGAAAGGCGCGTTACTGAATGACAGCGTTTGGGTGGTGATCAATGGTGTCACAAATTATCAATTATTTGGTATGTCTGCCTTTGCTTCTATGGGTATAACCGCCGGTTTTATGTTTTTTGATGTGGCTGTTTTGTTATACTTAAAATACTGTGATGAGCAAGTTTATATTAAAAAGCAGCAACAATATGATCAAGAAATCAAGGCGTTGCTTGATAGCCTCAGTGCACAATCTCTATCGGAAGTAGAAAAAAATTCCCTTTTAATGCAATTAAAGGTATTAGAAAAACAAAAAATGTATAACCAAATCAATTGGCGACAAACAGCGGCTGTTTATAATTTCCAAACATTGGCTGCTTTGATGCTTGGCACAGGGTTTAGTTTTTCAATTCTCGTTGCCTCACCCATTGTGGTCATTGCCTGTTATTCAATTTGCTTAGTAGCCGTATCGATGATTTTGGCAGGTAATGATTATGGGAAATTACAAGCAATTAAAGGAAAAATTGAACATGCAGACGCATTGGAATTGGATAAAGCAGTGCTTGAGAAAGAATATCAGCAGGCCAGACAGGATTTAGTAAAAAACTTAGTGAAAAATACTGTCGTCCCTTCAATTTTGATTGGAACCTTCTTGGTGTGTTGGGAAGCGGCTCTTGTTTTAACGGTTAGTTATCTTGTTGTTGAAGGATTTAAATATTATCAACAACATATAGCAGCAAATTTGGTTGAAGAAGCTGATAAAGATGTAACATTCAAAGCGCAAAAGCCCGGCTTTGCATAAACAGTATCACCCAAACAGTTATTCATCATTTGGGTGATGCTGGATTAAACATTTTAAACACTCACCGCACTACCTACCTCTTCCAAGGAATTTTTACGAGACAGCTCATTTCGGTACGTCAACACACGCTTATCCATAACCCAAAACCATAAGGGTGGGATAACTGCCAACAACATCATGCCCAAATACCCTGAAGGAAGTTGCGGGCTTTCATCGAGATGCCTTAACACCTGATAGGGCTTAGCACCATAAGTGTGATGGTCAGAGTGACGTTGCAGATGAAAGAGGACTAAATTACTAAACCAATGATTGGCATTCCAGGAGTGGATAGGTGATACTGGCTCGTAACGACCATTGGCTAGCTTACGACGTTCTAAACCATAATGTTCAATATAATTGACAATTTCTAATAGCAAGATTGCTGTTATCGATTGAACCACAAAAAAAGCGAGAGCAGAAGCCCCAAAAATAGCAGTAACTGCTACGATAATGGCTATAGGACCAAAGATAATCCACCAAAAATTATTATGCCAACTAAAAAGCGAATACCCTTTTCGTTGTAGTCTTTTTTGTTCGATATTCCAGGAAGAACGAACCGTGCCAAGGAGTGTTTTTAGCAAAAAACGGTAGACATTCATTCCAAGCGGTGCTGAAGCAGGATCCTGTTTTGTAGCAACATTAAAATGGTGGCCTCTGACATGCTCAATTGACCAGTGACCATAACAGACAAAACAAAGAAGAAGCTTACTCAATGCTTGATCCACGTTATTTTTTTTATGGATTAATTCGTGGGATAAGGTAATCCCGACACCGCCAGTCAATAGCCCAATAGACAATGTAAAACCCCACCATTCAAGTAGCGTTAACGTTTGATAAGTTACAGCATAGCATCCTAATGCAATTATACTGATTTGCATCGGAGCGTAGAGCAAGACAATCCGCCGAAAAAATTTATCATTCAACAAGATTTTTTCTTGTTCTAGCGTCGGATTATTCGCATCAATCACGAAATAATCGAGTAGAGGTATCCCCACATAGATGACAAAAAATGGCAACAACACATAGATACCACCCAAGTAAAGACTTATAAAAGGCAAAGGGAGGAGCAGATAGATAAATAGGAAACAATATTTTTTGCGATTTAACATAGTAAACTGGTTGTTTAGTAAACATAGGATTAATATAGTTTACAAAGTGATTTTTAGCTTGGTAATAATGGCCAACTACAGGTTATAAAAGGACAAGTTCCTATCATAATAGGCTTGGATGGTGCAATAACAGTTAATTTTTGCTATTTTGCAACGACAGCGCCAATTGATAGAGCTTATTTTTGGGTTTTCCAGTGATTTTGGCACATAAATGAGCGGCTTGTTTGACAGGTAATTCAGATAATAATAACGCTAAGATTGTTTCCGAATTATCTTTTTCTTCGATAATCATTGGCGGAAACAATAGAACAAACTCACCCTTTTGGTGATTTAAATCCGATACTAACCATTGTCTATGTTGTTCTGCTGTTCCATAACGAATAGTCTCAAATGCTTTCGTGAGCTCTTTGGCCAGAACAAAGTGATAGTGTTGATCAAATAACTGGTCAATACAGGAGAGGGTATCCAAAAGTCGATGAGGTGATTCATAACAAACCAGGGTTAAACCCTGTTGTGTAAACTGACGCAACAGTGTCATCTTCTGCTCTGATTTATGTGGCAGAAAACCTAAAAAGGTGAATTGCTGGCAAGGAATGCCAGCGCAAGAAAGTGCTGCAATTAGTGCACAACTTCCTGGAATGGGGCTGACGGGAATATGTTGTTGGTGGGCGAGTTGAATCAGAGGATAACCCGGATCGCTAATTAATGGTGTGCCTGCATCGCTGATCAAGGCAATAGACGCGCCCTCTTTAACGCGGTTGAGGATCGATTGAGCTTTCTGTTGCTCGTTATGAGCATGCATGGCATACATCGGCTTATTAATTTGATAAGCTTGTAAAAGCGTTTTCGAATGTCTGGTGTCTTCAGCAACAATGAAGTCCACGGATTTAAGGGTGTCAATGGCACGTTTAGAGATATCATCTAAATGACCGATTGGGGTGGCAATAACAAAAATTGTTCCGTATCCTATTGATGAAAGATTCTTCATAGTTTAAGCTCTGTCGTTCAAGGCCAACGGTAAAAAAGTTTATGAATAAAAAATGTTATCTTCTCACAGTATTTTCATACGTGTGTTCTTTATTATCTCTGACCAATTGTAGCACGGTTCCCCAACAACAAACGACACAAATTTCCCATAATGTCCCGTTTGTTGAGCAGGCAGATGCTTATTTGGCGAAAGCTAAAAGTGCTGCATTGGAAGAAAAGAATGAGCTGAAAATCAAAGCAGCTGGGCGATTAATCTACGATAGACAGATTCAAGATGGCGTCGCAATCTTAAAAAATCTGTCAATCAATCACCCCGAGCAAGCGGATGAAAAAAATGTCTTGATGGCTAAAGCAAATATGATGGTCAATAATCCGAAACAGGCCTCATTATATTTAGCACAAGTTCATAACAGTAATCAGCTATCCCCGTTCTATCAAAATCTATACCGACGTCTATTAATTGATAGCTATGAACGGAAAGGAAGGTCAATTGAAGCTGTTGAGGAGCGGATTAAGCTTAATGATCATCTCCAACAGACTGATGCAAGAATTGCAAATAATATGCGCATTTGGATGGATCTCATCCATATGCCACAAGCTGAGCTACAAACACTGGCCATTGAAGCCAATGATCCAATCGTTCAGGGATGGGCGAGTTTAGCCGCCATTGCACAACAACTAAACTCAATATCTTCTATCCATAAATGGCAAACATCTTATCCAGCTCATCAAGCAAATCAATTGATTTATGCAACCAGGCAGCATCTTTTGCCACGAACTGGCGCAAAAAATATAGCCTTATTATTGCCGATGACCGGTAGTTTATCAGGGCCAGGACAGGCCATCAAAGATGGCTTTTTGGATGCGAAAAATCAATATCCCAAATCCATATCAGTGAAAACCTATGATGTGGCTAAAGGATCGGTATTAGCGTTATACCATAAAGCCATAGAAGACGGCGCAGACATGGTTATTGGGCCATTAAGTAAAAATCAAGTCGATATTATCGCTAGTCAATCCCATCCAGTCCCAACACTTTTGCTTAATTATGCATCTTCATCGGTGTCAGCTAATGCTTGGGAATTTGGCTTGTCGCCCAGTTATGAAGCACTTCAACTGGCGGATAAATTAACAGAGCAGGGCTTTAAGCACGCTATTTTGATAACTTCTCAAGGTGAATGGGGTGATCAAGTTAAATCAGCATTTAATCGAAAATGGTTGCAGAATGGTAATCGGATTGTAGATGAATTAGCTGTCGCAAAAGACACCCATTATAACGAGGCAGTTCGCCGATTATTACATATTGATAGTAGCGCTCAACGAGAAAAATCCTTAAAACAATTATTAGGCCGAGATGTAAAAGGCAATTTGCGCAGAAGAGAGGATTTTGATGTCGTGGTGTTGATGACGCACCCTTCGAAAGCAAGACAAATCGTTCCGTTATTAAAATATTACTACATTGGAGAAACCCCCATTTATGGTATCTCAACCATTCACTCAGCCGATTTACGAGTTGCGGACAATCGTGATTTGGATGGCGTTGTGTTTTCAGATGTTGCCTATATTTATCAGCAAGATAAACTCATTCCTCGACGGTGGCCTGAAAAATTAAATAGCTATAATCGATTGTTTGCAATAGGACGTGATAGTTTCTTAATTTCGCAAAAATTAGAGAAGATCGTTCAATTTCCTGCCATAAATTTACAAGATGGGGATGATACTGTTTATTTATCAACACCAACACAGATAACCTACCAATCAAATTGGGGGCAAATGGTGGAAGGAAAAGCACAGCGCATCAGTTAATGTCGAAACTCATTGGAAAGCAAGCAGAGAAAGCTGCAGAGCAATACTTGCAGGCGAAGGGCTTAACCACGATTGAGCGCAATTATTTGTGTAAAATGGGCGAAATCGATCTAATCATGCTGGATAAAGATGATTTAGTATTTATTGAAGTACGCCATAGACGTTCTCAGGCCTATGGTGGGGCCATAGGGAGCATCACTTATGCAAAGCAGCAAAAAATATGGCGTACTGCACAGCATTTTCTTCAATACAATGCCCAACGCTATGATTGTGAGTATCGATTTGACGTCATCGCATTTCAAGGAAGCCTTGAGCAGGTTTGTTGGATAAAAAACGCATTTTCGCATTAACAAGAGGATATTCATGACTCCGGCAGAAGAACGTATTCGCCACCAATTTGGTATTAGCATTGAAAATACAATTGCTGCAGCTGATTTGCTATCAGAGAAAATTGTACAAGCAGCCAGTCGGTTAACAAGTTGTTTAGTGCAAGATGGGAAGATATTTATATGTGGGAGTGGCGGATCAGCTGCAAATGCTTGCCATTTTTCTTCAGCTTTGCTGAATCACTATAGTGTTGAACGCCCGTCCTTGCCGGTTGTTAATTTAAGCGTGGATAGTGCCAGCATCAGTTCAATTGCTAATGAGTCTCATTATGATCAAGTGTTTTCAAGACAGGTGCAGGCTCTTGGTCATCAACATGATTTGCTCATTGTATTGACCACAACAGGAAATTCCGATTCAATCTTGAATGCCGTTAATTCAGCAAAAGATCGAGGAATGGACACCATTGCTTTAAGTGGGAGGGATGGTGGTATATTAGCCAATCATCTTGGGCCAGAAGATATTGAATTAAGAGCGCCAGGGAAGCATGCGGCACAGATTAGAGAAATCCACTTATTTATTTTACATGGATTAGCCGACTTAATCGAACAAATGTTATTCAACCAATTGTTGGGGTAAAAAAATGAAAAAGTTGCTCGTTTCCATCCTAATTCTAATGTCCCTCACCCGTTGTGCAGGGTTTGTTGTTGCTGGGGCTGCTGCTGGAGCGGTGGTGTATGATAGCAGAAACCTGATTGAAATCGAAAAAGATGCTCGAATTTTCCATCTTGTTCATAAGAGAATTGTGCGCGATCCGAAATTTGCATTTTCGAGTGTCCAAGTGAATGTTTTCAATCAAGTTGTGTTGCTCACCGGGCAAGTTTCAAGTGCGGCGGTGAAGATTGAAGCAGAAAAAATTGCGCGCATGACACCGCAAGTTGAGCGTGTCTATGATCAACTAGAATTGGAAGATCCCTTAGCCCTGTCCCAACAATCCATCGATAGCTGGATAACTAGTGAAATATCGGCAAAAATGCTTGCAACCAAAAACCTCCGTTCAGGTGCAATCAAGGTTGTGACCAATAATAATGTTGTCTATTTAATGGGAATCGTTAAAAAAAGCCAAGCTGCAATAGCGGTTGATATTGCTAGAAGGACCGATCGTGTGAAAAAAGTGGTGAAAGTATTTCAGTATATTGTTTAGTAGAGTAGACAAAAAATAGGAGGTCTTAGATATTTAAGACCTCCTTGTACCTTTTCTACCCAACCAGGAAGTGGCAAACCTGTAAGGCTTAATTTACTGTAACAAGCTCTGAGAAATTTTGCCAGCATTTTTTTACGCATTGATTTATGATTGCTCGGAATAGGAGTAATCAATATTCGTTTGGCGGGTACCCAATACGACTTAAATACGGAAAAAAGAAATTTAATTAAGAAAATTGGCAATATTTTGGCTAGTGAGGCGTTGCTTATCTTTTTCGATTAATTTATAATCGCGACGAAATACGATTTTAGGTGAAGACAATTTGCATCCAGGTATCAGAAAATATTTTGTCTTCCAAGCAATATTAAGCGTTAGTTTTATCTTGCTGATGACAACGGTATTTGGAAAAAAAGGCGGTTTATCAGCCCTTGTAGCGAGTGTGTGTTATCTATTGCCGAATTTGTTGTTTGCAAGGCAGTTATTTTATTATCATGGTGCTCAAGCGGCAAAAAAAATTGTGAAAGGTTTTTACCGTGGAGAAGCAATAAAGCTAATAAGCACAGTGGTATTAATAGGGGTCGTGTTTGCGTTACTGCCTGTTAAGCCGCTGCCCTTTTTTTTGACTTTTATTGTCCTTCAAATGAGCATTTGGGTTGCCCCATTATTTGTTGACACCAATAGAAGAAAAGGCCAAAAAAGTGAGTGAAATGGTTTCAAGTACTAACTATATTAAGCACCATTTAACATACCTAACGTTTGACATCAAAACGATGTCACTCGGCAGTAGTGGTGGGTTTTGGACAGTCAACCTAGATACCTTGTTTTTCTCCATGGTACTCGGATTTTTAGCAATGGGCCTGTTGTTTGTTGGTGCCCGCCGAGTTTCAACGGGTGTGCCAGGTAAGCTGCAAAATTTTGCAGAAATCATGCTGGATTTTGCTCAGTCACAGGTCAAAGACTGCTTTCATGGGCGTAACGCTCTCATCGGTCCACTGGCGTTAACAATTTTCCTGTGGGTCTTTCTAATGAATTTCATGGATATTGTTCCTGTCGATGTTCTTCCAGAAATCGCTGGGGCAATGGGTATTAGCCATCTTAAGGTTGTGCCGACAAATGATTTAAATTTAACGTTTGCGCTTTCCCTATCGGTCTTTGTGCTCATTATATTCTATAGCGTAAAAATAAAAGGGTTCTCAGGCTTTATGAAAGAGCTAACCTTGCAACCATTTAATCATAAAATGATGATCCCATTTAATTTTATTCTTGAAACGGTCGGTTTAATTGCCAAACCAATTTCCTTGTCGTTACGTTTGTTTGGAAACCTCTATGCCGGTGAATTGATTTTCATTTTGATTGCGTTGTTAACGTTGAATGCTGCTAGCTCTAGCTGGGTTAGTTCAGCGACTCTAGGCATTGGTCAATTTGTGCTTGGATTGGCATGGTCAATCTTCCACATTTTGGTCATTACGCTTCAAGCGTTTATATTTATGGTGTTAACCATTGTGTATTTGAGCCTCGCCCACGAGGATCATTAATTTCATTACCATTAAGGGGATTTGATTATGCAAGAATTAGTTGCTCACGTACAGGGGATGACAGTTATAGCTGTTGCCTTGTTAATTGGACTGGGCGCATTAGGTACCGCTATCGGATTTGGACTGTTGGGTGGAAAATTCTTAGAAGGTGCGGCACGTCAACCAGAGATGGTGTCCATGCTTCAGGTTAAAATGTTTATCGTTGCAGGTTTATTAGATGCGGTAACGATGATTGGTGTTGGTATCGCCTTATTCTTCACATTTGCAAACCCATTCCTAAGTGCAATAGGTTCTTGATCGATTAAATAGGGGCATTGCCCCTGTTCTCGTTAGAGGAGAAAAATCTTGGAAATTAATGCAACACTTCTCGTGCAGATGTTTGTGTTTTTGGTATTTGTTTGGTTTACCATGAAATTTGTCTGGCCTCCCCTTTCCAAAGCGATGGAAGAGCGTCAAGACAAAATATCGGAAGGACTTGCGGCTGCAGAGCGGGGTCGACGTGAATTTGAATTAACGCAACATCGAGCTAAAGACGAAATTCGTCAAGCGAAAGCACAGGCAAGTGAGATCATTGAAATGGCTAAGCGCCGTTCAAGCGAGATGATTGAAACTGCAAAAAATGAAGCTCGGGAAGAAGCGCAGCGTCAAGCTAAAATTGCCCATGAACAATTGCAACAAGAGATATCTAAAGCAAAGGAAATTTTGCAAAAGCAAGTGTCTCATCTTGCCATTGTTGGAGCTGAGCGGATTTTACAAAAAGAAGTTAACAAAGAAGCAAGTAAAAAATTGGTCGATGACCTGATAAAAGAGATATAATATGTCAGAGTTAACTACAATCGCTAGACCCTATGCAAAAGCCATTTTTGATCATGCTCAAAAAAAGAAGAAACTCGCAGAATGGGCTAACATTTTGCACGTCCTTGCCAGTGTTGCTGCTGACAAAAAAGCTTATGCATTTTTATCCAATCCCACGATCAATCGTGAGGACAAAATTAGCTTGTTATTAGGGTTTGTACCCAAAATAGAAGATTCGATGAAGGATGAAACCAAAAATTTTCTATCAATATTGGCAGAGTTTGGTCGCTTAACCATTTTGCCCGAAATAACAGCGCTTTATTTCACCTATCGTGCAGACTATGAAAAATCGATGGAAGTTAAAGTGACTTCCTCAAAACCGCTGGAAAAAGAACAAGAGCAAGCTTTAGTCAAAGCACTTAGTAAAAAATTAAATCGAGAAGTAAGCTTGAGCGTTGAAATTAATGAATCATTATTGGGCGGCGCAATTATTCAAGCAGGTGACTTTGTTATTGATGGTTCTGTTCGGGGCAAACTGGAAAAGTTAGCAGCTCGACTAGCCGTTTAAACTAGCATAATTTAAAGAGGATAGATTTCATGTCAATGTCATTAAAACCATCTGAAATTAGTGATCTGATATTAGACCGAATTGAGAAATTTAAAGTTGTATCAGAAGCAAGAAATGAGGGGACCATTGTCAGCCTAAAGGATGGGATTGTTCGTTTGCATGGGCTTGCGGATGTTATGCAAGGTGAAATGATTGAGTTTCCTGGCGGCGTGTATGGCTTGGCATTGAACCTAGAGAGAGACTCTGTTGGTGCGGTTATCCTTGGTGATTATTCAAATTTATCAGAAGGCCAAAAAGGGAAATGTACAGGCAGAATTATGGAAGTCCCTGTTGGTGAGGCGCTACTTGGAAGAGTCGTTGATGCACTGGGTAATCCAATTGATGGGAAAGGCCCTATCAAAACTAACAAAATGTCACCCATTGAAAAAATTGCCCCCGGGGTTATTGCGCGTCAGTCTGTCTCCCAACCCGTTCAAACGGGACTAAAAGCAATTGATGCAATGACGCCAGTTGGCCGAGGACAACGGGAATTAATCATCGGTGACCGTCAAACTGGTAAAACGGCGATAGCCATTGACACGATTATTAATCAAAAAGAAACAGGCGTTAAATGTATCTATGTGGCTGTCGGACAAAAAGCATCATCCGTTGCAGCACTAGTCCGAAAGCTTGAAGAACACGATGCTTTAAAACATACGATTGTTGTCGTTGCTGGAGCCTCTGATCCGGCCGCATTACAGTTTATTGCACCCTATACCGGCTGTTCAATGGGTGAATACTTTATGGAAAAAGGGGAAGATGCCTTAATCGTCTATGATGATTTAACAAAACAAGCCTGGGCATATCGACAAATTTCCCTACTATTAAGACGACCCCCAGGTCGTGAAGCCTATCCCGGTGATATTTTTTATTTACATTCTCGTTTATTGGAACGAGCATCTCGAATCAATGCCCATGAAGTTGAGAAGCTAACAAACGGGGAAGTTAAAGGTAAGACGGGTTCACTAACAGCGTTACCAATTATTGAAACCCAAGCGGGTGACGTTTCGGCTTTCGTTCCTACCAACGTTATTTCTATTACCGACGGCCAAATCTTCCTCGATGTTGATATGTTCAACTCAGGTATACGACCCGCCATTAACTCGGGTTTATCTGTTTCAAGGGTTGGTGGTGCCGCACAAACGAAGATAATGAAAAAATTGGGCGGTGGTACCCGACTAGCTTTAGCTCAATACCGTGAACTAGAAGCGTTTTCTCAGTTTGCATCCGATCTGGATGAAGCGACACGTAAGCAGCTAGAGCGCGGACAGCGGATTACTGAATTAATGAAACAAAAGCAATACCACCCCTTATCTGTTGCAGAGATGGGTGTCTCATTATTTGTTGTTGAAAAGGGATACCTTGATACTATCCCTGTTGCTGAAGTGGGTTCATTTGAGTCAGCGTTACATGCCTATATGCATTCCAACTATGCCCCATTAATGGGAGAGATAGCTGAATCCGGTGCATACGGTGATGAAATTGAAGCAAACATAAAATCAGCGGTTGAGTCATTTATTGAAAATGGCAGTTGGTAACATGGGAGGAGCGCTCATTGAGCGCCTTAACATTATTTTGATAAACAATAGTTAGGCAAAATTATGGCTGGTGCGAAAGAAATTCGCTCGAAAATAGCGAGCATTAAAAATACGCGAAAAATAACCAGTGCTATGCAGTTAGTAGCTGCCAGTAAAATGCGCAAAACACAAGATAAAATGAGGTCTTCCAAGCCTTATGCTCAAAAAATATATACTGTTGTTGAGCATTTAGCGAGAGCAAACTCTGAATATCGACATCCTTTTATGGAAGATCGCGAAATCAAACGTGTGGGCATTATCGTAGTTACAACTGATAGAGGCTTATGCGGTGGTTTAAATGCTAACTTGTTTCGTGAGACGGTTAATCAATTTAAACATTGGCAACAGCAAGGCAAACAAATTGATATATGCGTAATCGGTCGCAAAGGACAAGCCTTTTTTAGAAGAATCGGTGGGAAAGTGCTTGCCTCGGCCGATAATTTAGGGGACTCCCCGGGCATCAATGATATTTTGGGCGTGGTGCAAGTGATGCTCCAAGCTTTTCGTAATAATGAAATTGATGCGTTGCACGTTGTATATAATGAATTTATCAATACAATGTCGCAAAAACCGGTATTTAAACAATTATTGCCACTGCCCAAGTGTGAAAGTCCGGAGGAAGTTGATATCTCCCACCACTGGGATTATATCTATGAACCAGATGCAAAAGAATTGCTTGATGGTTTGCTGGATCGTTTTATTGAGTCACAAGTCTACCAGGCGGTCATCGAAAACATTGCTTGTGAGCAGGCGGCGAAAATGATTGCTATGAAGAGTGCAACCGATAATGCTGGTGAACTGATAAAAGAATTCCAGTTAGCTTATAATAAAGCCCGACAGTCTGCTATTACACAAGAATTGGCAGAAATTGTTGGTGGCGCAGACGCATTATAAAAGAGGGTATGTCATGAGTAATTTGGGAAAAGTTGTTGAAGTAATTGGTGCGGTTGTCGATGTTGAATTCGAAAATGAAGTGCCAAAAGTCTATGATGCTTTGAAGTTAAAGGACCATGATTTGGTGCTTGAAGTGCAACAGCAGCTAGGCGATGGGGTTGTTCGTACCATTGCAATGGGTTCAACAGATGGACTCAGACGTGGTGTTCAAGCAGAAAATACAGGTGAACCCATTAAAGTGCCAGTCGGTACGAAAACATTGGGTCGCATCATGGATGTGTTGGGTAAACCGGTTGATGAAGCGGGCCCTGTTGAGGCAGACGAATATTGGTCGATTCACCGTAAAGCCCCCAGCTATGAAGAACAAGCAAGCAGTCAAGAGATCTTAGAGACTGGTATTAAAGTTATTGACCTGTTATGTCCTTTCGCCAAGGGCGGTAAGGTTGGTTTGTTTGGCGGTGCGGGTGTGGGTAAAACAGTTAATATGATGGAGTTAATACGTAATATCGCCATTGAGCACAGCGGCTATTCAGTCTTCGCCGGTGTGGGTGAAAGAACGCGGGAAGGTAATGACTTCTACCATGAAATGAAAGATTCTAACGTTCTCGATAAAGTATCACTTGTCTATGGACAGATGAATGAGCCACCTGGAAACCGTTTAAGAGTTGCGCTTACTGGTTTGACGATGGCTGAAAAATTCCGTGATGAGGGGCGGGATGTGTTATTATTTGTTGATAACATTTACCGTTATACATTAGCGGGTGTTGAAGTTTCAGCGTTATTAGGACGAATGCCTTCAGCGGTAGGCTATCAGCCTACGCTAGCAGAAGAAATGGGAATGTTGCAGGAGCGTATTACTTCCACCAAAACAGGTTCAATCACCTCGATTCAAGCGGTTTATGTGCCTGCGGATGATTTAACTGATCCATCACCAGCAACGACATTTGCTCACTTAGACGCAACAGTTGTATTATCACGCCAAATTGCAGAACTAGGTATCTACCCTGCCGTTGATCCACTTGATTCAACGTCAAGACAATTGGATCCATTAGTTGTAGGTCAGGAACACTATGATATAGCACGTAAAGTGCAGCAAACACTTCAACGGTATAAAGAACTTAAAGACATTATCGCTATTCTGGGTATGGATGAATTATCCGAGGAAGATAAGCGTGTCGTATCGAGGGCTCGAAAAATTCAACGTTTCTTGTCTCAGCCCTTCTTCGTTGCGGAAGTGTTTACAGGTTCTCCTGGAAAATATGTCCCATTGAAAGAAACAATTAAAGGTTTCCAAGCGATTCTCGATGGTGATCATGATGACCTTCCTGAACAAGCCTTTTACATGGTTGGTAGTATTGAAGAAGCAGTAGCCAAAGCGAAAACTCTCTAGAGGATAGGTGAATGACAATCACAACGCATGTTGATATTGTCAGCGCTGAAAAAGAAATATTTTCAGGGTTGGCACAAACTGTCGTCGCAACAGGTGTGTTAGGTGAAATAGGTATCAAACCAGGCCACGCACCTTTGTTGACCGCATTAAAACCAGGTGAAGTACGTGTGACATTGCAACATGGGGAAGAGGAGATATATTACGTATCAGGTGGCATGTTAGAAGTACAACCCAATTGTGTCACAATTCTAGCGGATGCAGTTGAGCGCGCGATGGATCTCGATGAAGCAGCAGCTATAGCTGCTAGAGAACGTGCTGAACAAGCGTTAAAAGACAAGCAGTCTGAAATCGATTATTCCGTGGCCGCCGCTGAATTAGCAAGAGCTGCTGCTCAAATCCGTGCACTGCAAAAAGTACGTAAGAAATTAAAAGGTTAATTATCACCCTTTGCCCAAGCTTATCGAGTAATAATTTTGGGCAAAGGCGGTTCAATTAAACTAAGCTTCAGTATGCCGTCGATATAGCTCAGGGTTTAAATTAGGATCATTATACATCTTAAATTGTTGATAGACGATAAATCGACGCTTTCCTTGATCGACTTCTAAAAATAACTGATCCAGACACCGCGCTAGAATATCTCTTTGCAAATTCAACACCGCTAATTTTTCGCGACATTGTTGCCGATGTGCCGACGAAGCATCTGTTCTGTCGACCTGTAATTGCATATGGAAAATTTTCAGGCACAGAATGGATAATCTGTCGATCATCATACCGGGTGTTTCAGAATGGATAGCACAATCCGGGTCGTCGGTTGGCTGATGTTGTTGCAAACACCATTGATCAATGGCTTCCATAGCATTGTTTCGTTGCTGGTTAAATCGATCAATTTGTCGTTTTGCCTGATAAACAAATTCGGCGCCCTTATCATCACGACGAGCTTTGTCCTCAGCATGCCATAAATGATAATTAAAGGAATGATTTTGCTCAATTAGACCAGCGAGGTTGCTCAATTCAGTATGAACTCCATCGGATTTCCATCGCTTGGTTAGCTGATCATGAAGTGTGACAATATCTTGGCTGTACATCGTTTACTCGCTAAATAGAAAAAATTTTACCATAATCTGGTGGTTGAATATACCCAGCAGATGATTGAACTAGCACTACGGATAAATAGCTTTTGGCCTATACGTGAATGTTCATGTATGTATGGCTTCATTTTAATTCGCTGTATCGCTTTAGTTGATAAGAATATTAAAGAATTGATTATATAATTTCAAATAAGTTCCGTCCTTTTCAATGTCTAATATGGCAGCATTAATCTGATGTATTAATTGATCGTTGTTTAAGTTTGTCATAATACCATAGCCACTACCGGTTGGGATCGGTTTGCCAATTACATCAATATTATCATCTTTAGTGGCCCAATATTTAGCAGGCATTTCATCTGTAAAGATGGCTTGTATATTGCCACTCACTAAATTTGCAAGCATATCTGTTGGGCGAGTATACGGCATGATAGTGGCATCGGGACCAAGAATTTTAGGGGCCAAATAAAAATAAACAGAGTGTTTGATGACGCCAATTTTCTTATTGCGCAAATTATCAATCGATTTGAATTCATCCGTGTGCACAATAAAAATTCCATTACTGACAAAATAAGGCAATGAAAATAAGTAATCTTTTTGCCTTTCAGGTGTTATAATTATACCGGAAATAGCCAAATCAATAGTATGGTTATTTAAAGCAGGAAATAAATCTTCGAAAGGCATTTGTTTATAGACACAATTTGCCTGAATCCTTTTACAAATCTCATTCATAAATGAAATATCAAAACCATACAAATGACCTTCCGTGTCCAGTCGAAGTGAAAATGGAGGGTTAAATGCCATCGTACCGATATAGAGGGTTTGCTGTGCTGAGAGTTGAAGACTGATTCCTAATAATAGAAAGGAAATAAATTTTCTCATATCTAATACCATTCATTCACTATTTAAATTATATACTGAAATTAGATTAATTAATGATTCCAGTTTCTATCTGCATGGCCATTAGGATGACATTAGATGATTCTTTAGACCACAGCTATTGTTAATCTCTGAGTCCTGACGTTTTTAGTAAGCATTATCTGTGATATGATGACTAGTTGTAATCGACATTTTAAGCCGTTGTCATTTCATCAGAAAACGGTAACGATGTAATGAATAGGATCTAAAATGAAAAAAATAGTACAAATTTTGCTGGCAATGCTCACACTAACTCAAGTGTATGCGATTGAATTACCAAAAAATTGTCATTTAGTCGGCATCAAGTCAGAAAATCTCAAATTGAAAACAGAAAAAGATCGAGTTATTTTGATTCATAATATCAGCGATTCTGATATTTATTTATCGCATGTGTCATCCAACGATCCAGGTGCGCAGGCGGGATGGACAAGTCGTGTTGATAAGAACAAGTGGAGTGCACTCAAACTTGGAAAAATGGAAATACGATTTCAATGCGTGGAGGTAAAACCTGGCCATGAACAACAAATATCTTGCCAAAATATATTATCAGTTTGTCGAGTTGCCCCTATCGAACAACCAAAAAATGGAAATGGAAGTTATTGGGTTACTGAAAACCAAACGCTATCAAACATGTTAGAAGCTGTGAGTAGTCGTGGGTTTCAATTGACAGCGGATGATGAGGACAACGGGTGATTTGTGATTAAGAAAATAAACGATCCTTTTTATCAACGAGAAATAGCAAAATACGGTTCTGCTATTCCCAGTCGCGAGTATGTTCTTCAAATATTGGAGGATTTTGGACGACCAATGTCCAAAAAGCAATTGTTTAAAGCCCTTGGTTTAGGGTCAGATGACGAACAAGAAACCATGCAATTTCGCCTGAAAGCCATGTTACGAGATGGACAAATCATGCTTGATAGGCGAAATCGGTTTTGTTTAATGCAGCGAATTAATCTTAAACGGGGAAAAGTACAAGCACACCCAGAAGGATATGGCTTTTTTATCAGTGATGCCGATGAACCTGATATGGTTCTCTCTGCAAAAGAAATGCGGGGCGTGATGCATGGTGATATTGTCTATGCCTGGCAACAGGGATTTGATCGTCGAGGAAGGCCCGAAGGAAAAATCCATGAAGTAGTTGAGCATGCCAATCATACGGTGGTCGGGCGATTTTTTAAAGAACACGGTGTTGGCTTTGTTGTTCCAGATAGCAAGCGTATTACCCAGGATATTTCAGTACCACTGGAGTATGCCGGTGATGCCAAAGAAGGGCAAATGGTGTTGGTAGAAATCCTTGCCTTTCCTTCAAAACGAAATCAGGCGGTAGGCAAAGTTATCCATATATTAGGTGAGCATATGGCCCCCGGTATGGAGATTGATGTCGCAATCTATGCCCATGGCATCCCTGCCGAATGGCCAGATCCAGTTCTAGAAGAAGTTGCTGCCATTAACCAGCATGTGAATAAAGAAGATATCGCTGGTAGAAAAGATTTGCGAGAACTAGCTTTTGTTACTATCGATGGTGAAGATGCGAAAGATTTTGATGACGCGGTTTTTTGCCAGAAACACGACAATGGTGATTTTCTGTTAAGAGTCGCTATTGCTGATGTGAGTCATTATGTTAAGGCGGGTTCTAGCTTAGACATGGAAGCCGCCAATAGAGGCAACTCCGTGTATTTCCCTGGTCGCGTCGTTCCGATGCTTCCTGAAGCACTGTCGAATGGGATCTGCTCTCTCAATCCGCATGTTGATCGCCTATGCATGGTTGCAGAGCTTTCAATTAGCGCTAATGGCGCTATCAGCCGGAGCCGATTTTATCGTGCCGTTTTTCAATCGAATGCTCGCTTAACCTATACGGAAGTTGCTAAGGCATTGTCGTCAAAGCAGCCAAGCGCACAAATGAATGATGCCGTTTGGAAAAATGTGACCTTATTGTATGAGTTGTATCAATTACTCTCAACCCACCGAAAAAATAGAGGCGCAATTGACTTCGATACAACGGAAACAAAGATCGTTTTTGATGCCAATCGAAAAATTGAGCGAATTGTGCCTGTCGAGAGAAACGAAGCTCACAAATTAATCGAAGAATGCATGTTAGCTGCTAATGTTGCTGTTGGTGGTCACTTACAAAAATCGAAAATTGCCTCTTTGTATCGCGTTCATGAAGTGCCGGATGAAGAAAAAATTAATCAGCTTAGGGAGTTTCTTGCTGGATGGGGACTATCGTTAGGTGGTGGGCAAAAGCCACATGCGAAAGATTATCTAAAAACCATGGCAGATATCGGTGTCAGAGAAGAGCGGCATATCATTGAAACAGTGATGTTGCGTTCGCTAAAGCAAGCGAGATATTCGGAAAAAAACGAAGGGCATTTTGGCTTGGCCTATCCAGTCTACACCCATTTTACATCGCCCATTCGCCGTTATCCGGATTTATTAATCCACCGGGCACTTGGCCATATGATTGATCGCGGTGAGGCGGGTGAATTTTGTTATAGTAATGATGAAATGAGCAAATATGCCAAGCATTGCTCTGAAACAGAGCGTCGCGCGGATGATGCCACACGAGAAGTCATATCTTGGCTGAAATGTGAATTTATGCAAGATAAGCTTGGCCAAGTTTTCACGGGTACCGTGTCATCGGTGACCAGTTTTGGTATTTTTGTTGAACTGAAAGATATCTATGTCGAAGGGTTGATTCATGTTACCTCTTTACATAATGACTATTATTCATTTGATAGTAGAAACCATCAATTAGTTGGCCAACGAAGCGGCCAAACTTACCAGCTAGGTGATAAACTGGAAGTACTCGTTGCTAGAGTTAATTTGGACGAACGTAAGATTGATTTTGAATTGGCGAGTGAGTTGATTTATGACTAATCAACAGTGGGTATTCGGTGTTCACGCCGTGACTGCCGTTTTGAGTCAAACTAATCGTCAGGTATATACATTATATATAGACACCCATAAAACCGATCAAGCCTATCAAAAAATACGTCAATTTGCTGAACAACAAAGTATCGCTATCCGGTCAATTCAGGCCATCGAAAAGCAATTTTCCAATCAAACACATCAAGGTGTGATTGCTTCTGTTGCACCATTACCGGAATATCAACAAGGCGACTTACCCTTATTGTTGGGGAACACGGCAAATAAAAATGCGCTGATTTTGATCTTAGATGGCATCACCGATGTGCATAATTTGGGGGCTTGCTTAAGGACAGCAGACGGCGCTGGGGTTGATTTTGTGATTATGCCAAAAGATAAAAGTGCCCCCATTAATGCAACGGTTAGTAAAGTTGCGAGTGGTGCCGCGGAATGTGTGCCAATTGTAAGGGTGACCAATTTGGCACGTGCCATGAAAGCACTGCAAGAAGCAGGTGTGTGGATATATGGTGCTGCGGGGGAAGCAAAACAAACATTATACCAATTAGACTGCCAAGGGCCGGTTGCATTAGTGATGGGATCAGAAGGAAACGGGTTGCGCCGTTTAACTAGAGAGCATTGTGATCAATTGTATTCGTTACCCATGCAGGGATATGTTGAAAGTCTGAATGTGTCAGTGGCAACGGGTGTGAGTTTATATGAAGTGCTACGGCAAAGGATGAACATCCCCAGTTTGGTAAAATCCTAACTGGGGATGATTGTGGATTAAGCCGTAGCAGGCTCGTCTAATTTAAGAAATTGTTCAATTGTTGTAGCAAGCCTGTCTACCAAGGTGTCAATGTCTTCGTCAGTCATAATGAGTGGTGGTAGTAAGCGAATGACCGATTCGGCAGTGACATTAAATAGCAAGCCATTATTCAAAGCGATGTCTTTCGCTTTCGCAGCGGGCCGGTCAACTTCAATACCTATCATGTATCCTTTGCCACGTATGGACTTAACTTCCGGCATCGATCCGATGTTTTGCATGAGCTTGCTTTTTAGCAATTGACTTTTTTCAGCAACCAACGCATTGATATTGTCACGCTCCATGATGTCCAACACAGTTAATGCGGTTGCGCATGCCAGTGGATTTCCACCAAAAGTCGAACCATGGGTTCCTGGCATGAGTAAATCGATGGCTCGATTTCGCATCATACACGCACCGATTGGCATCCCGTTCCCCAGGCCTTTTGCTGTTGTTAGTACATCTGGCTCAATGCCCAGATTCATGCAAGCATACCAATTGCCAGTTCGGCAGTTACCAGTTTGAATTTCATCAAACATTAATAACCAATCCTTTTCCTCACATAAGGCGGCAATTTGTTTCAGGTAAGCATCATCAGCCGGATATATTCCACCCTCGCCCTGAATGGGTTCTAACAAAACAGCCACCACGTCATCACGGCTTTTAGCGATACGATTAATCGCTTCAATATCATTATAGGGTGCACGGACAAACCCAGGAACTAATGGCTCAAAGCCAGCCTGGACTTTACGGCTACCTGAAGCGGTTAAGGTAGCCATGGTTCGGCCGTGAAACGCTTTCTCCATGACAATAATGGAGGGAGTATCAATCCCTTTTTGATGGCCAAAAAGTCGCGATATTTTAATCGCTGCTTCATTGGCCTCGGCGCCTGAATTGGCGATGAAGAACTGAGACATGCCTGTAATGTGAGCTAATTTCTCAGCCAATGCTTCTTGTTGTGGTATGACAAACGCGTTGGAAGTATGGATTAGTTTGGCAGCTTGTTTTTGGATAGTTGCAGTGACTTCGGGATGGGCATGACCGAGGCCACAAACCGCGATGCCGCTTAAGCCGTCGAAGTATGCCTTGCCTTTGTCATCATAAAGCCATACACCTTTTCCATGAGAAAAAGAGATAGGCATTGGATTGTAGCTCGTGATATATGCCATAAAAAACTCCTTGTGATTGTCTTAGGAATGGTTTTTTTGTAAACCATTCCTTTACTATAAAACTAAGAATAAACACAACAGGATATTCAGATGCGTCGGTAACGTTTCGCAAGCATGTCATCCCCTTCTTCTATTCCTGTTAGTTTAATAATTATCGCAATTGTTGTTCGACAAATTGCCAATTGACTAAATCCCAGAATGCATCGATATATTTTGGTCGAGCATTGCGATAATCAATATAGTATGCATGCTCCCAAACATCGCATGTTAACAGCGCGTGCTGACCACTGGTCATCGGAAGGTTTGCATTGGACGTTGACATCATCGCGAGCTCGCCTTGTTCATTTTGAACCAGCCATGCCCACCCTGAACCAAAAGTAGTAATCGCTGTTTGAGTAAATTGTTCTTTGAATTTGGCAAAGGAGCCAAAAGCTTGATTAATTTTATCGGCTAAAATTCCCTTCGGCTCTCCACCGCCATTGGGACTCAGGCAATGCCAATAAAAAGTGTGATTCCACACTTGGGCGGCATTATTGAACAGGCCCCCTTCACTGGAAAGTATGATTTCTTCCAGTGATTTATGTTCATTATCTGTCCCCTCAACCAATTTATTCAAATTGGTGACATACGTTTGATGGTGCTTGCCATAATGATACTCGAGGGTTTCCTTGGATATATGGGGTTCTAATGCATCCATATTATAGGGCAGCGCAGGTAATGAAAACGACATTATTAGCTCCTGTTCATATTTAGAGAATAATTGTTCAATTGGGATTTTATCTATTAGGGAGTCCCCCAAATGTGTCCCAAACTTGATTGAAGTACGCCCTAGTTTAGCAGGAAATAGGCTGCTTTCAATAAAAACCCTTGTCCTTGCTTGCGATTCCCTACAATCTTAGCCATAATTGCTACCAGTGTAAGATTCGGAGTTTTCTATGGATACGCTATCCACGATTAAAGAACAGATTAAAAATAATAAGATCCTACTATACATGAAAGGTTCACCAAAAATGCCACAATGCGGGTTTTCTGCCCGGGCGGTGCAATGCTTAGATGCCTGTGGTATTGATTATGCCTACATCGATGTCCTGTCAAACCCCGACATTCGCCAAGAATTGCCGAAATACGCAGAATGGCCTACGTTTCCGCAATTATGGGTAAAAGGCGAACTGATCGGCGGCTCAGACATTATTTTGGATTTATACCAGCAAGGTGAGTTGGAATCCCTTTTGCGCGATGAATAATATCAGTAACGCCCTCGTTAATAATTTTGAACAGGAGATAATGAATGAGTGTATTAGTTGGTCGACAAGCCCCTGATTTTACGGTGCCAGCTGTTTTAGGAAATGGTCAGATTGTTGAAGCCTATCATTTTAAAGAAGCTACCAAGAACAAATATAGCTTGGTCTTCTTTTACCCATTAGATTTTACCTTTGTTTGCCCCTCTGAATTAATTGCGCTGAATAAGCGAATGGATGAATTCAAGGCACGAGGGGTTGAAGTGATTGGTGTATCTATCGACTCACAATTTACCCATAATGCTTATCGGAATACCTCTGTGAAAGAAGGGGGAATTGGTCCCGTTAAATATACGTTAGCGGCAGACATTACTCATAGTATATGCCAATCATATGGTGTTGAGCACCCGGTTGCTGGGGTTGCCTTCCGAGGGGCGTTTGTGATTGACAGAAATGGCGTTGTTCGTTCGCAAATTGTCAATGATTTACCCATTGGACGTAATGTGGATGAAATTTTACGTATTATTGATGCCGTGCAATATTTTGAAGAACATGGCGAGGTTTGCCCTGCTGGATGGCAAAAAGGGCGTGCTGGTATGAAGCCCTCCCCACAAGGTGTTGCTGAATACTTGTCGAGTCATGAAGACGATTTGTAATTCTAATTGACCTTTCTTTGATACCTCGATTGTATCCATATACGTAGCCCAGATGAAGTGAAACGAAATCCGGGAAGAACGAAGCCCCCAACCCCGCATTACACTCACTCTCGCGAGCTAATGCGGGCTGATCTTTGCTCTGATTGGGTCGTTATTTATCCTGCCAATGATTGATCATCTTACAAAAGAGCTCCGCTGTGATCTCTGCATCGTAGATTGCTGAGTGCGCTTGCTCGCTATCAAAGGTTAACCCGGCAGCTTCCACGGCTTTAGCAAGCACCGTTTCCCCGAAATATAATCCTGCTAGCGTGGCTGTATCAAAACAGGTAAACGAATGAAATGGGGAATCGAGTTGGCAGCGTTTTGTTGCAGCTTTGAGAAAATTTAAATCAAACCAAGCATTATGGCCAACCAGCACCGCTCGTTGACATTTCGTCTCTTTTAAGGCGTTACGAACTGCTAAAAATAAACGTTCTAAGGCGATTTTTTCATCGACGGCAAAACGCAACGGTTGGAACGGATCGATTTGGTTAAATTCAAGGGACTTTTGATCTAATATCGCTCCTTCAAAGGGTAATATATGATCAAACATCGTGTGATTGCGGTAAAGTTCACCCGCGTCATTCATAGACAGAAATACCGCACATAGCTCGAGCAATGCGTTATCTTGCGGGTTGACCCCGGCCGTCTCAATATCGATAACAACAGGTAAGAAACCGCGAAATCGTTTATGAATTTTCGTGACTTGATTAATACGCTTCATCCACAACACTCCATTCAATCGTTTGTCCTGCTGCAATTGGGCGGACCGAGTCATGACCAAATGGGAGTGTATCAGGAATCAATTGAGCTTGTTTGTTTAAAGTGATGGTCCCTTCATTGGCAGGTTGCTGATAAAAACCGGCCCCATGAATGCTCATAAATGCTTCTAATTTATTTAATTGCTGATGCGCTTCAAAAAACTGAGCATATAATGGGAGCGCATAAGGTGCAGAATAGATACCCGCACAACCACATTGGGATTGTTTGTCGACAATTCGATGGGGTGCACTATCTGTGCCGGCAAAAAAAGCAGGGTTGCCGCTAAGTGCCGCACGTTGAATTGCCTGTTGATCTTCCATGCGCTTGAGAATGGGTAAGCAATAAAAATGGGGTTTAATCCCCCCCGATAACAGGTGGTTTCGATTATATAGCAAATGATGGATGGTGATGGTAGCGCCTAATTGAGGTCCTGCTTTTTCAACAAAGTCAACGGCCGCTTTTGTGGATATATGCTCTAGCACAATGCGCAGTTTTGGAAAGTTATCCATGATTGGCTGTAATGATTCGGTTAAAAATAGCTTTTCACGATCAAAGATATCATCTTTAACCGTTTCACCATGAATTTGTAGCACGAGATCACGTTGTTCCATCACATCAAATAAAGGGTATAGCGCTTTGAGAGAAGAAGCCCCTTGATCAGAATTGGTGGTGGCCCCAGCTGGATAAAGCTTTGCGCCCATAATAAAAGGGTATTGACAGGCTAATATATAATCCGCTTCGCTGGATGATTCATTAATAAAAAAAGTCATCATTGGCTTAAAGGAATACTTTGGGTCACAGGCGGATAAAATACGGTGGCGATAGGCGAGAATTTGGTCTAATTTAATAAGTGGGGGTTTTAAATTAGGCATAACTAAAGCACGGCTGAAATGGGCGGCGGTTGCATTGACGGTTTGAATTAAGTTTTCTTCGTCACGAAAATGAACGTGCCAATCATCAGGACGTTTGATAGTGATGGATTGCATAATAAAGATTTTACATAAATGGCCGATAACTAGATCATACCATGAAATAGTGATGAATATGATAATAATAACAGCAAATGCGCAACGTCATAAAATAGGGGTTGCTCTCGTCTTACTATCCATGTCTTGTCTGGTGGCAGCGTCCAGTTTGCAGCGTTATTTTATCAGCCCCATGGGAGAAGCGAATTGGCGGGCAAGTGGCAATCCTTTACGATGTGGCTTAAGTTTGGAGGTCCCCAATTTTGGAAGAGCCTATTTTGAACAATATGCCACCAAAGACCCGCATTTTATTCTTCACAAGTATCAACAAAGCCCAGGCTATGAGCCAGCCAAAGTAAGTGCCGTCCCACCCATTTGGAAGCCTCATGGCCGATCCTTCTTTATTTCACAAACACGTGTGAAACCAGGGAAGTATGGGTTTTATTTGCCGCGCAACCCCACATTAAAAATGCTCAACTATCTTGCAGAAGGCTATAAAACCATTTTTCAATACCGTTCCCATGAAGGGTTTATCGTTACGGTTGCCTTATCGCCCATCAATTTCCAAACACAATATAAAGAATATATAAAATGTGTCGGGTTTTTACTGCCATTTAATTATGAAGAAATCCGTCATCTCAACTTTACCTTTCCAACTGGAGGTTGGGAATTGACAGACGCTGATAAATCCCTGTTGGATAAAGTGGTAAAATACACCTTCGTGGATAGGCGGGTCAAAACAGTACGGATTGCCGGTTACACCGATGATTCGGGTCGACAATCGGTTAATAATGCCGTATCGGAACAAAGGGCGCGAGCGGTTGAAAAGTATTTATTGGCTCAGCGCATTAATCCAAAACTTATATCAGTGACCTGGTTTGGTGAAGCAAAACCAGTAGCCGATAATAATGATCTCGAAGGTCAGAAAGAAAATCGTCGTGTTACCATTGATGTGATAATTAAATAGGCATTTCAGGCACTTGGTGCCACGAATCAAGTTATAACTATGTTACAAAAAATCCTCACCCGCCCTTCTGGCACCATCTTCCCATTTCTGGGGAGAGAGGACATTGAGGGAAGTTATTTAGAGTCATGGCAACGTGTCTCTTACGAGTAGCGATATAATAATAGTCAATAAAAAAATTACATTTTTTTTTTAGTTTTTTCCTCTTGATTTATCCATTAAATACCGTCATGATAAGTAAAGTTTTCAACAAATGAAGCTGTTGATAACCCGGCAATGATGTTTTGTTGCAAACAGTGAACAAAAAAAAATCTTAAATGGATTTTTTTTAAAAAAATTAATGATTTTTATTGATTTTTTGTTGACTTTGGTGAAAACGCATTTGATAATTTGTTTATGTACGTTCTCGATTAACAGTGATTGCGTACAGTAGTCTTAACCTGTCGCGTTTTGACGGTAAATCGGAAACTAATAATAAAAAAGTGGAGATGAAGCAATGTTAAAATTGAAACAGACAGCGGTAGCTGTTCTTGCTTTAGGTAGCAGCGCAGTATTTGCTGGTACTATGGGTCCTGTTTGCACCCCTGGAAACGTAACTGTTCCTTGTGAAGCTACTGCGTTTGACGTAGCGGTACACGCTCTTTATTTACAACCAACTTATACTGGCGCATTTGCCTATCCAGCTGGTGCTAATAACAACCATAACTATAGTGATTTTGACCATGACTATGAGTGGGGCTTCCGCTTGGAAGGTTCTTACCACTTCAGCACTGGTAACGATTTAACAGTTAACTGGACTTACTGGAGTAATGATTACTTCTACAACCCAGATAACGTTCATTCATGGAACTGGGAACCAACATTCAACCAAGTTAACGTAGAGTTTGGTCAACACGTTGATTTTGGTGAGTTCAAAAACATTCGTTTCCATGGTGGCGTTCAATACGTAAACATTGAACACGATATCGTTATCAGAAGCCGTCAAGACCAATCTAACCGTACAGGCGTATACTTAAAGTATAACGGCTTCGGTCCAAGAACTGGTATGGACATGAGCTACGACTGGGATAATGGCTTATCTGTGTATGTTAACAGTGCTGCCGCTCTAACTGTTGGTGACAACAGCTTCAGAGTTAGCCAATCCAATGCTGGTGCTGGCACAGGTATCTTTGGTGTAAACAACACAGCTTACGGCAGCCACACCCGTGTCGTTCCTGAATTGGAAGCTAAAATCGGTGGTAAGTACACATACGCAATGGCTTCTGGTGATTTGACACTAGACGCTGGCTGGTTGTGGATGAACTACTTCAATGCTCAACATATCGCACAATTCGATACTGACTTCGCATTGAACGGTCCTTACATCGGTCTAAAATATGTTGGTAATGTCTAATCCACATTATTAATGGAAGTAATAAAGCCCATCTCTTGATGGGCTTTTTTTTGGAAAATGGAGTAAGCATGTTAAAGAAAACGACTTTGGCTGTATTAAGCATAGCATTATCAGGGGTTACCTTTGCGGGCACGATGGGTTGCCAACCTGGTAACGTGACCGTTCCATGCGAAGATAAAAAGTGGGATATTGGTGCCCAAGCATTATATTTAAAACCGACCCATACCGGTGAGCGTGTGTATCACCCAGCCACCAATGAAGGTTACTACCCCGAAGACAAAAATGACTGGGGATGGGGCTTTTTAATCGAGGGGTCTTATCATTATAAAACCGGTGAAGACATCACCATGAACTGGACCCATTATGATAACAATACGGATCAAGGCCCTATTTCTCAAACACAACGCATATTTGTTGCAACAGGAGTTCCAGCCACACCTTTTGTAGCTAGTGCACCAAGGACAACAAATTTCAATGTGTCCTCTAACACAATTTTTGACCAGGTCAATCTTCTTAAAGGTCAGCATGTGGATGTGGGTTTAATTAAGGACATACGATTTTTTGGCGGTTTACAATATGCTAGCATGCGTTTTGAAGCCGACAATATCTATATTGCTTCATCACCAATACTTCCGAACCAGTTGCCACAGTATTCAAATCGTTATGCCCATTATGAAGGAATTGGACCGATAGCAGGAATTGATTATAGCTATGAAGTGGCAAATGGATTTAGCATCACCTCCAGTGCCATGACATCTATTTTGTACGGAAATGGTCGATACAATAGCCAGTATGTGGTGAATTTCCAAAACACGGATATTGTCATTACGAATCCTGCATTTGGACAAATTCCCAATAATAAGCTTTCCAAAAAATATGTCGTACCCAGTTTAGAAGGTAAAATTGGTGTAAACTATGCAAAAGAAATGGCATCCGGAACATTAAATGTGATGGCAGGTTATCAAGTGCTAAATTATTTCAATGCATTATTTAGTCAGGGTGCCGCACCTTCAGTAGGTGTCCTAGGCGCACCGGTTCCAATTCCTTCCCATTATGATTTTGCTTTAAACGGCCTATATGTCGGCGCCAAATGGCTTGGTAACGCATAACCCCCTTCATTTTCCATCAAAAACCCGGGCTTGTCTCGGGTTTTTTTTAGGCAACCAATAAATTGCACTTTTCAATACCAATATGCTTCGCTATAATCCCCTTCTAAGTTACGGAGAAGTAAATTAGAGAGTCGGTTGAAACCTGGTGGGTCGACGTGGTTTAGGAAATGGTATAAATTTCTCAAAGCCCTCCCGCATGCAGCAAAGCTGCATGCGGGCTACAATGATAAATGATAGCGGGTAGAAATTGTAGCACACACCGAATCATAGCCCGCATTAGGCGCCGCCGTAATGCGGGGAAAAATATCGGCGAAGTCGAGACTAAAATTCGATGCCTCAGCAGCCAACTGACCCTCTAAGCTAAAAAAAATAAAATCAGGAGCCTTTTGTGAAGAAGTTAAGACTTGTTTTGTCCCTCATGTCGTTTGTTGTATCCTCGAATGCGGCAACAGTGCACCAGAAAATTGAAAACCTAGAACGACAATCAGAAGAAATTCAATCACAAATCAAGGCGCTGAAGAAAGAAGTGACCCACGAGGTGGCTCATGAACAACGGCACCATTCCGAAAAGAAGGCGCATCGGGCTGTCAAACGTGGGCCGCCGTTTCACTTTAGTGCAATTGAAGTGCATACCTTAGACGGCCATCCTGAATCGATGGGGTTTTACCCGACGGCCCTTTTAGCCGATGATCATATCATTACTTATATCGCGGGCACACCCGTGGTATCGTCGCCCTATCTCGGTGATAGACCTGCGTTTGATGGGTCTGATTACATTGTTAATATTTCCAGTATAAACCGGGATGTGCGCTTAATGCAGCAACGGCGAAGGCTTTATGATGCCTATGAAAAAATTGGCTATCCCCCACCTAATCGCCCCATTATTGCGTTAAGTGGAACAACCCAACCAGTGGCTTATGCAACAAAGCCGTTTGTGCGCGGAGCAACAGGTGATATTAACTTAGGTGCTGCAGAATTGGATGTGGCTGCTGCGGTCAATGATAAAGTGGAAGCCTTTATGTCAATCGCCTTTGATGATTCGCCGCCATTTATCAGCGGGCCTCGAGTTACCAACTCACGTTTTTTCCTCAACATGGGCTTTGTTAATATTGGTGATTTAGATGTAACACCTTGGTATTTCACCGCGGGTCAATTGTTTGTTCCCTTTGGGCGATATTCAAGTGCGATGATATCCAGTCCATTAACCATGATATTGGCTCGCACAAAGGCCAGACCGGTTATTTTAGGTTACAAAACACAGCATGGCGAAGGGTTATTCGGCGCTCTCTATGGCTTTAGAGGTGAAACAACTAATGGCACATCCGGTGTTGCTGGCATAAACCTGGGCACCACATTTGCCGAGGGCAATCTACACGGTGAAATCGGCGGCGGATATATCAGTTCAATCGCTGATTCGCAAGGTTTGCAGTTGACCTCACTAGCGCCCGCCCCTTTCTTTGGTGGTTTTAGCTCAATGACTAATGGATCAGAGATGGTCAACAAAGTACCGGGTGCAGATATTCATGCAAACGTAAGCTTTGATAGTTACACGCTTGCCGCTGAATGGGTAACAGCAACGAGCCGATTTCGTACCATGGATTTAAGTTTTAATGGTCGGGGAGCACATCCTTCTGCGGGGCAAGTTGAGGCAGGATGGACATTTATGACCCTTTCCAAACCCGCTTCACTTAACGTGGGATACCAGTGGTCAAGACAAGCGCTGGCTTTACAAATACCAAAAAAGCGGGTGATCGCTGCATTTAACATCTCCATTTGGAAAGATACGGTTGAGAGTCTTGAATATCGACACGATTGGGATTACAGGGCTGGGCAAATGGGGAACGGGATAGCCCCTCCTGGGCTGGTCAATACGCCCGTTGTGGGAACAGGCCGTGGAACCGACACGGTATCTGCCCAGATAGCGGTGTTTTTCTAGCAAATCACTTAAGATGTCGGGTCCTGGCCCAGAGGTATCTTCAGTTTTTGGGGGATGCCTGATATTTAGTCGTTGCGAGCAAAGCGAAGCAATCCAGGGCAAATCTTTAGCGTGACATCGATCTGGATTGCTTCGCTTACGCTCGCAACGACGGCAACTTTTTCTTGTTTTAGAAAGCTGAAGATACTTCAGGCCTTGGCCCGACATTTATCTGCGTCAATGAATTATTTATCCTATCATCAAGCCTTGGGCTTGCTTATATGACTTTGCTTTAAGCGGCGAATGCGTTAGGATGTACATTGAAAATCACAAGGAGAAAGTATGATTCGAGTATTATCAGGTATATTAATTGGTTGTGGCCTCATAAGCGCTACCTATGCTGCGTCAGTCCCTGACACGGAGGCCGTTCAGTTAACCCATTGTCTTGCAGCAAAAATAAACTTCGAACACAAAATATTAGCTTCGAATAAGCAATTCCAAGTCATTGAGTTGCCCTCAAAGAAAATCGATGCACTGGTTAAACTAGCGGATAAATCCAATTGCGGTCGGTTTAAAAATGTGACCAGCACTTTGGTAAAAAAATCAGGTTCAGATCAATCAAAAGCAATGCAGGTTTTAGCTCAACCAAAACCGCTTACATTAATACGTTCACAACAATATCCTGTGACCCACCAAGAGGCGGTTCATCCGCTTGTAAAACAAGTTGAGCCGAATAACATTTGGCAAACCTTAACCTCGTTGACGAGCTTTTACAATCGCTCGGCTACAAGCAAGACAGGTGTCGAAGCTGCTGAGTGGTTGAAATCTCAATTTGAGCAAATGGTGAAAGATTCCGGCCGGACGGATACCGAGACCTGGTTTGTTGAAACTGGCTCTTATGATCAACCATCCTTAGTGACTGTCATCGGCAAAGATATTAAAGCACCTGGTATTGTGATCGGTGCGCATATGGATACGCTCGGTGGACGGATGCCTGGCGCAGGCGATGATGGCAGTGGTTCGTCTTCTGTTATGGAAGCAGCCCGCGTGATATTAAATTCGCAATTAGAATTAAAGCGTCCGGTTTATATTATATGGTATGCCGCAGAAGAGCGCGGCTTAGTTGGCTCAGTATATGTGGTTGAATATTTCCAAGAGCACAAAATACCAGTCCATGCAGCCATCCAGTTTGATATGACCGGCTTCCGTAATAAGGCGAGTGATGAAACCATGTGGTTGTTTAAAGACTACACTGACACAGCATTAACCAATTTTAGCGCTGAGCTTATCAAAGAATACATTCAAGTACCGATTAAGTATTCGAAATGTGGCTATGCTTGCAGTGATCATGCTTCGTGGATGGAAGAAGGCATTCCGGCCGCTTTTCCTTGTGAAACCAGTTTTGAAGATCATAATCCTGTTATCCACACTTCCCGAGATACGATGGATCGGCTAAACTTAAACCATATGACGAACTTTTCCAAGCTTGCTGTTGCGTTTGCCATGGAATTAGCGTTAGCCTAATCATTTAACCGCAGATAGGATTTGATTTTATCTGCGGTTAAGTATAGTTTTTTCTAAAATTGATTAAAATTACTGAATCAGGAACTTCAATGATTGCAAAAACACCGTTGCATGCGGAGCATGTAAAAGCAAATGCGAAGCTGGTGAATTTCTTTAATTGGGAAATGCCACTTAATTACGGTTCACAAATCGAAGAGCACCACGCTGTCCGCAATCATGTGGGCATGTTTGATGTCTCGCACATGACCATTGTCGATGTGTTAGGTGCGGGTGGACGTTCCTTTCTCCGACGATTACTGGCAAACGATGTTGATAATTTATCTCACGTTGGTCAGGCGTTGTATAGTTGTATGCTCAATGAACATGGCGGTATTATTGATGATTTAATTGTGTATCAACGATCCGCTGATAACTATCGCATCATTTTAAATGCAGCAACCCGCGATAAAGATTTATATTGGATTGGCCATAAAAGTGAGGGTTTTTCCGTCGGTCTGCAAGAACGACGCGAGCTAGCGATGATCGCAATTCAAGGCCCCGAGACCAAGTCGGCACTGGAAGCTATTTTAACCCCTGCTCAAATTGATGGCATATCGACACTTCATCCCTTTGAAAGTGTTGATATTGATAATTGGTTTTTTGCCAGAACCGGATATACCGGCGAAGATGGTTTTGAAATTGTATTACCCAATCAAGATATCGTTGGCTTTTGGCAAAAATTAATTGAGTCCGGTGTCAAACCTTGTGGATTAGGTGCTCGTGACACATTACGTCTTGAAGCAGGTATGATGTTGTATGGTCAAGATATGAATGAAACGACCACACCTTTTGAATCGGGTCTGGCTTGGACGGTGAAAATGACCCCTGAAGACAGGGATTTCATTGGCAAAGGGGCATTAATATCGCAAAAATCACAAGGCATCACTCGCAAAATGGTTGGCTTAACCTTAGAAGATAAAGGTATCATGCGCCATGGCATGCGGGTAGTGGTTGCCGGTCTTGAGGATGGGGAGATTACCAGCGGCGGGTTTTCACCGACTTTAGGCAAATCCATTGCATTTGCACGAGTGCCAGTAGAAACAGGTGAGAAAGTGCAGGTTGATATTCGAGGCAAACTCGTGCCAGCAAGCGTTGGGAAGCCTCGATTTGTAAAGCAAGGCAAGCAAATCGATTAATACATGCAAAACAAAAAAAATAGGAAATAAAAATGAGCGAGCTAAAATATACATCAACTCATGAATGGGTGAAGCCAAGTACCGATGATTTGTGGGTCATTGGCATCACTGAACATGCCCAGGAATTATTAGGGGATATGGTTTTTGTTGAATTACCCGAAGTAGGGGAAACCTTTAGTGCGGGTGATGAACTGGGTGTGGTTGAATCAGTCAAAGCGGCTTCTGACTTTTATGCTCCTATCAGCGGGGAAGTGGTGGCGGTTAATGAGACGCTTTCTAATAATCCCGGGTTAGTCAATGAGTCCCCCCTTGCGGAGGGTTGGTTGGTGAAGATAAAACCTTCCAATTTGGATGAAATCAAAGACCTACTTGATTTAGCTGCTTACCAACAAGTGATTGCAGAGGAATAATCGTTATGGCATTTGTACCTCATACCGAAAAAGATATTGAACAAATGTTAGCGCAAATTGGTGTGGCTAACGTTGACTCGCTATTTGATGAAGTGCCTGCTAATTTACGTTCAGCACCCTTGCAAAATATACCCGACGCTATCAGTGAGATGCGTTTGATGCGGGAAGCCAATGAGAAGGCTGCTGAAAATAAATCATTGACTTGCTTTTTAGGTGCGGGTGCTTATGACCATCATATCCCTGCTGCCGTATGGGATATTACCTCTCGAGGGGAATTCTTAACGGCCTATACCCCTTACCAGGCCGAAGCCAGCCAAGGTAGCTTACAGTTGCTGTATGAATTTCAGACAATGATAGCGGAATTGACCGGTATGGATGTGGCGAATGCATCGCTTTATGATGGCGCAACGGCCCTGGCAGAATCAGTATTAATGGCAGTTCGCATCAACAAACATTCGCAAAGCAAGAAGGTGTTGGTGCCAGAAAGCCTTCACCCACATTATATGGAAACGTTGGAATGCATTGTTCGTAATCAGCATATTGAAATAGTCACTCTCCCTTTTAACGCCAAGACCGGTATTGTCGATCCGCAATCGTTAGTTGCTTATCAACAGGATGATATCACCGCATTGGTTATTCCCCAGCCCAATTTCTTTGGTTGTTTGGAAGATGTGAATGCATTAACCAACTGGGCGCAAGCACATCAGGTGATTAGCATCGCCTGTGTAAATCCAGTTTCTTTGGCTTTATTAGCGCCGCCAGGTGAGTGGGGAAATCATGGGGTTGATATCGTGTGTGGTGAGGGACAACCCTTAGGTGTGCCATTGGCGTTAGGTGGCCCATATTTTGGCTTTTTTAGTACCCGTTTGAGTCATGTGCGTCAAATGCCGGGAAGGATCGTTGGTAAAACGCTGGATAAAGATGGTAAGCCCGGGTTTACCTTAACCTTACAAGCCCGTGAACAGCATATTCGACGTGGCAAAGCAACGTCTAACATTTGTACCAATCAAGGTTTATTGGTGACGGCAGCTACGATCCACATGAGCCTGCTTGGCTTTGAAGGATTGGCGTCGGTTGCTAAAAACTGCCACTTAAATGCGGTCAAATTGGCGGATAAGTTAAATCAAATTGATGGCGTTGAAATGGTTTTCTCCTCGCCCTTTTTCCACGAAGTGGTCTTAAAGCTTGCAAAACCCGTTGCCGATGTTTTAACAAAATTAGAGCAGGCTGGCATCAATGGTGGTCTCGAACTTAGCCGGTATTTTAACTCACTGTCTAGCCATTTGTTGGTTTGTGTGACAGAAATGCGCTCTGAAGAGGATATCAATGATTATTATCAAGCCTTACAACGTATCATGGCTGAGGGGTAAAACATGTTTATCGTAATGTTGAATTATAAAGCGCCGTTAACCGAAGTGGATAAATACCTTCAGGCACATCGCGAGTTTCTTGATTACCATTACAAGCAAGGATTATTGCTCGCTTCAGGCCCTTTGAAACCCAGAACAGGCGGCATCTTGATAGCGCTGACAGATGATAAAGACGCATTAGAAGATGTGCTAAAAAATGACCCTTTCTACCTAGCCGAGATCAGTGACTATCAGTTATTTGAGTTTACACCCGTCAAACATCGCGATGAAATAAAAGACTTGATTTTACAAACGGAAGGCAAATTATGTTGATATTTGAAAAATCCCAAGATAACTGCAAAGCCATAGCGCAATTCCCAGAACCAGTTGCCGGATCCCTTTCAATCCCTCCCCATTATTTGCGACAAAAGCCAGCAAAACTACCGGCTTGCTCTGAATTGCAGGTTGTCCGTCATTATACGGGGTTATCGCAAGATAATTTTTGTATTGATACCAATATGTACCCACTTGGATCTTGCACGATGAAATATAACCCTCGTGGTGTTCATAAGGCAGCTTCCATCCCGGGTTTTTTAAATGCCCATCCATTAAGCTCAGCCACGGCTAATCAAGGCTCCTTATCCATGCTTTACCATCTGCAGCAATATTTATGTGAGGTAACCGGCATGGCTGCTATTTCACTGACACCGATGGCCGGATCGCAAGGCGAGCTTGCAGGTGTGGCAATGATAAAAGCTTATCACCAATCCAGAGGTGAGAATAATCGAAACGAAATATTGATACCCGATGCAGCACATGGCACCAATCCAGCGTCAGCTGCAATGTGTGGTTTTAAATTAGTTGAATTGAAAACAGCCGATGGTGGCGGTCTGGATTTGGATGAGTTAAAGGCCAAAGTGGGGCCGAATACGGCTGGGATAATGCTAACAAACCCCTCAACCCTCGGCCTTTTCATGCGCCAAATTGAACAAATCGCTAAAACGGTCCATGAGGCTGGTGGGTTGTTATATTATGACGGTGCTAATTTAAATGCTATTTTAGGCCACGTTCGCCCTGGGGATATAGGGTTTGATGTCATGCATTTAAATTTACATAAAACATTTGCAACGCCTCATGGCGGTGGCGGCCCAGGCGCAGGACCTGTTGCGGTGGCTGCCAGACTAAAACCATTTTTGCCAACGCCGATTGTTGGCAAAGAAGGCGATAACTATCGCTGGCTGACTAAACAGGATTTACCGCTTAGCATCGGTAGAATGTCAGCTTTTATGGGCAATGCGGGTATTTTGTTGCGCGCGTACTTATACATTCGATTATTAGGTAAGAAAGGGTTGGTTGACGTGGCAGAAAAAGCCACTTTAAATGCCAATTATCTCATGAAAGCGCTGCAAAAAATGGGTTATACGGCCGCTTATCCAAAACGCCGAGCCAGTCATGAATTCATTATTACGCTAAGCCCCGAGAAAAAACAGTTTGGGGTTAATGCGATGGATGTCGCTAAACGGTTACTGGATTATGGTTTTCATTCGCCCACTACCTATTTCCCCTTATTGGTGCCAGAATGTTTGTTGATTGAACCCACTGAAACGGAGAGTAAACAAGAGCTAGACCGTTTCTTGGCGGCGATGAAATCCATTCGAGAGGAGATAGTCAGCCAGCCGGAGATGGTTCGGGAAGCACCCCATCGGTTAAAATTAAGACGCCTCGATGATGTCCGGGCTGCTCGCATTCTTGATTTAAACTATTATTTAGAAAATCAATTCTAGTTCGAGCCTGCGTGTGGGTGATAGCGCGCTGCTTGTTGGGGGTATACAACGCATCGCACGCAGGATGAATGGTCATAATATTAACATTTGTCCTTTAAAACTTGCCTATTTTTCAAGGAGGTAACTATACTTACTATATAAAGATAGGGATGTTATATGCCAATACTATTTGCACGACAGGAAATCTATGACCAAAAAGAGAAAGTCATAGCCTACGAGCTTTTGTATCGCGGGGTGAATACCAATGCGTCCTTAGTAAACCCCGATGATGAATTGGCAGGTGATGTAGCAACATCCAGTGTGATAACCAATTTATTTACCAACACCTATACCGACAACCTCCTTAATGGCAGCCCTGCATATATTAATTTCACCCGCAATCATATCCTCGATAATGTTCCTAGCATGTTACCGAAAGAGAAAATTGTCATAGAAGTGCTTGAAAATACATTGGTTGATGATGTTCTCATTGATAAATTATTGGCCTTACATAAACAAGGCTATCGAATTGCCTTAGATGACTTTACCTATAATCCTTGCCTTGATCCCTTGATTGAATTCGCCGATGTTATCAAAATCGATATGTTAATGATGCCGCTTGACTTAATTGAAAAAGAAGTCAGTAAGCTTGGTCATTTTAAAGGGGTACTACTTGCTGAGAAAGTGGAAACAAAAGAAAACATGACATGGTGTTTGGATCATGGATTTACCTACTTTCAAGGGTATTATTTTTCCAAACCAAACTGCATTGAAGGCGAGCAGATGTCTGAGAATAAAGCAGCCATGCTTAATTTAATGACAGAACTTCATGATCCCGATGTGGCTTTAGAGAAAATCGAAACAATTTTGATGCAAATTCCCAAGTTAAGTTACCGCATTTTACGGTTGGCAAATTCGGTGACCTATTATACCGGTTATAAAATTGATACTCTTTTAACCGCAATCCATAAACTGGGGCTGCAAAAAATTCGAGACTGGATAAGCTTAATGTTGGTATCCAGCTTTGATGATATCTCGCCTGCTCAAATCGAACGAACATTAATCCGCTCTAAAATGTGTCATACGTTGGCGCAAGAAAAATATCGTGATAAAACATCTCAGGCCTATACCGTGGGCATGTTATCCAATCTTGATAACTTATTTAATCAACCACTAGAACCCCTACTTAAGCAAATCCCATTAACGAAAGACTTATCGGATGCGTTATTAAAGCATGAGGGGGATTTAGGTTATTTACTAAAATTGGTGGAAGAATATGAGCAAGCGAGCTTCGACCAATTAGATTTTAGCGTTTTTGATGAAAAAACACTTGCCAATGCCTACATGCAAGGGTTGCGGTATGCCGATGAAGTAATGCAAATCATTGGTCATTAATTCGTTTTAGGCGCCATAACAATCCTTGGCCTAGGTGATTTTCCTAGGTCACAAGGGTGACATTTTAACGCTAAATCGGGTAAACTGTGACCCACCGTATTGTTATTGAGACACCTATGTCAGATAAGTCAACGCATTTTGGTTTTCAGACCGTCGCTTGGCAAGATAAGCAGAAAAAAGTCGCCGACGTCTTCCATTCCGTTGCTGATAAGTATGACATCATGAATGACTTAATGTCATTGGGTGTGCACCGATTGTGGAAAAAAGCGACCATCGACAAGGCATCTATCCGTCCTGGACATCGGGTGCTTGATCTCGCTGGTGGAAGTGGTGATCTCACTTGCCAGGCTTCTCGGCGTGTGGGTGAGCAAGGTGAGGTGGTTTTGGCAGACATCAACGAAGCCATGTTGCAGCAAGGCCGGGCCAATTTACTAGATAAGGGCATCCTGAAAAATGTTCGCTTTATCCAAGCAAACGCCGAATCATTGCCCTTCCCAGATAATCATTTTGATAGAATACTCATCGGCTTTGGTTTAAGAAATGTGACTGATAAAGCAAAAGCATTGCGTTCCATGTATCGGGTGTGTCGGCCGGGCGGCAAACTCTTGGTGCTAGAGTTTTCAACACCGAATCTACCAGGGTTAAAGCCAATTTATGATTGGTATTCATTTAATATTTTACCCAAATTAGGCAAGTTAATCGCCAATGATGAAGCGAGTTACCGCTATTTAGCAGAATCCATTCGTATGCACCCCGATCAAAAAGCCATGAAAAAAATGATTGAGCAAGCAGGTTTTGAAGATTGTCATTATGATAATTTTACCGGTGGCGTGGTTGCTTTGCATATAGCCTATAAATATTAAGAGTGATATGCGATGATAAAAACTTATTCTCTCAAAGCGTTACAAAAAGCAATAAACCATGCGCTAAGCCTAGATCCTGATTGGTCCGAAAAAGCAGCCCCCCTTGGCGGCAAGCGGCTGAAATTAGTGGTAGCGCCACTGGACTTGGTATTTTTTATCCTTTTTGAAGAAGACGGTAAATTAACCCTAACTGCGGAAAGTGACGAAGCAGCCGACACCACCATCCACAGCAACCCCCTTGGATTCATTCGCTTAAGCTTATTACCCATGTCAAAAGCCCGCTCACTATTTAATGATCGAATTAAAATAGAGGGTGATATGGAGTTTGGCCAACAAGTAAAAGCCTTATTTGACCAGCTAGACATTGACTGGGAAGGGCATATTGCCCAATTTACCGGGGATATGATTGCGCATCAATTGGGTAGTTTTGTTCGCAGAGGCAAAGCATTTGGCAAACATCTCCAACGAAGTTTACAAGAAAATATGGATGATTATTTGCATGAAGAATCCGGATGGTTCCCACCGGTCGAAGAGGTTGAAGATTTTTATAAAGACATTGATAATCTTGTCATGGATGTTGACCGGCTAGAAGCTAAATTTGCCCAATTACAGGGACGTGAAAATGAAGTCGATTAAGCAATTATTACGGCTTGTTTATATCAATTATGTTTTTGCTCGCAATGGCTTTGATCAAGTCCTTGTAACCCTTCCCCTGTTTCGCCCGCTGAAGTTCATCATTTATATGAACCCCTGGAATTGGTTGCGTCGAAAGCAATTAACACGAGGGGAATCGATCCGTTTATCCTTGGAGGAGCTCGGTCCGATATTTATCAAATTTGGCCAGGCCCTATCAACCAGGCCAGACATTCTACCGTCTGATATTGCCAGTGAATTAACCAAGCTACAAGATAAAGTGCCCCCTTTTTCCAGTGAACAAGCGTTACAAATATTTGAGCGTTCCTTTGGCAAATCCCCTTATGATGTCTTTGCAAGCTTTGACAAAAACGCACTAGCATCCGCATCAATGGCACAAGTTCACGCGGCAACCTTGGTAACAGGTGAAGATGTGGTGGTTAAAATTTTACGCCCCAATATGCGCAAAGTCATTGAGAAAGACTTGGCTATCATGCATACCTTTGCTGCATTTTTAGAAAGATACCTTGTTGACAGCAAACGATTGAAGCCCAAAGAAATTGTGCAAGAATTTGAGATTAATTTATACGATGAACTCGATTTACAACGAGAGGCGGCCAACGGTGGCCAATTAAGACGCAACTTTCACAATTCTCCCCTGCTCTATATTCCTGAGATTTATTGGGACTATACCCGCGACAATATTTTTGTGATGGAGCGAATTCATGGCATTCCTGTCACCGACATCGCTGCACTAGAAATGCATGGTGTTAATCGTAAGAAACTGGCCGAAAGAGGCGTTGAAATATTCTTTAGTCAAGTATTTCGCGATTGCTTTTTCCATGCTGACATGCATCCGGGTAATATATTTGTATCGCCGCACCATCCGCATGATCCACAATACATCTGTGTGGATTTTGGGATAGTTGGTACCTTAAGTGATGAAGATAAACGGTATCTTGCCGAAAACATGTATGCTTTTTTTATCCGCGACTATCGACGGGTGGCAGAGCTTCATGTTGAATCCGGCTGGGTTCACCCCGATACCCGAATCAGCGATTTTGAAAGTGCTATCCGAACGGTATGCGAGCCCATTTTTGAAAAACCACTCAAAGATATTTCCTTTGCGCAAGTCGTGTTGAAATTATTCCAAGTGGCAAGGCGCTTCCATATGGAAGTGCAACCGCAACTGGTGCTATTGCAAAAAACCTTACTAGCCATTGAAGGATTAGGAAGGCAATTATACCCCGAACTGGATTTATGGGCGACTGGTAAACCCTTTTTAGAAAAGTGGATAAAAGAGCAGATGGGACCAAAGCAGTTAATTAAACAACTATTACAACACCGCGCATTTTATGTTGAGAAATTACCCGGCCTACCCCAATTAGTGCATGATGTATTAATTCAACAGAAGTCCCACAATGCTCAAAATATGGCAATTATGTCACAAGTCAAGACAAGTGTGAGCAAAAAAGCAAGTGCCTTGGTGGCGTCGGGGGTTGCTATCACGTTATTGACCGTTGCAGGGGTTGTCCATTATCAAATGCTTGATGGAACATTATTGGCTAGATATGCCATAATTGGCGCCGCGATCACGGGATTATGGGCCTGGATTAAACGGTCATAGCGGTATTTGCTTTCAGCCCCTAGCCAATGACCGCTATTCAACGCTAAAATAGTAATTATCAATTATTGGCAAGGAATCATTATGGGATTAAGCGGCATTTCACCCATGTCATTATTATTAATTTTAGCCATCATACTCATCTTATTCGGAAGTCATAAAGTCAAGGATATTGGCAGTGATTTGGGTGAGGCGATTAAACGATTTCGTAAATCGATGAACGAAAATGATGACAATAAATCATCATGAGCTTCCCTGAATTGTTAGTGATATTATTCGTTGCCCTGATTGCATTTGGGCCGAAACAATTGCCCATGGTGGTTAAACACATGGCGCGTGCTATTCGCCTATTAACGCAATTGAAAGATCAAGCCGCTGAACAGTGGCATGCTCAAGCGAAGGAATGGCAATTGATTGACAATGAGGAGAAGGCTGCACAAGCCGATAAGCAGTATCAGTCGGCAGAATCTTCTGGCAACCGTTCAACAAATGAATGACAGTAAGGTTTGTGGCCTTGTTTTTCGTAAAAATCCTGATGATACTGTTCCGCCGGCCAAAAAGGTTGGGCTGCTAACAATTGGGTAGCCAGCTGAATGCCTTTTTCTTCTAGCTTTAAACACAGGGATTTCGCAATTTGTGCTTGTTGGTCATTGTGAAAAAATATAGCACTTCGATATTGTGGTCCTCGGTCGGGCCCTTGACCGGTCGATTGAGACGGATCATGAATATTAAAAAAGCGAGTCAATACTTGTGTGCTCGTTGCTTTTTCTCGATCAAACAACACCCGGACGGCTTCATAATGACCGGTATCACCATTACAAACCTGATTATAAGATGGGTTATCGACCGTTCCGCCCGTATAACCGCTTTCTGCCATTAACACACCAGGTATCTGTTGCAAATAATGTTCAACCCCCCAAAAACACCCACCCGCCACAATGACCTCATCGGTGTCTTGAACGGTTTCATCCAACACGAAATCAATGGATACGGAATTGACGCAATGGCGTTTATTACGAATTGTTAAATATTCACCGGTAAAAATGTGACCCAGATGTCCATCACAACGTTGGCAAAGGATTTCGGTGCGAAAACCATCTTTGTCCGGGATTTGTTTGATACGGCCTTCAATTTCATCGTCAAAACTTGGCCAACCACAACTGGAAATAAATTGATGAGAGGCTCGAAACAAGGCAATGCCACATCGCCGACACAAATACGTCCCATGTCCCTGTTTGCCTTGATAAATACCGCTGTGAGGAGGCTCTGTGTTTTTATGCTCAATCACAGCACGTGCAAACGGAGTAAGGCTATTGGTTTTATCAGTATAGGTCATTGGCGTATTCCCCACAAAGCTATATCTATAATCATATCATATATATTCGTGAACGTTTGCGTTACCGTCTCCGTTACCGAGGGGATTGATGTATGAAAGTTGGATTTTGTTTATAAAAGAAGTCTTATTGTTGGAATTTAGCTATACCGGTAACGGAGACGGTAACGCAAACGTTCACGAAAGTGTTTCCAGATATACGCCTATGGCATGGCTAAACTAGATGAATTTTCCTTTTGATTAAGGAGCTCTGAATCGGAGTGAGAGCGGGAAAATTTCGTATCGTCAACGGATTTCTTAGCGAATAGACTAAAGTCGCTGCTTCTTCTTTTTTGCGATTTGTCATTTTGACTCATTGGGATTTTTGGGGAAGATGATTTTGAGGAAGGCTCTTGGCCATCAGCACCCTTCATTTCAACATAATCCACCGGTGGCCGCCCAAAGCCCCTTGCGTAGGCACGCAAGGCTAAACATGTAGCATAGACCACACTGCTGACTGAGGTGAATGCTAATAAAATCCAGCTATCGAAATGATATTCCCCATCGTCGCCCTTTTCTTGGAAAGCATTAAAGGTAGTCATCACCGATTTAGGGCCTTTACCAACCCCGGAAAAAAATGAACGGACAACCTCAAACAGTTCCATATAAAAGAATAAAGGCTGGTTATCAATCACCATGCAATCATGGATTTTTTCTTCTAAATAATCGTCGGGTTTATTGGCATACACTTCCCCTTTTTCCAGTTTTACTAGTTCCTTTAGTTCCTTCAAGCTAATCGCTGTTTTGAGTTGTTCAAATTCGCTTAATTTTTGATGATGTTTATAGGTTTGATAAAGGGCATTGATGGCAAATCCGGCTATGAGAAATATCCCAGAAGCAATAGTGATTGCTACTGCAATCAGCAAGAAGGGTGGAATGGTACCCATGATAAGAAAAGTAATGGTCGATGCTGCAAAAACAAAGCTGGCGAGTGCACCATAAGCGGCTAATCCATGGGTCACCCCTAATAAAAAAGCCGACTTATAAGACAAAACGCTGAGATCTCTTAATTCTTCTCGTTGTCTTACAAAGGTATCCACATAATCGGTTAACTGCTTAAAATGCTTTTGGCTTAGCATTTCTTCTTTATCGAGCCGTAACGTGTGGTATAAGCATTCAATTTTTTTACCAGTCAGTGCTAAGTTTGCTTTAGCAACCGTAATATCGAGTTTTCTTTGGTAGTCATATTCTTCATACATGCGGACGGCGATATTCGTTAGTCCATACAGCACACTACAACCAATTAAGAACAAAGCAACTGGCGCAGTTAACCAAATTAAACCAGGGACTGTTAATAACGTCACAATGCCAACATACATATATAAGCCATCAACAAGGCCACCAAATGCGGCGCCAATAAAGGCTAATGCTCGGACTGTTTTCGACTGTTCTTGCACATGACTTAAGACCTCTTTACCCTGTTGTTCCATCTCATCCGGTGTCAGCGTTTTGGCATCTAACGCTTGGATATCTAGCCATACGATTTTGTTATTTTTCATCATGTACTTGCGTTGAGTATACATATAACGCAATAGCAAACGATTGACAATTGCCAGGGCGCCAACCCCGAGGGAGGTGGGGACCACGTAGGAAAATAAGGAGGTACCAGATAAAAGCGATGCAATATTTAACGCTGCCCGAACGCCTTTATAGGCATTTTTGGAGCCTTTAAAACAATCACGCAGATATGGCCAGGTCAAAGCAAGCAAACTGAGAATGGGTTTATCTTTGTCATCGCTGTCAAAGTAGTTGCCAATGGTGGCATACGCCATGATTGCTAAGGTTTCAATCCCAACAAGCGCCATCCCTTCCGGCGAGGATAAAAATTCATGAAGCTTGTCGTCAGAATTGGAAGAGGTAGCATAAAGGAGATCAAATAACCAGCGCCAATGGCTGCAGATATTACTCAACCCGTCTAAGGCGCCGTAAGTTGCGTAAAGATAACGAGATTCATGCAAATTTTTAGCGAGGTCGTTTCCCCACACACCCAGTTGGTAGCTGGTTTCAGAAAAAGTGGATTTAATCTCAGGGAGGTTTTTAGAGGCCGAAGAATCTTCCCGATGGGAACCACCGGTTGAGGAATTGATGAGACCATCTAATGGCATATCGATCAAATCGGCTAAATAAGTTGCACAAATGCTACTATATTAGCTTTTTGATGTCAATATTTTTTCAAACTGAAACAAAAGGAGTCAGATTGATGCCCGAACCTTTAATTCTATCATACTCGTAATAGCGAAAGCACTAACTTTCTGTAATCTTTTTGGGCATTTTGCTGATGGTACCAGGGTGAGAAAAAGCAATTAATCTGATATTATCATGCTAGGATCCTAATGGTATAATCTATGACTGATCCAAATCACATTGTTGCGAGGCAAATCACATGATACGGGTTGGATTATCCATTTTGCTAAGTTTAGTCGTTAACTTGGGACATACTATGAGCATGAGTATGAAGGAAAAGCACATTTTTGGTTATGTGGAACGGGTTAACTTACCAGAATTAAAAGCCAGCGTAAAAGCTAAGCTTGATACGGGAGCAAAATCTTCTTCCTTGAGTGCTATCAATATACAAGAAACCGAAGAGGGGGAAACGATTTATTTAACCTTTACCGTTCCGTTGAAAACGGGATCGGTCACAATGAAAAGACCCTTAGTGGGCAAAGTTAAAATAAAATCTCGCGCCGGTGAACATGTCAAAGGCAAGGTTACGCCAAAGCCTATACATCGTCCTGTCATTAATTTGATCGTGCAGCTAGGGACAAAGACGCGAGAGATTGAGGTTAATTTGACCAATCGTAAGCGATTTAATTATCCCTTATTATTAGGGCGTGATGCGCTAATCCAATTTGACATTGTTGTTGATCCAGCCGTGTCATTTATAGCAGAAACAAAAGAAAAATAATAAGCCAATGAAAAAACACACCAATCACCATTTATATGGTTTAATCGTTGTACTCACCGTCCTTGGGCTGAGTATGTTCTACTATCGCCATTTTGTTTTGCAAGTGCCGCTTACGGACACTGAGACCGTGAACAGCTGGACTGTTGAAGCAACGTTGCACTTTCAAGCGGAGAACAAAGTGCCCGTTAAGGCGAGTTTTCCTATCCCTTTTATGCCGCCTAATTTTGCCATACTGGATGAATATTTTGTTTCCCCCAATTATGGGGTAACCACAAACTTGGTCAACAATAACCGACAAACGGTTTGGTCCCAAAGACGAGCGCATGGCAGTCAATCGTTATATTATCGGGGAATTTTTCGTGCCATTGATCAACCTGATTTCCCATTGGGTAAACCAGCTCATGTTAAAGTGTTGCCGCTCGATGCAAAATATAAACCGGCAGTGGATAGCATGCTCGAGGATATTCGCAAATCCTCCGCAGATGTTTTAACGTTTGCCCAATCAGCGATAAAAGCGATCAACCGTAAAGATGATAATGCAAAATTATTAGTATCGGGCGATTTTTCGCAGATCAATGTTATCAAAGCCGTACAATTGCTGTTAAATCAAGCCAGCATTCCTTCTAATTTGGTGCGAGGTTTGCAATTGGCAAAAAACAGTGAGTCGGAGTTCAAATACTATTTGGCGGTTTATCAAAATAAAAAATGGACGTTGGTTAATCCAATTAATGGCAGCGCCGGCATCCCCGAACAGTACTTAGTCTGGCAATATGGTGATGAGCCTTCTTATATGTTGAGTGGCGGGAAAAAAGCATCGTTTAATTTATCGGTCACGCCAACGCCCGTCAATGCGCTCTTTTTAGCGAAAAAGCATGCCTTGCAAAACGAATCGACATTACTTCGCTTTTCATTACTCCAATTACCACTAACCCTGCAACAAACCTATCGAATTTTGTTAACAGTTCCCTTGGGTGCATTTATTATTTTGTTACTTCGTAACTTTATTGGCTTAAAAACCTTCGGTACGTTTATGCCCGTTTTGATTGCATTAGCTTTTCGTGAAACACATTTAGTATGGGGGATTACGCTATTTGTGTTAATTGTCTCTTTTGGGCTGTTAGCACGATTTTATTTAGATCAACTGCGCTTACTCCTTGTGCCTAGGTTGGCCTCTATTCTAACGGTGGTTATTTTGATGATGATTTTTATCAGCATCTTATCGCAAAATTTAGGTCTGGATTTGGGATTATCCGTCGCTTTATTCCCGATGGTGATTTTAACCATGACCATTGAGAGAATGTGCATCGTATGGGATGAACGTGGGCCAGCAGAGGCGATTAAATCTGGTATGGGGAGTTTATTGGCGGCAGTTATCGCCTACGGCGCCATGAATTATGAGCCTTTACAATACCTCTTATTTGCATTCCCCGAATTGTTGCTGGTCTTATTAGCGTTGATTTTATTATTTGGTCAGTATCGTGGCTACCGCCTTTTTGAATTATTTCGCTTCAAATCCTTAGCAAGGAATTAGATATGTGGCGATTATTCAATAAATTAAGAAAATCGGGTGTGATGAGCATCAATAAGCGCAACAAAAGCTATGTGCTCCAATATAACCGCCGTAAATATTATCCGCTTGTTGATAATAAGCTTCAGAGTAAGAAATTAGCGATTGCTCATAACATCAATGTGCCTCCCTTGTATGCAACGATTGAAAGTGAGCATCAGCTAAAAAAGCTTGAGTCAATCTTAGACCCGTTCTCGGATTTTGTTATCAAACCGGCGCATGGCGCTGGAGGGGATGGTATCGTTGTTATCCGTGATCGGGTGATGGGACGGTATAGGCAGATAAATGGTGAACTTTTGACCATTCAAGACCTGCAATATCATATATCTCGATTATTATCTGGCGCGTTTAGTTTAAGCGGCCATCCTGATTTTGCGATCATTGAATATCGGGTGCAAGTCGATCCCGTGTTTGCCAGTGTCAGTTATGAAGGGGTTCCTGACATTCGCGTGATTACACTGTTAGGTTACCCAGCCATGGCCATGCTGCGCTTACCGACCCGCTTATCCGGAGGAAAGGCCAATTTACATCAAGGTGCGATAGGGGTTGGTGTGGACTTAGCCACAGGAAAAACATTAGCGGGTGTTCACCATAATGACCCCATTGATTTTCATCCGGATACATTAGAATCGATCATAGGATTAACGGTCCCTTATTGGCAGCAAATTCTAACAACGGCCGCTTCCTGTTTTGAATTAACCAATCTTGGCTATTTAGGAGTGGATATTGTATTGGATAAAACGCACGGCCCCTTAATGTTGGAACTCAATGCGCGACCCGGTTTGAATATCCAAATTGCCAATGCAGAAGGTGCGCTAAAACGATATCAAAAAATAGAAAATCATGCTGAGTTGGTCGATGAAACGGTCGAACAACGGGTCAAATTTAGCCAGCAGCGTTTGTAAACTTAATAGCAAGTCACCATGAAACTAAATCCCGAGCAAAACAAAGCCGTGCGCTATATCGACGGTCCTTTATTAGTATTGGCAGGCGCTGGAAGTGGTAAAACACGCGTCATTACCCGCAAAATAGCATGGCTGATTGAACAAGCAATCTTTCCCGCCCATCATATTTGTGCTGTCACTTTTACCAACAAAGCGGCAAATGAAATGCGTGAGCGAGTGGGTTTGTCCATCGACAAAGGGAAGCGCCGTGGGTTAAAAGTGGCAACCTTTCACACACTTGGGTTGCAAATTCTAAAAAGTGCTCATGAAATCAGTGGTCTTAAAAAGAATTTCACCATTTTTGATAGCGAAGACTGTTTAAATTTAATCCGGCAATATTTGCCACCGGGTCGAGCGAAAGACAAAGAATTTCCGATGCGAGTGCAGCAGCACATTTCCCGTTGGAAAAATCAAATGTTGGATACGACGGAAATTGATGTCGCCAATTGTGTTGATGAAATTCAGTTGATGGCAGCTGATATTTATACAAAATACCAAACGGCATTAACTGCCTACAATGGCGTTGATTTTGATGATTTGCTACGTCTGCCGGTGCGCATACTCCAGCAACACGATTCATTTCGAAAGCATTGGCAACATAAAGTGCAATATTTACTGGTGGATGAATATCAGGACTCAAACACCACCCAATATGAACTCGTTAAGTGCTTGGTCGGTGAAGCTGGGCGACTGACAGTTGTGGGGGATGACGATCAATCAATTTATGCGTGGCGTGGCGCTAAACCTGAAAATTTGTCCTTATTGCAACAGGATTTCCCACAATTGCAAGTGATTAAACTCGAACAAAATTATCGCTCAACCCAGCGAATTTTACATGCCGCCAATCACCTGATTAGTCATAACCCTCATTTGTTTGAAAAATCCTTATGGAGCGAGTATGGTCATGGCGAAATGATTCGAGTGATCACTTGCCGTGACGAAAATCACGAGGCGGAACAGGTCATTGCTGATCTGGTTTCCCATAAATTACGCCATGGTCATCAATACGGTGACTATGCCCTGCTCTACCGAGGAAATCATCAGGCAAGGCTATTTGAAAAAATATTACGTCAACAGGGCATTCCTTACAAAATCAGTGGGGGGCAATCATGGTTTGCTCGCAGTGAAATTAAAGATGTGTTTGCCTATTTTCGACTATTAGCCAATCCCGATGATGATACGGCGTTTTTAAGAATTATAAACATTCCCAAACGAGGAATTGGTGAAGCAAGCTTGGATGCTTTGGGTCGATATGCCCAGTCAATGCAGCAGTCGTTGTTTTCCTGTGCAGATCACGTTGGCTTGCGATCGTTATTGGCGGAAAAACCAAGAGAAGCACTCATCCATTTCAAACAATGGTTTGGGCAATTTGAGCAAGCGCTACAATCGGGCTTAAGCAAGGCATTGTTGCAAAAAATGGTAGATGAGTCAGGCTATGAGGCCTATTTGTATGAACAGTCAGACTCACCGGCAAAAGCCCAAAAAAGAATGGATAATGTATGGGAGTTAGTAAACTGGATTGAACGATTGCAGCAAAAATCACCCGAATTAAGTTTGATCGATGTTATTAATCAATTGATATTAATCGAAATTTTAGATCAATCAGAAGAAAGTAACCCCGAACAGATTCAATTAATGACACTGCATACCTCAAAAGGACTTGAGTTTCCCTATGTCTATTTAGTGGGGATGGAAGAAGATATTTTGCCTCACAGAGCAAGCATTGATGCCGATCAAATCGAAGAAGAACGCCGCTTGGCTTATGTGGGTATCACGCGCGCGCAGCGGGAGTTATGTATCACCTTGGCAAAAAGACGTCGACGGGCAGGAGAATTAGTGGATTGCCAACCTAGCCGTTTCATTGCTGAACTACCCCAACAAAGTATTCAATGGCATGGACTGACGGATAAAAAAAATGCCGAAGAATCGAAAAAAATTGCCTCCGATCATCTCGCTGGCTTAAAGTCGCTTTTGCAAGGGTAAGGTTGTTTATCATTCATTGGTGTGAGTAGATAAAAAACAATTTTTTGTTATGTACGTAAACTCTTAGGTTATCGTTTAAATTATTGACAATACCAGGGCTCTATGATGAAATCGCTATAAATGATCATATAATGAGCACAGTGGGCCATGTTTTCTCGAAGTTTCCTTTTTTCTAAAAATAGTACCGCTAAAAAAGCAGTTAAAAATTTTGGCAACATTCATAATTTAAAGTTTGGCCGAGCGGAGGCAAAAACATTTAAATTAAAAAACATGAGCTTACCCGCATCATTAAAACTGGGCGTGCAACCTAATTGGCGGATTAGTCAGCCCAAATTGTCAACGGATATTCATTTGCGACACCTAGCCCCATCGGCGGAGAATATCGTCCAGGAAAATTGCTATGTTAACAAGCCTTGGCAACTCAAGGCAGGTAAAATTGAGCATGCAATCCAATTTTCACCACTCATACCCGCATCCCCCATCGATTATATTCGCATCGCTTTTCATGCCAATCGCCAGCTTTCCCTGCTTGCCATGGCTAAGCCTGGCGTTGGTAATCGGCTGCATAATGCATTAATTGCCTCGGATGATGATCTGTCATCGCAGCATCGATTTGACTTTGCTCCCAAAGTAGGGGTTGATCCACGAGCGCGTGCCAGCTTATTGCTGAGTATGGAACGTGAGGAGTCCATTGACCAGGTCCAGCAATTTTTGGGTGGCTTGCATCATTTGACCACTTTCAATGAACCTGTACTCCATTTATGTCAGCAAACGCTAAACGAGTGTCAACGCCAACTCGATGAGCCTGGTCCCTGGAAACCGCTAATCAATTTACCAGTAGAAGAATCCAATCGCGACGTGGGTGGTTATCCTAATTTTCTACCGGATGACCCGGACATTAATACCAATTACTATTACCATGCAAAAGACATTATTGATTTTCCCAACCAAATTCCCGCTATTCATCGGTGCATTCTTGAAAAAGATGTCGATGGCCTATTTGAACTGTTAAAACAAGATCCTCTGTTGCTATATCGACGTGACCCGTTTGGTAATTTACCCATAGAACTAGCGAAAAAATTATGGGATTTTGAGGTGGCAGAGTCGCTATTTCTCTATTGGTATCAGTTGCCCCCCCAACAACGATTCCTTGATAATTTATTTTTACGCCAGGCTAATGATATTCATATGGCTATTGCCATGAATAGTGAGCGACGAAAAAATATTGACCGTCAGGGTATGGTGAATGAATATCGAAATTGGCCTATCCCACAAAGACCCAAATTACACCAAGACATATTGCGTGGCCAAGCCTTATCGTTAACGGATTTTAGCGAAGAAGCGCAGGCTTTTGAAAAGCTTAGTCAAGCGCTTTATCAGATTGCTTATGACACAGCTAAAGAATGCCATACCATGATAAATTCTTTACCGCCTGAAGTGAAATCAATGACGCTTTATCGACACCCAAAGGTCAGTTACACCCTCGAAGAGGAACTTCGCTATTTGGCAGATCGGTTGGTTATCAATGAGCAAGATTTAGTGTACTGGAAAAGCAATTGGGAGCGTGTCTTACATTTTATGAAAAATGCCGATTGTGAGTTACCAAAGCATGGATTGGTGCAAGGGGATTATGGCGACTTAATACAAGGGTATGAACGCTTACTAAAAATTAAAGCCAATAGCATCAAACAATTTAATGACGCCTTCCAATCCTATAAGACGTCGTGCTACCAAAAGGATGCCACGGAATTTTACACATGGACTTATTTGTTGGCCGTTATCCAGAGTAAAGCGGCCATATTAGCGAATTATCCACAAAGCCACATTGATATTGATTGGCAATTGGCAGCGCTTAAAGGATACCATAAAGAGTCCTTGAGCCAAGCTGAAATAAGTCGTTACAGTGTCTTTCATATGTGTTATGAGCGCCAATTTCTTAACTTTTGTCGGCAAGGATTGCTGTCGTTTGAAATGCAAGATGATTGGGGCTATACCCCCTTATTATTAGCCATTGTCACTAATCAAATTGATACGGTTAAAGAATATTTATCGAGTGGGTTATTCAAGCCGAAAGTATGGGTGAGAACCGGGGGAGGCAATGGTATTTATTATACGTTGTTGGAACATGCTCCCACGGTGGAGATGGTTGAGTTGTTAATGCATCATTTTTACCCAACCAATGAAGAATCGACATTACCCAAACGCGGTAGTTTGACAATTAACCAAGCTTTGCAGCGGTATCGATTTCGACCCGATGTTAAGCAGTTCCAATTATCATTAATCGAAGAAATTATGTTAGGTCGCAGTCATCGGCCTGATTCATTGAGCTTACTTAGACTTTTGCTTCGTCACCATGATGAAGAAGTGGTTGAGGGGCCTTATGATGACAATGTCCCTCAGGAAGTCGCAGAAATAGTTAGCCAACATAATCAACGAGTTCGCTCTCAGGCACAGAGTAAACTGAGCGCAGTCAAATTGGCTGGTATTCGCTTGGAGAATGCTACAATCGTTAGCCAGTTTTACCAAAATCATCTCCATCGTAAAGTGGCGTGCACGGCTCGATTAATGCCTGTTTCAAATATCCTGCATGATATGCCTTTAAGAAATAACTTGGCTGATATTTTTTCACAGTGCTTTCGCATGCGTGAGTTCGATAGCCCAAAAGCACGAGAGTTGTTCTTTCAGACCTATTTAAATACCCATGCTTCTTTTTTTATCGAAGTCTACCATGATTCGCAGGACAATCCGGTTGGTTTTTGTACCTTCACGCTGAAGGAAACTCATGATACAAGTAAGCCTGATTGCAAAAGCGATCTAACCTTATATATGTCGATGGCAGCCTGTGCCAGTGGAACCCCTTCAGGGATGCCATTGTATACGCATAAAATCGTATATACTGCTTGGCAGCTTGCACAAAATGAAAATAAATCATTGTATTTTTACGGTCGTTATGGTCGACCGGGTCTTGCTTTTAAATTACTACCCCCTGAAGCGAAATATTCCGTTAAATATGCCTTTGATGAACAAAGGCAACACCATACCATGGAAGATGTGTCTGGCGATAAGCTCAATAACAATGGTACGTCTACCCCGCCTGTTTTGTCGCTTGCTATGCGAAAATGCGAGGATGATGTGAAATTGGAAGAATATGATTATTGGCTAAACAACAAACTGTCGGGGCAGCCGAACCAATCATTGCCATTGATGTTTGAAGTGGATGAGCAGACGATTTTGGGTTGGCGAAAGATGCATTATCAACAAAATGGGTTAACCGATGAGTGGCAAAACCGATTTAACCAATTGTTTACTGAGTTGAATACGCTCAATCAACAACCAACGATTCCATCAAAACTATGAGCGGTCTGCCCTGATGTCCATAAGCCGATTTTTAAAACAAAATCCCACCTTTTCAGAGGCAGATACCATTGCAGAATGGTGCCGGCCCCTTGCCTTATTACAAATCCCCTACTTTTGTCATGCCCACATTGATAAGCAAAACCGCTTGACTTTTATTTGCAATTATCCCGAATTTGGCTGCCATTATCTAGAAAACGGCTTTTATCAATATGATATTCATATGAAGGAGGATTTTCGCCAATCTCAGGTTATTGTCTGGGATTTATTTGAACGCTCATCAAAGTCTCGTGTGATGCATGATGATTTTAAAGCGTTCGGGCGTGGCCATACATTCACCATTGTGCAACCCAGGGAAGATGGTTGTCATTACTTTCATTTTGCTTCTTATGATGGAACGTCTGGCGCTAGCCAGAGCTATCTTCAGCGATTGGATGTGTTAGAACAATTTATTTCTTACTACTTAGACAAGTTGTCTCGAAGTCTATCGGTTCAAAAAAAATTAGCGGTTAAAATCCCGCTCGACTTAAGCTTGGGGGGATATAGTTTAGAGAATGCGCCTGCTATATTGGACACGAACGATTTTTATCAACTAACGATGCATCAAAGGCAGCATGTGAATGGCGGTTCTGAGTATTTAACCCTTGGGGAAATCAGCTGCTTATATTGGTTGGCTTTAGGAAAAACAATGGAAGAAACGGCCATATTGTTGGATATTAGTCCTCGAACGGTCAAGGCACATATTCATCATGCTAAAGAGAAATTGCATTGTCAGAGTTTATTTCAATTGGGCATGTATTTTAAGGATAGATTCCAATTGCTTTCCAAAATGGGATGGATGCCAAAAGAACAAGAAACTTAAAGAATGCCATAAAGACATTGGATTTAATTAAACGGTTAAGAGAGCATTGCCGATAAGAGCCAATTTGTGATTGAAATAAATTGAAATAACTGGATTGATAAGGAAAAATCCAGGCTTCTGAGGCCATCAAGATAGTGAAAATGATGATCCAAGGATGAACCGGGCTAGTAGGAAGAATGGGCATTAATAAAGTAAAGGCAAGTGCCGGGGCTGTCATGGTGCCGAGCACAAAATTTAAGCCCCAACTTAAGAGAAAAACGCCCACCATACAATATAATGGATCTTTTATCCAAGCGGTAACCAGGCTATATTTTGTGGTATCGAACAAAGTCACATCCAGCTTATTAATTAAATTCATCGTGCCAACCATGGCAATCAGATAACAAATAAATGGAAGATTTATCAGCGTATGGAGTTGTTGATAAGGTTTCACGCCAGTCAAGATGGGTAAAAAGATGATGATGATGCTCAAAGGTATCGTTGAAACGCCAAGGCAAAGCATCAGTAACATCCCTGGTAATAAACACGCCAACATCAATAACGATGTTGACTCTTGAAAACTATTCGCGGGCAAATTAGCCATGGATCGCAAAAGGGTGAAACGGTTAATCGTGGGATAATTGGCAGGTTTGTAATAATGGCCATGGATGAAAAAAAATACAGCTAATAGCAATAAGCCGGTAAACGATGCAAAGAATAACCAACTCAACCAACCGTTGGGTAGGGCTTGCTCGTTTGTTAGCATGTTAAGCAGCAGATAATTACTGCTTTTGCCGCTAAGAAAGACTGTCGAGAGTAAGATGCATCCACAAAACGTAGTATGTAACATGGCTTCAGCTGCTTTGGGTGTTTCACGAATGATCTTATGTTCAAACAAACTCCCTAACACGGGCGTCATGACCGCAATTCTAGCACTTTGAGCGGTTAATATAGGCGTTAGGAAAATACCCGTGAAAAAGAGGATCTTGTCGACCAATTTCGGTTTGGAGGCAAGATGATATAAAACAAAATAAATCCCCTTTTTTACCAGTAATGAATCTTTGATGATGTGGGATGTTGCAAGAATTGCCATCAAAAAATAGACATTACTGGACAGGCAGCCCTGCCATAACCGATGACAGTCTTCCCAAGGAAGAAAAAAGCTAATGATGACAATTATCAACATTAAGCGTTTAGTGGAAAATACGCCTAAGCCTGTAAGAATGACACAAGTGGTTAACAAAAAAGGAACATAAAACGAAATCGTCTCTTTGTTTTCGAGCAGATTATAGACTATCGTTTCAAGAAAAGTCATGCACGCAACCTCCATCCATGCAGTTGGACACAATCCCGTTTTTTGTTGACATAATTTTCCCCAGTGAGTTTTTATCTCCTTATGTAATATGTGTCCATGAGCGCGTATTTTAACGGTTCAAATTTGCTTGACTATTGTCCAAAAAGACAGTGCAAGGGCCCAGAGGTCATTTGCTTGTCTATACTTTCTTTATGGAAGGCTTTTAATCGCTTCGAATTTCACGATTCATTCAAGCAAGCAAAGCTCAAGGAGAGCGTTATGCCTACATCTGAGCAAACGACGGCTCACCAAACCCTCCCCAAAGCGTCTCTTTCCGCCTGGTTGATATGTTTGTTAGCGGCGTTGTTTTATGCCTATGATTTTGTATTACGCATAAGCCCCAGCGTCATGATTCACCCTCTCATGAGTTGGTTTGATGTGAGCGCCACACAATTAGGGTTGTTATCTGCTTTTTACTATTATGCCTATACCCCGTTACAATTGCCCTCAGGCGTCATTGTCGATAAATGGCCACTGCGTTGGGTGCTTTCTGGCTCAGCCTTTTGTTGCGCGATAGGGTGTTTTATTTTTGCTTCAACGGATAGCTTAATTATTGCTTACATCAGCCGAGCAATGATGGGTTTGGGATCTGCGTTTGCCTTTGTGGGGGCATTAAAATTAGCAGCCTTGCGTTTACCCCAATACCATTTTGCCCTGTTTAGTGGGATTGCCACAGCACTTGGGACCTTGGGAGCTATGGCTACGGACATGTTTTTATCACGAAGTGTTGAAGCATTTGGTTGGCAAAACAGCATATATATGAGTGGTTTCATTGGCCTAGGCATTGCCATTTTATTAGCGCTTACCATTCGGCCGACGCCTAAAAGCATGGATAGTTTGAAAGCAAATTCATTATCTTGGCGCGTGATGATTAGTCGGATGTGGGCCTTGTTTAAGCAGTGGCGATTTCTTATCAATGGGTTTATTGGCGCCATGCTATTTATGCCGGTATCAGTCATTGCGTCATTATGGGGCGTTGATTTTCTAGCGCAACGCTATGGCATTACCAATTCAATGGCTGCTAGCATGACATCTGTCATCTTTCTTGGCATGGCGATATCAGCCCCGTTTAGTGGTTGGTTATCGAATTATTTGGGAACACGAAAGCAGTTATTATTTTGCTCTGCTGTAGTTATCTCCTTGCTTTTAATCATCATTATTTATACGCCTTGGTTAAATGTGTGGTTTGTGAATATCGCCTTATTGCTACTAGGAATGGCAGTTGGTCCGCAGGTTTTGACCTTTGCGATAGCAAAGGATATGAGTCCAAAGGGATCCACCGGTGTCGCTACAGCCAGTACGAATTTTTTAATCACCTTAAGTGCGGCAATCTTCCAGCCACTTATTGGTTATATGCTTGAATTGGTTTGGGGAGGGCAAAAAACAGCGATGGGTACGCCGTTGTATTATATCTATGAATACCGTGAAGCGTTTTATATTTTAGTTTTATTAATCGCTCTGAGTGCGGTTTTGTCTTTATTACTTCCCGAGAAGCGATCAGCTAAGTAACTGTTTAGCGATGGCCAACTGGCTCAGCTGTTCCTTTAAATGCCCATAACCAGCTTCACAATTGATGTAGGCATTTTCTGCCATCCAAATGGATAATGAACCATCGTCATTACCGTTCACCGATTGTAATACCGCATTATGAGGGGTTTTCGTTATCTTCAGCCAAATTGCTTTTTGGGTGATTAATAAAAAATCGCGGTATTGTCGAATATCATGCCAATGCAACGCTTGCGCCTCGGCGGCTAAGGTATTTTTTGCCATGTAATCACGCATGGAATATTCTTGATTATTGTGCACGGCAATGACGGGTTTATCGGCGATGATTTGTTTAATCCGGAGGCTGAGTTTTGCGACTTCTTGGTGGGCGTCAGGGTGATAAGCTTGGCTATACATGGAGAGGGTTTCTTTAATACCTTTATCGGTAAATATGCGATTGGGATCAAAACAGTAGCGCTTTTTATCCTGCTTAAAGCAAATATTGCGCTGACCACTTTGGTGAATATGTAGATAACTTCCTCCGTTAAGTTTCGTATAGCGTTGAATAGCCTCCCAGGCAGTGGTTTCACTTTCATGGAGGTGAACAAACATAGGTTGCCCATTATCCTGCCAATTCAATGTAACAGACGAATCACCCAGATGGACAACTTCCCTATTTGCATAGGTTGGCGTCATGATAAAAACCAGTATAAAAAGGATTAATCGCATCGCAACTCACGACTAAAAAATAGACACTTTAACCTATTTTGTCAAATCATGCAATTTTGGCAATGAAGCTGCCAACGGCTTTTTTGCTATATAGCAGTTCTTCCGTGGTTAGTTTTTGCGGATTCCAATGCGATTGGGCAAAGGCTTCAAGAATCACAGGTACTTGCACTTGGGGGAAGCGTTTAGTAAGCGCTTCCTTTTCAATGAATAAAGAGAATGTTTGTCCTCGTATGATGGGGATATCGCGAATAGACATTTTTTTCTCAACCACATCAAGGGCTATGCGAGCGGCTGTATAGCCTTGTTCGAGGCCGGAAATGGCAATGGAGATTAATCCACCATCAATCATAAATGATTCATACAATCCGACAACGGGGATATTCACTTCATGGTTCATCCAGTGAACCAGTTGCTTACGGTTAACGGTATGCTTGCCATCTTTTAAGGTGTGAAATAACGAGACTAAGAGAATGTCAGCTTTGGCTTCGGCTTCTTTAACGTATTTTTTCCATTCTTGTACGGTTTTAACGCGTTTGTGTTCGACTAATTCAAAACTACCCCAATTACTGTTTGCTATGTCTTTATCCAGTAATTGCGCAGCACTTGAATCATCGGATAAATAATAGATACGCCTTTGATGGCGAAATAACAGCGATAAAATCTCCCGGACGGCACGAACAGGTACTTGCTCAGTGATCCCCGTAATATTTCCTTTTTGGTTATACAAGGCAAAAAGTTTTTCGTCGGAAATGCCGGCAAAAATAATGGGTGTTTTGATGCCCTGCTTTTCCAATTTCAATAAGGTAGCTTGTGCATCATGGTCAAAGGCTAGAATTAAATCCGGGTACCAGCTATTAATGGTGGACTTGATAATTCGTTGGATTTGCTGCATATACCGCTTGTTATTTTGATATTTGGTATTCATATAAAAATAGCGAAGTGATATATACGCTTTATCGCTAAACACATTATTGATGCCTTGATTTAAGTTCTCCACCCAGGGCATATCGGAGTGATAGCTATGAATGACCAGTATCCTCGGCTTGTGTAAGCGCTGGTAGCTTAAGAAAGAAAGCGAAACAATAAGAAATAACAAGGTGCCAAATGTGGCAATGCTTTTTCGGCTCATAGGATATCCAACCATTGCCAAAAGGGAACGCTTACCCAAATTGCAGCGAGTCGGAATAAGGATAACCAGGTATTTAACATCAACGTACTTCGTAAGTTATAGGCTCTTGTTTCTTCAGCCCATTCTTCAAAAAATAAATAGTAACTTGCTTGATAAGGAAAAACCCAGGCTTCGGTTGCCATGATGATAATAAAAGCAATCAACCAAGGGTTAATGATAGCTTGGTTTGCCACAGGAAATAGTAGGGTAAACATCAGTGCTGGCGCTGCCATGGTACCAAATAGCAACCCGCCTATCCAACTGAGGGCATAAACTAATGTAATAAAAATATAAAAATGATCGACCCCCACATCAGCCAACCAGGATAAGTAATTCATGATCCAATCATTAATACCAATTTCTTGCACACAACGCATGATGCCTATAATGGCGCCTAAATAAAATAAAAAAGGCCAATTAATGTTCGTTTTGAAATCCTGCTTATCCAATACGCCACTGGTTAAAAGGACAAAGAAGATGGAAAAACTAACCCAAGCGGTGGGTATGTGGTGCCATGAGGAAAAGATTAATCCGAGCAGTAAAATGAGAACGCTTGCTATAGCAGACCACTCCGTTGCGGATAACGGGCCCAACAATTTTAATTCGCGATGGATTGACATGCGGTTAATGATCATCTCATCGTTATTTCGAAATAGGATAGTTTGTAAGAAAAAAAAGCAAATAATCAACACAAGAGCGGCTACAGACCCGGCGATGGTCCAGTTTAACCACCCGAATTGCCATTGCGTTTGCTCGGGTAACATACCATATAAGACAAAGTTACTGGATTTACCGGTCATAAATAAGATGGACAACAAGATGGCGCCGTGAAACGCGGAGCAGGCTAAACTATTGGCGGCAACACTATACCGTTTTAGCCCCGTTGTTTTGCGAATATCTTCAATTAAGGGCGCTATGAGCGAAACCCGAGCACTTTGAGCGGTAATAACGGGTGTAAAAAACACGCCCATCAAAAATAAAGCCCCACGAATCAAAAACTGTTTTCTCGGCAGATGGGTAATTAACAGCAAGGATAGGCGATAAAAAATGCGCGATTTAACCGTCACTGCACCAATACCAAAAACTGATAATGCCAGAAAAAAGCTATCAGAGCCAAAGCCAGATAATAAGACTTGTTGAGGTGCTAAACCCAGCAAAACCGTCGCTAAAATCACAAAGATGGCGGGCGCATACTCAGGGACTAAACGGAATATCCACATGACTAATGCGGCTGAAAAAATCACAGTAAAATTGCTGCAGGCCCAGTTCATGGAGCTGTGGCTTGTGGTATAAATTAACACGGCTGGGACGATTAAGGCTAGAAACCAACCCCAAGTTTGACTTAAGCGAAGTGTTTTGGCACTCATCAATTAGACCTACGGTAATTGGCATTTTATTATCGTCAATATTGGAGGGCATGGCAACCACTTTGCTCTAAATAAATTTAGAACATTTAATATTTTGACTAAATTAATAAATACATGTCGATTTGTTCTAAATAAACTTAGATTGTTTTATCGTTGAACTGATACCATAGGTTAAGTTGTTCAATAAGTGCCTCTAACCCCGTTTTTTTGGTCGCTGAAAATGCCTGGCAAGTTAGCAAACCATGGCCAACGAGTGCTTCATAGTTGCTTTTTACCAAACGAATGGCATTATTCACATCACTGCGACTGACTTTATCGGATTTGGTTAAGAGCACATGGATGGGTAGCCCGCGGTTGGCGCACCAGTCGATCATGTATCTGTCGAGATCTTTTAGGGGGTGGCGTATATCCATCAACAAGATAAGACCTACTAAACATTGTCTTTTTTCAAGGTAATTAGCTAAATGTTTTTGCCAGGCTTCTTTAATTTGCAAACTCACTTTGGCAAATCCATACCCTGGTAAATCGACTAAGCGACGATTATCATCTAAGCGAAATAAATTAATCAGCTGGGTTCTTCCCGGTGTTTTCGACGTTTTGGCTAAGGATTTCTGGTTTGTAAGACAATTCAATGCGCTTGATTTTCCAGCATTGGAGCGGCCGGCAAAGGCGACTTCAAAGCCCTCATCGTCGGGTAATTGATTGATTTTTGCTGCACTTTTGATAAAGGTAGCTTGTTGATAAGGATTTGTGATTGTCATCGTTTCAGTTTAATATTAAGTAAATTAGGATAAGATAAATGGTACCTGCAAAGTGTACCATTAAATGGTAATCTTTCATAAAAAAGACGAAAATTTCTTAGGCATGGCAGTTGTAATGATAAAAAGAACCTGGATTGACATAAAACCATTATTGTGATGAGACTAGCATGAAAAAAATTGTCATCGTACTTTGTTTATTGGCGACATTTCCGCTGTTTGCCCTCGGGAATGCCGAGATGGGAAAGGAAAAATCGGCCGTGTGTGCTGCTTGTCATGGACAAAATGGGATTAGTGCTAATCCATTATGGCCAAATTTAGCCGGTCAGCATGCGACATACACCCTTCAGCAATTGCAGGATTATAAAGACGGAAAAGCACGGAACAACCCTAGCATGGCGGGAATGGTGGCAAATTTATCACCGGAGGATATGGCCGATTTAGCTGCCTTTTATCAACAACAGCCTATCGCCGAAGGGGTTGCCTCGAAAGAAAATCTCAAGCGCGGCGAAATATTATATCGAGGTGGTGATTTTAAAAACCACATTACCGCTTGTATCGCTTGTCACGGCCCCAAAGGGTTGGGAAATGCTGAAGCCAAATTCCCGGTGGTGTCAGGCCAACATGCGCAATATACGGTGGAGCAATTACAAGCGTTTAAAGAGGGTAAACGGAAAAACGACCTCAATGCCATCATGCGAGATATTGCAAGCCACATGAGCAAAGAAGACATGGAGGCAGTTGCCAATTATATGCAAGGGTTACATTAATCATCAAACCCTTGGGGCGCTGTCAATTAATCAAAAAGATTGTTATGGGTGGGACTTGGCCCAGTTTTAAGCATTGTTAACTCGATTTCTGCAATTCTCTTGGCAATTTGTTCCGTGCGCGTCGTTTCCATGTCGCCGCAATGCTTCACCATGAATTGATGTGTTTCTTTTAAATCCTCCAGTAAGGGGCCAATGTTAGTCTTACTTGAGCTGCCCATGTTACTATCGATTATCGCTAATAAAGCGGTTGATTTGCGAAACAGGGCTTTATAAAAAAGGTTTTTATCGGAAGCCCCTAAAGTAAAGAATGTTTTAATCGCATCATTGGCCGATGCAATACACGAATCATAATCTTTTAAACTGAGATAGGCTAGCGCAAGATTGGACTGATAATTTAATAAGGTATTGGGTATGGGGGCGCTTAACGATTGATATAGTTCAACGGCTTTCCGATAACACTCCTTCGCATCGGCATACTTATTAATTCCATAAAAGGCATTACCCAATAATTTTAGCTCTTCGGCTAATGTTCTTGCTTCCTCGCCTTGAGCATTATCAGCTAATGCCAAGTAATATAGCTTTGCATTAGGTAAATTGGATTGCTTAATTTCTCTTTGTCGAGATTGATAAAGCGAGGTAATAAGTTGCTTATGCATGGCCATCAGTTGGCTTCGAATTAAATTATAGTGGCTTAAATCTAACTCAAAACCATCGGGTTTAAATGTGGTTGATTGAAACAACCCTTTCAACCGGTTGAAGCCCATCTCAATACCAAACCCTTTGCGGTAGTCCGGCTCAATTTCAGCATCGCCACCCGCTACCACAAGAAGGTTGTTGTCTTCCATCTGATAAAAACCTTTTTCAACCATGTGTGGGTTGACGATGAAGTCGCCATGCGATTTGACGGTGAAATCAATCTCATCAAAGCCATATTTTAATTTTAAAATGGTCTTAAAAAAAGCTAACTGAACGCTCTTTGATTTTTCTTTTAACGCGGGGAGTGCTTCATAATAAATAAAGAAATTAACGCTATTATCTTTGTCGACAGCTGAACGGATATCAATATCTGGGAGTGTAAAATAAGGCCATTCGAAAGTCTGTCTTAGTTTGATAAGCTCTCGGGCTTGTTTGATGGGATCGAGTTTTTTGCCAGAACTCAGTTTTTTGGCTTCATCGGGCGTTAAATTAATATATCTTGAAAAATGCTGAGGCACCGGGTTATTTCCCAGTTGACTAATGGTCAACGCAGTGGGACCTTTTTGACGATTCACCTCGTTTATCACCACCCGTTTATTACCGCTGAAATCCATCACCAAATCACACGCAACTTGCGAAACGCCTTTCGACGTTGTATATTTCACCTTGTTTTTGCCTAAGCTTTGAAAAGTGCCTTGTTGGATAGTTACGCCGCTTTTTAAGCAATAGTCATATAATGTCCTTTCTAAATCCCGGATATACATCGCCTCCACAGGAATGCCGCTGGGTTTAGGGATATCTAAATTAAACTCGGAAGACACATCCTCAATGACTTGATTGGACACAATTCTTTCCCGTCGATAATTTCCTGCATGAGGATCAATGATGGTGACGGTGATAGGCAAATGGTATTTATTTATCACTTTAATATACAATGCCGCAGCATATAAACCAACAGGGCCTGCACCGACGATGACAATATCTTTCATAGCGAGGACTCTCAAATTCCATGGGAGATAGTTTAATTTTAGACAATCTTGGTGAGCTTGGGTTCATTCCCGCATTTCGCTGCGCTCTGAGGAATCCTGATATATTTTTGTTCAATAAGAAAAATTGGCAAAACCAAAGAGAACCCCCTCGCCCGCGAGAAGATTTATT
>JAGVJN010000003.1 GCA_020051095.1 Pseudomonadota bacterium | reverse complement strand
ATTAGGCGAAGCCGCAATACGGTGAACAAATCGTCAAAACCACTAATTTTTAAGCATAAAGTCGTCCGATAATTATATATCCATTCGATAACGCAGACGCTAACGCAAACGTTCACGTAAAAGGTCTTTTAATGGGAAGGCTTTTCAAGAAGGTCTTATAAACCTGGATTTTTAACAGTACTCCAGTATAATGTGTCGCGAACTACAATTTGAACTTTTGGTGTTAATAATGCGTCATATTTTACACTCTTTCTATGTGATAACCGCCTCGGTGTTATCCACAGCTTACTACGCATCTTGGACGGTATTTTGGCAATTGATTTCAAAACAGCCGCGTCAATGGACCGATAAGATTGTCACTTCATGGGCAAAGAGCATGGTTCGCATTGCTAAAATAGACTATACGGTTTCAAATCCGAACAATGTCGAAATCAATTCAAATCAACCAACTATCATCATGTGTAATCATAGTAGTAACTATGATATCCCGCTAAGCTTTATGATTTTTCCCAAAGCATCGATGCGAATGCTTGCAAAAAGAGAACTTTCTCGCATACCCGTGTTAAGCACCGCCATGACTCGCCTTGAATTTTTATTTGTTGATCGCAAAAACCATAATCAGGCAGTCAAAGATCTCGCTGAAGTTCAAAAATTGATGAAAAGTGGTATTGTCATGTGGATTGCCCCCGAGGGCACGCGTTCTCGATCAGGTCATTTGTTGAAATTTAAAAAAGGGGGATTTGTCACTGCCATCAACGCCAAAGCAACCATTATCCCCGTTGGTATTCGTGGATCATATAGCATAATGAAACCTGATTCCGCATGGCTGTCACTTAACCCCAAAGCCGAGCTACATATCGGCACCCCTGTGGATGCTTCTCAATTTAGTATGGATGATAAAGACCGCTTAATTGAGCAAGTAAGAGAACAAATTGCCCAGCTAAGCGGTGAAACCAAAATTGAAGAGGTCGGTAAAGCGCCTGCTTAACATCAATGGCTGAAACCATAGTTATCATCATTCACCGCAACGACAGCCCCTTGACCAATGTGTCTGGGGTCACTTGCTGCGGTAATAAAGTTTTTCGTTTGATCCCACGTAATAGCCTGCATATCGCCATAATATTGATTAAGCGACATCAACGCATACCCCATGCCGCGCAATTCATCTTGTTCTGATTTTGTTAGCGTCTCGGGTTCAAATTGAAGAAAATCGGGCAAATACTGATGATGGAACCGCATTTTTGATACCATGGTAATTGCCCCTTTCCCTTCATAAAATGTCAAAGCAGCTAATAACATCATTGACGGTATTCGGCTGCCACCCGGTGTGCCACAAATAGCCACCCGTCCGGGCATCAGTAAAAACGTTGGCGCCATACTTGAAAGTGGCCTTTTGCCCGGGTCAATGGCATTGGCAACGCTACCAACCAAACCAAAGACATTGTGAACACCGGGTTTGATACTAAAATCATCCATTTCATCATTGAGGAGAACCCCGGTGCCTTGCGCGATGACACTGGAACCAAATATGTAATTGACTGTGAGCGTTGCCGCCACACGATTGCCTTCTTTATCCAAAATTGAAATATGGGTCGTATTGCCTGCTTTTGCTTCCTGGCCCATCTTAGGCAGGGTGTCACTAGCAGTTGCTCTGTCTGGTTTAATCAGTTGCCTTAATTGTTTGGCATTATCAGCAGATAACAAAAATGACAACGGTATCTTGTGAAAATCGGGGTCGGCTAAATAGGTATCTCGTTGCCAAAACGCTAATCGCATCGCTTCAGTTAAATAATGAATCCATTGCACCTTATTCATTTCAGGCAAGGAATAGCCTTGTAAAATATTTAACATGGTAATTAAACCAACACCCCCTGCAGAGGGTGGCGGGGCGGTTATAATCAACATATTTCGGTACGCACTGACTAAGGGATCGCGAATTTTTACCTGATAATTTGCTAAATCTTCTTCAGTCCAAATACCCCCCAAGTCCTGTACACTTTTAACTAATTGTTTGGCGACAGGGCCTTTATAAAACCCATCATGGCCTTGTTTGGCAAGTTGCTTTAATGTGTTTGCCAGATCTGGCTGCACTAAGCGCTCACCTATCTTATAAGGACGTCCCTGGTTGAGAAAGACGCTTGCTGTGGAGGGGAAGCGCTTTAATTGAGCGAGCCTGTCACCCATGGTAGTAAAATAAACAAATTGATGATCGACTTTGAAACCCTTTTCTGCCAAAGCAATGGCTGGCGCCAAGGATTTAGACAGGGGTAGTTTGCCATAATGCTTCGCCACATAAGCGATTGCAGCTGGTTCGCCAGGAATCGCTGCCGCTAACGGCCCATTAATGGATAACCCGGGAATAGGTTTGCCTTTGCTATCCAAATACATATCGCGACTTGCTTTGCTGGGCGCAGTTTCTCGACTATCGATAAAACTGTTTTTTTTATTCTTAGCATCATACATCAACCAAAACCCACCTCCCCCAAGTCCGGAATGATAAGGCGCAACAACCGCTAACGTCGCAGCCACCGCAATTGCTGCATCAAACGCATTACCACCTTGCCCTAATATGGTTAATCCCGCTTCGGTGGCTAAAAGGTGGGCACTACTAACGGCCATCCCGGATGGATATTGTGCAAGTTTTAGCGGTTCTTTTTTGGGTATATCGGCAAAAACCTGGAAGTTAGCCAAGCAAACCATTACTAACCCTATCCATTTTTTCATCAAACTTCCTTATTGATATTTTTTTATTAACTCTGAATGAACATTTTTAGGCACAAACGAGCCAATATCGCCACCCAAACTTGCTATTTCTCTGACCAAAGACGACGAAATAAACATGTAATTTTCAGCGGGTGTTAAAAACAGTGTTTCAACGGATTTATCCAATCGTCGGTTCATTCCGGCTAACTGAAACTCATATTCGAAATCCGACACCGCTCTTAAGCCTCGGACAATCACTGTTGCATTATGCTGTTTAACAAATTCAATTAATAGATTATCAAAGCCGATTACCTCGATGCCCTGGAGATGGCTCGTAGCCTGCTTTATCATCTGCAATCGCTTTTCTAGGGAAAAACAGGGTTTCTTTGTTTTGTTTTTAGCCACACCGATAATTAATTTGGGGAACAGCCCCGCCGCACGTTCAATCAAATCCAAGTGGCCATTGGTTAATGGGTCAAACGTCCCTGGGTATATCGCCGTATGAGAAATATTATTGGTCATGTTTTATCTCAAGCATTGAAAATGCTTTTAGTCTATCGTAAAGTAGTGCAAATGCAACTTTTAGCCGATGATTGACAAACTTAACGGGAAGGGATTACCAATGAAAAAACTATTTTGCCTCCTATTTATAAGCACATTCCTCACTGCCTGCGCACCACCAAGACCGGCTGCTGAACCACCCGAAAATAAACCCATGCCGGTTGAAGAAAGACAAGCAAAAACCCGGGTTGTTTCCAGCTGGGAATTAAATGGCGCCATGGCTGTCAAAAGTCCCAAAAAATCGTTTACTGCGACCGTAAACTGGCTTCAACGAGGTGGCGGTCAATACCAAATTCGCATGCTAGGACCACTTGGAAGTGGCGCATTAGTCATCAATAAATCGGGAAGCGCTGTCACCATTCAAGATGGTCCTAAAAAATTTAGCTCAAACAGCGCGGATAAATTATTTCTTCAACAAACAGGGGTTGCGCTGCCTGTGAGTAACCTGTTCTATTGGGTAAGAGGCCTAGCCGCCCCCGGTGCTGTTGATTCAACAAAACGGGACGCCTATAACCATCTCACTATGCTAAAACAAGCGGGTTATTCCATCCAATATTTAAGCTTCACATCAGTCAATGGCACAGACTTGCCCAGCAAAATTCAGCTCACTGGTCGCGGATTATCGATTAAATTCATCATCAAACATTGGCGGGTATAACTATTCGCAGGGTAGTCTTTATAATTGTAGCCCGCATGCGCGAAGCGGAATGCGGGAGATAAACCTCGGCGCAGTTGAGTTCCTGTATTACGGCTATGCCTGCATACGGGCTTCGATTTTTAAGACTATTCCTCCCTTAGCTTGAGGGCTATGGGCCTCGGTCCGACCTTGCATTTCTCCTAGGTTAATTGTTTAAACAACATATTTTAAAAAGCAGTTAGCCTTCAGATCAAAAAAATGTATTCAGGCGTTGACAAACGCATCAATTCTTAGCAAAATACCAACCAGCACTGACATAGATGTCTTCTGTCATCCAGGATGATGAGAGGCTTCTTATTTTGGGGTGTCGCCAAGCGGTAAGGCACAGGGTTTTGATCCCTGCATACCTAGGTTCGAATCCTAGCACCCCAGCCACTTTCTTGACGCGCATCAAGTGAACAGACGGCAGAAGATAACTCGTAAGGATAAGCTTACGCTTTCAAATAATAATAATATCTTGCTGGCTGTCTTCTGCTATGTGTTTAGTAACGACGTATGGTAACTATACTATGTCAACAATGATGATCTTTACCGGTAATGCAAATACCGAACTCGCCTTAAAAGTTGCTTCACATTTACAAATTTCCATCGGTCAAGCTAACGTTGGCACCTTCAGTGACGGTGAAACGATGGTTGAGATTTTGGAAAACGTCCGAGGTCGTGACGTTTTCATTGTCCAATCCACCTGTGCACCGGCTAATGATAACTTGATGGAACTCCTAACCATGGCAGATGCAATACGGCGTTCTTCTGCAGGAAGAATCACAGCAGTTATGCCCTATTTTGGCTATGCCAGGCAAGACAGGCGCGTTCGCTCTGCAAGAGTACCTATCACGGCAAAAGTAGTTGCTGATATGATGGCAACCGTTGGCATTTGTCGCGTTTTAACTGTTGATCTTCATGCAGACCAAATCCAAGGCTTTTTCTACATGCCAGTGGATAACGTCTATGCAACACCCGTGCTGCTTAATGACATTAAACAACAAAATTTAAAAAATTTAATGGTGGTTTCTCCCGATGTCGGTGGTGTGGTCAGGGCACGAGCCATGGCAAAAAAATTAAATGATGCCGAAATGTCCATTATTGATAAGCGCCGTAGTGGTCCCAATAAGTCCGAAGTGATGCATATTATCGGGGAACCTGCTGGACGCAACTGCTTAATTATTGATGACATCGTTGATACCGCTGGAACCATGTGCTCAGCAGCTAAAAAGCTCAAGGAATTTGGTGCAGCAAGTGTTCGCGCTTACGTTACTCACCCCGTATTGTCTGGAAATGCGATTGAAAATATCCAAGAATCCGTCATTGACGAAATCGTTGTGACTGATACCATCCCACTGTCCAAAGAAGCAAGCCAATGCAAAAAGATTCGCGTTGTCAGTTTAGCCGACATGTTAGCTCAGGCCATCAAACGCATCAATGTGGAAGAATCCGTTAGCATCATGTTTGAAGAAGACAAAAGCCTATAAGTAGGTCGGGCCTTGGCCCGACGACTCGAAATATTGTTCAAAGAATCCGACATTTGTCGGGCCAAGGCCCGACCTACTACATCCTATCCAACGGTGGTACCGGGCATTTCACCCCTACTTCTGCAAACGAATCAATAACCGCTTGCTTGTCCCAATGGCGATCATGAGCGGCTTGAATCACGCCACAGGCGGCAAAATCAAAATAGGCAATCGGTGACCAATAATTTCTATTAGCATCGACCATTAATTGAAACGCCCTTTGAACACTGTAATTGGGTTTATGCGCCAAGTTATAGAACGCTTTATTAAACACACCACTAGTTTGGTGAACATTCAGCGAATCCACATAACTATCCATATGAGCAATCGAGATCCCATCTTTCGTTGGATCATCCATATAACGAATAGGTTGCAGGCCTCCAATCATTGCCTCACGCCCTATGCTCCAATCTTCGCCATCCCAATACCAGGAATAATCTTTGCGTAGATAGTCTAATAATGCGATTGCTGCCATATCTGAAAAGGCTTCATTAATGGCACCTGGTTGATTATCATAAATGAGATTACTATTCACTGCTGTGAATAAATGGGATAGCTCATGCGCTAAAACCGTTTGTGCTGGCGCGGTTAGAATATCACTTCCGTTGCCAATAACAATTTGTTGGTGAGCCATCGTAAGCCTACCTAACTTGATGGTGGGCACAGCAAAGGCATTGTCCATCAAACCGAGATGCGTATAAGCTTTAAGTGGCAAATCATCGCCGATGGGCTTAGGCACACCATAGACTTTTTGATACATTTCCAAGGTTTCAGTCGCAAAATACATCGTATCATTGACAGGTGAAAACGCATAGTTAACAGGGCCCGTCGCACCATCTGAGTAGTTAAGATTAAGGCCACCCTCTTCACATGGGAACGAAAAAACAGGAAGTTTTAATTTCTTTTCAGCAAAGGTGGTAATTGGAAATGCGTCAAAGCCAAGCGGAACATTGGCTAAATTGAAAACTTTGATATTATCATTTTCTACAAAACACTGTCCGTCACGTAATTGCACATCGACTTTTCCAAGCGATGGTAATCCAGGTAGCGCATCACCATGCTGGAACATGCCTGGCCGATAAGGTAGGGGAAAAGAATTTCCACCTGGCCCCTGACCAATTTTTTGCGAACGTGCAGCATCCCACTGTTTGAGAATGGCTCCAGTATTGGCATCAATAATAGCATTAATCGACTGGATGGGCTTCTGGGTGCTCGCCGCAAAAAATGCGATGTGGTACGCAAGATGGGCTTTGTTATTTTGATCTAGATAGATCACCTTTTCAGCTTGCTGCAACTTAGGGTTTTGATAAGCCGACATTACCTTCTGTTGTGCCATTTCAGCGCTTAGTTTCCCTTCAATGGATGTCACATCATTTTCGATGCCACTGACTTGAATGCCAGTCATCAACGGTTTGCTGCCTGAGCGTGTGTGTGAAATTAATTGGTGCCCCCAAACAGGGATACCTTTGTACATAATTTGATAACGGATATGATCGTTGTTATCGGAAGGCAACTGTTGTAATTGATAATCTTGTTGTGGTGAAACGACAGAAAATTTATTGTGTTTCCCTTTCTTTTGGAATAAATCAGGTCCGTGACCCTGTTCCCCCCAAATCATGTTTCGCGAAGCTGCGTGACTTAATGATAATGCGCATGAAGTGACTAGCGTTAATACAATCCGTGTTTTCATAAGCCCACCTTAATTAGGAGACGAAATTTTAAAGTATCGCAAATACAAATTGGATGCAAGAATAATTTTTAACGCCGCTGCATATGGTCGCATCACGCCTGGTTTTAAGCTAGAATTATAATCAAGTGTCGGATGATTATGTTTTTTTAGAGTAGCGCAAGTTCTAAGTATAAACTATTTTTGGATATCCAATGTTAGCTTCAACCATTATCAGTTTGATATGGATTGTCATTTTGATTGTTTTTTTCATATTCTTTTTTAATCACTACCGTCGATTAAAAAACATTTCCCGCTGGCCAATTACGGAAGGTAAAGTGGTGCACTTTACCATGGAAGAACAAAATGAAAACTACTGGCCTAGTATTTCTTACCAATATCAAGTGAACGGGCAGACCCATGAAAGCGAGCATTTTTTTGCTGACACAGCCCATTATTCACCTCAAACACCAAGGGCAAAGCGACTTGCCTATGACATCGCTCAAGCATATTTAAAAGAACAGCCTGTGGTTGTTCACTATAATCCGCTTGCACCCGAAGAGGCCGTGTTGGATGTCAAAGTGCCAATAAAACTCATTGCTATTATGGTTGTCTTATTCGCACTCATGCTTACGGAAGTGATTTTATTGCTATTAAAATAGTTTATTCAGGACTTACCTTCATTGGGTGTTGGTTTGTCACTAGATAGGTTTTCTTTTCCCTTTTCAACCATGCATTGACAGGGTTTATCCATATTTTTGGAAAGAAAGCTAACCATTTGATACCCTAACACGCCTTGACCCGATGGGGCGGGTTTAAATTGTATGGTTACTTCGACTGTTTGCAGTTGATTATATTGGGGGTTTGTATATTGTACTAAAACTGGCATCGACGCCTGCCAATACCCCTGCTCAAGCGGCTTCAAGGTAACCGGTTTGAGAGCAACCGCATCCAAATGATAATTATTCTTTTCGATAAATTGTTGAAATTGAACTTTCTCGAGAACTTGTAAATATTTTTTCCAGGCATCGGCGGTAAAATATTTTGCAATTTCCCGCTGATCGGCAATATAACTGCTATTACTGACTTGGTAGGTTGCCAAAATTGCCTGTTGCGCCCATATTTTTTTTCCTAAGTCGGCTTGCCCTGCAAAGGCCGTCGCCGCCAAAACCAAACTCATAAACCAGAAAATTGCTTTCATATCATCCTCTTACAATGTATCGATAATCTATCGTAACCTTAAAGAAAAAAAAAGCCCAGCATAAACTGGGCCTGATCATTGCCCTAATGGGGATTAAGGGCAACTTCCCGCAAGAAAAGGGGGGTTGCGGGAATTCTTAACGAATATGTTATATTATAGAACAATATGGTAATTTGGCAAGCAGGAATGTCGACATATCCGGAAACAGTGGCGGGTGTGCTAAAAAAGAAGCCGCATCCTTGCGGCAAAGCCTATCCATGTGCTGGTCCCTGGTATGTTTGACCTCCTGTCAGACAAATCCGTGTCATCCTTTGTTATTTTCAGTATAGATAAGCTGTAAGAACTGTCATCAAGTCAAACGATGTAAAACGTGTAAGAAATTTCTCAATTGGAGGCAAGATATTGTTCGGAATTTGAACAGCTGTTGGTTTGCACAAAGCCCTTCTAAATTTAGCCCGCATTAGGCGAATGCCATAATGCGGGAATTTGATTATGCGAAAATTAAACTTCGCATTAAAGTTTAAGCTCAGAGGAAGATGAAGCGGAATCGCATAGTTCTGGTTGCACTGATTTAAAAAAGGAATTTCCCATTATCTTACTAACTGTGGCTAGAATTTCCTGCTGGGTTGGTCGAACAATGGCAAAAGCGCCACTCATGATTGTAAAAATATTATCGCAATGATTGATCCGATTAATTCCTTTGAATGCCTCATCCAATAGATGCAAACCTTGGGTCACCATTTCTCTTTTCTCTTTCGGTGTTCCTTGCAATTTTTGTCCAATGTCAATGGCTTCTGCTTCGGTTATCATCGTACTAACTAATGAGGCGTGCTCCAATACCACATCGGCATTAAAGCCTCTTTCTTCAAATAGACGCCATGGACTGTCGCCTTTTAATAGTTCAACCCACCCTTTCACCACATTGGCTGAATTAACATATTCGTTAATTAACGATTCTGAACGAAAGGCTTTTGATAACTCATTTCGTTGTTTAGGATCTTTAATTTTAGCGACTAAGAAATCCATGTTTGGCAGGATCATTTTTTTTATAAGGCACTCTTTTAATGCCGGCATATCATTAAGATCATCAAACGTCTCAGGGGTTAGTTCTTGGATCATATATTCCGGATGCGGGTTCTTTGCATCAAATAACCCATTAAAATTGGCAAACAAATTAACCGCCTGGAGAATGCATCGGTTAAAACCAGTCAATTCAGAATCATGTTTTGATGCAGGGATATCGCGTTTGATGCTTAATAGCTCTTTGACCTCTAATCCTTTTTCTATCCAATTAATCACAATTTTTTGAGCCAACTCGTTTTGGTCATCAACGCTCAGATTGTTTAATAGTTGCTGTTTGTTAGGATCGTTTAATTTATCAATAATGCCTTGGCAAGCGAATTGATTCACTAACTCCTGTATCTGTGGATTATTATCCGTCATATCGATCTCCTTGTCGTTTAATTGTTATCAGCTCCATGGGCGAGAAACTGTGTGGCATAAAAATATAGCCTTCTTCTATGGTAACGAATTCTTGCTTTCATGCAACTCTTAAGATGCTTGCTATACTAATAGTATGGAGGTTAGGCCAAAGGCCTAGTTATTGATGATAATAGGATTTTCGTAATTTAGCCAGATATATAGATTGGTCTAATGAAATGGGGAAGTAGTAAAAATAATAATAATAATAAAAGGAGGACTTGTTAACCGTTACGTTGATGCAAAAATGAAATGGAAAATGATGGGGAGTTTGCAGATTTGCACGTAATGTTGACAAGATCGCTATGGCAGGAGAATAAAAAATGTCGAAAAATCCTTGTTTACAAGACCCGTTCTTAAATGAACTTAGGAAGGAAAAGGTGCAAGTCTCCATCTTTTTGGTTAATGGCATCAAATTACATGGTGTGGTTGACGCGTTTGATCAGTATGTTGTCATGCTGAAAAACTCGATCACCCAAATGGTATACAAACATGCCATTTCAACCATTGTTCCGTCCAAGCCGATTACGTTTCCCACTGGAGAAACAAACGGAAATATGCCAGACTAAGCACCTTATTTATTATGATTGTGGTGTACTTTGTTTGAAAGACCAAAAGGCGGCGAAAAAGCCATTCTTGTGCAGTTGAAGTTACCTGACTTGGACGCCGCAGTTGCTTTGTCAGAATTTGAAGAATTAGCCCTTTCGGCAGACGCAATCATTGTTGGCAAAGTAACTGGCTCCCGCGCCGTGCCAGACTCAAAATTTTTTATTGGTGCGGGGAAAGCCGAAGAAGTCCGGCAATTGGTGGAAACCACCGGCGCTGAACTTGTCCTCATCAATCACGAATTATCTGCCCCCCAAGAACGAAATTTAGAGAAACTTTTTCAATGTCGCGTGGTCGACAGGTCTGGTTTAATTCTCGATATCTTTGCTCAGCGCGCGCGAACGTTTGAAGGGAAATTACAAGTCGAATTAGCGCAATTACAACATTTATCCACCCGATTAATTCGTGGCTGGACTCACTTGGAGCGCCAAAAAGGGGGTATTGGCTTACGCGGTCCTGGAGAAACCCAATTAGAAACAGACCGCCGTTTGCTAAAAGAGCGAATCAAAGCCATTAATAGCCGCTTGGCAAAAGTCCGTTTAACACGCGAACAAAATCGCAAGGCACGCGAAAAAGCACATCTGCCAACGGTTTCATTAGTTGGCTATACAAACGCCGGCAAATCGACCTTATTTAACAAACTGACCGAGAATAATATATTTGCCGCCGATCAACTCTTTGCAACCTTAGATCCCACCATGCGCAAACTTTCCATTCCCGGATCGGCACCCGTGATACTAGCGGATACGGTGGGCTTTATCCGCAATCTCCCCCACCAATTAATCGATGCCTTTCATGCCACGTTGGAAGAAACAGAACAAGCATCTTTACTATTGCATGTGATTGATTTAGCTGACCCCAATTGGCGCGATCATGCTAAGGCTGTGGATGAAGTGCTCAAAGAAATCAAAGTGGAAAGCATCCCAATTATCCAAGTGTTTAATAAAATTGATTGCCTCGATAACATGCAAGCCAATTGGATTCATCATGAGGAAGGCAGTAAAGTCTGGCTATCAGCCCATACGGGGGATGGAGTTAAGGAATTATTAGAAGCGATAGTGACTATGTTGTATGGAGAAATAAGTACTTATCAACTTCGTCTTGAGCCCCATCAAGGTAGGTTCCGTGCCAATCTTCATCAAGCCGGCGTGGTGGTAGAAGAAACCATCCCTGATGAGGGAGGATGGCTGATTACCGCTCGTATGACAAAAGCGTTATATCAACAATTGGTTATGAAAGTTCCCTAAAAAACAAGCCTTCTATCCCAGATTCCGCACCCCAAATAGAAGTTATTGTTTGGATGTATCGCAGTTTTTGCTTGAGATGGTTACGAATTCACTAAATCGATGATGTATGCCAAATCCCCATCTAACGGAAGCACATGGCCTGAATTTTCTAACCAATGGATGGTCGTTTTGTTATCCTGATGAAATCGTTGTGCCACATCATCACTTTGTACCACTTTATCATGCACACCAAGCAATAAGTCGGCCGGACATTGCAATGGATGATGCTCGTAATGATTAATTAAATTTAAAATTTCTTTGACCGTATTCATGGGCAAACGTCGATAAGCTAACTCCAAATGTTGCTTTTGATGCAAGCTCCCAGCCGCCGCCCGGTATTGATGAAAGCCAATAAAATCCATCAACTTAGAAAAAGCTAACGAGTAAGTAATATTCACCGTTAAATTAAGTGCCGGCGCCAACAGATAAGCGTGGTTAAACGGTAATCGTTGGCTCAACATCGTCGCAATCAATCCCCCGAGTGATAATCCCATAATATCGACCTGTTTATATTGGCTCAGCAAATCAAGGGCATACGCTTCTGCTGAAGCTATCCATTCACTGGCGTTGCTATTGGCAAATGAGGCGATTGAACGGCCATGGCCTGGGAGTCTGGGAATGATGATTCGGTCATAGTTGGTTAAATAAGGGTATAAGTGGCGAAATACAGCCGGTGTAGAGGAATAGCCATGGATCATTAACAACGCTTTACTTTGATTACCATTATCAATATCTACCGTCCGCACAAGCCGCTCATCCGTTGCCTTCGCGGGATGAATCGCTTGTCCTTGGAAAAACCAGCGAAAATCAGCCGGATTAAATGCATCTTGTAAAGAAATTGCAAAATGGTCAACGCTAGGTGATTGTTGCTTCATAATTTGCTACCATGAAATTCATTTTAATAGACGGTAATTCCTATGACTAGTGTACCATATAATCAAAACAACGCTGCAAAAGATGGTGAATACCAAAAAAAAATGATGGAAGAACTGGCAAAAATAGCGCAAATGATCAATGACTCAGTTAACCAATCGCTAGGGATTAATAGCATTGGTGAGGATTTGAATAATGCCATGAGCATGATGAATGGGAATACGACCAGCTCACTGCAAGATAGCATTTTTAATAGTGACGATGGCCAACAAGCCATGAATAAACAAAATGCATCGGCAAACAAAAGTAATCAGTCCATGCAGATGGTAAGCAAAGTAGTCGAAGTCGTTGAAGAAAATCCCGAGCTTTTAGCTCTTGTTTGATAATTGCGATTCCAAACAAGATCACCCCACCTCTTGCTCCGTCGTTGCGAGGAGCAAAGCGACGAAGCAATCTAGGGCTCCTAAACAACTTCCTTCCTTATTCCTTCTCCCCAGACATGGGGAGAAGGTGCCCAAAGGGCGGATGAGGGGTTGCTGAATCGAAGTTAGTATTTTGATCTTTAGCGCATTGTGCTTGAAATGCTTACCCCACAACTCTCAACATCAATATTTCACACTACACCCATAAGGCTGGGTCGATGAGACTTGTACCTTATTCCCTTTTTCGATCGCATCTAAGGCAGTGCTCACATAGTTGGTTGCTTTTTCGATGTCTTGATCTTTGGTGCTAGCGATTGAATCAATGGCACCGGTATAAGCGACCACGCCATTTTTACCAATAATGACAAATTGAGGCGTTGTTTTAGCACCATACTGTTTACCAACCTGGCCACTATCATCTCTTAAAACCGCATTGGCTTGATTGCCCATTTGCTGTGACACATCTTTTAATTGGCCATCAGGAAAATTACCTTGCTTACCTGGCGCTGAAGAAACCACAGTTAGCCACACCACACCCTGCTCTTTATATTTTTTCTGCATTGCAGGAATATTACCGGTTTTATAATGCTTTTTCACAAACGGGCATTCGAAGTTACTCCACTCCAAGACAACAATTTTATTGGCAAAGTCTGACAACTTAACATCTTTTCCTTGCACGCTTTTCAAACTAAAATCCGGTGCTTTCTCACCGACCTTGACAGCCGCATAACTGGTGCCGACAAACAAGCAGCATGCGAGTACCGCCTTGAGTATAGACTTTATCATTTTAAGCTCCTTTAATCGTATTAATAATAATCCCAGGGGTTAACAACTGTGGTAGCACGATAGGGGATTGTCCAGGTTGGTAATACACGTACAATGGCACCCCAGCCCTACCGAATTTTTGCAAATATTGCAAAATCATTTCATCGCGATTCGTCCAGTCCGCCTTGAGGACTTTAATATGATTTTCTTTAAAAAAATCCTTAACCGCCTGAGCATCGAGTGCTACGCGTTCATTGATTTTACAAGTAATACACCAGGCGGCTGTTGCATATACAAATACTTTTTCATTATTGGCTATGAGTTTATCCAGCTTAGCTTGGGAAAATTGCTTTTCCTGTGAAACCATTGCTTTCGTCTCATGGCCGTTCATCTTCCAGACTGCCGCTACTGGCCAAATCACCAATGCCAGAGTCGTAATGCTTGCTACACGCTGCCAGCTAATTTTTTTAATTCGCTTTCTTAACCAAAAAAAGAATAACAAGGCGGTTAACGATAGTAACAACAAAATAATCGCATCAAAGGATTTTTGCTGCCCCAGCACCCATAATAACCAGATAACTGATAAAATCATCGGAAACGCTAGCAACTGCTTTGCTGTCTCCATCCAAGCACCAGGCTTGGGTAATCGTTTTGCTAAAGCGGGTATGAAGGCAATCAGTAAATAAGGCAGTGCTAATCCCAAGCCCAGGAAGGTAAATATTAATACGGCAACAAAGGCATTTTGGGTTAATGCCACGCCAATGGCTGTCGCCATAAAAGGTGCTGAGCAAGGGGTTGCCACGACACAGGCTAACACGCCAGTTGCAAAGGAATAGAGCAGTTTATGTTGCTCTCGCCAGCGTTGGTTGGTGGATAATGAAAAGGGAATTTCAAACCATCCGAATAAATTTAATGAAATCAACGTAAAGATAAATATTAAAGTAATAACAAACGACGGCGATTGCAGTTGAAAACCCCAGCCAACTTGTTTACCAACGCCTTGTAAAATTAACATGATTAAAGCAATCGTAACGAAGCTTAAAACAACACCCAAGGTGTAAAATAGACCTTGCAGCTTTTTTTGGCTACTGGCTTGTAGCGTTAACACTTTCAACGACAAAACGGGAAAAACACAGGGCATTAAATTAAGAATTAAGCCCCCTAATAAAGCAAACGCTAACATCAATGGTAGCCAGAGGGCATCCTCACCCTGAGAGGCAAGGACGTGTTCCGCAGCATTGAGTGAATAATAATTATCACCTATCTCAAGAATGCCATTGACAGGAAATGATGCTTGCAAAGTCCCGCGGCTCATCGATAAAAGCGTATCGCCATCCTTGTTTGTTATATGTTGCTTTTGCGCCGGCTCAATAATGCCTTGTTGCAGTGGAAAAAAGTAAGTTTCTCCTGAATCAGACGATTTGAACTGCAATTGCATGCTGTCTTGATTGAGGGATGCGGTGGCATTTAAGGAAGGTAACTGGGTTTTTGCAACTAAGGCATTAATTTGATCAAAAGACTCACTGGGTTCATTCTCTAAAGCCCCCCGCAAATTAATCACTAAATCAGCATTTTCTGGAATACATTCCACTTCACAGACTAGCCATTCGGCTTTTAATTCGAGTTGAATAATACCATCAGCACTCACAGGCTTCGGTTTTACTTTCACTAAATGATACGCTTTGCCACTATACCCATAATTAATAAACGGACCTGCCGGAATTTTCGAAGGGGGCAGCCAATGAATCGAAGAAGCCTTCCAACCTTCTGGCAAATGCCATTGAAAATCAGGCGGCGTGCCCGAATCGCCGGGATTTTGCCAATATGTATGCCAACCTGGCTTAATATCAAATTCGACTAATAACCAAAAGGGGGACTTCCCATCAACAGCTTGATACTCACTTAAAAGACGCACACTCGTGTGATCGCGCACAACCCATTGGCCATAGGCAGACGATATACAAAGACCTATTAAGAGGGCACTAAATAGCCTCTTTATCAACCGATATTTCAAAAGCGAATTCTCATCAAATTTTCGATTAATCTCAGTGATACCCAAGGCAAAGCCTGGATGAGTACCCAAACGATTAACCATCATAGCAGCTTTTTTTAAAGGGTGGTATGACCTGTGGTTTTGCAATTGAAATGGGAATTTATTTATGCAACCATCATTGTCATGTACTTAGCAAGGTACAACCAATTATATCACCCGCTGCAAATGCGGGGTGACCCCTGGAAACCAACCTCTACAGGCATGATTATGGATATCTATTCCTATGTTTACATTATGGCAAGCAAGAAAAACGGTACATTATATGTTGGCATTACGTCAGATCTTATTAGACGAACATGGGAACATAGAAACCACTTAGTGCCAGGATTTACTAAAAAATATGACTGTTCTCTCCTTGTTTATTATGAGCAGCACTTAGATATATATGAAGGTAATAGACGAGAAAAACGTTTAAAAAAATATCTTAGAAAATGGAAAATACGACTTATTGAATCGAAAAACCCTCAATGGAAAGACTTATTCGAGGATATATGTGGCTAATTCACCAAATATAGATCCTCCGCATTCACGTGGCCCCTCGAACGTCACCCTCCGCACTATGCGTGGCCCCTCGAACGTCGCCCTCCGCTTTATGCGGAGGGTCCAGGAACCAAGATTTTAGAATTGCGTTCTTTAGTAATTTAAGTACTTCATTGATGGCTCACTGTACCTGGATCCTCCGCATTCGCGGAGGAAGACGACAAAAAGCCTGAAACAGATTACCACTCGTGTCCCCTCCAACGTCACCCTCTAGTTTATGCATGTCCCCTCTACGTCGCCCTCCGCTTTATGCGGAGGGTCCAGGAACCAAGATTTTAGAATTGCGTTATTTAGTAACTTAAGTACTTCATTGATGGCTCACTCTGCCTGGATCCTCCGCATTCGCGGAGGAAGACGGACAACCTTTAAAGTAAGACTGAATCGGGCTTTTATTTCGTCGGGTTGAATTGAAATAAAATTGTCATTTCAAGATGAGGAATCGGGATAATAACAGTTTAATCTTGAAATGCTGCTTAAGTCTTCAAGGCTCCATCGGCAAAAACCCGCCGGCTTGCATTTGCCATAGCTTATAATAATGTCCTTGTAGAGCAATTAATTGCTCATGAGTACCATCTTCAATAATTTTCCCTTGCTCAAAAACAAGGATACGATCCATTTGGGCAAGGGTTGATAATCGATGAGCGACCACGATGGTGGTCGCATTCCTCATCAGGGCAGCAAGACTACTTTGCACTGTTGACTCAGTGATTGAGTCTAAGGAAGATGTCGCTTCATCTAAAATCAAAATAGGCGCTTTTTTTAAGATGGCTCTGGCGATAGCAATGCGCTGGCGCTGGCCTCCGGATAGTTTAATGCCCCGCTCCCCCACCAACGTACTATAACCTTTTTCCAGGCTGATAATAAAATCATGACAATGGGCTTGTTTTGCCGCATCAATGACGTCTTTTTCAGTTGCATCTAAACAACCATAGCGGATATTTTCTTCAATCGTTCGGTGAAATAAGGTGGTATCTTGCGGAATAAAGGCGATATTTTGTCGTAATGAGGCTTGTGTGACTAAACTGATATCTTGGCCATCAATCATAATACGTCCCCCATCCAAATCAAAGAAGCGTAAGATTAAATGAACAAACGTACTTTTCCCAGCGCCTGAATAGCCAACCAGCCCTACCTTCTCACCAGGCAAAATCACGACCTTTTTATCGCGAAATAACTGGGTATTCTCGTGATATTGAAAACTAACGTGATCAAATTCAATGCGGCCCTTGGTCACAACAAGCGGTTTTGACTCCGGATTATCAATAATGCTATGAGGGCGGCTTAGCAGTTCCAAAGCCTGGTTAGCAACGCCAATTTCTTTAAACAACTCCGCCAACGCATGCCCCATCCACCATAACTGATTCATGACTGCAAAGGTAATATTAAAAATAAACACTACATCGCCGGTCGAAATCTTACCCAAAGACCAATAGCGAACAATATAATAAATCGTAAAGCCCAGCATGATGGTGACAGGAATATCAATGCATAAGCGAAATAGGTTCATTTTTAGAATCAATTGCTTTGAACTACTTGCCTCAATTCGCTGCTTAAATCCCACCGAATCCAATTCAAATTCCTGATGAGCAAACAACTTCACCGGCATAATATTGGTCAAAATATCAACGATAGACCCACTCAACACACTCTTATCTTCCGCATTCTCGCTGGAAATGCGATTAATCTTCTTTGCTTGCGTCATAACAATGAGAATATGAATTGAAATCCACGACAACATAATTAAGCAAAACAAGGGAGAAACCAGATATAACATGATGAGCGAGGCAGACGTTACAGCAATGGAAGAGATGATATGCCAACAAATAATTTCACGCATACTTTCAACCGTGCGCACCAGGTCTGAAATTTTATTGGCAATATTGCCCGCAAACCGATTCAAAAAGAATTCAAACGAATGCTCCGAGACATAATTCAACAAATCCAAGCGCATTTTTGCTTGATATTTGGGGATGACAAACGCCTGCCACCCATATTGCAAACGCATAATCACAATCAAAGAAATCCAAGCCGTCCCAATCAACCAAATCGCAGACTGAACCGTCGCCCAAATATCCTGCCGATGCCCATCAAACTTGGTAAACGCATCGACAATCATCTTCAACCCATAGGGCATCAACGTCACTTCAAGAATCAAGGCAAAAGGCGCTAAGAAGAAAATCGTAAACGAGATGGGATATTGCTTGAAGTAGCGGAAGAAGAATTTTGGGAGGGTTTGGGGCAGTTTTGGCATTGTAATCTGTATTATTTAATTTGGAGTGATAGTTTAACGATTCCGCCCCCTAATTGATACCCTCAAAAAATAAACCGGTAAAATACCAATTTTTTGGATTAAAAATAATTGTTTCATCAATATCCTTTTGGGTTATATTAAGCAAAAATTCTTCTTGTTCAGGCATTTTTCTATGGAATAAAACATTTAGAAGCCTATAAATTATCCGACTGTTAACGAAACCTCCCTTTGTCAAAACGTCAGTCAATGTCTTGTTTGCTTCTAGTGTTGGAAAGATGATTGCAGCGCAGCCCTCTTGGTTAAAAAAATGCTTTGCCTCTGATAATAAACGCAGAAAAATATTGATATCCAGATTGTTAGCAACAATATCTTCGATAACACCATGCTTCACAGCCCCGTTTCTGACTTTTAGAATAATATAGCCTAACAACCCTTGGGCATCGCTTGCTTTTAAAAAATAATAATTGACATTAGGATTATCAAATATGCGCCAACTTAAGAATTCACTATTCCTATCAATTGTGATACCAAATTTATCTTTGTTCTTTTGCCAAAAAGCATCAATTTCCTGATAATGTTGGTCAATATTCGTGATTCTTTGACAAGTAATATCACGCCCTTTGCCTTTTTTAGAATGAAACAAAGGAGCAAGTAAACATGCCAAAAACCCTCCCACATACTTTGACACTCCAACCATTGGTTGCGACCATGATAGGGTCTTTAATATGTTTGCAATCCCATACCTTAGGTTTTTATTTTTACAAGTAGTAAAATATATTTCATATTTCCCAACCGGTTTATAATTTAAACGCCTTCTGATTTTTCCAGGCACACCAGAGCCTGAGGTCGTTGCTAACATATCAAAAAGAAGGGATGATTCTTCAAAGAATTTTTTCTCATATAAAAAATACATACCATTACCTGACAAGCCAGGATCGATGATGGTGTTTTCAGTCTTTCCCATCAAATAGGGAGTGCCGTTATAGGAGATACTTGTTGGGATTAATCCATGATGCCCAATAATTTGATGCGTGTTTTGGTCCTCAATGACCCAAATTGCCTTTTTCTTTATGGGTGATTGAAGCCATTCCCACTGATGTTGCAAAACTGTTCTATTTCGACCGGTGATCTTATTATACAAACCAACAATTTGTTCTTCATCACCCTCTTGGAAAGGACGACTATGGGGATTTAACATATCTTCAATTCCTGAATAAGTTGTCAGTATTCAAGGTAATTCCAGGGAATGTCCCCAAAATTATAACAGATTGCAATGGCATATTGATTGATTTATAACGGGCTTGTTGCTTTAAAATCAAATTGACACGCCTCTTCCATCTTATTTTTAGAACTTTTAATAATTAAACGCTTAATCAAAACACCCCAACCAAGTGCGGGAAGTATCCAAAAAATCGATTTAGCTATAAAAATTAATACAAACGTATTGGTATTTAATAAAAAAGAAAATTTATCATAAGGATTTTGAAATTTGCTTATTATGAGTTGTCGTAATGCCAGCTTAAAAGATGACAGGATAATTACCAGATACAATATAAAGCCAAACAAACCATAGTTAACCCAAGCAGATAGTATATTATGAGCATACCCGCCAATGTTCCCATTGTATCGAGTATGATCACCAAACTTACCCGCAATGGGATGGTCTTTGATTGTTTCCATCGCTAAATGATTGAGTACAGCTCTTTCTTGATAAGATGTTGATGACGTTATATGAAAGATGTCTTGGTTTTTGGATTTAGGCACTACCAAGAATAAAACCAATAAGGTTGTACAAATAACTGCACCCACCAAAATAGTTCGGATTATTGTTTTTTTGTTTAACTCAATTTTGTTTTTTAAAGCCCAACCCCCTTGAATCAAATAGTAAAAACCCATTACCAGAAAAAATGCCATCATCTCACTTCGTGAACCGATGACATACAATGCAATCATTCCAGTAAAGTAAATAAGAAATTTTAACGTCTTGTTTTTTAAAAATGATAGTAATAAAAATAACGTAATTATCTCAACCCTTGCATAAGCCTGGCGCCCAGACAGATAAGCTTTCTTGTCAAAAATAATGGCATAATCACCAAAAAAAACATCATGATGTTTGTATAAAGCAAACCCTACTGTTGCAATGAATAGCAAAAAATGAAAAATGACAAATGCATTTTTCATCTGCTTATCAAACGAAAAATAAGCGCCTGTAAGCATGAGTAACAACGTGAGTAAGGCCAATTGTAACGATTGTTTAACAACATCGTGATTACTATTTGCTGGATCAATGGCAAAATGTGACAATGTAAAAACAATAATATATAAGAACCAAAGTATTACCAGGTTTAGATAAACGTGATTAACCTGTCTGCTGGTTTTAAAAAAATTCCAGTAAATGGGAATAAAAAAAATTAGGAAAAAGATAGAAAACAAGGTATAAAAACCACCAAAAAACGGGGGTAATGTTGTAAAACATAAGATAATATTATAAAGGATAAAGACGATAGTCGTTGTTACCAAATAAGCATTTGCTAGGCTAGTAATTGCCTTATGGGAATCTTTAAGTAATAACATTCGTGCCTATATCCATTCATTGTAGGCCTCCGATATTATCTTAATTGCCAGCAAAATAAAATGGCTTTGTATCGGACTCATTTTAAAAACAACTGGTAAAAAGGTTTAATAACATAATCGTATTTCCATAAGGTAAAGTAATGCCAAAATTGTTGTTCTTTGTAAATCGAACCCATTTTTTTCTTTCTCACAGATTACCCATTGCACTCGCCGCAATTGAGCAAGGCTTTGAAGTGCATGTTGGCACTGGGGAGAAATCGCCTATAAATCTTGAAAGAGAATATGGCATCAAAGAACACACCATCAAACTATCCAGAAGCAATATGAATCCTTTGGGCGAGGTACAATCCCTCTTTGATATTTTTAAACTATTAAATAAAATTCAGCCCGATATCATCCATAATGTCACGATTAAACCCGTATTATATGGCTCTTTTATTGCCAAGTTATTTCCAAACACAAAAGTAGTCAACGCAGTCTCAGGTTTAGGATATATTTTTATTCAAAATGGTAAAAAGGATAAATTAATTCAAGCCTTCGTAAAAAAGCTCTACCGGCTTTCCTTATCGTCTAAAAAATCAATGACCATTTTTCAAAACCCCGATGATAAAGACTTTTTTATACAACAAAAGATAACCAAACCGCAGCAAACAGTTTTAATTAAAGGATCTGGAGTCGATTTAAATCAATTTTATCCCAACCCCAGCGATAATTTTAACGGCGAGGTGAGAATACTACTTCCAGCGAGAATGCTATTTGATAAAGGGGTGCAAGAGTTTGTTGATGCTGCAACTATCAT
>JAGVJN010000008.1 GCA_020051095.1 Pseudomonadota bacterium | reverse complement strand
CTCTTGGCTCATCCTATTCCACCTGGCTTTGGCAATTGGCCCAAACTCCTGGATTATTATGGGAATTGGCTGCTTATCCTCTGGTTCACGCGAATGATTGTATTAATAACATCGTTTGCGTTGAACGAGCTGCTGGGGGTAAGGATGTGCGATTTAAAAAAGACAGTTGGCAGCCCATGCCATGGCGTTTGTTCGCAGAAGGTTTTTTGCAGGCGGAGGATTGGTGGCGGCGCGCCACCACCAACGTGCCAGGGTTACCCCGTCCAGTGGAGTGCACGGTTTCGTTTTGGGCACGCCAATGTCTTGATGCGGTGTCGCCTTCCAATTTTGTTTGGTCTAACCCTGATTTATTACGCGAAGCCCTACACACTGGCGGCCTTAATCTCATCCAGGGGAGCCAAATTGCATTCCAAGACGGGTTAGAAAAGCTAACCGGCACACCACCAACAGGCTCCGAACACTTTATTCCAGGCCAACAAGTGGCCATTACACCAGGACGTGTGGTGTTTCAAAATCATTTAATTGAACTCATTCAATATGAGTCGCAAACCAAGACAGTATACAAAGAGCCGATACTGATACTGCCGGCTTGGATTATGAAATATTATATTCTTGATTTGTCCCCACATAACTCTTTAGTGAAGTGGCTCGTAAAGCAGGGACACACGGTATTTATAATCTCCTGGCGCAACCCCGATAAAGAGGACCGTGATTTGGGGATGGATGATTATTATCGTCTTGGTGCCATGGCGGCGATTGATGCAGTCTCCACCATTCTACCAGCGACCAAAATCAATCTGATGGGCTATTGTTTAGGAGGCACCTTGGCCATGATTACAGCGTCAGCGATGGGGAGAGATAAGGATGAACGTTTAAATAGCCTTACGCTTTTGGCTGCCCAAGGCGATTTTACCGAGGCTGGCGAATTAATGCTCTTTGTGACGGAAAGCCAAGTGGACTTTCTTAAAAGCATCATGTGGGAACAAGGCTATCTGGACACTAAGCAAATGGCGGGTTCTTTCCAGATGCTGCGTGCCTATGATTTAATCTGGTCTAAGATGATTCAAGACTACATGCACGGGATGCGACGTGGAATGATTGATTTAACTGCTTGGAATGCCGATACCACCCGAATGCCTTATAAAATGCACAGCGAATACTTAGAAAAGCTCTTCTTAAAAAATGATTTTGCCGAGGGGCGTTATGCGGTGGAAGGAAAACCGGTGGCCGCCGAAAATATTCAGCTGCCTGTTTTTGCTGTGAGCACTGAAAAAGACCATGTAGCCCCCTGGCAGTCAGTGTATAAAATCCACTTGATGACGGATAGTGATGTGACCTTCGTCCTCACAGGTGGCGGCCATAATGTGGGTATTGTGAATGAACCGGGACATCCAGGGCGCTCTTATCGTATTCATGAACATAAAGAGGGCGAGGCTTACTTAAACCCCGCAAACTGGCTAACTGTTGCAGAAAGGCGGGAGGGTTCCTGGTGGCGCGGCTGGCATGAGTGGCTGGTGCTGCAATCCACCAAGAAACGCGTTCCTCCACCGGTTATAGATACGTCACTACCAGCAGCCCCCGGTACTTATGTGCATCAGAAATAGAAGGGAGGAAGGATGGAGCAGGAATTTCTTGAGAATGTGACCTTTAATGAACTTGAAGTGGGCCGTCAGGCCAGCTTAAGTAAAACGCTCACTCAAGACGACATCAATTTGTTTGCTGCCATGTCGGGCGATGTGAATCCCGCTCATGTGGATCCCGTGTTTGCCAAGAGTACTATTTTTCATGGGATTGTTGGGCATGGTATGTGGTCTGGCTCATTGATTTCCGCACTTCTTGGCACTGTTTTACCTGGGCCAGGTACGATTTATCTTGAACAGGATATCCAATTTAAAAAGCCAGTGCGTTTAGGCGATACCATCACCATTACCCTCATGGTTAAGGACAAGCGCACCAATAAACCCATTGTGATTTTTGGTTGCAAGGGTATCAATCAGCGTGGAGAAACCGTGATTGAGGGATTAGCAACCGTCCTTGCACCAACAGAAAAAATGCGAGTGGCGCGTGCCCATCTTCCGCCTATTGAAATGTATAACCACGATCGCTTTGAAGCCATTATTAAGACGTGTCGCCGTAGGGCAGCTATCCGTACGGCAATCGTGCATCCTGTAACGAGCAACGTCATGGAAGCGGTGAACGATGCGGTGAAGGCAGGACTCATTACTCCTCTATTGGTGAGGCCTTTGGCTAAAATGAAGGGTGCAGCTCGTGATGCCCATATTGATTTATCTCAATGGGAAACACTGGATACCGAGCATAGCGATGCTGCCGCCAATAAAGCGGCTGATTTGGCCGCTGCTGGGGACATTGATGCCATCATGAAAGGCTCATTAAGCACCCATGAATTGATGGCAGCGATTGTGCCTTCGGCATCCGGTTTACGCACCCAACACCGAGTCAGCCACGCCTACGTCATGGATGTACCTTCTTACCACAAGCCACTGATTGTTACCGATGCAGCAATTAATATCGCCCCAAGCGCTAGTGACAAAGCTGACATTTGTCAGAATGCCATTCACCTTTGGCGAGTATTGTATGGTGAAGATAAGAAGCCCAAAGTAGCTGTATTGGCGGCTATCGAAACCGTCAATCCCAAGATGCAAGCTACAGTTGATGCGTCGATTTTATGTAAAATGGCTGACCGAGGTCAGATAACCCATGGTATCCTTGATGGTCCCTTGGCCTTTGATAACGCCATTAACAAGGAGGCAGCCAAAGAAAAAGGAATTGTTTCGCTTGTTGCTGGGGATGCTGATATTCTTTTGGTGCCTGAAATCGAATCCGGTAATATTTTAGCCAAGCAACTCACCTTTTTAGGGCATGCGGATGCTGCTGGCATTGTTTTAGGTGCCCGTGTGCCCATCATTTTGGTAAGCCGTGCTGATTCACTACGCACACGGCTTTTTTCCTGTGCTCTGGCTGTTAAAATGGCCTCAGCGCGAAAAGAAGGACGAATTACATGACGGACATCAAAGTCTTGTGCCTTCTTGTGATTAATGTGGGCTCCTCCAGTATCAAATTCCAGCTTTTTTCAAAGCAGCCCAGTCCAAAGCTTTTAGCTTATGGAAAAGTAGTCGATATAGGGGGCAAGCCTTTATTTACAGTCACCGATGCTCTACTAAATTCCGGCGATGCCCCAATTGATAAAAAAAATCTTTCTGGAAAGTGCACCCATGAAGAAGCCTTACGTTTTATTTTAAATTGGATTGAGGCATGGAGTGAGCAGTGGCCAGTGACTGCAGTGGCACATCGGATTGTCCATGGCGGCACGCTTTTTAAAAGCAGTGTGGTAATCGATTCAAGGGTGATGCAGCAATTATGGGAGTTGGCACCTCTGGCGCCCTTGCACCAACCCCATAATCTCAAGGCTATTGAAATCATTAATAAATTGAAACCAGAGGTATCCCAGATTGCTTGTTTTGATACGGCATTTCACGCACATCATAAGGCTTTATTCACTGAATACGCTTTACCGCAAACAATACGGGCCCAAGGTGTTCGTCGCTATGGGTTTCATGGTTTATCGTATGAATGGATTGCATATACCTTACGTCAACATGAACCTTCCTTGGTGAATGGACGGATTATTGCGGCCCATCTTGGCAATGGGGCGAGTTTGTGCGCAATGCATCATGGCGTAAGCATTGATACCACGATGGGCATGACCGCATTAGATGGATTACCGATGGGGACTCGTTGTGGCAACCTTGATCCCGGTGCTGTGCTGTTTATAATACGTCAGCTGGGATTATCTTTTGATGAAATCGAGCATCTTTTTTATAATGAGTCTGGGCTTCTTGGTTTATCGGAGCTCACTAATGACATCAAAATCTTAGAAGAGAGCGAGAATGAAAAAGCACGATTTGCATTAAAGTATTTCTGCCTCAAAACGGCCCAATTCATGGGTATGATGGCAGTGGCTCTAGGTGGAGTTGATGCGATTGTTTTTACCGGTGGTATTGGCGAGAATTCAGCGTTTGTACGTGATGGTATCTTACGTCGTTTGGAATTTCTGAAACCTTTTGAGACACGCATTGTTTCGGCCAATGAAGAACGGATTATGGCACTGCATGCCATGTCACTTCTTGAACGCTAAACTGGAATTGGAAGCCTATGAAGAATAAAAAAGGACTGATTATTGGCATTGCCAATGAACACTCAATTGCCTGGGGTTGTGCCAAAGTATTGCATGAGGCCAATTGCGAATTAGCCATCACGTATCAGAATGAGAAAGCCAAGAGTTATGTTCGGCCTCTAGCAGAACAGGTTTCAGCATCCATTTTCATGCCTCTTGATGTAACGGATAAAGCCCAATTCGATGCATTATTCCAAAGGATAAAAGAGAGCTGGGGTCATCTTGATTTTGTCATTCATGCCATTGCTTTTGCGCCAAAAGCAGATTTACAAGGTCGGCTTGTCGATTGTTCCAAAGAGGGATTTACGGTGGCCATAGATATTTCTTGTCACTCTCTTATTCGATTGGCAAAAGCGGCTGAGCCACTCATGGTCAATGGAGGGAGTATCATGACCATGAGTTATTATGGCGCAGAAAAAGTTGTTAAAAATTACAACCTCATGGGGCCAGTCAAGGCCGCTTTAGAAACTTCAGTGCGTTATCTTGCTATGGAACTTGGGAGCAAAAAGATTCGGGTCAATGCCATTTCTCCGGGGCCAATCAGTACGCGCGCGGCATCAGGGTTGGCCGATTTTGATAAACTGATGGAGAAGGCAGCCAATGAAGCACCCCTTCATCAGCTGGTGACCATAGAGGCGATTGGTGAGATGGCTGCGTTTTTGGTGTCTGATAAAGCCGCTTCCATTACGGGGCAAATTCTCTATGTGGATGGCGGCTATAATATCAGATGCTAATAAATAAAAAGTTATTTTATTTTCCAAGATGAATTTAAGCGACTACATGTATTGCCCACCGTTGATATCAAAATTGGCGCCAGTAATAAAGCCACTTTGCTCATCGGCCAGAAAAGCAACAACGCGAGCAATTTCCTGGGGTTTCCCTAATCGACCCACAGGAATTTGGGCAATAATCGCTTCTAAAATATCATCCCTCAGGGAGGCGAGCATCTCTGTACTGATGTAGCCAGGGGAGATGGTATTTACAGTAATTCCTTTCTTAGCCACCTCTTGCGCGAGACTGTTAGTAAATCCATACAATGCTGATTTACTGGCAGCATAATTACATTGGCCAAATTGGCCTTTGCGCCCATTAACAGAAGAAATGGTGATAATGCGTCCGTAACCATTATCCAACATAGTCGATAACACGGTTTTTGTCATGTTAAACACGCTATTTAAATTGGCATTGATGACATCCTGCCATTGTTCAGGGGCCATCTTTTTCAAGGTAGTGTCATTGGTGATGCCGGCATTATTGACTAGAGCATCGATTTTGCCGTATTTTTCTAACACTAATTCTGTTAGTTTTTCGCAATCATTGAAGGAAGAAATATCCGCGTATGCAATGTCGATATTAAATCCTTGATGGGATTGTTTTTTCTGCCATTCTCTTGCCAAGTCATGATTGCCGTGTTTGAAATAGCAAGCAATGACTTGATAGTCTAATCTTTGCATTTCTTGGCATATGGCAGTACCAATGCCCCCTGTGCCACCGGTAACTAAAGCAACTCGTTTGTTCACTTCTTTCCTCCTTGATTATTGTTACGCGTAAAATAGGTTGCAATCAGAGCTGTATTTGCAGAAAGACAAAATGATGGTCTGTATATTATTTAATTACTTCAACCTCTTCTGCCTGAAGTCCTTTCTGCCCTTTGCCCATTTTAAAATGAACGGTTGCTCCATCAGGAAGCGTTTTAAAGCCGCTATTTTGAATCGCACTAAAGTGGACAAAGTAATCTTTACCATTGCTTTCAATAAAGCCAAATCCCTTATCTTTGTTAAACCATTTTACTTTGCCTTGAATTTTGTTAGTCATTTTGGTTGATTTCCTAGTCATTTGAGCGCTATATAGTGTCATGCGATGACACTATATATGTCAATAGCCAGTATTTTAACTCAGCAACTCGCGGCTTTGTTTAAGTTATGAGTCTTTAATCCACTAACAGGAGTCGTAAATTTGGGGTTATTGACAGCCTATTCTCCATTGAGTGAGTCAGAGGGCTTCGCTTCTTCTATCTTTTTCAACGAAACAACTTTATCACACTGGATCTCAATTATATTTGTTTTAGGTTTCGAGACACCCCAACATCTTATTCGGCTCCCATCTTTATTGATGTATAGAACATGAATAACCAAATTTTTCCCATAAATATTATCTATTTTTATATTTTGAGCATTATTTGTTTTTGTTAGAAGTCTTCCTATTGAATTTCCATTACGATGGAACTCTATTAATATTTCCGTGTTTGATAATGACACACTTTTCACTTTGGAGTCTTTGTGGTATTTGATGTAATAAGACTCTATATTTGCATAGGCATTTAATACCATGAAAGATAATATGATAATTAAAATAATTTTAAAAAATCCATTTGATTGAGTTTCAAATAATTTGATTTGCTTCCTATGCCCCATATTTTCTCCTCTCTCAGCATCGCATCTCTATCGTCAAAGTCGCTCCAAATCACGGAATGTATTTATCTATTCTTACTACTCGCATCAATATTAGTATCGGTAATACCAGCCACTTTGTTCACCATTCAAAAAATCTTACTTAATTATTCTGAAGAATACCATTAAATCAGGAGGCTATTTTTGCTAAAATAATCCTCATAAATGCAGTGGTCTCAATAAGAAAGAGAAAACACCCAAGCCACCATGGAAGCCCATAAGGAATTATGTTCAGCTCTATCAGTGGATATTTTCATAACCATCTGATCGAATTTTACCAGAAAATCTCACTGAACCCTTGTTTCCAATGAAATTTTATAATCTTATAAATATAAGACGATTTTATATGCTGAAGCAAACGCCTGGACAGCTTGCATTAGAGGCTCCTATCACTCAGTTTTTGCATACCCAGTTTCAAGGGCCTGTTCCAAAGGTTATTGCGTATCATGCTCCACTCAATTGTTTTTTGATGCAGGATGCAGGTTATGCTATTTCAGAGACATGGAAAGCTTAGTGGACGATTGAAAGAGTTTATAACTGCATGTGTGTTGCTGAGTTTTTAAAAATACGGCACTTTTTATACAAAAGGATAAAAAACGAATATTAATCCGCTGCCAGTATCATTAATACAAAGGCAGCGAATGTGATTTTAGAGCCAACATTTAAGTCCCAAATGTTACTAAGAACAATTGCCCCAAACGTTCAGCGGGTTCTTGTTCAAGATAATGTTTGCCTTGATGTACTTGGCTTATTGTTTCAGCTGGCAAATCAAGAATATAAGCTAAATGTTCAATATTAGCTTTACTAAAACGCAGTAAAACGTCAACCCATAGTTTTTGTTTACATTTATTTTGAATAAAATCAAATTGAAAGCCATCGTTAAATTCTACAATACATCCCATGTTGCAACTCCGTGTAAATATAATGACAACATGGTGGAGTATAGAATGTTCGGCAAGATATCCTATCCCCAAATTTGGGTATTTTACGATAACAGCCCTAAACGAAATGCTTTTGAGACTGCTTCGGTAATATTAACGCAGTTCATTTTAGTTCGTATTGATTTGGCATGAGTATTTACTGTTTCACTTGATAGATGAAGGTATTCAGAGATTTTTTTTATGGTCATGCCCTTGGAAATCATGTTTAAGCATTGTAGTTCTCTTGGGGTGAGTTGCATTAGTGGTTTTTTAACTGCTTTTCGCTTAATAACATTGTTTCTGAATTCCCTATCATTAAATAGTGCCAACCATTTTTGATTTGGCAGAGCAGATTTTATTTCTGGCAACATTGCATCAAGAAAAAGGCATATAAATTGTTCAAATGGATCTTGGACTTGGTAGTAGAGCTTTTTGGGATCTGCTACTTTTTCAGAATGATAGGCCTCCACAATTAAATCACATTCATCACATTGGCGAACCATAGCGAATGTAGTACTTAATCTGTATCGGGCTTCCAATATTTGAATGATGGGAATTTGCATCGCATCATACTTTATATCTCGCTGAATAAAAAACTCTTTGCCATTATAAATACTGCGGTCATGATCAACATCTCCACGATACAATCCTTCTGTTCTATATGGAATTGCCCAAAGATATAGATTTGAAATGTAATACCGTTGACCACCGTGAAAAAGCATTGAAATGGAAAAATTGGATATTTCTTTTGGGCAATTTAACTTCTCGGTTAAGTGATCAATTTTCGCACGAAACCGAATAGAGTCTGATAACTCATTATAGTCATTTAAGTTAACACTAATAGTTCCATCCTCATCAACGCTATGCATTGCTACACCTGTAACAGCAGTACTACTTATAGCCAATCATTTAATATTTGGTTCATTTCTTCTGGTTTCTCCAACATAGCCATGTGACCACATTGTTCAATATAAATGAGCTTTGAATGCTTGATATTCTTTGCTATATGCTCTGAACGCTCAGTAGGCATGACATTATCCTCTTTACTGGCTATTAATAGCGTTGGGCACTCAATTGAAGATAATAAAGTTGAATGGTCTGGTTTATTCAAAATAGCATTGAGTTGTTTTTTATAATTATCAACCCCAACTTCTATTGCCATTTCTTGGGCTACGGGTAATAGCACATTGTGCTTTTGCTTATCATAAATTGAATTTTTAAAGATAAGTTTGATTAAAAAATCGAATTTTCCTTTATCCATTAAATCCAGAGAACGCTCACGTTCTAATTGTCCCTTCTCAGACACTAGCTTTGCAGCGGAATTAATCAGGATGAGTTTTTCAATTTTATTGGGGATCTGGCGATACAATTCGAGAGCAATATAACCTCCCATAGAAAAGCCAATTAAAGTAAATTTTTTAGGAGCAATTGAAGTAAATCGATTGGCCATTTCCACAATAGAGTTACTATTGAGTACATCAACATAATGAAATCGTTTGCTTTCCTGAAAAAATATCTTTTGTAGATCCCACAGCTTTGGAGTTGCCAATGCTCCAGGAATAAGTACTATATCCTTGTTCATAGTTTATGATCACATTATTTACAACCGTTAATAAGATATCCTATGGTGACAATAATTCAAGCAAAATCGGAGCATTTGAGTCAAATTTATGCAATAATTCTGGAGCTGGCAAAGTATGAGAACATTCTGGATAAAATTAAAATAACTGAATCACAGCTTGGAGAGCTTCTTTTTTGTAATCAGCCTAACCATTTCATTGGGGTTGCCTTGGTGGACAAAAAAATTTGTGGTTTAGTGATGTTCAATTACACCCAAAATAACATTTGTGTCAATGTAACACCGGGTATTTATATTGAGAATTTATATGTTTCTCCTCAGTATCGGCGTCAAGGAATTGGGTGTGCTTTATTCAAGTATGTTGCATGTAAAGCAGCTGCTCATAACTCTTCACGAATAGAGTGGTGGGTATCTCGAAATAACCGAGAAGCTAGACATTTTTATAAAAAAATTGGTGGGGTTGCTTTATTAGACTGGCAAATTTTTAAATGTGACCAAATTGGTATTAATAACTTGATGAGCATAGGAGTTGCTGATGAAAATATCCTCTTCGAGTAAAGCATTATTTGCTGGTGTTTCAGGCACGGCATTACAGTGGTATGACTTTGCACTTTTTGGCTATTTCGCGCCAATTATCGCAGCAACCTATTTTCCCAATGACAATCAGTTTGTTTCGCTTTTAAGTGCATTTGGTGTATTTGCCGTTGGCTACTTGCTTGCTCCATTTGGTTCACTTTTTTTTGGTTACATTGGTGATCATTTTGGTCGGAAACGAGCATTAACACTTAGTATTTTAGCAATGGCGATCCCTACGGCGATGATTAGTGTAGTGCCTTCTTACCAACTCATTGGAGTTGCAGCTCCCCTCTTAATCACTCTATTAAGAGTAATACAAGGTTTCGTCGCAAGTGCTGAATTTACAGGGTCAGCTATTTTTCTTGTGGAACATGCTAAACCTGAGAAAAAAGCATTTTATGGTTGTTTAACCAGTTCAGCGTATAGTGCCGGTTTAATACTTGCAGGTCTAGCTGCTTCGTTATTTACTGCCTCTTTTATGCCGGTCTGGGGATGGCGAATAGGTTTTGGGATGGCTTTGATTGCTGGTATTCTGATTTTTTATTTACGAAATCATGTTGCTGAAACACCTGAATATCAGAGAATAGCTCAGCATGATAAAACCCGTCTGCCATTTCTGACCGCACTAAAAGAAGCTCCTTTAGCAGTGATTGGTATCATAGGAATAGCATGGATGGTAAGTATTATGACCTTTGGAACCTATGTATTTACAGCTACTTATTTGCATAGTTATTTTCATATTTCCCTTGGTTTGGCCACACTGATTATCACCGTCTCTTTGGCAGTAGATGCCACACTTGAGCCATTTATCGCTATTTTAGCGGACAGAATAGGGCTTTTAAAAGTCATTCGACTTGGTATGACAGCTATGTTGTTTTTGAGCATTCCTATCTTTTTATTGCTCTCTACAGGAAATGTCGGTTTGATTACAATGGGACTGGTTTTCATGTCTGTTTTGATTGCGATTACCTATGCTCCTTTGAATGCTTATATGGTTGCCTTATTCCCTCATCAATATCGGTATAGTGGTTTTGGTGTTGCATTTAATATAGGTATTTCATTGTTTGGTGGAACAACACCGCTTGTGATGATGTGGCTGGTGAATAAAACAAGCAATTTTATTTCGCCTGCTTTGTATTATATGTTTGGGGCAATCATAGGATTAGCTTCTTTGATGATTTGTGAACATAGCCGAAGAAGATTGATGCACTTGGAATCTGCTTTGGCCTATTAAAATTGGGGTATTAATGATGTTACTGTTTAGTTCCGCTTTAGCAAAACATAAACTCACTTTTACGCGATTAAGTGATTGCATGGACTATGTATCCATTGCAGCAAAATGGGCTGAAGATGAGTGGGGATATATTCGCAATAAAGGAGTGGGGTATCGAGAGGGGGTTATCCATACGCTTCGTAATGATATGTATATTGGGACTTTTGCGGGTCAACCTGTTGCGATGTTTGCATTACTGGAACATGAATTTCCGCATTCACGTGAACTGATGTATGTCTATGTAGATAAAGAATATCGCGGGTTAGGGTTTGGAAAACAAATTATTGAAGAAGCAAAATGTTTAGCACTGGAAGCAGGGGCAGATTTGATCTTGCTAGATACGTTAAAGCCCAACTTAAATCGGCTATATGAAAAGCATGGCGCAAAAGTAGTTTGTGAGGGTAGATTGTTTTCCCATCCAACCGATGTGTTAAGAATGACAATTTAGACTAATAGCAATTTTTAAGCAAGTGGCTGTCATAACGGAAGAATTTACTTGTATCTATAATCTATTAACAAAAACCCCTTGGCTAAGAGCAGTATTATCTGTGTTTAGAGGAAATCAAGGGGGTCAACTAATTACTCATCACAACATTTTATAATTTTATCTCAGAATTCAAAAAATCATTGTGGCTATTGATCTATGAAACACGATTTGTTTTAATAATAAAAACAAATCGTGTTCTTGTTTGTTTTAATAAATTCTTTTTGTTTTATAAGTTTTTAGGAAAATAGAAATGAGTATGCTCAACATATTGCCTAGACTCATTCGACTGCGGGATGCACCAGCCTATCTAGGCATGGATCGCCATCGTTTCAATGAGGCAGTAAGACCAAATTTAATTGAAGTCCCTATTGGATCTCAAGGGGTAGCATTCGATCGACTTGATTTAGACGCCTGGGTAGACGATTATAAGCAATGTAGTGGTCGTCCCGCAGCAATCAATAGGAGTACGGATAAATGGGACGAAAGCGAACGCCAGGGCTTCAAAAGCGTGGGGAGTTCTGGGTCATTGACAAGAAGGTCTTCGGACGCCGACTTTGCGAAAGCACTGGTACTAGCGACCTCGAAGAGGCCGAAAAATATCTTGCAAGGCGTCTTGAAGAAATAAGGCAGGCAATTGTTTATGGTGTCAGGCCTAAAAGAAGTTTTATGGAAGCAGCAACAAAATTTCTGATGGAGAATCAGCACAAACGTAGTCTTCGTGATGATGCAGGAAGATTACGTGAGTTAGTGAAATACATTGGAGATATGCCGCTCGAATCGATTCACATGGGTGCTCTTCAGCCTTTTGTAGAAGGTCGAAAAAAAGATGGGGTGAGTACACGAACAATAAACCATGGATTACAAGTGGTAAGGCGAATACTCAATCTTGCTGCCAGTGAATGGATGGATGAATATGGCCTAACCTGGATCATTAATGCTCCAAAAATTAAATTGTTACCAGAGCATGATCTGCGCAAACCTTATCCATTGAACTGGGATGAGCAACACCGGCTATTTAATGAGTTGCCTTCTCATCTGGAAAACATGGCGTTATTTGCTGTGAATACTGGGTGTAGAGATCAGGAAATATGTGAGTTGCGCTGGGATTGGGAAATAAAGATTCCAGAGTTATCCCATATTATGGTGTTCATTATCCCTGCTGAGTTGGTAAAAAATGGTGAAGAGCGATTAGTTGTTTGTAATGATACAGCTCGTTCAGTTGTAGAAGAAGAGAGAGGCAAGCATCCTACTCATGTGTTTAGTTTTAGAGGGAAGCCCTTAGCTCGGATTTTATCAACTGGATGGCGACAGGCAAGAATCAAAGCCAATCTTCAACAGGTGCGTGTTCACGATCTTAAGCATACTTTTGGTCGGAGATTACGTGCAGCTGGGGTAAGCTTTGAAGACAGGCAGGATTTGCTTGGTCATCGTTCAGGCCGAATTACGACACACTACTCATCAGCCGAATTACAAAATCTGTACGATGCTGCGAATAAAGTGTGTGAAAAACAAAAAAGCGGGGTAGTGCTGACTTTGTTACGTAATCCAAATTTGAGAATGCCTGCAAATAAACAGGCTTCAAAGGTAGTTGCTTTATAGGGTTTTAAATGTAGGTCACGCAAAAGTCACGCAAGGACTTTTGAGGTGACTAAGCTGTCAAGTGTAACTTATTGATTTTACTGGCTTTAATTGGTGGGCCCACTAGGACTTGAACCTAGGACCAACGGATTATGAGTCCGCTGCTCTAACCAACTGAGCTATGG
>JAGVJN010000049.1 GCA_020051095.1 Pseudomonadota bacterium | reverse complement strand
CTTCTCCCCAGACATGGGGAGAAGGTGCCCAGAGGGCGGATGAGGGGTTGTTGATTCGAAGTGATTACTTGAATGTGCAACACTTTGTGCTTGAGATGCTTTGTATGAAACAAAATTCCTGTTAAAATTTGCAAATCGTGTTAACAACCTTTTTGATGGGTAAAACAATGCAACCGATGCAAGCCAAAATTAATATGATTAAACAGCAGTTAAGAACAGCAGAAATCCTGGATCCCAAAGTCCTTGATTTGTATTTTAGCATCGACCGAGCCCATTTTGTCCCCAAAGACTATGCAGATTTCGCCTACTGCGATAAGCAGATACCTCTGCTGCATGAACAACGCATGCTCACTCCGACTGAAGAAGGAAAAATTTTACAAAACCTCAATTTATCCGGCCATGAAACGGTTTTGGAAATTGGCACAGGATCTGGGTTTTTAACAGCCATGCTTGCGAAACTCGCTAAAAAAGTCATTTCAATTGACTATTTTTCCGATCTAACCAAATTAGCCGAGTCAAATCTTGCTCTCTTGGCGCTCGATAATGTCGAACTAATCACCGGTGATGCGGCAAAGGGGTGGTTGGAAGGCGCACCCTACGATGTTGTCATCATGACAGCAGCTATCGAGCGAATTGAAGAAAGCCACCGTCTACAAGTTCTACCAGGCGGTAAACTCTTTGCGATTGTTGGGCGCGATCCCATCATGAGTGGCCAACTTCATCATTACTCCCATGAGCAAACATGGACCTCAGAAGAATTGTTTGAAACAAACATCCCCATGATGATTGATAAGAGTAAACCCAAAGAATTCGTATTTTAATGGGCTTGCTCTAAGGCGTGTCCTCACCCCATTAGTTGTAGCGAGGATGTGGACACGCCCTTGTATCCCCTGCCCATGCACGCTAATCTGAATAGGTTGGTTGCACCTATCGATAGCAGTTAATCTTCTATTTCAAGGCAGGCATCTACCGCAAGTGGCTCGTCTACCAGCCTTTCTTCACCTAATCCTTTCTCCAATCCTTTGAAATCCCACAAATGCTTATCCATTAATTGAGAAGGCTTAACAGATTGTAATGCATGCAATATATTACTCGGGATTTTAGGATTTTCTTCCGCCAGTGTATCGATTAAGCGAGCGACTTTTTTTCGTGCTAAATTTTCTTGCGATCCACATAAATTACACGGAATAATTGGAAATTGTTGCTCTTGCGCATAGGTGATAATGTCTTGTTCTTGCACATATGCCATTGGCCGAATAACAATATGCTTTTTATTATCACTGAGTAATTTCGGCGGCATGGAGCGAATATCACCGTTATATAAAATAGACATCATCAATGTACGGATTAAATCATCGCGGTGATGGCCCAATGCTATCTTAGTAAACCCATGTTCTTCAGCATAACGATAAATAATGCCACGACGCAAACGAGAGCAAAGCGAACAATAAGTTTTACCTTCTGGGATTTTCTCTTTGACAATACTGTATGTATCACGGGTTAAAATCTCATAGGCAATATCTCTTTCATCTAACCACTGTCGCAAACGACTATCATCCCAACCAGGTTGGGATTGGTCCAACGTGAAAGACATGAGGGAGAACTTATTTCCAGAGCGAATTCGCAAATGGTTAAGCAAGGTCAGTAACGTAAAGGAATCCTTCCCGCCCGACAAGCAAACCATCACTTTATCCCCTTTTTGAATCATGTTGTAATCGGAAATGGCTTTGCCAGTATAATGGAGTAATTTTTTTTCGACAGAGGAAAACGACTGAGACATCAGAAATAGTACCTATAAAACACGTGAATTATGGGGGAAACGCCTAGGTATTTCATAAAACCCAGGTTATTTGCCGCTCTTTGATTGTTCGCCAGAATAAAAGCCGCTCACTCGCGTGGTTTTTAACCAGGAGTTAACGAGCTCAATATCATCAACATTCAAAGTGCCAGCAAGGAATTTTAACTGAAGAATGGCAAGAATGAAAGCATATTGATCTTGTGCTAGCTGCCTTTGTGCTTCAAATAAGCGTTGTTGGGCAAGTGTTACATCCACCATGGTGCGGGTCCCAACTTGAAACTGAGCCTCCGTGCTTTCCACCGTGTTTTGCTGAGAAATCAGCGTTTGTCTATCCGCCTTAACTTTGCTGATGCCATTGATAATGGTGTTATAGGCAATCCGGGTATCCACCACCACCCCGCGATAAGATTGCTCTAATTGTTCAGAGGCCACTTGGAAATTATATTGCGCTTGCCTAACCTGTGACTCCACCAACCCCCCTTGAAATAAAGGGACACTTAACACTATGCCTATGCGAGCATCGCCATTATTGGCGGGTGCAAAAAAATTCGAGTTATTGATTTTGTTGCGAACCTGTAAGGCAGTGCCTTCAACCCCTAACGTCGGCATATGCCCAGCATTAGCGGCTTTTATATTATCTCTTGCTGCTTCTAAATTATACTTTCTTGCTAAATAACTATAATTTTGACTGATGCTAGTATTCACCCAGTCATCAATATCCGCTGGCTCAGGCTTTATCAGAGGGACATATTGGTTTCTAAGTGGTGCGATTGACTCATATTTGTGTGCGGTTAATTTACGTAAATTTTCCTTTTGATTTTCAAGATTATTCTCGCCAGCAATGACTTCTGCTGTTGACTGATCAAACGCTGCTTTTGCTTCATAGACAGAGGTGATGGCATCCAAACCCACCTTAAACCGTTGATTTGCTTGTTGATACTGCCGGTGGTTCGCACGCTTTTTAGCGATAGCAAAGACCAAGGTGTCGTTCGCTAACAAAACATCAAAATATGATCGAGCCGTTCTTAATATTAAGTCTTGGGCGGCACTGTTAAAAACAGCCTGTGCTGCTTTGACGGTTGCATGAGCCTGTCTTAACGATGCCCACACTTTAAAATTAAAAATTGTTTGAGAAGTAGTCAGCTGCCAAATAGTGGTGTCAAAGGTCCCTTGGAAACTGAATAACCCACCAATGGTATTTGTTGTTGTATCTTGGATAACTCGATAGGTGCTAGCCCTAACACTTGCTTGTGGGTATAACGGTGCTCTTGCTTGAGGGACAGCCTCACGAGAGGCCATGTAGGTGCTATAAGCTTCTTTGAATATGGGATCATTTTCTAATGCCTGTTTATAAACATCCATCAAATCGGCAGGCGCTGCATAGCTTAATGATGCTAGTATAAGCAAACTAGTCAATGTAATATTGCGTAGCCATGTCATCATCTAATGGTTAAACCCTGTTCTTATTATCTCTTTTAAAAATTGGTTTGAAAATTGCCAACATTCCGTAACGCTTTATCTGGATACGGTTTTAAGTATCTCTATGATAGCAATATCATCCCATAATCAATCTAAAGACGCAATCGCATACCGCGAATATCAACGTATTTTAAATTGGTTGTAACTTCGCCTTGTTTCAATATACCCGTGATCATTCAAAATGCGAGGATTTATGCGCCTTTATTTTTGGATCCTGCACAACGTTAAAAATCGCGCAATGACTCATTCCCTTGTGTGTTTTTTAACGTTGTGCAGGGCGAAAGAGAAAAAGCAGAAAACTCGCTTTTTGAATGATCACGGGTATATACTTAGGACTTGCGTAATAGGGCATAATAGAATCCATCGTAACCGTTAGGTGTTGGGAATAATTGCAACCCAAGTTTCGAGGCAGAGGGTAAATTGAGTTGAATAGGCTCAACATTTGCATCGCTCCATTGTTCGCAAAACGCTTCCATTTGCTGATCATTTTCTTCCGGTAATATTGAGCAAGTAGCATAGAGCAATAGTCCACCTGGTTTTAATAAAGGCCACAATGCATTCAATAATCGCTTTTGTGTTTCGATTAACTGGGTAATATCTTCCGGCTTTCGGTGGTATTTTATATCCGGATGGCGTCGAACCACCCCAAGTGCTGAGCATGGCGCATCCAAGAGTATTCTGTCAAATGGCTTCCCATCCCACCAAGCATCAACATCCCCCGCGTCAGCACACAAAAGGCTTGCCTGAAGATTAAGGCGCTTTAAATTTTCCCGAATTTTTTCAAGCCTTTTTTCGGAGACATCGATTGCGACAACTTCTGCTAACTTTGGTTCCAGTTCCAACATATGACAGGTTTTTCCACCCGGTGCCGCACAAGCATCCAAGACGCGTTGACCGGGAGATAAACGCAATAAAGGCCCAGCTAGCTGAGCAGCCTCATCTTGCACAGACAATAATCCCTGACTAAATCCTGGCATTTCCTCCACAGCCATTGGGGTTGATAACGTGATGGCTGTGGGAACATGTTGGGATAAACGGCTGAACACCCCGACTGCTTCTAATTGTTGAGAATAGGTAAGTGGCGTGGTTTTCGCTGAGTTTACCCGTATTGTCATTGGTGCCTGATGATCGTTTGCCTTGAGTAGTTGTTGATAGTGGTCAGGCCAGGCTTGACGAAGCTTATCGATTAGCCAGACCGGGTGGTTATATCGATATCGTTCATCCTGCTCACATTGCAGAAGGATATTCGCCTTATCACGAATAAATCGACGCAACACCCCATTAACCATTCCCGAAGCCCAGCCCAAGTTATTCACACGGGTCAAAGAAACCGTCTCTGTGACACATGCATAATCCGGTTTATCGGTGGACTGAAGTTGGAAAATGCCCATCAGCAACAATATTTCTAGGGCTTTCTTTTTTGGTTTTTTATCCACTAACTGGTTGATGATGACGGATAAACGTTGATAATCTCGAAGCGTACCAAAACAGATTGCTTTAGCGTAGGCGGGTATATCGGGGAACACACTCAATGCTTGGGTTAACGATTGACCTTCAATCATCACCGCTTTTAAGGCTTCAAAGGCCTTAAGACGTGCATTATTGTGGGTTGAGGGTGACTTCATCACAGCGCTTCAGACAACAATTGCTGACCCACTGCTAAATCTTTTTTTCCGGATGCTAGCCATTCTGCGACAGACAACACTTTACCGCCCGGGAATTGCAGCTGATTCACGCAATAGGCTTCATGACCACAGGCAACAACCATCCCTTGTTTATCAAGCTGAATGATTTCTCCCGGGTTTGCATTCGTCGTGATATCCACTCGATGCCCAGAAACAATTCGCAATCGCACCTGTTCCGATAGATCAGTATACGCAACTGGCCAAGGATAAAACGCTCTAACCTGGCAGTCAATTTGCCAGGCACTTTGTTGCCAGTTTACTCTTGCATCTTCTTTAGAAATCTTAGGCGCATAAGTAACTCCTTCTTCAGGTTGTGGAACACACTCAACCGGATGTGTCGGGAGCCTTTCAAGAATCTCAAGCAATGGGGAAGCCGCAAGAGCTGCCAATTTATCATGCAAAACGGCGGCCGTATCTTGATTGCCTATTGGACAAGGTATTTGTTTTAAGCTAGGCCCTGTGTCCATACCAACATCCATTTGCATGATGGTGATGCCTGTTTGTGCATCACCTGCCAGGATGGCCTGTTGGATAGGAGAAGCCCCACGCCATCGTGGCAGTAATGAGGCATGAATATTGATGCAGCCAAATCGAGGGATAGCTAAAATGGCTTTGGGTAAAATCAGTCCATATGCAATCACAATCATCACATCGGGCTTAAGGAGGCGTATCGCCTCTTGGGCCTCTATATCGCGTAAAGTGTCAGGTTGGTGGACTAAATAGCCCTTCTCTTGCGCCCATTGCTTGACGGGGGATGCTTGCAATTTTCTCCCTCGCCCAGCCGGCCTATCGGGTTGGGTCCATACGCCTAAAACTGAATGATGACTTTTAGCAATGGCTTCAAAACAAGGTAACGCAAAATCAGGTGTTCCAGCTAAGAGAATCTTTAGCGGTTTATTCATGCTTTTTTGCCTTGACTCGCAAATGCTTATCCATTTTTCTTCGCGCCACTTTACGCTTGAGTGGGGAAAGTAGATCAATGAATAATTTGCCATTCAAATGATCGATTTCATGCTGCAAACATTCACCCAATAATCCATCAGCGCTAATTTCAAACGGTTTTCCATGTCTATCCAAAGCAGAAACGGTCACTTTATCAGCGCGGATCACTTTTTCATAGGGGCCTGGAACGGATAAACAGCCTTCAACATACTCTTTCTCACCCTCTCTTTCAATTATTTTGGGATTGATGATCACCAGCTGATTTTTTTTATCTCCAATGACATCAATCACTGATAATTGCTTACTAATACCAATTTGGGGCGCTGCAAGACCAACACCGCGTGCCTCATATAAGGTATCAAACATGTCTTCAATCAACGTTTGCAGGGCATCATCAAATTGATTGATCGGTGCTGCAACTTTGCGAAGGCAAGGGTCAGGTAAATAGACGATTGGATAAATAGCCATACTAACTCTATATTTTTCATTAAAAAGCGTGTTATTATCCCTAATAGTCATTTATTTAGCAAGTAAAAAGGGACATGACCATGCGGCTACTGCTCATGATGGTGTTTTTAATTTCAACCACTGCTCAAGCCATCACTTTACGAGACGATTATCCAAAAACCTATACCGTTCAACCTGGCGATACGCTTTGGTCGATTGCTCATCAATACTTGCAAAAACCTTGGGAATGGAAAGCGCTATGGCATGCAAACCCAACTATCAAAAATCCCAATCGGCTTTATCCAGGCGATGTCTTAAAGCTTAGCTTTTACCAAAAACAACCCTTTTTAAAAGTGTTGCCTAATGGCACCATCAAACTATCCCCACACACCCGCATTGAGGGCGGTGCTAATGCCATTCCGCCAATTCATTTAACCGATATTGAGCCGTTTTTAAATAACTCATGGGTATTTGATGAAGATCGATTAAACGAAGCGCCCTATGTGCTTGATTATCTAGGTGAGCGTTTAAGAGCCGGCCAAGGCGATCGCGTTTATGTAAAATGCTTGCATCCAAGTACCAAACTGCCGGTGGGTGAAAGGCTATCCTATGCAGTCTTTCGACCAAGTGGCATTTATCGAGAACCGGAAACGAATCGGTGTTTGGGTTATAAATCTCGACTGATTGGCTATGGTGAATTAATTCAAGGTGGGGAGCCTGCTGTATTATTACTGACGGAGATCACCACAGGTGTCGAAGTCGCTGACAGGGTCATCCCCAATCAACACCCCTATTTTGACTTATATTTCGAGCCGCAAGAGCCGACCAAACAGTTTAAAGGCTCCATTATCGACCTATTGGGAGATGATGAGCAGGGGGCAACAGGGTATGTGGCTGTCTTAGATCGAGGAAAAGATTATAACCTTGAGCCGGGCGATGTCCTTGCCATTTACAGCCGACCGAAAGCCGTGCGCGATCCGATTAACACAGGCCAAACGGTCATGCTACCCCCTGAGCGAATTGGCGAAGTGATGGTGTTTAGAACCTTTACTCACACCAGTTTTGCGCTAATTGTGAATTCGACTCAAGTCATACATAAGCTTGATAATGTTTGCAATCCCTAAATGCGATATAACGGATAGTCAAATTTAGTCATTGCAATTTTATATTGACAGGACTTCTAAATAACTTCCCTCAATTTCCCCTCTCCCCGGAAACGGGGAGAAGGTGCCCGAAGGGCGGGAGAGGAGTTTTTGTAATAAAGTTATATCCTGATGTGTGGCACAAAGTGCCTGAAATGCTTACGAAAAACCCAAGATCGAGGCAAAAAAAGTTTTTACTGAGGGAGTTTAGATTAACTAAATGACCGAATTAATAACTTTTTTAACGAAGAGATTGGGGGGGGGCGTAAGTCCTAATAGAGACAACCTCAAAGGAAAAGTTCAATCGCTATGGATATGAAAACAACGTTGCTTGCGTTAAATCGCATTGAAGGAATGGGTCCCAAACGCATCCAAATTTTACAAGCCAATTTGGATCATTTGGCATCCGTGTTTCGTTATAAGCCCCACCAATTGGAAGCTTGGGGGCTTCCAAGTCGGATTGCCCATGCTATTTCCCAATTTGACTTCAACTTAGTTGAGGAAGACTATACCTGGGCAACTCACCCGAATAACCACCTTCTGACGTGGGATGATGACGCCTACCCTCCCTTGTTAAAAGAAATTGACTCACCACCTCCTGTCATTTATGCCAAAGGCGATCTCAATTCCCTTAACCATCCATGCATTGCTATTGTTGGCAGCCGTAAACCATCCATCCATGGTGAAGAGTATGCTTGGAAGTTTGCTTATGAACTAGCTGGATTAAATATCGTCATCGCCAGTGGACTGGCATTAGGTATAGATGGTCAAGCACATAGTGGATGCATGGCAAATCAAGGCAAAACAATCGCCGTGATGGCAACGGGAATAGATAGGATTTATCCTGCTCGTAATCGACAGCTTGCCAAAGAAATTGAAAAAATTGGCTTGATTATTAGTGAATTTCCTTTAAAAAAACCGCCACAGGCTAGACATTTCCCCCAAAGAAATCGTATAATAAGTGGTTTAGCAATTTCCACTTTGGTTGTTGAGGCAGCATTAAAAAGTGGCTCGCTGATAACAGCAAGATATGCTTTGGAGCAAAATAGGGATGTTTTAGCAATACCTGGCTCGCTTAAAAATCCAACATCCAAAGGATGCCATTATTTACTACAGCAAGGTGCAAGATTGGTTACAACTGTGCAAGATATTATCGAAGAACTCAATTTACCAACTAAGCCTTATCAAAAAAATGTAAAGGAACCCTTTATTAAGCTTGCCAAAACCCAAGAAAACCTTGTAAAGTGCCTAGGTTTTGATGTTGCTGACGTGGATACGTTATGTCAGAGAAGCGGTCTGTCCCTTGACCTTGTCACGTGTGGATTAGCCAGTTTAGAAGTGATGGGTCTAGTCAAGTCAGTCCCTGGGGGCTATATAAGGTGTTAATACGATAATGAAAACTCAATTATTTAACGACTTAATGTTGTTGTTTAAACAACAGTTTAAAGATTTCGCGGAATTCGTTGATATTCAACCGCCTACTTTGTCGCAAGATAATGTGGAACCGGCCAAAGAAGATGAAAATCCCGTTGTCGTCATTAAGGAAGCTAACCCCACCTCTACTCGAGTATACACGCCCGAAGAGCTCATGCGTTTTACCAAAGCAAGTCATCAATTCCTCGTTCGACTCCACAAGATGGGTATTTTTTCTCCCGACTATGTTGAAATGGTTATTAATCATCTATTAATATCCGGGTCGAAAGTAATTTCTCTGGGCGAAACGAAGTGGTTTGTGCGCGATTTTATTCGCGAAGAATTATCCGATCATCAACTCGCCTTTCTTGATCTTGTGCTATATCAAAAAGAAGACCAAGTTTCAATTCAATAAAATTTAAGGTTTGTTGGTATGACTAAACATTTGGTAGTTGTCGAATCACCTGCTAAAGCAAAAACCATTCAAAAATATTTAGGCAAAGACTATCAGGTTCTAGCCTCCTATGGCCATGTCCGTGATTTACCCGCGAAAAAAGGGTCGGTTGACCCCGAGCATGATTTTGCCATGACTTACATCCCCATTGATCGAAATGTGCGGCATATCGATAGCATTGCCAAAGCGTTAAAACAATCGGACAGTCTTTTACTCGCAACTGACCCGGACCGCGAAGGGGAAGCGATTTCTTGGCATATATTTAAGTTGATGGAAAATAAAAAATTGCTGCAAAATAAAACCGTCCAGCGGATTTTCTTTAACGAAATCACGAAATCTGCTATCCAAGAGGCGATTGATCATCCTCGTGCTATTTCCATGGATTTGGTCAATGCACAACAAGCGAGAAGAGCCCTGGATTATCTAGTCGGCTTTAATTTATCGCCCTTACTGTGGAAAAAAATTCGCCGAGGATTATCCGCCGGCCGCGTGCAAAGCCCCGCCTTGCGTTTAATTGTTGAGCGTGAAGAAGAAATTGAAAAATTTAAGGCCGAAGAATACTGGAAAGTCATCGCTCGTTGTCACGAAAGCAATATCGATTTTGAAGCGCGCCTGACTCAATATAAAGGTGAAAAATTAAAGCAATTTTCTATCTGCCAGCAAGATGAAGCTGAAAACGTGCGCGATCTCCTGCTAAAAGCCGCCAACGGCCAATTAGTTGTCGATACCATTGAAAAGAAACAAAGAAAGCGCCGACCATCTCCTCCTTTCATTACCTCTACCCTCCAACAAGAAGCAGCGAGAAAGCTTGGATTCACCGCTCGAAAAACCATGATGGTCGCTCAACAACTCTATGAGGGAATTGACATTGGCAGTGGTACGGTTGGTTTGATCTCTTACATGAGGACAGACTCTGTTAGTTTATCCAAAGAAGCCATTGATGATATTCGCCAGCACATCAGCAAGCGCTATAGCAAAGCACACTTGCCTGATGAGCCGAGATTGTATAAAACGAAATCCAAAAATGCGCAAGAAGCCCATGAAGCAATTCGCCCAACATCCATCCAACAAACACCAACGATTCTAAAACAATCGCTCAATGTGGATCAACTGAAGCTCTATACGCTTATTTGGCAGCGAACCCTAGCAAGTCAGATGGAGGATGCCATATTAGATACGGTGGCAGTGGACATGCTTTGTGGTGACCTAGGCATTTTTAGGGCCAATGGTTCTTCCATTGTGTTTCCCGGATTTTTGGATGTGTATGAAGAAGGCCGGGATGACAGCAAAGAGGAATCGGAGACTGGACTATTACCCACGTTAACTGAAAAGCAGCCAGTCAAACTCTTGGGAATCGATGCAAGTCAACATTTCACAGAGCCGCCTCCCCGATACTCTGAAGCAACGCTGGTTAAAGCCCTTGAAGAGTGTGATATTGGCAGACCATCGACTTATGCCACTATCATTCATACGCTGCAACAAAGAGAGTATGTTATTGTTGATAAAAAGCGGTTTATTCCGACTGATGTGGGTCGCATTGTCAATCGATTTTTAACCAATTATTTTACACAATATGTTGACTATCAATTCACCGCGCAACTCGAAGATAAACTCGATGCCATTTCAAGAGGAGAGCGTGACTGGATACCTGTTTTAGAAGAGTTTTGGTCTCCTTTTATCCAAAAAATTGAGCAAACCGATGAACAAGTCCAGCGCAAAGATGTCACGACCGAAAACCTGGATGAGCCCTGTCCAAAATGCGGTAAAATATTAGCGATTCGCTTAGGAAAACGTGGACGATTTATTGGCTGCACCGGGTATCCTGACTGCGATTTCACCAAAAATTTAAGCCCAGAAGGTGAGAGTGAACAACAAACTGAAATTTTGCCCGATCGCCAATGTCCTCAGTGTCAACACCCATTGCAAATCAAAACCGGAAAATATGGCAAATTTGTTGGATGCAGCAACTATCCGAATTGTACCTATATTGAGCCATTAGAAAAACCCAATGACACCGGTGTTACTTGCCCATCTTGTTACAAAAACACGATTCTGCAACGAAAATCAAGACGTGGTAAGCTGTTCTATTCTTGTGGAGGCTACCCCAATTGCAAATACGCCTTATGGAATGAACCAGTCGATAAACCTTGTCCACAATGCGCATGGCCTATTTTAACCATCAAAGAAACGAAACGCTCCGGGAAGCAGTTGATATGCCCCAAAGAAGGGTGCAACTATAAAGAATCAATCAGTGAAGATAATGAAGATTAAGTAGGGAACATCATCGTGAAATTTGATTTACTCGTCCTGGGTGGTGGCAGTGGCGGAATGGCCGCTGCCACAAGGGCCGCACAGTATGGTGCGACTGTGGGGTTAATTGAACCCTCTTTCCTTGGCGGAACATGTGTTAATTTAGGCTGTGTTCCCAAAAAAGTCATGTATAACGCAGCCATCATAGCCGAGTATGCACACAAAGCCCCCGATTACGGCTTCTCCCCAATGCCAGTTTCTCTCAATTGGTCAAATTTAGTCGAAAATCGGGAAGCTTACATCCAGCGACTACGGAGTATTTATGCAAAGCGCTTTGACCATGACAAATTGACTTTAATCCAAGGCTATGGTCAATTTCTCTCTGCCAACGACATCCAAGTCGAAAACCACACTTATACTGCCGATCATATTCTAATTGCCACCGGTGGTCATCCTACCATGCCAGCAGACATGAAAGGAATTGAACATGCCATCAGCTCAGATGGCTTTTTCGCACTCAGCAAACAACCGAAGAAAGTAGCCATCGTTGGTAGCGGATATATCGGCATTGAGATCGCCGGCGTACTTAACACGTTGGGAACGGAAGTGCACATCATCATGCGTGGCAGTTGCCCGTTAAGCCGCTTTGATTTAAGCATCGGCCAACAACTTCAAGCGATTATGACAGAACAAGGCGTTAACTTTCATGCCAATCACCAAGTCACCGCTGTTGAGTTAACCCCTGAAGGCCTTAAGGGTGTCATATGTCATGATAAAACGGTTGTTACGGATTGCGATGAAGTGATATTCGCAATTGGCAGAACCCCTAATAGCAAAAGTATCCATGCTGAATCTGTTGGCATCGCTCTGGATGAGCATCATTTAGTGATTGTTGACGAGAAACAAAATACCAATATCAAGGGTATTTATGCCATTGGCGATGTAACCAATGCGCCAGCGTTAACCCCTGTCGCTATAGCAGCTGGCCGTCGACTCATGGATAGGCTGTTTGGGCAGCAGGCCCATGCTCAATTAGATTATCACAACATTTGTTCCGTTGTCTTTTCTCATCCCCCCATTGGAACTGTGGGATTAACAGAAAAACAGGCCATTGAGCAATATGGGCAAGATGCGGTAACCATTTATCAAACCCGATTCAATCCTTTATTTGATGCACTAAGTGAGCACAAAACTCCCACTTTAATGAAGATGATAACCGTTGGCCAAACTGAGAAAGTAGTCGGATTACACATGATTGGCTACCAAGTGGACGAAATTCTGCAAGGGTTTGGTGTCGCTATCAAAATGGGGGCAACAAAAGCAGATTTCGACAACACCGTTGCTATTCACCCAACCAGCGCCGAAGAGCTAGTTACCATGACCTAGTCCCCTTTCCGCTGGACAGGTTTGATCAATATCTTGAAATGTGCTTTACTAGGGCGTTTCTCATTCCATTCCGTCTTAAGGAGCCCTTCTTGACGAAATTATTTGTGATTATTGTCATGTTTGTGATTTTATTCGCCCTAGGTAGCGGGTTATATTACCTTGTGCATGACGCTGGGCAAAGCAAACGCACCGTTAAAGCATTAAGTTGGCGAATTGGCTTATCACTCGCATTATTTTTATTTCTGTTTATCGCTTATATTTTAGGATGGATTCATCCGCATAATCTAACCTAATCGCTGTCGTAACCCAAGGGCGTGTCCTCATTTCATTAATTGAAGCGAAAATGTGAATAATTGAGCGCCAAAATGACTTTGAATGAGGCGAATAGATCATTCTATTTAACGAATTCAAAGTTATTTTGATGCCAATTAGGCAGATTTGCAGCCTATTAATGGAATGAGGACACGCCTAACTAGTAATTGATAAGTTAATCGTATTTTGCGCCATTTTTGCTTGAATTTCAGCGATAATCATGTCTGCATCAAGCATGTTGCTTAAGATTTCTTTTGAGGTAAAACTGCTGAGTGTAAAATTGAGCGTCCCTTTCTGATGGTTAACTTCATTTTTGGAAATAAATTTCTTTACCCGCTTTATCGTATTTTCTAAGCCTTGCTCATCTGCCATGGGTAGTAAGAAGAAGAAATTATTATCGTCTCTTGCTGACAAGTCACTTTTGCGAATCACTTCGCGAAGATGGGTAAATAACAGTCCCATCGATTTGTCATGCTTAGTAAAGCTCTCAGAATCCATCAAATCAAAATCATTCAGAAGCTTAATTTGCAGTAGTGCAAAATAGATGGTTTCATAGCGTTGACACAACTTGCTGAACCAACTGACCATTGACATAAAGGATTGATAGTCAACTACCCTAAATTGCTGCTCAAAGGAACGATACAAATCCCTATCTAAACCACAGACCACTTGTTGTCCACGCGTGGTTATCATGTAATCGTATAAATGACGCGTCATGAGATCATTGGCATGCGCACTTCGATGACAAACTAGACAAGTTAAAATTAACTCGGACTGAGAAAAGAAATGGCCACATGCATGACACATTTTATCTTGCTTAGGTTTATCGTAGTCAATCCCAATGTTTATTAGACGGGCGTGGCATCGGGTACAAATTAATCGCTCCTCACGTAAAAACTCCGGGACAGGCGCAATGTTTCCACATAAATAGCAGTGCACAAATTGTTGATCTTTGATGTCAATCGACTGGCAGCTTGGACAGCAATGTTTAATATTTAAAAACCCTGAATTACAAGAAGAACAGGTTTGAATTTCATCGATCAGTTGTCCTGTCACCAGTAAATCTCTCACCACTAAATCCTGAAGAAATTGCCAAATATCGACTATTTTTTCCTTACTCAGTAACATTTCAACTAACGGATAATAGAATATTTGCGGGGTAATATGTTCTATCAAACCGTGGATTCGTTTATTCGGTCGGGTAAATAGATAACTTAATAATAGGCACTCCGCGGATAGGCTTCCAGAATAACTATAATGCAATCGGTCTATCCTCTCGTATATCTGTTCTATCATGCGGTACATTGATTCATCCGCGGGACCATCGTAAAGAGATTCTTGCCAATCTAGTTCAATATCGCCTAAATAAAATACGGGAATTAATTGAAAAGCCGTTTGTGCACGAATGGATTGTAGCGGCTCTAACCAATTATTATCCTTAGGTTGGCTAACAATGATTGCCTTAGACTCTAATGGAATAGCAGAAAGTTTGGCATACGATTTAATATTAGGCGTTAATTTAAATAATTTAGGTTTATCCCCAAAAATTGATAGGATTTCCATATAATAATCCAGGATTTTAGCCGGTTTATTATATAAATATAGCTCATTTCTGAACCTTCTGACTACACGAATATCATTTTAAGCACCCTTCCAATTCCAGGAATTTAGATTAACTAAATGACCGAATTAAAAACGCTTTTTAACAAAAAGATTGAGCGTTTTTCATTAGTCCTCTAAGACATCGATCTTGACAAGCTAGTGCCACCACCGTAGCATGGCATCATTATGCTTACCTGTACCAAAGAGGCTTGCAAATGACCATTGATAGCATCCGTGCTTTAGTCAGTGAAGATTTTGACGCTGTGAATACACTAATTATCAATAATCTTCAATCACAAATTGGGCTGATTGATGATCTATCCAATCACATCATTAGCAGTGGCGGAAAACGATTACGTCCATTAATCGTGCTCCTATCTGCCCATGCCTGCAATTATAAAGGCGGGTATCATATTCCCCTTGCCGCCATGGTTGAATTTTTTCATACTGCCACCCTGCTCCATGATGATGTTGTCGATGAGTCGACTTTAAGACGTGGTCAAGAAACCGCAAATGAAATATGGGGGAGTAAAGCTAGCATTTTAGTCGGGGACTATCTATTCACTCAGTCCGTCAAACTCATGGTAGATACCGGTGTGCAATCCGTTCTTAAATTGATGGCCTCATCGTCCCATGAAATTACCCGTGGTGAAGTGAAACAACTAGTCTATCGGAACAACCCAAATCTAGAGCTTGATACCTATTTTGACATCATCAAGTCAAAGACCTCCGTTTTATTTGCCGCATCGGCTTGCATCGGTGCATTGATTAGCCAACAACCCCCTGCGATTGAACGGGCGATGTATGAATACGGATTGCATCTTGGTAATGCGTTTCAAATGGTCGATGATGCCTTAGATTATTGCGCGGACTCACAACAACTTGGTAAAAATATTGGGGACGATTTAGCAGATGGAAAGGCCACCATGCCTTTAATCCATGCCTACCGTACGGGCACCCCTGCCCATCGTGAATTAATCGAGGAAAGCCTAAAACTCGGGCAAGTTGAAAACTTGTCAGCAATTCAAGAAGCCTTGGAAGCAACAAACGCTATCCAATATACGCTTGATTATGCTCGAAGCGAAATTGATACAGCTATCAATACACTGTTAGTTTTGCCGGATAGTCATCATAAAAGGGCACTGATTGATCTTGCGATGTTTGCTGTCAATCGAACCCATTAACTTTTCATGCCTGGGCCTTCTTTCATTTTCCCTTCTCCCCAGACATGGGGAGAAGGCACCCAACGGGGGGATGAGGGGTTGCTGAATCGAAATGAGTATTTTGATGTGTTGCATTTTGAATGAACACGGGTATATTCATTCTTCAAAGTGAATAGTGGCATTTTTAGAAAATTTGGCTATGATCTTAAGTATATCATCTATAAGGAAATATCATGCCTAAAATGATTGCAAACCACGGCCACGTCATTCTTCGAGACCCCTTGCTCAATAAAGGTACTGCATTCACCCAAGAAGAACGGAATTTACTAGAACTCAATGGGTTACTTCCACCGCACATCGAATCGCTGGATGAACAAGTGCAGCGAAGCTATGAAGCGTTTGGCGAGAAAGTGTCGGATCTGCAAAAACACATCTATTTAAGAGCCCTTCAGGACACAAATGAGACGTTATTTTATCGATTAATTCAAGATCATCTAGAAGAGATGATGCCCATTATTTACACCCCAACCGTGGGTGATGCGTGTGAATTGTTTCACCATATTTACCGTAAACCCCGTGGCTTATTTCTTGCCTATCCAGATAGAGCACATTTAGACTCGATTTTAGCGGCCACAGCGGCGCGCATGGATGTCAGAGTCATCGTTGTGACGGACGGTGAGCGAATTTTAGGCCTTGGTGATCAAGGTGCCGGCGGGATGGGCATTCCCATTGGCAAATTATCCCTTTATATTGCGTGTGGAGGCATTAATCCCTCGTTAACCTTGCCAATCATTTTAGACGTCGGTACCAATAATCAAGCACGGTTAGATTGTCCTGAATATTTGGGATGGCGGCATAAACGGGTAACTGGCGAAGAATATGATAAATTTGTTGATCAATTTGTACAAGGTGTTAAAACACATTTCCCCCATGCCCTTTTACAGTTTGAGGATTTTGCCCAACAGCACGCCTATCCCTTGTTAAAAAAATACCAAGATAAGCTCTGCACATTCAACGATGACATACAAGGTACTGCAGCAGTTAGTGTTGCAGCGATTGTTGCAGCGACTCGCGTTGCAAATGTCCCGTTAAAAGAGATGAATGTCTGCGTGGTAGGCGCGGGTTCAGCTGGTTGTGGAATCGCAGAACAGTTAGTCCAAGTGATGGTAAATCAAGGCCTAAGCCCCGAAGAAGCTCGCCAACATTTCTTTATGGTTGATAGACATGGCTTAGTCCATAATAAGATGTCTGACCTAATGCCCTTCCAACAGCTGCTGGCTCAGGATGTTGAGCATCTTAAACAACTGGATTTCGATCCCAGTCAAGAAATGAGCTTACTTGATGTCGTTGATAAAGCGAAGCCTGGCGTTTTGCTGGGCGTTTCAGGCGTGCCAGGCTTGTTCACTGAAGATGTGATAAAGACCATGGCAAAACATCAACCCCATCCCATTGTGTTTCCATTATCCAATCCTACCTCAAGAGCTGAAGCAGTTCCGAAGGATATTTTAACCTGGACAAATGGCAAAGCACTCGTCGCAACGGGCAGCCCGTTTGATCCCGTCACCATTGGCTCGCAGACAATACCTATCGCACAATGCAATAATGCCTATATTTTTCCAGGCATGGGTCTAGCCGTTGTTGCAAGCCAAGCAAAACGCGTGACAAACACGATGATGATGGCCGCTGCCTTAGCCTTAAGTGATTTAGCACCGGCGGTGATGACTGGGAAAGGACGGCTTTTGCCCGAGCTTCATACTATTCGAGAAGTCTCTCGTCATATCGCTGAAGCGGTAATTAAACAAGGTATAAAAGAGGGTCATATCCATTCAATGGATGAAGCACAAATACAACATGCCATCAATGAAACGATGTGGGTGCCAGAATATAAAGAATACTAGAGACTGACCTTATGGCTTTTACGGACTATTATCAAATAATGGGCGTCTCAAAAGACGCCACACAGGATGACATTAAACGGGCTTATCGTAAATTAGCTCGAAAATATCACCCTGACGTTAGTCAAGAATCGGATGCTGAAGCAAAATTCAAAGCGGTTGGTGAAGCCTATGAAGTTCTTAAGGATCCTGAAAAAAGAGCGCAATACGATCAATTTGGTCGAGAGTGGAAAAATGCTGCCCAAGCAGAACAAGCCAGGCAGCGAGGTCAAAGCCAACAGTCAACCTACCAACATAGCCATAGTGAAGCTGATTTTGCTGAATTCTTAAACCAAATGTTTGGTCAAGGGCGACAACGTCAGCGTGGATTTGGCTTTGAAGCCGATTTGAACCAAGGCCAAGATATTCATACCCGCTTAGACATTAGTCTAGAAGATAGCTACCTGGGCGCGGAGAAGATGTTGCAATTACACATCCCCACCCTGGATGCCCGAGGCGGCGTAAGCTCGAAAACCAAAACCGTGAAAGTGAACATCCCCAAAGGGATTTTAGATGGCCAACAGATTCGCTTGAAAGGGCAAGGCCACGAATCTGCAAACGGCCATGCCGGTGATTTATACATTGAAGTACACCTGCTTCCCCATCGCTTATACCATGTCGAAGGAAAAAACATTTTATTGGATGTTCCCATCGCCCCTTGGGAAGCCGCGTTAGGCAGCAAGATTGAAATACAAACCCTGGGAGGTAAGGTCGCCATGAAGTGCCCTGAAAACACTCAAAACGGGCAACAGATGAGACTAAAAGGTCGCGGACTGCCCGGCAATCCTGCAGGCGATCAAATTGTTCGTTTCCAAATTGCCATGCCCAAGAAAGTATCCTCGGAAGCGAAAAAGGCATATGAACAACTACGAGATGCGCAGGCTTATAACCCTCGCGCTGGAATGGAGTAATCGATGCAAGATGAATGGGTATACATTAGCACCACAGCACTGAGCCAGTCATTGGGAGTACCAACTCAGTTAATCGATGAAATGATCGAATTAGGTATTGTCCAGGGCGAACAAAGAAGCCAGCGTGAATTGGTATTTACCAGCATCGAAATCTATCGAATCCGCAAAGTGATTCGACTCAATCGTGACCTAGGCGTTAATACCGCAGGGGCTGCGCTTATCCTGGACTTACTGGATCAAATCGAAAATCTCAAGCGTCAATTGCCCAAATAAATCCTCAGGACTTATTCAGGGGCATTGGCAGGCGGAGGCTCGTATTTAATATGAACATCCCTTTGTGGGAAGGCGATGACAATGTTGTGGGCACGGAAAGCTTTATCAATCGCAAAATTCAGATCGCTGGTGACAACGAATTTTTTATTGACATTATTAATCATGCACCAAAGCTCAAACACGAGTGCGCTATCACCAAATGATTGGAATAATACCATGGGCTTATTCCCCCTTGAATCCAACACATCTTTATGATTTTTTGCGACATCTAATAAGACATTTTTCACCAGTTCTGTGTCGCTACCATAAGCAACGCCCACAGTGCATTTGACACGCCATGTGTGATTGGTAAACATAAAGTTGGTCACTTGTTGGGTGATAAGATCCGAGTTAGGCACAATAATATCTTCTTTTGAAGGGGTTTCAATTTGCGTTGATCGGACTCGGACCTTTTTGACAAATCCTTCCACATCCCCTATGGCAATTCGATCACCCACTTTAATTGGCTTTTCAATCAACAAAATTAACCCAGAGAAAAAATTGTTCACAATCGATTGCAACCCTAAACCAATACCAACTGAGAGCGCCCCTGCGATGATAGCAAGACTTGTAAAACTGAAACCAGAAACGAGTAATCCCATGATGACCGCCATGGTAAAACCGATATATAAAATCAGTGACGCAAGAGCAACCTGAGTATCTTCTTCTTCCCCATGGATTGTTTTTAAACTATAGTGACGCGAAATATAGCGCGAAATAATGACGATCATGCAAAATACTAGAATGCCAATCAGCCAATGGAGCGGTTTAAATGTGTAACTTGCGACGACAAATCCTTGGAAAATATAATCCAGGAAATAATCAATGAAATAACTTGCTTCCCCGATCAAATAGGCAAACAAATACAGTAACGAAATAGCAATGCTAATTTGAATAATGACCTTTAGTAAAGCAAGCTCAAAATACGGCGGCGTTGACGAATAGCCAAAGTAACGCTTTAAATAGGCTTGGGATCGCGGGGAATAATTTAGGAAATGATAGGCTTGTCCAAATCCTTTTAACACCACCAAACTCAATCCACCAACCAGTAAAAGCGAAAAGAAAATATCGGATGCATCCACTGCTAGGATATAAAACCCAAATAAATCGAAGGCTATTAGCGTAAACACAATCAACCATATTAAGCGGTAAATATAGGTAAATTGGGTACCATTCGCAAAGAACCGTTGGTGATTGAGGTAAAATTGATAAGTGAAATAAGTCGTCGCCAATAACGAGAGCATCATCATAATGCTATCAAAAAATTGTTTCAGGTATTGGCCTGATTCAAAAAGCGTCAAAACGCTATTGCCAACCAAATGAATACCCGAAATTAAAATAATGACTTGCGTGAGGGTGCTTGAATACCCCGGATCAAACCCATACCATTTCAAGCCAATATCAAAGCGCCGGATAGCGAATAAAAACTGCGTCAAAAGTAATGCCAACACGACAAATAACACATGGGTCAAAAGACTCTGGAAAAACATATTATCTGTGCCGTCCATAAATGGCTTATAATTCATTAGCCACAAAGTAAAAAGCGACAAAGCTATCGAGCCAAGAACTACTTGGGTCAACCCGATTGAACGACGTTTAACATAGGTTTTAAGACTTTCTCGCAATCCATAAACAATGCCAAAAACAATCATCACAATGGCTAAGACAAATATCGCCATATTCACCCATCCCCATGGTATAATGGGTTTCCGATACTTAGGCGTCGATAAATTTTGAATATCTCGGTGGACCATCTCCACCCGTTTAAATATTGGAAGACCCCGCGTGAAGGTGATTTTTTGTTGCATTGACAACTCCGTATTACGGTAAGCGGTTAATGCTTCCCCCGCACGGATTTGAAACAGCCGACATTTCGCCTCAATATCGATTAATTTTTTTTTCTGCTGATTTAGATATTGTGAATCCACCCGCGAGTGACTTTCATCCGGTTTGATGAGAGGTGTGTTTTCTTTGTCACGCCCATCCCCTTCACTTCCTAAAATGGCTTTAAGATGCTCATCGATTTCTTTGATTTTAGTCGATGAATCGTCCACACAGTCTTGTGCTTCTTCCGATAATATTTCCAATTGCTCAATGGCTTGGCTTAATTTTCTAATACTGAGCTTCGGTGAGGTTAAAGATAAGGATATCGTGTCAAATTGTTTATTTGCTTTGACGGGGTCAAAGGCAACCGACTCAAAATCAGCGGGCGATGCCATAGTTTTGGCATGAATTGGAATTGTCGTTACCAGTGTCAGCAAACATCCTGTTAATAACTTTCTAATTTTATCCATATTATTTTTGCCATTGCCCTTAAACCAACTGAGCTGGTTTTATACATTTGTCGCGGTATTGCGCTACTCAGGACTTATGAAAAACCCCAAGGTCGAGGCAAAAAAAGTTTTTAATGAGGAAGTTTAGATTAACTAAATGACCGAATTAAAACTTTTTTTAACGAAGAGATTGGGAGTTTTTCATAAGTCCTGCTACTAAAACTATAGTACAAGTCACTTAATGGAACAAATCCGTGCCACGATAAAAAAACTACCGATTTAAATAAAAATACGCTAGAATTAAGCTACTGTAAAAAAAGATAAACAATTAAACATGGTGTATGTTGCACTCGGTCTGAATCATAAAACCGCTCCCATAGAAATTCGTGAACAAGTTGCTACCCTTCCGGCGAATGAAGATCGATTTTTAGTGGATCTCATGTCTTGTGAGGGAGTACATGAAGCAGCCGTCCTTTCTACCTGCAACAGAACCGAAATCTATTGTGAAATTGAAAAGCCAGGTCTCCTATCACAATGGTTAGCAAGACAACATGACCTTCCTGCGCCTACTTTAAAACCCTACTTATACCTCCATCAACAGGATAATGCGATTCGGCATACGCTGCGGGTTGCTAGCGGACTTGACTCCATGATGCTTGGTGAGCCACAAATTTTAGGACAAATGAAGCAAGCCTACCAACACGCCTGTCAAATGGGCACTGTGAAACACCAATTACGCAATAAATTTGAATATATCTTTTCAGCAAGTAAACGGATTCGCAATCAAAGCGGTATTGGCACCAATCCAATATCTGTCGCTTATGCGGCAGTCCAGCTCATTAACCAAACTTTTTCCGACTTACAAACGATTAATGTGTTGTTAATCGGCTCCGGAGAAACGTCGCGGCTGGTTGCTAAATATCTACAAGAGTCAGGTGTTGCCAAATTTATGATCGCCAGTCGCACCCCTGAAAATGCACATAAGTTAGCACTTGCTGTCGATGCCCAGGCTATCAACATCGGTGACATTCCTACCGTCATGCATCAAGCCGATGTTGTTGTGACCGCTACCGCCTGTCCGATGCCCTTTATCAATCCTTCTCTCATTAAAAATGCGTTAACCCTAAGAAACAATCGGCCAATGTTTTTACTTGATTTAGCGGTTCCTCGCGATATTGAGCCGGAAGTAGGTCTTCTTAACAATGCGCATTTGTATAACATCGACGATTTAGAAAAAATTATTGAAGATGGCATGGAAGCAAGGCGTACATGCGCTGTTGCTGCAGAACAGCTCATCGAATTAGAAGTTGAACAATATATTCGTTGGCATCGTTCGTTACGCGCAAGTGACATGATTATTGACTACCGCCAACACATGGATTCCCTGGCAGAACTTGAGTTACAACGCGCCTTAAAGCTCATAGCCTCAGGTGAAGACACGGCGTCTGTGATGAACAGCTTCAAACATCGACTTGTCAATAAACTCGTACACCAACCCACCGTCGGAATGCGCCAAGCCGCTTGGGAAGGTAAAACAGAATTACTTGATTTAGCAAACTATTTATTTAAACCTTCAACCAAATCAAACTCCCATGAAGAAATCTCTTGAGCATCGACTCGAGCAACTTTTTGAACGTTATTCCGAAGTTGGCCAGTTATTATCGCAACCTGACGTTATCTCGGATCAGCAGAAATTTAAACAATTATCGAAAGAATATGCCCAGCTTGAGCCGATAGCTCAAAGCTACCAAGCTTATAGTGAAGAAAAAAAATCCATCGAAGAATTGAACACGTTAATGGAAAGCGACGATGCGGAGATAGCTTTATTAGCCAAGGAAGAATTATTCAGCGCTGAAAAGAAACTGGTCGACTTATCAGAGAGCTTAGAGTTTCTCTTAATTCCGAAAGACCCCGATGATGAACGAGACATCTATTTAGAAGTTCGAGCAGGCACTGGCGGGGACGAAGCAGCTATTTTTGCCGGCGATTTGTTCCGGATGTATTGCCGCTATGCTGAGCAACAAGGCTGGCAAGTAGAAATGGTTTCAGCAAATTATGGTGAACATGGGGGCTTTAAAGAAGTCATTGCCCGTATCAGTGGTCGCGATGTGTATGGTCAGTTAAAATTTGAATCCGGCGCGCACCGCGTACAACGTGTGCCAGAAACCGAATCTCAAGGGCGTGTCCATACGTCTGCATGTACCGTTGCTGTTTTACCTGAAGTCGAAGCGATTGATGAAATTACCCTCAACCCAGACGATCTTCGCATTGATACCTATCGTGCATCAGGCGCGGGTGGCCAGCATGTGAATAAAACGGATTCCGCCATTCGTATCACCCATATCCCGACTGGCACTGTGGTTGAATGCCAAGATGAGCGCTCTCAGCACAAAAACAAAGCAAAAGCACTGTCTCTTTTGCAAACAAGGCTTCTGGATGCCGAACGAAGTAAACAAGAAGCTGAACAAGCACAAACACGAAAATTACAGGTGGGAAGAGGCGATCGATCGGAACGAATTCGTACCTATAATTTCCCTCAAGGCCGGTTAACGGATCACCGCATCAATCTAACCCTATATCAACTCGAAGATATCATTGCTGGCGAGCTGCATCCTGTCATTAATGCCTTGCAAAAGGAGCACCATGCCGAACTATTAGCCGAATTAGGCAAACATGACGAGCATTAAGCAGCTTTTACGTTGGGGGAAAACGACCTTATCTGAGCACAGCGACTCGGCCAATATCGATGCAGAGGTATTGCTTTGCCATGTTTTGAAACATTCTCGCGTGTATTTATATGCCCATTCAGAAGCGTTGATTGAAGAAGCCCCGATTGTATTATACACACAGCTGATTGAGAAAAGAAAAACAGGCTATCCTGTTGCCTATTTAACCGGTAAGCAAGCCTTCTGGAACTTAGACATTGCTGTGAATGAGCACACGCTTATCCCAAGACCAGAAACAGAAATGTTAGTGACAATGGGGCTTGAGAAAATTCACTCAATCGATAATCCGGTGATTGCTGATCTGGGAACAGGCAGTGGCGCTATTGCATTAGCATTGGCAAGTGAGCGGCCGGATGCTGTTATATTCGCCGTTGACTTAAGTAAAAATGCTTTAAATGTTGCCCAACAAAACCAACATCATTATCAATTCAAACAGGTGCATCTTGTTAATGCCAATTGGCTTGATGCCTTCGAACCAAAACCATGCTTTGATCTCATTGTCACTAACCCACCCTATATCCCCGAGGCCGATCCGCACTTGCAATCGTCCATTCGCTATGAACCGAGCTTAGCCTTGATAAGCGGTCCAGGCGGCCTGGATGCGGTGATGGAAATTATTGCAAAGGCCAAACCATTCCTTAAGCCCGATGGATGGCTCTTGATTGAACATGGATACGACCAAAAAATGCCAATAAATCAGCAGCTTATCGATAACGGCTATCGCCAAGTCAATTGCTGGGAAGATCACGCTGGCCACGATAGAATTTCAATCGGCCAGAAATAAATGTTAATCTAGGGCGTGTCCTCTTTCCATTTGCTAGAGCCAGAATATGGACTCGCCTTAAGCAACTGGGTCAGCCTTCTCAACATCCTTGCTTAGATTTGCTCTAGGAAATTTCACCATAATAATTATCAATAAATGCAATATAATGGTGACTAGCAGTGCGATAGATACATTAGTAGTGGTCATGACTCCTTCTGCAGCAAGTACCCAGAGCGTATAAATCCCTGTCGGATAATTAACGAATGCACTGACGATAAGTCCTGGATTATATCGTTTTTTTACGACAAACATGATGATATGGAGTGTTGCATTAAATAAGCCAAAAACAGGTAATAATATGCCAAAGGATAGCGATATGTTTTGTGCTAGAACAGCGCATAAGGGAAATAAGCACCAAATAACGATTGTATTTATCCAAAACACAGCACTCGGGGTTAAGGGAGAATCGGGATAAGGGCTGTTAAAAATTTCTTTATTAATAAACTCTCTAAAATGACCTGGATAGAAATGTTCTTCAAACTGATGAACCAGATATACGGGGAATTGAAACCAAATCAGGAATAAGACGAGCGGTGTTATTGGTAAATAGGAAAGTAGCATCACGGTCAGGGCAAGCGCCATAAATAGACAGCTGTCTGCCCAATGTGAATATAAATAAGCCTTCATCAATTCCTCCTTGAAAGATGCTGTATATACCCAAGTTACGTCAAAACTCTCGTTGCTAGGCTACTCAATTATTTTCCTTAAACCATTTAAAAGCACGTAATTGAAAAGCCCTATGGCGACCTTTTAAACGATTTATAGGCAGAAAAATGGATAGCATCAACTCGTATTTTGAAGTAACTTGGGTATATCTTAGATCATTTTGCATACACGCGCTATCACTATTCTATTTTTTAGGATATCCTGTGGGTTGTGTGTTTTAGAGTTGCTAGATTTTAGTAATTTTGCTATATCTATTAATTGATAATTGTCAACTGGGTAATTTGCAGGTAGAATCTTGCGCCTTGGGAGGCAGTAATGCCCAAACCAACTTTTATCCATAAATTGAGAGTGATATCACCGTGAAAAATGACACTACCAAAGAAATAGACATTCCTGAATATAAGCCTGGTGCCAATGAAGAATACATGAGTGAACAGCAAAAAGCTCATATTGAAAAAATACTCCTTGCCTGGCGGCAGTCCCTTATGGAAGAAGTTGATCGCACCGTTACCCATATGAAAGATGAAGCAGCAAATTTTCCTGATCCTTCTGACAGAGCCACTCAAGAAGAGGAGTTTAGCTTAGAACTGCGTACTCGAGACCGTGAAAGGAAACTCATTAAGAAAATTGAAGATGCATTAGAGCGACTTTATGAGGATGATTTCGGCTATTGTGAAGCCTGTGGAATCGAAATTGGTCTGCGGCGACTTGAAGCCCGCCCAACAGCAACCCTATGCATTGATTGTAAAACATTAGCTGAAATTCGTGAAAAGCAAAGCCACGGTGGGTAAGCAAAACATCGTTGGGATAGAATCTGTTTTTTAAACCAGGATGGTTAGGAAAGTAAGCTAATTGGTCAGTTTATTTTCGTCCAAATTCGCTCAAGAATGTGCTCAGAGCAGGGTTAATCTGCAATTTTGGTACAATTTCTACCGTTTTTCTTGGCTTGATATAACGCTTGATCAGCACGATGAATAATCGCATCAATCGAATCATCCTCCTCACATTCCGTTATGCCAAAGCTAGCTGTCAATGACACGCCTTGAGGAAATTCTGAGTCGATAATTGCTTTTCGCAATTTTTCACACGTCTGATAGGCTTGGTCAAGATTGGTTTCAGGAAAGATAATGATGAACTCTTCTCCGCCCCAACGGCCAAAAATATCCACTTTGCGAATATTGCTTTTAATAATTTCAACAAATTTGATTAACACGTCATCCCCAACCAAATGACCATGAGTGTCATTGATAGGCTTAAAGTAATCAAGATCAATCATACCCACTGCCAAGTTATGGCAGTAGCGCTTTTGCCGATTTAGCTCGTGATCCAGGATGGTATCAATTCGATAACGATTATAAATGCCTGTTAAAGAATCTGTTTCTGATATGTGACGGATCAATTTTTGGTTGGTAATATCATTAAATATCAGCGTATAACCATTGGGCTCACCATCCTGCTCACTCATAACGACATCCAAACTAATCTCAGCCCAAACCGAACCCTCGTCATTTACCATCAATAACAGCTCCCCTTCCCAATCATTTTTGTGAGTAATTGCCTGGCTCAAACTCTGTAGGGTTGCGCCATTGTTTTCATTAAAAAGTATTTGATAAGGCTTGCCAATTAAGTCATGCTTTTGATAATGATACCGTTGAATAAAGCAGCTTGAAACATAGGTAATAATCCCGTTTAGATCGAGACTAATTGATAAAATATTTTTATCAACGACGTCAAAGTAACTCGTAATTGTCTGACTGGCATTTATTAATATTTGGTTTTTTTCCCAAAGGGCTTTTTGCAATCGCCGACTTTTAACCAATAGTAACAAAATAACAATTAATAAAACTAATAATACCGTGATAATGATGCCGGCATGTTCTCGGATAAAACCCAATGGAGACTGGGTATCTAAGATCGTCTCAGCAAGACAATAAGGTGTCCATAAAAAAACGAATAAACACCCCATCCAAATACAAAATTTTAAAAGACCTTGATAAAAATGCGGCCTCATGCAAAGTTCTCTAATTATTTTAGTACTTTAAGTTTAGTAAAATTTTAGCAGTTTGTTTACATACCCGTACCTGGCGAGTCAAAAAAACGACAATGAAGCAATTTAACTTTCTCTTTTGGGTTTCAGTATATCGGATAGCTTCTGCCCTGGTTTGACGTTTTTCAGCGATATCCTATAGTTAAATTAAGGGAACTAAAAATAAGTGCTCACCATGAAAAAAATACTCCCATTTCTTATGTTAATCTGTCTAACAAGCAATGTATACGCCTGTTTTGGCTCAGGTAGTGCCAGTCAATGCCCTCGAGATTGCGGTAAAGGTGATACGTGTTGTAAAGGCCAAGGGGGAATTAGCTATTGCGATAGTTCTGCAGGACGTTATGTTTGCAATTACGGGGGCTATTCAAGCTGCTACTGTACCAGACATGCGGTCATGGATGTGCAAAATGTTGAGGGATGCTGTGTTTGGCAAGGCGGTGTCTTAAAAATTTCTCCCAAAGGGATGGTTATCTGCAATAATGGCGGGGTATCAGAAATGTGCTCCCGCGTATTCATGAAAAAGCCTCAGGGGACTATCTAGGGCACGTTCACAAAAACCACGTTTAATGGACGTTGCTAAATTAGGCAACGTCCCTAGACAAATCATGACAAAAGCTGCATAATCTAGATTTTTCCTCAGCGCCCACATGACATGGCAATACCCCTTATTGAGATAAAAAATTTGGTTAAACATTATGATGATCAGACAGTACTTAACGGTATCGATTTAAGCATCAAAGACGGTGAATTCTTGACCTTGCTTGGCCCATCAGGTTGCGGAAAAACCACCCTCCTAAGGCTTATTTCCGGATTTGATACGCCCGATGAAGGAACCATCCATATCAATGGGTTTTGCATTAATCATTTGCCCCCTCAGCAACGCAATGTGCATACTGTTTTTCAAAGTTATGCGCTATTTCCTCATTTTGACGTCTTTAACAACGTTGCATTTGCCTTACATTGCCAAAAATTACCCGAAAATGAAGTGAATGAACGCGTTGAGGAGGCCCTTCGATTGGTTCAATTAACCCATTTAACCCACCGACCTATCAGCCAACTCAGCGGGGGCCAACAGCAACGCGTTGCCATTGCTAGGGCTATTATCAATCAGCCACAAGTATTACTCTTAGATGAACCATTAAGCTCGCTCGATTATCAACTTCGAAAATCGATGCAATATGAGTTAACCCAATTGCAAAAAAAGCTGGGCATGACGTTCATTTTTGTCACCCACGATCAAGAAGAAGCCTTGTCCATGTCCGATAGAATTGTTGTACTAAATGACGGCCATATTGAACAAATCGGCACCCCAAGAGAAGTCTATGAAACACCCCAAAATTTATTTGTGGCTAATTTTATTGGGGAGGCAAATATTTTTGACGTGACGATAGCATCCAACGACGGGCAGAATCATCAAGTGAAAGTGGAAAACGAGACCATCTCTTGTTTGAGTAAACAAATCTACCCAACCAACACAAAGTTGCATTTAATCATTCGCCCAGAAGATATTCGCGTATATAATCAAATGGAGGTTGAAGATACCCAAGGCATGATTGCTGGACGAATCATGGATATCGTTTACAAAGGATCAACGGTTGATTTGAAGGTAAAGCTACCTTCTGGGATGGTTATCAATGCTTCTGAGTTTTTTGATGAAGATGATGAAGATTTGGAATATACCTTGAATGAGTCAGTTTGGGTGCATTGGCTACCTGGATGGGAGGTGTTATTGCCTCATGAAGCGTAAATCCTTGGCAATGATTGGCTTATACAGTTGGTTAATCCTTTTCGCCTTAACACCGATGTTGTTGGTTCTTATAACCAGTTTTCTAACCACCAGCGAACAACATCTGGCAACCACGCCGTTGACATTTCAAGCTTATTTTGCTCTATTGGACCCACTATTAGGCAAAGTGTTTATTCGTTCAATTATCATGGCACTGATTGCAACCGTTGGCTGTTTGATTTTGGCATATCCTTTTGCCTATGCCATGATTAAGAGCCGGCATCAATCGTTACTACTCGTCCTAATCATCATTCCCTTTTGGACCAGTTCCCTCATCCGCACTTACGCATTGATTGCGTTACTAAAATACAAGGGCCTAATTAACCACTGGTTCATGACGTTACATATTATCGAAAAACCCATGTCATTATTATACTCTCAGACGGCCGTTATCATTGGTTTAATCTACACGCTATTCCCATTCATGGTACTCCCTATATATACCCAAATGGAACGATTTGACTTTCAATTAATCGACGCTGCTCGTGACTTAGGCGCCAATCGCTGGCAGGTATTTAGCCGCGTATTTCTACCCAATACCATTCCTGGTATTATTGCAGGTAGCCTATTAGTCAGCTTACCAGCCATGACATTATTTTATATCCCCAATATATTAGGGGGCGCTCGCACCGTTTTGTTAGGTAATTTAATTCAGGATCAATTTTTGTTAACTCAAAACTGGCCGCAAGGGGCTGCTACAAGCGTTGCCCTCACTGTCGTATTAATCGGTTTGTTAAGCCTTTTTAAACGCAATAACAAGGCGGTGATGCTGTGAGAAAAACCTATCTAAGCATCATCCTAATGCTGCTCTATCTGCCGATTGTCGTACTGATATTATTTTCTTTTAACCAGGCAAAATACTCCTTACAGTGGCAGGGATTTTCTTTTCATTGGTATCGCATCTTGATGGAAGACCGAAGCCTTTGGAGCGCGTTGTTTCATTCGGTTCTTCTCGGTACGGTCACCGCTATCATAACGACCATGATTGGATTATTTAGCAGCATTCATTGTTTTGCTAGAACCCGATACCAACCACGGTTACTGAATACCTTATTGATTATGATGGTTATCATTCCTGATATTGTTTTTGGTGTAGCGCTTTTAATCTTTTTTCAATTTATGCATCTTAAACTGGGCTTTGTCAGTCTACTGATCGCACATATTACTTTTTGTTTACCTTTTGTTGTGCTGACAATCAATACGCGCTTGAAAACCTTGGATAAAAATATTTATGACAGTGCCCTCGATTTAGGTGCCAGTCATTGGGGCGCCGTCAGTAAGATTATGATTCCTTTGCTCTCGCCATCCATCATTAGCGCGCTGTTATTATGTTTTACCCTCTCTTTTGATGATGTGATTGTCTCCTATTTTATTGCTGGACCCGATTTTTCCATTCTTCCTCTAACGATTTTTTCCTTAGTGCGAAGTGGGGTTACCCCAGAATTAAATGCGTTGTGTGCATTCACTTTGGGCTTTTCAATGCTCTTGGTCCTTATTTCCCAATATTATTACCAACGAGAATTATGAAAAAACTGCTGCAAATTCTATGCTTTATTTTCCTGATGCCGGCTCATGCAAACAAAGTCGTCAACGTGTATGCCTGGGGTGGGGAAATTCCTGCCAGTGTCATTCGTGCATTTGAACAAAAAACAAATATTCAAGTGAATTTTTCAACATATGATAACAACGAAACACTCTACGCCAAATTAAAGGCAGGAGGGATAGGAACATATGATGTAATTGTCCCTTCAGCCTATTATGTAGAGCGCATGAAACGCCAAGGCATGTTGCATCCACTAGCGCATAAAAAAATCCCAAATTACGCCAATTTGACCTCGCCCTTCACGAAACTCACTTACGATAAAGGCAATCATTATAGCATGCCCTTAATTTGGGGTATTACAGGCATGTTCTACCCGAAACATATTGCCAATCCACCAAAACGATGGAAAGACTTTTGGCAGCCTCGATGGAAACATCAACTTGTTTTATTAGATGATGCCAGAGAAGTCTTTTCGATGGCGTTATTAGCGAAAGGCTATTCGGCCAATGACAGCGATCCTGCTCATGTTGAACAAGCTTTTCAAGCGCTACTCCAATTAAGACCCAATATAAAACTTTTTGCCAGCGATAATATCCAAGCTATCATCATTGATGAAGACGCTCAGGCGGGCATGGCCTGGAATGGGGATGTTGGCAAAGCGTTAGCAGAAAATGCGCCCATTGCATTCCAATTCCCCGAAGACGGCTTTGTCATGTGGGTGGATAGCTTAGCCATTCCCAAAAATGCGCCGCATCTTGAGGAGGCCTATGCCTTCATCAATTTTTTACTGGCTCCAGAGTCTGGGGCCTCCATCGCCCTTGAGGGTGGCCATGCCATAACCAATGAGAAAGCCAAAGCGCTGCTACCGAACGCCATTCGCAATAATTCTTTGATTTATCCTGACAAAGAAGTATTAGGAAAAGCTATCGTTCAGCGTGATTTACCCAGTCGAACTTTAGCGTTATATAGCCGCTACTGGCAGCGATTAAAGTTGTCTTTCTAATGGTGTTACCCCTGGATTTAATCGGGAAGACAATCTTTATCCGCATCCGGATACAATTGTTTGATCCCTCGATAAAAAGTACCTTGGGCATTAAAAATGGCAAACAATAATCCTGATTTTCCATCCAAAAAGCCACGTTGTAGGATGTAACAGCGGGTAAACATCCACATTGATTTCACAAACGTGATGAATAAATTTCCTCTTTTATTATTATCTAGGCGTATTTTGGCACTATAGGATGAATACCGATTGATCTTGGATAACACATGGGAAATATCTTGAAAAGATTGATGCAAAATCGGTGCTTTCAGTTGCCCAACGCGGCTTCCTGCTGGCAAAATAATTTTTTCATGAACTATGTCGTCACTAAAACGTGCCCCTTGTCGCTTAAATAACCTTGCATGCCGGGTTGGGCTCGAACAATGGGGGAGAGGTTTTCCATAAAAATGCATGATAACCGGAATACGATACGCATCTTGATTATCCTCTTTGAGACTTGCAAGAATGACTGACTGTAATTCAGCACTCACGCATTCATCCGCGTCTAAGTTTAATATCCAATCCCCTTTGCAGTGATCGAGCGCTCGCTGCTTTTGCTTACCATAGCCTGGCCAATCGGTTTCAAACACGTTTTCAGTAAACTGTTTAGCCAACGCCACTGTGTTATCCACACTTCCGGAGTCCAGAACCACAATTTCATCAGCAAAGGCAACCGATCGTAAGCAACGTTCAATATTCTTGGCCTCATTTTTTGTGATTATCATCACGCTTAACATAAATTTACCTAAATCATGGTTCTTAGATAAGAAGTACGATGTTGTATTTCTATTTATCAATTGTCAATAAAAATAACAACGAGCTTAAAGAGATTTTCTATTCTACCATTGTTTTCCTTAACTCCAAAAATCATAATAACACAGTGCCTACGTAAGAAGCATCGATTGATTTTTACGTGAACGTTTGCGTCACCGTCTGCGTTACCGAACACACTGTGCCTTCCAAAAAACTACAGATAGAGAAGGGATAGAGTTTTTTCGTAAATCCTGATCGCTTTGCCTTATAGAAAAAGATAGGTATAATACCAATTCGTTAAATTGTTATCACTGCTTATGCGTATAAATCACCGTCACTGGATAGGAATTGTTGCATTAGCAGGCCTAGTCTTCGTGTTTGGCCTCTGGGTATTCAAAAATCGCACCCAACCATCAGATTCCTCCTCTACAAGTATTCCTGTCGAAACGAGTAAAACTCAGCTATTAACCATGGCTGATAAATTTGAGACCGTGGGTAATCTCGAAAGCACCGATCAAATTGATATCAGCAGTGAGTATGCCGGCCAAATTAAAGCCATTCGCTTTACGGCGGGGAGTGATGTCAAGAGGGGGCAACTCCTCATTGAGCTCGATGATACGATGATTAAAAATGAAATGGCAACAGCAAAGCATCGTCTTGCTTTGAGCGAAAGCAATTATGAGCGAATTAATAAACTTGCCCAAAGACGCATGGCATCTGACCAATCGTTGGAAGAATTAAAAACGGATTGGCAAGAGAAAAAAAACGCCTATCTAGCAACCCGCGCCCAGTTGAACAAACTTAAGATCAAGGCACCCTTTGAAGGTACGCTAGGCGATAGACATATCAGCGTTGGTCAATATATCAAAGTGGGTGAGCCACTGGTTAAGTTGGTTGCACAAAATAATTTAAAATTACAATACCACCTCCCAGAGCGATATTTAGCAAACTTAGGGAAAGGTCAAAAGGTGGTGCTTGAAACAGATGCCTTCCCAAACCAGCAGTTTTCTGGTCAGGTAACCTTTATTGATCCCACGTTAGATCCCGCAACACGGAGTATTCGTATTGAAGCAGAGATACCCAATACCGATCATCGGCTACTACCCGGTATGTTTGTTCGATTAACGCATTCGTTTGGAAACGACCATGCTCGCCTTTTTGTCCCCGAAGAAAGTTTAATACCAACCATCAATGGGCAAAAAATATTTATAGCTATAGACAAACAGGCTAAATCCGTCATGGTTCAAACTGGCATACATCACAAAGGGATGACTGAAATCACAACAGGACTTGACGCCGATAGTTTAATCATCACTCGCGGTCAACACCGTCTCAAAGATGGCGCAAACATCATTGATGTCGGTAGAGGATAAGCATGGGATTTTCAGAATTTTTCATCAAACGTCCCATCTTTACCTGTGTGCTTATGGTGCTAATATGCGCGATTGGTCTCATAAGCCTTAAACAACTGCCTTTACGGCATCTCCCAAATATCACAACGCCAACTGTCAGTATTTATACCAATTACCCCGGAGCCGATCCGCAACTCGTTGAAAAAGAAATCACCATCCCCATCGAAAATTCATTATCGACCATTGCGGGTGTTAAATCAGTTCGCTCCAATTCCTATTTGGGCAAGAGCTGGGTAAATGTCGATTTCCAACTGGGTGTCAACTTGGTTGATGCGGTTAACGACATCCGTAATAATGTTGCGGAACTTGCTAGCCATCTACCGATGGGAACAAAAGCGCCCTCCGTGTATAAAAAGGACGAGGACGTGAACCCTGTGGCGATTATTGGTTTTAATGCGCCTCATTTAGATGCCCTGCAAATCACAGATTATGTCAAACGTTACACCAAGCCAGAATTAGAAGAAATTCCTGGCGTTGGGGAGGTCGATTTCTTTGGCAGTAAAGAATATGCTGTGCGAATTGCCTTGGATCCGATAAAAATGGCCGCACGTGGTGTATCTGTCGCTCAAATAAAAAAAGCATTTATCGATCAAAATATCGACATCCCAAGCGGCCAAATAAAAAGCACAAACCGCTACTACACGGTGATTACCTCAGCAAAAGTAAAACAGGCCCAGTCATTTGATCATTTGGTTATCGCACAAAGTAATGGTATTGCTGTTCATCTAAGTGATATCGGCAAAGTATCTGTTGCAGAAGATAACAATGAACGATTATTGCGTATCAACGGGAAAGACGCTATTGGATTAGCGATTTTGCCCCAATCGACGGCCAATCCCTTGGAGTTGGCCAAACGTGTTAAAAACGAGATTCATCACATCAACCAAACATTGAATAATGGCATGCAAGCCACCATCGTTTTTGATTCAACCAGCTACATAAAAGCATCCATTAAGGAAGTTTTGAAAACGTTTGTCGAGGCAACACTCTTTGTTGCCGTCGTGGTTTTCTTGTTCTTAGGTAACTTACGAGCTGCCATTATTCCCATTATCACCATTCCAATCTGTTTAATAGCTGTGCTAGCGCCAATGAGTTGGATGGGTTACGATCTCAATACCTTAACCATGCTTGCCATGGTGTTAGCTATTGGGCTTGTCGTGGATGATGCCATCGTTGTTCTTGAAAATTGTCACCGCCACATCCACAACGGTCAAAGCAGCTTAAAAGCAGCTTTAATTGGCAGCAAAGAAATCACCTTCGCTGTCATTGCCATGACGTTAACGCTTGCTGCTGTGTATGCTCCGATGGGGTTCGTTGAGGGGTTTACGGGGCGACTATTTCAACAATTTGGTATTACCCTGGCTTTAACCGTATTTATTTCTGGCATCGTTGCCTTAACCTTATCGCCCATGATGTGCGCTTATCTGTTAACGACAAAATCCACGCGACTAAGTAGCAAAGTCAATGATCTCTTCATGCGATTGGGGCAAATGTATCAAAAAAGTCTGAAGTGGGTATTCAGTCACCTAAAGCTATTTAGCCTAATTTGTCTATCTTTGATGAGCCTAGGCATCCTATGCTTTAATCAAATAGGTGCCGAAATCGCCCCGGAAGAAGATCAATCCTATATCATAGCCCCAGTATCTTCACCAACCAATGCTAGTTTAAGCTACACCGACTATTATGTTCGACAAATTGAGAAAATTTATAACCAAGTGGATGAACAGACCACTTTTCTCACATCAGTTAGGCCCGAATCCGCTTTTACCTTGCTGAAATTAACCCCTTGGGAAAACAGATCCCGTAGTCAACAAGAAATTAGTCAATGGTTGTCAAAAAAGTTTAACCAGTTAACGGGTGTGAGTGTGTTCGCTCGATCTCCCCAGCCTTTAGGCCAAAGCAGCTCCCAACAGAGTTTCAGTTTTGCCTTAACCGGCAATACCTCCTATGAAAGGTTACACAAAATTGCGAAAGGGATAACGCAGACCATGGAAAAAAATCCCATCTTTTCCCATGTACGCAATCAATTAACCATCGATAGTGAGCAACTAGAACTGCAGATTAACCGTAAGCTCGCCAATGATCTACAAGTCAACTTAAGTGATATCGCTGAGTTGTTAAGTACCATGTTAGGTGGTGCTAACCCGGTTGAGTTTAATTTTGCCGGTCAATCTTACCCAGTGATTATGCAACTGGATCAACCAAACCAACATGATATTGGTATTATAAACCAGTTATTTGTGCAAAGCGCGCGAGGCAAAATGATTCCATTATCTAATTTGATAACTGTCAGCACCAATACTGCTCCCAATAATCTTCCCCATTTGAATCGACAGCGAAGTGCCAATATTAGCGCTGAAATCGCGCCAGGGTATGATATGCATGATGCCATTGTTGCCATTGACAACCTATGCAAACAACTCTTACCTGATGATGTCCATTACCAATTCACTGGCAGTTCCCAAGACTTTATTGAATCAAATGGTCAAGCAATTTTTGCCTTTGTTCTTGCCTTATTTTTTATTTATTTGGTGCTTGCCGCCCAATTTGAAAGTCTCATTGATCCTTTGATTATTTTATTATCGGTACCGTTGTGTTTGTGTGGGGCAATATTTGCACTATTTCTCACCGGCACAAGTCTATCAATCTATAGCCAAATCGGCATGATTACATTAATCGGATTAATTGCTAAACACGGCATTATGATAACTGAGTTTGCCAATGCCCATTTGCATGCATCACAAGATGTCCTAGCGGCGATTACTGAAAGCGCAACCATACGGTTACGACCAATATTGATGACTACTTTAGCAATGGCATTAGGCGCCCTTCCTTTGCTTTTTGCTCATGGTGCAGGCGCTGAAAGCAGAGGTCAACTGGGGTTGGTGATATTTACAGGTCTATGCTTTGGCACAATATGTTGCATCTATGTTGTGCCAGTCGCTTACTACTTAATTCGACGCCTTGGACAGCCAGTCACTCATTTTTCCGTCTCTCAACAAGGTTTATCGAATAGTGGTGAACATGCAGTCACTTAATGATTGCTGGCAACTATAGCCGCCAAAATCACTGACCCATTGCGTTTCTAATGGTGAAGGAATGCGCACCCTGACTTGCCACCAAATTGAATAGCGCCCTTCAGAAGTATCATAAAAACAGACCACCCCTTGACCATAACCTGCCCGCAAGATTTTAGCTTGAGCAAAGCGAGTATTGTCATCGCCTTCGGGTCGTTTGGGCGAGTAAGGATTTGGCTGCCACGGTGGAGGTGGTGCACCCCATTGCAATGAGCTAGTCTGAGGATCCGGGCAAATATCCGCGCGTGCTGTCGCGGCTATCATCATTGCAATTAAGCAGAACAGTATTTTGTTACGTCTCATGTGCCCCCCACAAATGCATAAACCGATTTAAAATGAATTGTCCGTCTTTATCCTAGAGCACAGCACTAGTTCTCTTCCTTATTATTAAACCTAAATTGAACAAATTTTGCAACCAAGATGGCCATTAAAATGGTTAAGAACGCCTGCCCTGAACAGGCCGCCATCCACGATAAAGTCTTTGCCATTGGACTATTGGGTACAACGTCCCCATACCCCACCGTGGTTAATGTGACAAAGCTATAATAAATAAAATCATTATCCCAATCATTGATATCCGTTGGTAATCCATTAAATGAATCCGGATTGCCATACATCAGTGCTTGAAATAAGTAGGCCCAGCACAATCCAAGAAACAAATAGGCTGAAAGCGATCCAAATAACGTCGTGACATTTACTTTTTCATCTTTCAGGGTAAAGTTGACGCAGGAAACAAATAGCAATGCAAATAAACACGTGGTAACGATATCGCGAAAGAACTTCAGTGTCATGGTAGGATAAATGGATAGGCCTGGTAATAACGATATTTCAATCAGACCCAAAAAGCCAATGCTTAACCAAATGACTCGCTTTTCATGCGAAATCACCCAAAAACTATACAATAACAAAATAACAAAGACATAATGAGCAACTTGAAGGTTTGCTATGGATAACTGACTAGCGTTCAACAACAAATACCCAACTAATACGAGAAATAGGAACAGAAATCGTAAGCGTTCGATGATATGAGGATGTTTCATGGTATCCATGGTTAAATGGCTGATAATTTATACTATCGAATTTTTAAGCGCCTGACTACTGGGGTACCTCATCCCTTTCATTGCTACCAATAACGAAATGAGCACCGAACATGCACACTTTTGATTCGTCGCCATGAATGAGGCCTCGCCTTAAGAATGCTTTGGCTTTTGTTGTAAAGATGGTTCGTTAATTTCTCTTGCAATCCACTCAAGGTAACGATGTATTGCCCCCCGATTTTCCACTAATACTTGGGTTGCCGCCTTGGCAATTTGTTGACAATCCTCTTCATTGTTGAGAAGTCTCACCACAGATTCAATCACTTCTGAGATAGTATTGGCTAAAATCATCGCTTGCCTATCATGGAGCATTTGAGCAATATGCGTAAAATTATGCATATGAGGTCCTGTCAAAACGGGGATGCCTAACATGGCGGGCTCCAATACATTATGCCCCCCCACGGGGACCAAACTTCCGCCCACAAACGCCACCTTTGCCAATGAGTACCACTGCATGAGCTCACCGACACAATCAATCACAATCACCTCAGCATTGGACTGAATCTTATCAGGTTCACTACGTTTATAGGTCACAAGGCCTAATTCCCGAATTTGCTCAAAGACAGCATTGAATCGCTCGGGATGTCTGGGAACAACTAAAATCAGCACATGCGGTGAAGCTGCCTTGATTGTACTTATATGATTTAGAATTTGTCGTTCTTCATCGTCATGCGTACTAGCTAGGATAAGGACTGGTCTGTCTTTTCCCCATTGCTTTTGCATGGTTTGCATCGGTAGGTTGTCTTTATCAGCTGGCATAGGTTGATCAAATTTAATATTGCCTAAAACCTCTATCACCGGTTTACTAGGATGGTTCGCTAGGCGGCGAAACCGATGCGCATCTGTATCACTTTGCGCCAAAATGGCATCCACGGATTGTAAAACAGGTGCTATTAACCGTGCAATTTTTCCGTAGCCATGCATGGATCTTTCCGATAATCTCGCATTAATAATAGCAATTTTAACCCCCATTTTCTTTGCTTCGCCTACCAAGTTTGGCCAAATCTCCGTCTCCATCAACACTATAAGTTTCGGTTTTATTTTCTGTAAAAAACGATATTGCAACGTGGGTAAATCATAGGGCAAATATTGGTGTTGAATCCGACCTTGAAACATATCCATTAATTTTTTTGACCCAGTCGGTGTGGTCGTGGTTACCATTAATTGATAACCCTTTTCCAACAAAACGTTGATCAACGGAGAAACAGCTATGACTTCGCCAAGCGATACGGCGTGTATCCAAATATCAACTTGGCGCAAATTAGCCTGTCTCGAAAAACGCTCCCCAATACGATAACGGTAAGCTGGTAATTTGCGACTCTTAACGAAAAGGCGCAGAAAAACAAAAGGCATGGCTAAGCGGAGAAATAGATTGTAAAGATGATGCATAACAAACTGTTTTAGTAAAAAGTGTAGTATAACAGAATCGAAACATTATATGCTAAAATATCCCATGCAACGTCAAAATACTGTGAGATGCAATAAATTGTGAGGCGAGTGTGGATGATTTTTCATTTTTAGGCTTTTGGGTCGGCAAGATACTCGGCGCTATACTAGGGTACCTAGTAGCAGGCCCTGTTGGCATGTTTTTTGGCCTTTTGATTGGCAATTTCTTTGATCGCGGCTTGGCCAAAAATGTCACTAACCCACTGTACCTGTTCCATAAAGAAAAACGACAAGTCATCCAACGAATTTTTTTTCAATCTACTTTTTTAATCATGGGACATATTGCTAAATCAGATGGCCGAGTAACTGAGCGAGAAATTGATTTGGCTCGCCAACTCATGAGTGAAATGAAACTATCGAAAGTTCAAAAAGAGGAGGCTAAGGGGTTATTTCACCAAGGAAAACAACCCAGTTTTAACTTAGGTCACACATTAACATTGCTAAAGACACATTGTCGAAATCGTCCGGAGCTTTTAAGACTATTTATTGACATTCAATATCGGGCAGCCTGTATCGATGGACTCAATCAAGAGAAAATCGATGCCCTTAATCGCGTCCTTCGTTTTCTTGATTTTGCCCCACTGAATAAACAATTCCGCTTTTACCAAGACTTTTTCCAGGATCAGCAACAAAAATATCAGCAAAAACAGCAACAACAGCGCCAACATACCTATCAAAAGCAACAAAATAACCAGCAATACACTCGCCCCCATAACTACGACCCCCTTGCCAGCGCTTATGCGATATTAGAAGTCCCCGCCAGCGCAAGCAAACAAGAGGTAAAAAAGGCTTATCGTCGCTTAATGAGCCAGAACCATCCGGATAAACTGATTGCAAAAGGATTGCCGGAAGAAATGATTAAGATGGCAACCGATAAAACGCAAACGATCAGTAAGGCTTACGATGAAATCTGCGAAGCAAGAGGATGGAGCTAACTAGAGCGTGCCCTAGAATACTCGACCTATCTTAGGACTCGGCACTTTTGTTAGCCAATTATCAACTTCTGCCGAAAGGTGGTTCTCTTGGTAATGATAATCTGGCCCAGCGCCTGGAATAGTCCGCTTAAAATAATAGTTTTTATCAAATAAAAACTGACGCTGAGAATAATCCTTAATCACCAGACGATTATCAAACTGCCCAACGATATCTAAAACTGGAAAACGGATCTGCCATGGGTCATTTACCTTTACGTCTGGGTATTGAAACGCCGAAATCAATACCAAACCACTCACTTGTTTTGCTTGAGGCTGTGAAAAATAGTGCAGTAATTGGTGATAATCGTCGCCATACCAAATAATACCAATTTTTAATTTGGTTTCTTGGCGTAAAATAGCTAAATAGGAGGATAATTGCTCCGTAAATTTATCAGAGGATAGCGAAGAAGGCACCACCGCGACAGACCAGCCCCTCTTCGATAAAATTTCAGCCAAAGTTGTCAATAAATGTTGAGCATGGCTATTTGTCCCTTGGACCAATAATAAACCACCTGCAGAATGACTTGTGCTTGGCCAAAAAGGCAGTTTGGTCTGTTCGTCGATAGTCAGGGTTGTTGGCGAAGCCAACAACCCTGTGCCGTTTAGCAATAGCAAACATCCCAGTAAGAATTGCCGTAACATAGCGTTTTAGGACGTTGAAGAGGTATCAAAAACATCCGACAACTCTGCTAATACTTCTTTAGCCATGATCTGATGCGCTTTAGCAGTGGGATGAACGGGATCAAAAAATAAGTAGTGTTCACAATCGCTAGGAGGGGCGATATTAAATAGCTTCTCCATGCGAATAACCGGCTGCAATCTGACATTGGCCGCAAGATCTTCCTCAAAACACATATCAGTCACATTGGTGATATCATAGTTCTCAGGTGTTTCAAGCGCTTTGTTAAACATTTGATGAACATTATAAAAATACCAATGCACATCGGGATGTTTTTTACGATACGTTTCCATGACTTGGTCAAGCATGGCATTATGTTTTTGGGTGTACCGTGCTAATTTATCATGCTCCTCTTCACCCATGCTTTTTGCAAGCGGCGTTCTACTCAACTCGGGAAGATTCAAAACAAGAAAATGTTTTGCACCGGCATTGATTAGCTTATCTAACGCTTTAGAAGTTCCTTGTTTAACGGTGTCGACGGTTTCATCTTCATCATCGGGTAAAATTAGATAATTATTGGCACCAATCCATATGACATACAAGCTCTCCTCATCGGCAACTTGATTATTATTTTGCAGAAAATCCTTTACTTCATTTGCTAACGTAAACACCCCATCAATATCGTCATTTTCTGCTGTCACACCCGCGCCGCCTAATGCATAATCTTGTAAAAAATTCTCCTCGGTCGATATTGCTTTTGCTATATATTCAATCCAAACTGGGCCATCACTAAAGCGCCCTTGAAAATAAGGCGGAGTTTGGGGGACATAATGCTGAGTTCTCTCAAATGCGTTGCCGTTGTCGGAAAGACTATCGCCAAAGACAACAATATGGTTGAATGGTACAGAAGCTTTCGCTACCAATGAAAAACAGATTAGACCTAAATTGATTAATCGTTTCATAAGCATACCCTCAGAAGTTATAGGATCCAGTTTAAAAATAACACGAGTTTAGCACAGAAAGAAAGACATGATTGTATTTGCACCATTGTGAGCCCATTTATATCGTTTCTTTGGGTTCCATCAGGGCACGTACAATTGCCAAATCTTCTGCGCAATTGATATCTTGCCTGGGTAAAACTTTAGCAGTATCAACGTAAATGGTATGACCATACCAGAGTGCACGTATTTGCTCAAGCTTTTCTTGTTGCTCAAGCCAACATGGAGCATAATTTGCCCAAGTTCGCAAGAATTCTGCTCGATAAGCATACAATCCAATATGACGAAAATACCCATCCACATTGAGTGTAGCACTGGATTGAGAAGGGATCATTTGACGAGAAAAATAGATGGCTTGCTGCTTTTGGTTCCTGACAACTTTGACCACATTTGGATTGGTTAGCTGATCGCTTGACTCAATGGGCCAACACAAGGTTGCAATATCACACTGACTTTGATTTAAATTATTTGCCACTTGTTCAATAAGAATCGGTTCAATTAGAGGTTCATCCCCTTGAACATTCACAATACAAGCATCTGCCGGATAGGAACCTCTCTTAATGATTTCTGCTAATCTGTCCGTTCCGGTCAAATGGTTGGTGGAGGTCATGACAACATTGTCGGCAAACTGGCGCGCAACGTCAAGAACCTTCTCATCATCGGTGGCTATCGTTATAGAAGCAGCACTTGTCATACAAGCTCTCTCATAAACCAATTGTAGAATAGGCTTTTCTTTAATCGTCATCAAAACTTTGCCAGGCAAACGAGACGATGCAAAGCGAGCGGGTATGATAATGTGGAATGGGGTCATAATTGTTCTTTTTCTTCCAGAGGGATAAGACGTGCTTCATGCTCAAGCATGACTGGAATGCCATCCTTGATGGGATAAGCTAACCGATCAAATAAGCAGATCAGCTCGTTGTCTTTTAATTTGAGCTTACCTTTACAAAGGGGGCAAACGAGAATATCTAATAATTTTTTATCCACCAGATGCTCCTTGAGTTACCTGATTGCGAATATACACTGGCAAAACCTGAATAGCGGTGACAGGCTCAATATGTTTGTTCAATACTAAATCAACCATAGCCTCTAAATTCGGATAAATGGTAAGAACCTGGGTAATACGTTGCCGTATTTCCTCCCCTAGTTGGGGCAAGTATGCCTCAACACCAACACCGGCTATCACAAAACGGTTATCAGTCAGAGATATTTGCTGGGCATGGCTTACTTGTTCCTCAGCCAAAACCATTGTCTTGCCGGAGTATATAGCCCAATAAAGCTCATTCATCCTGGCATCAACGGCGGCTAGGATGGGAGCCTTTTCTCCCTTTAATCTTAGGTGATGGGCAATGGATTGCAAACCACTCACCGGGTAGACAGGAAGATCATGAGCAAATGCCATGCCCTGTACAACACTACAAGCAACGCGCAAACCGGTAAAGCTACCTGGCCCGCGACCGAAGATAATAGCATCTAAACTCTCTGGATACCACTGTTGCTCGGATAAGAGCTCATTTACCATGTGGAGGAGTTTTTGGGAATGGGTGCGGACACCGACTTGTTGTCGACTACCCAAACATTGATTTTCTCCCACTGCGACACTGGCGGTATCCGTTGAGCAATCAAGTGCTAACCACTTCATATCCTAGACCTATGTTTTCAATAAATAACAACGTTTGCATGAGACTTCTTGTTCGTTTTACCGGTGGCAAACTAGCGAATATCTGTCGCCCATAATCGCGACCAACTAATCGGGGATCACCGATAACAAAGAGACCGACATCTTGTGAATCACGTATCAATCGGCCAACCCCTTGTTTTAATGCGATGACGGCTTGGGGTAACGAATAGGCATCAAACGCAGACACCCCTTGGGATCGTAAATAGGCAATCCTGCCTTTGTTGATGGGATCTTCGGGGCTTGCAAAAGGCAGCTTGTCGATAATCACACACGATAAAGCCTCCCCTTTCACATCGACGCCTTCCCAAAACGTCGACGTCCCCAACAACACCGCATTCCCTAAATCACGGAAACGAGACAGCAGTATGGTTTTTGATTCTTCACCTTGTATTAAAAGAGGATATTTTAGTGTATTTTGTAGCTTAGCTGCAACCTGCTTTAATGCGCGATGGCTGGTAAATAAGAAAAACGTTCTCCCACCACATGCGTCAATGACAGGTAAAACCTGCTCGATCAGTTTGTCATGGTAATCGCGGTCTTTGACATCGGGCAAATGCCTGGGCAAATATAACAAGGCTTGTTGCCAATAGTCGAAAGGGCTGGGGTAAATCGCCGTTTTTGCTTTAGTTAACCCCAGAGGTTTTAAGAAAAATTCAAACGAATCAGCCATGGTTAACGTTGCAGACGTGAATATGTAGCTTCTTCTGGCATAGCTAACAAGTTGGGAAAATTGTTCAGCAACTGATTGGGGGGTCATGTGCACAACAATCGACTTTCTAAAGGATTCTACCCACAGGATCATGGAATCCGCGTTATCTTGAATTGGTACAAAGAGTGCAACAATTTCTTGCAGGCGTTCATCACATCGAGCTAATCCTTTATTTTCTTCATGCAGATAGGGCTTAATATCTTCTTTCAAATCCATTAATAATTGTTGCAGGGCAAGCCATGTCGATTGAAATGGGGGAGCTCGCCACAATTTTTGCCACTCGCTCCGTGACTCAGCAGGCCCACATAAGTGAAGCAATTGGCTAATATGTTGATTGATGGTAACCACATAATTGTTTAAACAATCCAAGGATTTGACATCAGAGGGCCACTCCTTTTGCAAATCTGAGAGAAAGTCCTCAATTTGCCTTGTTCCAAGACGCTTTCCATTAAATCGTGTTGCAATCTCATGCAACTGATGGGCTTCATCAAAAATAATGACATCCGCTCCGGGTAGCAACTCGGCAAAGCCTTCTTGCTTCAACGCAGAGTCGGCAAAGAACAAATGATGATTAATGACGACAACATCTGCTTCCAGTGCTTTTTTGCGAGCATCAACTAAAAAGCACTCATTAAAAAAGCCACATTTCTGGCCTAAACAATTGTCTGTTGTTGATGTAGCGTAAGGCCAGACAGGTGCATCATCGGCAATTTCAGGTAACTCTGTTCGCAAGCCTGTCTTTAGTCGACCTAACTGCTCACGTATAAATGCCATATCATGGCTTTGTTGCTTTGTTTCAAAATGGCCTTCACTGGCATATAAGTGAGTCCGATATAAGCAAATATAATTGGAACGACCTTTTAAATTAATCGCTTTGACTGAAATACCTAAGGCTTTAATGAGTTGGGGTAAATCTTTATTAAACAGTTGGTCTTGCAAGGTTTTTGTTGCAGTAGAAATAATCGCTTTTTTGCCAGATAAAAGTGCGGGAACGAGGTAGGCAAATGTTTTTCCCGTGCCTGTTCCTGCCTCAGCCGCAAGTTGCCCATTGTCTTCGATACATTGGGCAATGGCTTTTGCGAGTTCTTGCTGTGCTTTCCGTGGATGATAGCCAGCAATTGCCGTTGTTAATCGTCCATTGTTAGAAAATACCCGGCTTGTTTGACTAAGCAAACTACCGGTTAATCCTGTCAGCTCTCCCACTGAGTTTCTAACATATCACGTTTATTTTCGACCCCTTCCCATGATTTCGCGTCGTCAGGGGCATCCTTTTTAGCGGTGATATTGGGCCAATGTGCCGCTAGCTCAGCATTCAGTTGCTTGAATTCAGCTTGCTCTGGGGTTAAATCATCTTCCGAAACAATCGCTTCAACAGGACATTCCGGTTCACATAATGCGCAGTCAATGCACTCATCAGGATGAATCACCAGGAAATTCGGGCCTTCATAAAAACAATCCACTGGACAAACTTCCACGCAGTCAGTGTACTTGCATTTGATGCATTGTTCTGTCACCACAAATGTCATTTTTTACTCCTTAGCTAACTTAACTACTAGGATTGGGTAAAACATAAAAACTGCTGATATTATCCGCAGTCAAAGGGAGAGGAACAACTAACAAGGGTCCATTTCTACTACCTTTGTATAACGATTCACCCGTGGTGGCGTAGCGTGAGCATCCTTGGTTTAGGAGTAATGCCAAACCAACTGACACGAGCATCATTGTGCGTCGCCATTTGGGGAGTATGTTAACTAAATAATGCACATCATACCTCTTAAAGATTCGCTAATTGCTGTATTGCTGCCTCAACAGCCGGATGATATTTTGTTGATAATGGCGTTAAAGGCAGCCGAATTTCATCATTAATTAACCCTTGTTTACTGACCATCCATTTCACAGGAATCGGATTTGCTTCAACAAACATCAATTGATGAAGGAATTGTATATCGCTCTGCAATGCTAGACAAGCATCATATTCCTTATCTTCGGCTAATTCACATAATTTTGCCATGATTTTGGGGGCAACATTGGCTGTCACTGAAATAACCCCTTTCGCGCCATTAGTTAGCCACTCTGCACAAGTTGGGTCATCCCCGCTGTAAACATCGAGGGTGTTATTTGTTTCTTTTAAAATTGCTTTCAATCGACTCATATCCGCTGTGGCATCCTTAATACCAATGATATTAGGATATTGCGTGAGCCTAGCAATGGTTTCGGGCAACAAGTCACAAGCGGTTCTTCCTGGCACATTATACATAATAATAGGCAACGCTGCTTGGCTAGCAATTTGGCTATAATGCTGAAAAAGCCCTTCTTGAGTGGGTTTAATGTAGGCAGGGGTCATAATCAGCGCTGCATGCACACCAAGGCCCATGGCTTCTTTTGTGAAAGCCACCGCATCACGTGTTGCATTTGCACCCGTTCCGGCTATCACCGGAACTCGCTCTCGGGTGTGTTGAACGGCTGTCTTAATGATTAATAATTTCTCTTCGTGATTTAACGTCCCAGACTCACCGGTTGTGCCTGCAACCACTAACCCGTGTGTTCCCATTTCTATATGGTAGTCAATCAGCTCTTTCAATCGGGACACATCGATTTGACCATTTAACAGCGGGGTTACAAGCGCGACCATGCTTCCTCGAAACATACGATAACTCCCAATTATTTTTTTCCTAGTTTAATGTGCTCACGCAAGGGGTACAAGTCGGACTATAAAAAAAAATTAATTGCTGTGCTGCGCTTGATCAAACGCCTTGATTTTATGTTCATTTAGTTGATATATAGTTTATTTATTCTACAATTAATAATGAAGGAACTGATATGAGGACATAGCATGAAAAAAGCGATTCAAGTTGTTGGTTTAGCTGGTACACTTTCACTCGTTGTGGGTTGTTCAGGCGCAGCAGTAGGATCCGGAGTAGGCGCTGCAGCTGGTGCTGGTCTCGGCTATGCCGTATCGGGTGGTACTGCTCTTGGTACTGTGCTTGGTGCAGGTGCAGGTGCATTAGCAGGTGGAGCCATTGGCTCAACGTATGATAGGCCTTATTATTATCCGCCTTATTACTACTACTAGTAGATTACCTCCATATAAACCCACATTACGCCTATGGCTAATGTGGGCTACAATTTTTTTTCAAAATTTCCATTATCCCTAAGCCTAACGGCAATGGGCGTTGGTTAGAGGTTTTTTAATTCGGATTCATGCCAAAACAAATTCTTTTCACAATTCTAATTTTCAAGCTATACTAAAAGCTCAGTATTTTTGAAATTGACCGGGACGTCATGCTACTAATCATTGGATATATTGTCATTTTAGCTTCGGTATTCGGTGGATTTGCGCTCGCCGGGGGGCATTTGGCAGCCATTTTTCAGCCAGTTGAACTGCTGATTATTTGTGGAGCCGCTGTTGGCGCATTAATTGTGGGGAATACGAATAGTACCCTTAAAGAACTGCTAAAAGCATTGCCATCGGTTACTAAATCAGCAAAGACTAACAAGCGTGCATACATGGATTTGCTTAATTTACTGTATGCGTTGCTAAATAAATCTCGCCAAGAAGGACTCATGTCCCTTGAAACAGATGTGGATGAACCCGCTGAAAGCAAAATTTTTCAACAATTCCCTAGCGTCGCTAAAAACCATCACTTAAGGGACTTCATTTGTGACTATGTTCGCTTAATGATCACCGCCAACATGCAACCCTTCCAGCTTGAAGCGTTAATGGACAATGAAATTGAAACTCACCACAAAGAAGCCTTGATTCCTGCCAATACTGTGACAAAACTAGCTGATGGAATGCCAGCTTTTGGTATTGTTGCCGCTGTCTTAGGCGTGGTACACACCATGGAATCAATCCATCTCCCCCCATCCCAACTGGGCGTTCTGGTAGCGCAAGCACTGGTAGGGACTTTTTTGGGTATTTTGCTAGGGTATGGGTTTATTGGTCCTATTGGTAATTCACTGGAAATCAGGGCCAATGAAATTCACTTAATGATGAACTGTATTAAAGAAACCTTACTCGCCAGTTTGCATAACAATCCGCCCATCATTTCCGTTGAGTTTGGACGCAAAGTATTATTCTCCCAAGCTCGTCCCACATTCAATGAATTAAATGATGAAATAAAGAATGTGAAAGCTGCGCCTGCAGCAGCGGATACTCCTGCGTCAGAAAAAAGCAAAGAATCATAATAGGATACTAAACGATGTCCGGTAAACGAGAAGAATTGTCTGACGAAAAAGAATCCAGCCCGATTATCGTTAAGAAAATCAAAAAGCATGAACATGGCCATCATGGTGGCGCTTGGAAAATTGCCTTTGCCGATTTTGTTACCGCAATGATGGCTTTTTTCCTATTAATGTGGCTATTAGCTTCTCTTAACAAAGCCCAAAAAGAAGGGATAGCAGACTATTTCAAACAGCCCATAAAAATTGGCCTGCTTGGTGGTGACAGCATGGGTGACCGGGCATTGCAAGTTGTAGGTGGCGGTAAAAATATTGAAGAGCAGGACGGCTCTGTGTCCGCCTCCGATAAACCCGTGAGTAAACAAAAATCGACCGCTGAAATAAAAGACCCTGGGCAACGAGCTGTTGAGATAAAGGCATTGAATGAATTACGCGACAACATCATGCTTGCTATGAAAAGCGACCCAGCACTTGATGGGCTTAAAAAGCAATTGTTAATGGATGATGTAAAAGACGGATTACGTATCCAACTAATCGATAATAAGGATCAGCCCATGTTTGGCATTGGCAGTGATGAAATGAGCGATGAAATGAAACAAATGTTGCAAAAAATCGCAAAGGTCGTCAATCAAGTCGATAATAAAATTAGCATTCAGGGGCATACCGATGCTCACCCTTACCACAACCCCGAAGATCTGGAACAAACCAACTGGGAGCTGTCTACCCAACGAGCCAATGCCGCCAGAAGAGCGCTAGTCGCCTCCGGCGTATCTGAAGACAAATTCTTGCGCATTACCGGCTATTCTTCCACCATTTTATTCAACCCTGGCGATCCCTTTGACGCCCGTAATCGACGAATCAGCATTATCGTCATGAAAAAAGATTCCGAGATTGAGTTATTAAAAGGACAATAGTCGAAAATATTTGACACCCATGGCAATCTCCAGCAGGGTTATACCATGAACCACCGTGTCAATAATTATGGTATCAAATTTGACGATAACATACCGGATATTGAACGGATCAAAATAGCCTCCGCCATGTTTCAAGCAGGCAGTCAAATTGAGGGGTCAGCGCGGGGTGTAATTACCGGAATGATAATGGACCCCAAGAAAGAAGAACAAGGCATGGCTCTCAATCAACAATTAAAAGCAGCCGCGGTAGATTTTGTCAATGAGATCAACCAACACGCACCCAACTCAGGCATTGGCTCAGCCAATCACCTAATCTATGCATCCAATGACGTGATCCATAGCACCCCTGCACACCAAGCAGTGGATACGCAGCCGAAACAGCCTCGCCCAAGATAGTTTATTAAATAGACAACAAATCAAACCTTGCCCACGCTTTGGTGATCAACGCTCGGTTGATGAATAATACCCCCATCAGTGACTACTGAGGTGCCAACTTTAAGTCAGAGTAGTTCAGCGCTTGATTTCTCATTCTTTTGTCAACGAGTGTATCGAATTGGCCTTTGTTCAACTCAACCCCAACCGCTTTTTGGCTAAAAAATAGAAGATTTTGACATCGCGTTACTTGCTGCTGAAGGGCCGTTATTTTCTGACACAGTTTCGCTTTCGCCAGTTTATTTTGATTTAACTGGGATGATGGCAAAGGAATATACTTTGCACCACTGAATAATGAGCCTAAACTGACCCCCTCTTTTTCTCGAACGTGAATTTTAATGTCACTTGCTTGATTCACTTGCTGAATCTCTTTTTGTTGTTGGCTATCAAATTTTCGGCTTAATCTATCTTTGGCCAATTTTTCTTGACAATAGTTGTAGGTTAAGGTTTTTGGATCTTTTCCCTTCGATAAGGCATTTTCACGCCGCACGTCTTGCAACCGAGTGTATGTTTTTTTGATTTCAAGATTTAATTGTTCCGATACACCATCTAATTTCTTACTCAGAAACGCTATTTCTACTTGAGCAGCTTTGCGCATGCACCGGCAATATTGCTTTTGCTCTTCCGTTAAAGACTCATCTTCAAGTAATTCACCAATCTTATTGATAGCAAGTTGTAAACGATAGCAATAAAATTGGATAAATTCAGACTCTGGCAGTTGGTTCTCGATCCAAGCATCGATACACGATTGGCCGCATGATCCCATAAATTGATAGTTCAGCTTTTTTTTATCATCATGAAGTTGTTTAGCATGGTAGAGCTTTAATATAGGAGCATTCATCAGATTGACACCATCACTAACCGTTTCAGCCTGGATGATGGTTGGTCTGACAAGTGTCTCTATAAAATCTGATTTAAACAATGATTGAATCGATAGTTCATCAGTCACTTTAATCGGCGTTTGACTATCGTCAATCACTAGGTTCACAAACAAGGTTTTCCAACTGGCTGTATTATGAGCGCCTGCACCCGTGTTATAAAAGCGAAACCGAACCGAGTCGGTAGACACCTTTTCCACATCAAATACAGTTGCATGTGCCCCTTCTTCGCTGTGAAATCCATGGTTAAAAAGCGCTGTTTCTCCCGCTTCCAAATTCACAATCGTATCAAGTGCATCAAAGACTCTATCCGTCAAACAAATACTTTCAATGTCATAGGTTCGGCCTAGTTTTTGCAAAAATTTGTGCTGAGCCTTTTTCATGAGAACAGACTCTTCAACTTGATGGCAATGTTGTAGTTGGTCGATGATATGCCTGAAACGTTTTTCCATCATAGCACTGTGAGGAAGGGTCTCTAAAAATGCTTCTAAATCTTGGCGATAATTATCAAAGGAATCAATGGTTAAGGATCCTTCTAACTCATCGGGTACATTTTTAACCATTAATAGCGTGCGATGCGATAAATAACTTAAAGTTCGTTTAGTATCTTTATCTTGGAGGACCATACCAACAGCCCCCCCCACAAAGTACCAGAGCACCTTGTCATACCAAGCCAGTGGGTTTTGCTCCCTCTGGGCATTTTTCAATTGTTGTTTGGCCTGTTTAATCACCGCCAAATAGCCTGATTCATCCTGGTTGAGAAAACCAATAAAATACAGAAAAGTTTGCCACCATGTCTTTTTTTGGTAAATTGCTTGGTTATGATATTGGCTAAGTTTATCAATGAGATTTTGATAAAATTGCACTTGCGCCGCCAAACTCTCTTCTGGATTTGATTGATATTTTGTCAAAAGCGACTGCGCTTTTGACCCTCGGCTGACTAAATTAGTATCGTTATCATTCAGTAATGTGTTAAGTTGTTGACGAAGATGATAATGATATTTGACTGCCATAACAGCAAGACCTGGCCTTTAAAGATAAGCAAACAATATCATCTTCCTGAATATATAGCAATCAACAAGTCATTATTTAAAACACTATGTTTTATGATAACGTCATTACTATCGATATTAATATCGAAAAATCGCTGCCAATCCTGTATCAGAAGGCATCATATCACCCGGGACAACCACAACCTCTCCCGAATTTTTGATAACGACCTCGCTTAAATCATCTAATAAATCATTCATAGCCGAGTTGGAAGTCTCCTCAACTCGAATCTTGCCATTTTGGTAAACACCTGGAATTTGGCGATCAGCATCCACTAACATCGTTTTGATCCGACCAATTTCAGCCATTTCAGCCACGTATTCTAAATCAACCGACCCCCTATTTTTGATTTGAGCCAGTTTAAACTCTTCAACAATCCCATCTAGGCGATTGGTATAATAAGGCCGAATCAACTCCCAACATTGTTCTTTTAATGTACCATTTTCTAACGAACCAGGATAAGCGTTTAATCGCTCTTTTAATAGCCAGGGGTTATGGCTAACTTCCCTAAATAGCGATTGATGTTCCGGCAAAGCACCTAAAAGTAATGGGATATTTGAGGGTCTTGAATGATAAGCCAAAATGGCGCGATCCACTTGGGTGAAAAACCGCCGAGTATCATTATCCACACTATCTTTATGTCCTCCGTGTCCATGATACATTGCCGAACCCGCATTGGTACCACCATAAGAAGCCACCGTCAGCCGAGCCTCAGAGACTTCATCCCCCAACGCTTGTTCGATGGTAGCGGGGACATGTCTATCCAGTTCCACTTCATCGAGATGATAACGATTGCCCTGGTATAAACAGACTTTATCTCGAGATACACCCAATACTTGATAACGGTCAGCCGATTGCAACAAACGCAAAAGAGGCTTCAAATAAAATTGTTGGCCCACAACGGCAACAGCAGGTACCGTTTGTTGAATACGATGTAAGCGCACATGGTTTGGTGTGGCTAACATGACTAATCCATCTAACGGAAATTGCCAAAACCTTCGATTATTTAATAGCCTGTAGAAAGGGTTTAAGTAGCGAGTAACCTCATTTTGCGAATAGGTCTGACGTAGTGAATGTTCCAGTTCTTTAATTAAATTTTTAAATTGGATAACATTTTGCTCTTTATCTGGGTTTGAACGGAATGTCGGCATATAAAGGGACATACAAGGGTTTGTTTGAGGGTTTATGATTAAATGCTTGAACTGGTTTGGACTTAATTGCATAGGTTTGCCTCATCATGGTTATTTCCTTCTTTTAAATATAGCATATCAAACCATGTATATGTTTAATATTTGACCTAAAACCATAAAAAACTCGCATTTTAAAATTTCTTGGTTATAATTGTCACATTGTCAAAAAACCTATGAAATCCGACCTTCCATGATTCAAAGAATTCCCGTCGAAAAAATTTCGATCGTAGCTTTAGTGCTACTGATTACTGGCGCCATTGATAGCATTCGCAATTTACCAGCAACTGCCCTATTTGGCTCAACCTTAATTTTCTTTTTTATATTATCCGCGATTATTTTTCTTATCCCTGTTGCATTAGTAGCCGCAGAATTATCATCTGCATGGCCGGAAGATGAGGGCGGGATTTATTCCTGGGTTCGTCATGCTTTTGGAAGTGGGCCGGCTTTTTTTGCTATCTGGTTGCAATGGGTAAATACCGTTGTTTGGTACCCCACCATCATCTCATTTATCGCTGGCACATTGGCTTATTTGATAAACCCAGTGCTTGCGACCAATAAGCTCTATATTATCAGTGTCATCTTAATCGTTTTTTGGTCACTGACCTTTATCGGTATCGCTGGCATCCGTACATCAGCGAATATTGCGGGAATTTGCGCATTTGTAGGAATGATTATTCCCATGGCATTTATCATTCTGCTTGCCATTATTTGGTTAATAAAAGGCAATCCAATTGCCGTTGATTTATCTTGGCATAAATTATTACCTGTCTGGCACGATTCCCAATCCTGGGTCTCCCTAACAGCCATCATGACTGCCTTTTTAGGGATGGAGCTAGCAGCTGTGCATGTGAAAAACATTGACAATCCTCAGCACAATTTCCCCAGAGCGATGATGTATTCTGCCACATTAATCCTATTCACCATGATATTGGGCTCCCTGGCAATAGCCTTTGTGCTGCCCTCAGCCAAAATTTCACTTGTCGATGGTGTCATGCAGGCATTTGATAACTTTTTCCGCGCTTACCACCTTCGTTTTCTTTTACCTATCACCGCTATTCTATTACTCATTGGTAGTGTTGGTGGCATGATCAATTGGGTAATATCACCCGCCAAAGGGTTAATGATGGCGGCTGAACACGGCTTTCTCCCACATTGGATGGCGTACCGAAATAAGCATGGTGTCCCTTCGCGTATTTTGTTGCTCCAAGCCGTTTTGGTGACACTCTTTTGTAGCACTTTCTTACTATTACCCAGCATCAATTCTATTTACTGGCTTTTTACCGATTTAAGCACAGAGATGTATATCGTGATGTATGTTTTTATGTTTTTTGCCGCCATCAAACAAAAAGAACAGTTTGCTCATCGACCACGAGTCTTTCAAATTCCATTTGGGAATATCGGTTATTATGGCATTTGTGTATTGGGCTTAGTTGGATGTACGATTACCTTAATTGTTGGCTTTATTCCACCGAAAGAAGCCGTGCAATTAGGAGATCAACACTGGTTTCAAGTGATATTTAGCTGTGGCATTATTTTAATGTTATTACCAGCCGTGTTAATCTATTGGCATAAGAAACGAGCCATGAAACGAGATTATCGATGAGCGATGATATAGAAAAATTGGAACAAATACGAAAAAAAATCGACAGCATCGACTTGCAATTTTTAGACCTACTCAATCAACGTGCCAAGTTGGCTTGCCAAGTAGCGGCCATTAAAAAAAAGCAAAAAGAGCCTATCTATTACCGGCCTGAACGTGAGGCCCAAGTACTTAGAAACATTGTGTCCCAAAACCAATCTCCCATCGCTGATCGGGAAGTTGCGAGAATTTTCCGAGATATCATGACCGCCTGCCTTTCTTTACAAAAAGAAATGACGATTGGGTACTTAGGCCCCGAAGGCACCTTTACTCACCAAGCAGCAGTCAAACACTTTGGGGAAGGCGCTGTTAGTAAGCCGCTCAATAGCATTGAAGAAGTATTCCAAGAGATTAGTGGCAATCATTTGGATTATGGCGTGGTTCCTATTGAAAATACGACACAAGGGATGGTCACTCAAACGTTAGATCAATTGTTAATCAGTGATGTGCAAATCTGTGGCGAAATCATGCTGCGTGTTCGCCAACATTTTGCCTGCTTACCTGAAACAAAAGAGATTAAAACCATTTTTTCTCATTCTCAATCCCTTGCTCAATGCCGTTCCTGGTTAGCTAAGCATTACCCTAATGCAGAAAAAATAGCGGTTGAAAGCAATGCGTTTGCAGCGATCAAGGCAAAAGAAACACCTCATAGTGCATGCATTTGTGGTCAGCAGGCCATTGACCACTATGGCTTAGAAAATAGACACGCTAATGTCGAAGATTATGCCAACAACAGCACACGATTTATTATCATTGGCCAGCAATGCCCTGCTCCGAGCGGTAAAGATAAAACATCGTTGATTATCTCATCCCCCCACAAGGCCGGCAGTTTAAGTAATTTATTAAAACCGTTTGACGAACATCAAATTAATATGACATTGATTGAGTCTAGGCCTTACCAACACCGAAATTGGACCTATTTATTTTTTATTGATTTTGAAGGTCACCAAGATGAACCCCATATCAAATCAGCCCTTGAATCATTAGCGAGCATTTCCGTCATGATGACCCTTCTAGGTTCCTATCCCCAGGCAACTGGCTAACCTATTTTCGCTCTTAATTAACGTGGTTGTTAATAAATATACTCATAAAAATAGTTTGAATGATACGTAAACGTTTGCGTTACCGTCTCCGTTACCGAAATAAATCTTTCACATAAATCCTCACATTTTGAATGATCACGGGTATATTTTTTTCTTGAAAAATAATTGCTGATACGCAACAATAGCGCCGGCTGTCCAACATTTAAGGAAGAATTATGAAAAATGCTCTTAATCTGCGTGAACGTTTGATTTTAAGTGGCGCCAAAACATTATCAGACGTTGAATTAATCGCCATTCTTATTAGCTCAGGAAACCAAAATCAAAGCTCTATCGCATTAGCACAGACATTATTCGATCATTTTGGTTCTCTGCGAGCACTCCTCAATACCAATTTACATACCTTTTGCCAAATTAAAGGGCTAGGACCTGTCCGTTTTGCTCAACTACAGGCCGCAAAGGAAATTATTCACCGCAATGAGATGACTCAATTACAAAAATTGCCCCAACTAACCAGCAGCGATCAGACGTTTGCCTTATTGAAAAAGTTACTTCGTGATGAGAAAAATGAAGTGTTCATCGCCTTGTTTCTGGACAATCAACATCGTGTCATTGCTTATGAACCATTGTTCAGAGGCTCGATTAATAGCACAACCATCTACCTTCGTCCCATTATTGAACGCATCATTGCCCACAATGCCGCCGCGATCATTCTTGCCCACAACCACCCCTCTGGCGTTTCTGATGCAAGCGCTGAAGATTTTGCGATTACCGATAAAATCAAAAAGGCGATAGGTATTTTGGACACGCGGCTGCTCGATCACATTGTTATCGGTGATAATGAGGCATTTTCAATTTTTAATGAGCAAAAATGGCTTTGTTAATGCATACTACCCCAACATTTTAATGGAAAATGGGATGAATTTTATGCATCTGAGACAATTCATTTTGTTAAATTACTTGAAAAGACTGAATATTTTGCTATAAAAAAGTAATAGGATACTATGTTTAGGACAATCCATGGCCTACAAACTATTTGCCGAACGGTTAAATCAAGAGTTAGATAATATGGATGTACCCACCCACCATAGCGAGCGGACTGCGGTATTAGCGAAACTAATCCATGTTCCCCGATTCAAAGCACAAGCCTATTTGGATGGCATCTATCTGCCAGATGAGCAAATATTATTAGCTTTATGCAATGAATTAGAAGTCGATATGGACTGGCTCTTAGGCAAAAAGTAACTCAATCCCCCGCAACATCGTCTAGATTTCACCCAATCAGGCGATGCTTCGTCAGGACTTACCGAAACGCATCATCATCTTCTTGCCATTCAGGATGAATGTTCGGTGGAAAGGTCAGCTGATGCCAATCTTCAAATAAGCCCAAATGAAAAAGTGCGTCGCCCTCGTTGACGAGTGGAATATTGGTTTTGCCGATAATGACCGCATCACAAGGACACACAATTTGTGCGGTTTCATCACTCATGGGATCGGCCATATCCGCTAAGATTTCATCTTTTTTTACGTAACTACCTAGTGGTCTGGCCGTCACAACCATGCCACTTTGGGGCGCTCGAATCCAAAAGCTTGATTCAGCGCGAGCAATTTTGCTGATTGGGCGAAATTTCTTTGACATAGATGGTGGAAACATATTCAAAAAATTCATTGTTCTTAATATCCCCCGAACACCTAGCTTAATTCCCCATAAATCAAAACGTAATGCTTCACCTACTTCGTAGACAATAATGGGGATATTGCGCTTATCTGCCGCCTCTCTTAGCGAACCCGCACGGATTGGTGAATTGATAATAACCGGCGCGGCAAATGCTTCAGCCATTTCGTTGGCAACCGAGTTCGAATGGGAAACCCGAATCTGTGGGTAATTACTGCGATGGATTGCCCCAGTATGCAAATCGATACCATGGGTACACTTTTCAATAATTTCCGCCATCAGTAGCTGTGCCAATCGCGAGGCAAGCGAGCCTTGATGCTGCCCGGGAAATTGGCGATTTAAATCCCTTCTATCGGGTAAATAGCGCGATTGCAGAAGAAAGCCATAAACATTCACCACCGGAAGCGTTATCAACGTTCCTCGAATTTTTTTTAATTGCGGTTGATGGTGGAGTCGTCTAATAATTTCTACCCCTAAAATCTCATCGCCATGCACAGCACCCGAGACAAACAAAATAGGGCCTTCTTTTTTGCCATGAAAGATATGCACAGGCACTTCAATCGGGGAAGTGCTATACAATAAGGGAAGTTGTAATTTCACGCAGCGGTAATTTCCTGCAGGAATGGCTTGTCCACCAATATAAAATGGGGGCCGTCTGTCCATATCTATCCCTGAAAACGGCGCCTGTTTTTTCCAGGCCCCATTTGCTTTTCAATATAACCTATTATCTTACCAGCTATATCGACATTTGACACCTTTTCGATGCCTTCTAATCCTGGGGAGGAATTAATTTCTAGGACTAACGGGCCATGCTTGGAACGGATAATATCCACACCAGCAAGCTTTAAACCCATCGCTTTTGCAGCAGCAACAGCAATAGCCCGCTCTTGGGGAGTAAGCTTTACCCTACTCGAACTACCCCCTTGATGAATATTGGCTCGAAACTCTCCCTCTTTGGCCTGTCGCATCATGGAAGCGACGACTTTATCACCCACAACAAGGCAACGAATATCACTGCCTTTCGATTCTTCAATAAACTCTTGAACTAGTATATTGGCCGACATGCCTTTAAACGCATTAATAATACTCAAGGCAGATTGATGCGAATCAGCCAAAATCACCCCTTTGCCTTGTGTTCCCTCAATGAGCTTAATGACCAAAGGTGCTCCTCCCACCATGCGAATCAAATCCTCCGTATCATCCGGGGATTGAGCAAACATGGTGAGTGGCATGGGAATATCTTTTCTTGCCAATATTTGTAAGGAGCGAAATTTGTCACGCGACCTGGCAATCGCAATTGACTCGTTTAATGCATAGACTCCCATGGTTTCGAGATGACGTAAAACCGCTGTTCCATAATAGGTTATTGACACCCCAATCCGTGGAATAACCGCATCAAATGTTGGCAAGGGTTCTCCACCACGATAGTAAATTTGTGGATTCGATGCCACAACATTCATATAACAATGCAACGGGTTTATAATTTTAACATGGTGTCCAGCTGCTTCCCCCGCCTGCTTTAGGCGTTGATGAGAATATAACGTCGGGTTTGTAGCAAGAATTGCAATATGCATTAGCCTACCTATTGTCGATTGTTAATTAGGATTTATGAAGAACTTGAACTGTTCAGAAATCATCCCTGGGAACATCTCAAATTATAGACCATCTATGCGTCATCATGTTCATTGTCATACCAATGCCATAACGTATGAACGGGGCCTGATAAAGCATAGGCTGAAAAACCAAGGAAAAGCACAACCGCCGGGTTCGCTGCGATGGCCATAAAAATTATCACCATGATAACCAAATACAGGAAAGGTACTTTTCCTTTGAAATCGAGATCCTTAAAACTATAGTAGCGGATGTTTGAAATCATTAAAATAGCCATTAACGCTGTTATCACTGCGGTTAATATCATCACAAAGCCATTATTTAATTCATTTTGATGGCACATCCAAGCAAAGGATGTCACCACAGCCGCGCTGGTTGGGCTGGATAAACCTTGGAAAAATCGCTTATCTTGGTCCTCAACATGGATATTAAATCGAGCTAAGCGTAGCGCAACCGCTGCAGTGAACATAAAGGAGACTAGCCAACCGATTTTTCCCATCGAATGCAATGTCCAGCTATAGAGTAACAGTGCCGGAGCAACACCAAAAGTGACCATATCCGACAAACTATCGTATTGAGCGCCAAACGCCGTTTGTGTATTGGTTAATCGAGCAATGCGCCCATCTAATCCATCCGCAATCATGCCGATAAATATAGCCACGACAGCTGCTTCATAATGGCCTTTTAACGAGGAAACGATGGAATAGAATGCTGAAAATAAACTCGCCGTAGTAAATAAATTTGGCAACAAATAGATGCCATGATGCGTATCTTTCATACTTAAATAGCGTCTTATACATAGTCATGAAATAATACCCAGATATTACCACAGCCTTGCTATCGACAACAGATGCCTGAGCAAATTCAATTTCAATACTGAATTGGACAATTTAATGCTATAATGTCCATATCAAATATTTTAAGCTCGAATAATGGACAAACCCAAGTCAAAGTCGAAGAAAATTGTCATCGAAGGCGTCACCGATCAGGGCAAGGTATTCCGGCCTAGTGATTGGGCTGAGCGCATGAGTGGCACCATGGCCACCTTCATACAAAGGCGCTACCATTACTCCCCACTACTGCAACCAGGTGTCAATAAAGAGGGGTACAAATGCGTGTTACTGGATCCAAAATTGAAAGAATCCAGTCCCCAAGTGTATCAATCCATCCTGGCATTTGCGAAAGAAAATAACTTAAGAATTTGCGGGGAAGATGATGTCGAGTCCTAGGGAATAACCCTGAAAGATTTAGTAGAAATGATAACGTAATAAGCGATTGTTCCTAGCCACTATAGTAGTGGTCTTTTGTGCCTTTTACGATTAACTGATAGGTTCTTTCTGAGATGATACCTTCTTCTAATTTCTTTTTCGCATCCACCGTCATTAACTGGCCACGCTCTCGCACTAATCGTCGGGTGGAGGAAGTAACCTCATTGGGATTGCCTTCCAACAAAATATCTCTGGCTTCTTCATCAAACACTAAATATTCCCTTAAAGCAACGCGCTTTCCATCCACAGTGGGGACCAATTTTTGCCAAATACACAGGCGAATGGTTTCGAGAATATCAATCACGCGACCAAGACGTTCTTCGCCACTAAACGAGGTAACCAATCGTCGCATGGTTTCAGCAACACCAGAGGTATGCAGGGTCGTATAAACTGGATGGCCAGTTAAAGCTGCCTCCAAGGCCGCTGAAATCGTATCTGAATCGCGACACTCGCCCACCAGAATCAACCGTGGCTTACGCCTAAGGGCATTGCGAACCCCTTCAGCAAACGAAGGAAGATGCCTCGGGATCTCTGATTGGCTGACGATGGCGGAAGTTGTCTCAATTTCATCGTAAACAAATTCAATCGGTGCTTCATAGGTGAGGACTTTACGGTTAGAATCCTCATTTTCGATTAACTCTCTGACAATAGAAGCGAGCAAGGTCGATTTACCAGAACCCGTTGCCCCCGTGATAAAAACAATACCTTCCTGGGGCGCGATTGCATCAATGATTTTATCAGGTAACTCCATCGTCTCTAACCGAGGCGGTGTGGTTGGAATGGTTCTTAGTGTAATCTGGATAGAATCGTGCCCTTCAACCAAACAAGACGTTGCATTGACCCTGTATCGATAGCGAACCCCTCTCGCTGGGCGAAATTCATAATGCGTATCTATATCCCTTCCCGATAATAATTGCGTGGTGGCATTGGGGCCATAAATTGCATTAATCAGATCCCCTAATTCTGTGTTGGATAGATGGCGATTGGTAATCTGCAATAAACGGCCATATACTTCAGCATAGATTGGCTCACCCGTTTGGATTGTAATATCGGATGCATCCAAACCCTCAGCAAACTCTAGCATTTTATCCATAAACTGAGGCGTGAACCTTGTCGGTTCATCTGGCATCAACTGTATACCCATGATAATTCTCTATTAGCTTACTGGCGGTGCGATAACCGGCTGCCAGGCATGATTCGTTATAATAATTTTAGCTGAGGACGCTGTTTTTTCCATGATTCTAAATTTCTTCAACGCATCTTCATCCTTAGCAACAGCCGCTCGCCACTCTTTTGCGTTGACATTCAAGGCAGGTAAAGCAGTTATTCGCAAGACTCTGTCATCAATATGAATCTCATTCGCATCGCCGGTTACACCTAAATCTGTGTCGGCCACAAAAGGTGGAGAGACCATGTTCATCGCTAATAATTTACGATAGCGAATCATACCAACAAAATCTTCTTGTAAACTAGCAAGGCGTTCTTCGAGAATCGTATTGGCTTGTTCAATGCCATTATTCCAGCCTTGTTCAACAAAATGACGCCAAACTTGTCGTTCATCCTTCGTTTTTGGAAGTAAACTAACGTGAGGATATTCCGGCTTTTTGTAATCCATCCATATATACTGGCGCCAAGTTGGCGGTACACTAATAAAATGGGCTTGTTTTGCCACTTTATAGGTTCTATCCGAGACTCGAATCGTTTGCGCATCGGCAAGGTTCACCGTATTACGACCCGAGAGCAAAACGGGTGGCATGACATTATGTTCTAATATGAGTGCGGTGAAATCAAAAACTTGATCCAGATGCCTGGCGTTTCGCATGAGGGCTTTATTAATATTCTTTGCACGCATGGCCAGACCAGACTGAGCCCCTAAACTTAAGGCTGTTTCCTTTAAGGCCATTTCGCGAATTCGGCTTATCTTTTCCGTTTTATTCATCTGATTATTTTTGGAAGAAGCCATCGATTGCAAACCAGCCAACGTGGTGACATCACCTTGATTGGATTGCAAGCCTGACGTGCAGCCTCCCAGCAACAATAAACTGATAATGCCTAGGTTAAGAATATATTTTAGCATAACGTAGTTCTACTACCTGTGAGTCAGGGTAAACATGAATTGACGCCCTTTTTCCCGCTTGATAATCAATATTACGGAGTAACGTCGCTAAACTTTCATCTTTTGCATATAGGCTAATCAAAATTGGTATTGAAGGCTCGTTGCCTAAAATGCGTAGCCGATAATGCGCCGCGCTCGCTATCCTACTCGCCAATTCTGCAATGGGACCGTCCCAGTCAACTGATGCGCGTGCGGCTAGATTTGATGTATTGGGAATGGTTGCAATATTATCCATTTTCGGGGGTATAACCACTTTTTCAATTTTAGCAACTTCTCTCATTGACTCCGAAACCGATGAAGCAGCCTCCGCCAATTTGATGTTGGCATCATCACTGGGATCATTCATTGGCGGCTTTTTATAAGATACCGATGAACAACCTACCAACAGACAAGATAATATTACAGCAGGTATTCGATGAATCATGCGTATAGTCTAGTAATAAGGATGATATTACGATTGAAACAGGGAGTGAAGAAGATGTCAAGATGATTCTATCTTTTCAGTAAGCGATAGCGTACTTGTCCTGCCTTTTTTTCCTTCATGACTTGCATGAATGGAGCGTCAAATGGCGAATTTGCATTTGTTTCAACATAAACTAACCCTTGTTGAGAAAGTAGGCCTCTCTGGTCAATCAAATCCAGGCTGGGAAGGAGTAATTCACTCGCAAATGGCGGATCCAAAAACACAATGTCGAAGGCGATAGTTGTCTGCTGGAGGTAGTGCAAAACATCTTGGCATACGATATTAACATTCTCTAATGCCAATATGTCTGCTTGCTTTCGCAGCGATTGTGCCGCCTCAGGGGAAGACTCTACCATGATGACGTTTGCAGCCCCCCTAGAAGCGGCCTCAAACCCCAAAGCCCCACTTCCGGCAAATGCATCGAGCACACAAGCATCTCGTATATCATGCATTAGCCAATTAAATAATGTTTCACGAACCCGATCAGCGGTAGGCCGCAATCCAGGTATATCGGGAAAATGGATTTTACGGCCACGCAATTTACCACCAATAATACGGACTGATTGTTTCATCATGCATTGTTAGCTGAGCTTGTTTGCCCCACTTCGACACGTAACATTTGCTCCGGCTTTAATTGCTTCGCCATCGATTGTCGAACTTGTTCAGACGTTACTTCATTAATTTTATCTCGATAGGTTAGAAGATAATCATTGGGCAAAGAGAAAAAATGGATTCGTAGCATCATCGTCGCAATTTTGTCATTGCTTGCAAGCGATAAAGGAAAACTGCCCACAAGATATTGTTTGGCTTCTTTTAATTCCTGATCCGTTGGCCCATGCTTTATAAAATTCTCCGTCACTGATTCTGTCACTTGGATAGCCTGATCAGCTTGGCTCTGTTTGGTGGAAAGGCTAATTAAAAAAGGGCCTATCGCCGGCATCGGAACAAATTGCGACCCCACACCATAGGATAACCCTCGCTTCTCCCGTACCTCAAATGCTAATCGAGAAACAAGCAGTCCCCCTCCCAATATATAATTGCCAACTTTTAATGGAAACATATCTGGACTGTGGTAATCGATCCCCAATTGCCCCATGCGTATAATCGTTTGGCTCGATGGAAACGCTCGCTTCACTAAACGGCCATTTTTATGGGGCGTTGCTTTATTAACCTTATAGGTAGCCTCCGCTTGAGGCAGTGCTTTTGATAACTTAGTGGCAAGTTGTTCTGCTGTTTTCTTATCCAAATCACCAACTAAAACTAGTGTGGCCCCTTTAGCGCCATAGTGTTGATTAAAAAAGCGTTCGATTTGAGGCTGCGTTAATGCAGACACCGTTTCTAAGGTTCCATCCACACTATGGGCATAAGGATGATCCCCATACAGCGATTGGAAAAACACCATATTTGCCACTTCATTGGCATCTTGTTGACTGGCTCTGATTGCAACGAGTTGTTGTTGCTGAACACGTTTAAATGTTCCTTCTGAAACATGAAAATTGGACAACAAATTTGCCAAATTATCGACGGCGGGTAATAAGGCATCTGATTTGGATAAACTTTTTAAATTTATCCCGGCCATTGTCCGATCGGCAAACGTCGAAAATTGGGCGCCAACATCGGCAAACCGCTCTGCAATTTCAGTCGCATCACTGGATGAACTTTCTTCGCCAATTAATTGATTTGTCACCGATGCCAAACCGAAGAGGGCTTCATCTTGTGCCGATCCCGCCGGAAAACCCATTTTTAAAACAACCATGGGCACTTGAGGGGCTTTATAATAAACAACCTTCATACCATTTTCAGTCAGCCAGCTTTCGGCAGTTAAAGGTAGACTATGGGCGATGTTGGTTATTAGGAAAAAGACCGTGAAGCATGCTATCAATCGTTTCATTGGTTACCCCCTTGGTCCTGGGTAGGAATAAGCTCAGCCCGGGTGAGCCTGTTTGAATTAAAGTAACGTTGCGCAACTTGCTGGATTTGCGCTGGCGTTACCTTTTCTATTTGCTCCTGCCATTGATCGCTGGTTTGCCAACCTAAGCCAACGGTTTCTAACCAGCCGATTTCCATTGCTTGGCCAAAAATCGAATCCTTCTCAAACACTTTACTGGCTAATAACAATGTTTTAATGCGCTTCAGTTCAACGTCTGATACGGGGTTGTTTTTTAAATCGTCTATTTCAGACCAAATCGCTTTATCCAATTTATCCACTGTTTGACCCTGAGCTGGGATTGCAAAAAATATAAACTGGGTATCGTACCGTGCAAAAGGATTGTATGAAACGTCGATGTCTGCTGCAACCTGTAGCTTTCTCTGCATATTTTTTGCTAATCGAGCGCTATTGCCGGCATCTAAAATCCCCTCAATGAGCTCTAAGGCATAAACATCATTCACATGCGTTGTGGTGTTTAATGAAGGAACCGAAAAACCCACCATCAAAAGAGGCACTTTAGCAGGCAGATGAACTTCAACTAACTTTTTTCCTAATTGTGGGGGCTCAGGTTGTTTTTTCGTAAGGCTCATTTGACTTGGCTTAATCTGGCCAAAATATTGTTTGGCTAACGCAAATACTTGTTTGGCTTGCACATCACCGACAACCACTAGCGTTGCATTATTAGGTGCATAATAACGCTCATACCAATCGCGGAGATCGTTTAATTTCATCTCCTGCAAATCACTCATCCAACCAATAATAGGATGGTGATAGGGCGAAGAAAGATTCGCTGCCGCCATGAACCGCTCATAGGTCAATCCTTGGGGATTGTCATCCGTGCGCATCCGTCTTTCTTCTTGAATAACTTTGATTTCCTTAGCAAACTCTTGTTCATCAAATTGCAAATCCCTCATCCGATCCGCTTCAAGCTTTATCATTGTCTCGAGCTTATCTGCTGATATTTGCTCAAAATAGGCAGTATAGTCAGTATTCGTAAATGCATTTTCTTCACCGCCCACACCGGCAACTGTTTTGGAAAATTGTCCCATCGGTACTTTGTTCGTCCCTTTAAACATCATGTGTTCAAGTGCATGGGATAGTCCAGTTTTTCCAGACACCTCATCTGCAGACCCAACGCGGTACCAAACCATCACCACCGCCACAGGGGCTCGATGATCTTCTTTGACAATCACTTTAAGGCCATTAGCCAGTTTCATTTCACTGACGTTTGCTGCCAGCGGAAATGAAATAATTAGTAATAAAAGGAGAAACAATCGCTGCATAGACGACACCTATATTTAACGTAGTGATAGACAAAATATACCCAAGAGGGGCCAAGTTCAAGGGGCAAAGACAACTCATAGGGGAATTATACACCCATTTAGTAACATTTTTTCACTCAAAGATTGGGGTTTTCCCCAAGTCCTGATAGAATTTCATATTTTCACGGTTTTGTATAGCATATGATTAACTGGTTTCGAAAAAATAAATCGGAAGAGATGCCCAAAGAGCAGGATGTCCCTTCAACACAAAAACCCGATGAATCGCCAAAGTCGGGGTTGCTTTCGCGTGTTAAACAAGGTTTAAGCAAAACCCGCAAGCAAGTTGGGCAAGGGGTCGCCAACCTACTGTTGGGCAAAAAAGTGGTCGACGAGGCCTTGCTTGAAGATCTTGAAACGTTATTGCTTAGTGCGGATTTTGGCATTGACACCGCGAATTATGTCATTCGCCAAATTGAAGAGAAATTATCTCGAAAGTCCTTGTCAAATGGTGAAGCGGTCTATGCAGCCTTAAAAGAAGAATTGATCCAACTAATTGGTCCATTGGCCCAACCGCTAGATACTTCAACCCATGATGGACCATTTGTCATTCTGATGGTAGGCGTGAATGGTGCTGGAAAAACAACAACCATCGGCAAACTAGCCAAACAGTTTCTTAATCAAGGTAAGAAAGTCATGTTAGCGGCAGGCGACACATTCCGGGCTGCGGCCGTCGAGCAATTAAAAGCTTGGGGAGAGCGAAACCAAGTCCCCGTGATTGCGCAACATACCGGTGCGGATAGTGCCTCCGTTGTTTATGATGCATATCAAGCAGCTATCAACCGCGAATTTGATATTCTCATTGCCGATACTGCCGGTCGATTGCATACCCAAAGTACATTAATGAACGAGCTAAAAAAAGTCAAAAAAGTGTTACAAAAGCTCAATGAAAAAGCCCCACATGAAGTCATGTTAGTCCTTGACGCAAGCATTGGGCAGAATGCCTTAAGTCAAGCTCAGCAGTTTCGGGACGCCATCGATGTGAGCGGTATTACCATGACAAAATTGGATGGAACGGCGAGAGGTGGAATTTTATTTGCAATTGCGCATCAATTAGAGATACCATTTCGTTATATAGGTATTGGCGAAGGAGTAGATGACTTACGCGTCTTTGATGCGGAGCAGTTCATCGACGCTATTTTTGACCATGATACAATTCAAACAAGTGAGTAAACGCTATCCGGGTGGATTTGAAGCGTTAAAACAAAATAATTTTAATTTAGCCAAAGGGGAAATGGCTTTCCTTACAGGCCATTCCGGTGCTGGGAAAAGCACCATGCTCAAATTGATAGCAGGTTTGGAGCAGCCCAGTTCAGGCCAAATCATTGTCAATAATCGCACAGTTAATCATTTAAAAGGAAATGCCATGGCCCAACACCGGGCAAGTCTTGGCATAACCTTTCAATCCCCCCATTTGCTTAGTGATCAAACCATCTTCAACAACGTAGCCTTGCCTTTAAGAATCCGTGGTATAGCAGAACAACCCATCAAAAAGCGCGTTCAGGCTGCATTAGATTTAGTGGGGCTTTTGAGTAAAAGTAACCAGTATCCTCGTTATTTATCGGGGGGAGAGCAGCAGCGTGTTGGTTTAGCAAGGGCCGTAGTACATAAACCCGATTTATTGCTTGCCGACGAGCCAACCGGAAATTTAGACCCTGCCCTATCGGCAGACATCATGCGCTTATTTGAACAACTAAACCAAGCGGGTGTATCCATCCTCATCGCCACCCACGACCTCACGTTAATCGCTGGCATGCCTTATCGCCTGATCACCTTAAATCAGGGGGAATTATGCTAAAATCATGGACATGCTGGGTCGCTTCACAACGCCAAGCTTGTCAAGCAAGCGCCTACCATTTATCCCGTCATCCGATGGCAAGCATTCTAACCATCATTGCCTTAGCCATTACTCTAAGCTTGCCTACCTTATTTTATGTTATAGCCGATAATTTACAATCGGTCAGTCATCGCTGGCAATCCAATGGTCATTTGATGGCTTATTTAAAGCCTGGACTCTCAGAACCCGAAGCTAATTCAGCGATTGAAGCCATCCGCTCCCTTGATAACATTGGCGAAAGTGAGGTGATACCCGCAGACCAAGGAATGGCCTTGTTGCAAAAGCAACCCGGCATGACTAATTTGATGGATTATCTGCCTAAAAATCCTTTACCCACAGCTATTCGCATTATCCCAAACAAACAACTAGGTAACCCGCTTGCCATCAAGCAACTGAAATCACAAATAATTGCAATCAAACAAGTTGATCTTGTTAAAATGGATCAAGGGTGGATTAACCAGCTCCATCACCTAAGCCAATTAATGACCGGTTGTACGGAGTTGATATTTATCTTGTTAGCTTTGGCCGTTATTTTGATTGTGGTGAATACGTTACGATTGGATATTCAAAATCGTTTTGAGGAGATTCAGGTTTTAAAATTGATTGGTGCAACAGATGCCTATATCCAACGTCCCTTCTTATATATGGGCTTTTATTATGGATTCATCGCTGGCGTTTTAGCCATGATTACAATCAATATTTGCCTGAGCTTTATTGCAACCTTGGTCAGTCAACTGGCTGCTAGCTATCAGATTCAATATTCACTCTATAGCTTAACGACAACGGAATCGTTAATCTTGCTTGCCCTCAGCAGTAGCCTAGGTTGGTTTGGGGCCAAAATTGCTGTTCGTAGCCAACTCAAAGACATCGAGCCATCCCATCTAATGCAAGTTTGAGAGAAAACGCTTACCATTATTAGACTTTATAGGCTGAAGATTTGTACTGGATTGCTTCGCTTTGCTCGCAACGACGGCAACTTTTTCTTGCTTTAGAAAAGTGAAGATACCTCAGGGCCTTGGCCCGACTTACAAGTCAGGCCAAGCTAGCGTTGACAGCGTATGCTAATGTGGCGCTGAAGCTGGCTCTTGATTTTGCCCAGCGTTCTCTGGATCAGGGCAATTGCCTTCCCCAGTTTTGAAAAACGCCCATTTGAAACAACCGCCTACACCCGGCGACACCAATGTTCTTGGGGCACGAATGCGGCATAACCCGTTTTCCAAGGCGTCTGTAATGACTTTTCTCAATGCTTTCTTTTCCTCTTGCGACAGTTTATCTAAGTCATTCTGTTTAAGGTTGAGGTCTTTTAAGCCAGGCAATTGGATCAACGCATGCAATGAAGCTATTTTCTCAGGATGCTGCGACCACTGCCACAACCCATTATGTCTTAGATCGAGGGATTGCAACGCTTGGTTTTGTTGTAAGGTTTGAAGAAGTGTTTTAATATCTAACGGTGTCCATCTGCCCATACCACAATCAGTCAAACTCACTGACTTTGCATTTGCGATAGCTTTAAACAGTAGTTCGGTTCTTTCTAAGATAAGTGCATTTGCTTTTATCCCGTTGAGGTGAACATTTAGCCCTTCTGGCAGTGCTTGAACTAACGTCGTCTCATTTTGATTTTTATCAAGCGCTAAGAAATGGGCAATGGCAAGGTCGGGTTTAAATTGTTGAATGCAGTAAACCAATGACTTGAACGCTGCTGTATCCATACGCTCAATTTTATTCATATCCAGTTTAAGCACAAATGGCATATGCTTTGTTTGACATTCTAATTGCTGTTTAGAAAACGCATTCATCTTCAAAATCGCATCTTTCCCAAGTACAATTGATTCCTTAAGATCATATAACGGCTCTAATTTCTCACATTCATCCATCAAAATCGCATCAATCGGTTGCTTTGTACCTCGATCCGTTTCACAAGCCGTTTTTAATTCCGCGAATCGATTATCACGAATCAAAGGATTTTTTTCTGACTCGACACCCATTCGATAAAGGATAACTTCTTCCAAGGCAGCACTTTTTTTAACCTCATCAATGATATGGCGGGAATTCACATAAGTCTCAATTAGTTCATTAATCGTTTTAGGCATTTATCACTCCTTTGAAGTACAAATTCCAGGACAAACCGTTGATTAAATACGCTTCATAATCCTCAGCCCCGTTTCTAGCGTTACTGACTTAAGAAAAAAAATCAATAGTTCGGAAATGAGCAGCTTGAATTATCCATCATCATTCATGCCGGTAAAGCCAGTATAGGTTAGGTTTTGATCAATCAAAAAAATGCTATTTTTTTTGTTTTTTTATTCGGTATTACAGAGCCTTGATCGAATTCCTTCAAATACGTGAGCGTTTGCGTTCACGTATAATTTAGTTGTATTTAATACCAATTCCAGGATCCAAATACCCTTTTAACCTTGACAAAATATTTGATATAATGTAAATAGAGTGTAATTTATTAATCGTCTTAACAAATACTGCAAAATACATTGTATAATAAGTCCAATTAAAGAAACCGTCACCACGTTTTGCGGAGAAAAACATGAGTAAGCAGCTGCAATTAGCTTCAATCAACCTACCAATTGGTAGCTTAGATGCTTATATTCACCATGTGAATCAATTCCCGATGCTAAGCGCTGAAGAAGAATATGGTTATGCCCAGCGTTTCCAATCGGAAGGGTGCATTGAAAGTGCACGCCAATTAGTGCTTGCGCACTTGCGCTATGTTGTGCGTGTTGCTCGTGGCTACTTAGGCTATGGCTTACCCCTCAATGATCTGATCCAAGAAGGCAATATCGGCTTGATGAAAGCGGTGAAACGGTTTGATCCAACCATGGGGGTTCGCTTGGTTTCCTTTGCGGTACACTGGATCAAAGCTGAAATTCATGAGTATGTTATTCGCAACTGGCGTATTGTTAAAATTGCTACCACCAAAGCACAACGTAAATTATTCTTTAAACTGCGGCAAATGAAGACCCGTTTAGGTTGGTCTACTCCTGAAGAAATTAAAGCCATCGCGCATGATCTTGGTGTATCCCCCAAAGAAGTCACCCGCATGGAGCGTCGCTTAAATGCTCGTGATGCAGCGTTTGACGAACCCGTTGATGACGATACCAATGCACCATTATTATCACCGGTTCAATATTTACAAGACCCTAATTCTGACCCTGCCCTGCTAATTGAAAAAGAAACGATTGAAGAGCGCAATCATGAAAACTTAGTCTATGCCATGGAAAGTCTTGACGATCGCGCCCAAGATATTCTCAAGCAACGTTGGTTAACTGAGAAGAAACTAACACTGCATGATTTAGCAGCTAAATATGGCGTCTCTGCTGAACGTGTCCGCCAGCTAGAGAAAAATGCCATGATCAAATTACGTAAAAAACTCGAAGAGATGGCGTAAACAGGCTAGCAAATTAACCATTCAACTCAAACATTGACGTACGTCGCTAACCTGTTAAAATTAGCGTAATTATTGTAATATTTGAGTGCATCCAATGAATAATACGATTGATATCGACAAATTCTACGTTAGCCCTTATGACAAAATGTTTCATGGGTTTGATAAAACCCATAAACTATCCGAATCTCAAAAAAGGGAAATTGCCAAGCATCAGCGCATTGCAAAACTGCGTGATAATGCCGATATAGCCGATGGCGATCGCGCCATTTGGGATAAATTTTAACGAGCTGTTTTATACCAATGACTTTTCCAACATCGAGCGCGGATACCGTTTACGCCCAACCTCAACAGGTAATTGCTGACTTTTCATTTGATGAAAAAGTGGCATCCGTTTTTTCAGACATGATCCAACGCTCCATTCCTGGATACCGAACTATTCTCAAGCAGCTCGGCCTATTCACAACCTTGTTCTGCCAGGAAAACTCAAACTATTATGATTTAGGATGTTCATTGGGGGCGGCTACCTTAGCCATGCGCCAAAATATTAATGCCCCAGGCGGTAAGATCATTGCTGTGGACAATTCAGCAGCCATGATCCAACGATGTCAAAACCATGTGTTATCCTTTAATTTCATAACGCCCGTTGAATTCCATTGTTGTGATCTGCAAGATATTACCATAGAACAAGCAGCCATTGTCACGCTCAACTTTACCCTGCAATTTATTAAACCAGAAGAAAGACAAACGATAATCAACCGCATATATCAAGGGTTAAAGCCAGGAGGTTTGCTGTTTATGTCAGAAAAACTGACTCTGGAAGACAAGCACATCAATGCCTTGTTAATTAATGCTCATCATCAATTTAAACGAAATAATGGTTATAGTGATCTGGAAATCAGTCAAAAGCGCACCGCCCTTGAGAATGTCATGATTCCTGACACACCGAGCTGCCATGTGAATCGAATGCAGCAAGCTGGCTTTGCTCATATTAGTCAGTGGTATCAAAATCTTAATTTTGCGTCATTTATTGCTGTCAAATAAAGTCATGCTAGGTTTCAACCAACATCCCGCATTAACCGATTTTTTTATAAAAACAGCGGACTCGTCTTTATCAAACTACCATCCTGCTATACAAGATGGACTTGAAAAGCGATTTGACCAATACCAGCATGGTCATATGGATCAGTGGTTTCATATTATCCAATCACTGCCGAGGTTGCCCGCAGATAACATCGACTTAGCCAATTCCGTTTCTGTCAGTCAATCATCGCCTCTTAGTGAAGAACAGCAGCAACAATTAAAAAGCCAATTAATGCAGCTACACCCTTGGCGAAAAGGCCCCTTTCACCTCCATGGACTAACTGTAGACTGTGAATGGCGTTCCGATTGGAAATGGCAGCGAATTAGACCACACCTTAATTTATCCGGTAAAACAGTCCTAGATATCGGCTGTGGCAATGGTTATCACACCTGGCGTATGCTGGGTGAAAATGCACAATTAGTCGTTGGTATCGACCCCTCGCAACTGTTTTGGCATCAATTTTTAGCGATAAAACACTTTGTCGGGGAAGTTCCGGTTTATTTTTTACCGATTGGCATTGAGCATTTACCGAACCCGATGCCTGTTTTTGATTCGGTGTTTTCAATGGGCGTCTTCTATCATCGTAAATCACCCATCGATCATCTTTACACTATCCGAGACTTATTAAAACCAAACGGGGAAATGATCCTAGAAACCTTAATCGTCCCCGGCGATAAGCAAACGGTATTGGTCCCCAACGATCGCTATGCTTGCATGCCGAATGTGTGGTTTATTCCTTCGGTTGATGCATTAACCAGTTGGATAGAAAAAGCCGGCTTTTCCCATGTCCATTGCATTGATGTCACGCAAACCAGCATAGAAGAACAGCGCGCAACGGAATGGATGACCTACCAGTCCCTCACCGATTTTCTTGACCCAGAAAATCCTCATAAAACCATAGAAGGCTACCCTGCGCCCACTCGAGCTATCATAATTGCCAAAAAGTACTAGGGACGTTCCCTAATTAAAAGCTAACTTAAAGATGGGTCAAAATAAAATGAAGCAATTTATAGGCAATAATCGATAATATCGAGGCGGCGGGTAATGTTAACACCCACGAGGTGAATATATTGCGGATAACGATGAGATTTAATGCACCAATACCTCTGGCTAAGCCAACGCCCAAAACCGCGCCTACCAGCGTTTGTGTTGCAGAAACTGGGATGCCCGTACTCGTTGCAACAACGACGGTGGTTGCAGCGGCCAATGTGGCAGCAAATGCACGGCTAGGTGTTAATGCGGTGATGGAACTGCCGACGGTTTCAATGACTCGTCGACCATACATTAAAAAACCGGTGATAACGCCAATACAGCCTATCAACGTTATCCATGAAGGGTAATTTTCCGCCACAAAATTGCCGGAGTTAACGCTTAAGCTATACACAATACTCAGCGGACCAACTGCTAGAGATACATCGTTAGCACCATGTGCAAATACCATTGCACAAGCAGTTAATCCCATCAATACGGCAAAGTACTTTTCAACTTGCTCAAAGCGCGTATGACGACTCATGTGCTGGGGCTCAGGTAATCGTCGGACAATCGTCATCCCTACCCAAGTTAATAGGACGCTTGAAAACAGGGTGACAGCAATATCTTGCCGAATAGATAAATGGATACCAAAATGGTCTAGCCCTTTAAAGACGGTAATATAGGATAAAACGATACCAACGAGGAATAAATAATAGGGTAAATATTTCTTTGCTCGCGCTAACGGGTCGGATTTAACAAAAATGGCTAGCTGAATGGTGATAAATAGCAAATAACCGACAACTCCCGCGATCACAGGCGATGTGACCCAGCCAATGGCAATATGCCCAACTTGATCCCAATGAATTGACGAGGTTCCTAATACTATCGCACCAAATCCAACCATAGAGCCAACAAGGGCATTGGTAATTGAAACAGGAAGTCCGAGAAAGGAGGCTAAGTTCATCCAAACAGTACAGGCTAAAAGGACACTTAACATGCCTTCAATCAAGATAAGTGGCTGATCGACCAGTTCAGAAGTGTTGATAATTCGATCACGCATCGTTTCGGTGACACCACTACCTCCAAAAAATGCGCCAAGAAACTCAAAGATAACTGCAATAATGATTGCTTTTCGCACGGTAATTGCTTTGGAACCCATGGTGGTGCTCATGACATTGGCCAAGTCATTGGCGCCTACGCCCCATGTCATTAGAAAACAAAGAACGACCGCCCCCACTAAATATAAGAATGAAATTTCCATCAGCGTATTACCGGGCAATTAATATTTGTAAACGACCACCGACAGTTTGTGCGCGGTCAGCTAAGTCATCAATCCATTCCAACATTTTATATAAGAAAATAATATCCACCGGCGATAGCGAGTTTTCCATTTCAAATATCTGATGGCGGATAGAAGCAAGTTTGACATCACTTTCTTTTTCAATTTGCTGTAGCTCAGTAATCATATCTTCAACGATAGTTACCTCTCGACCACGAAAACCCGTTTCTAAAAGCTCATCGAGTTCATTTATTGCTTTACAGGCTTGTTTTGATGCATCGATACAGCGCCCTAAAAATGGCATAAAATCTTCTTGAATGGACTCGGGAATGACCATTTTACGAGCCAACGTGAGGCCTGCAATATGCTGGGCTTTGTTGGCTATCTTGTCTTGCGCTGTCAGCAGTTCTAATAAATCGGTTCGAGACACTGGTAGGAATAACCCGGTTGGTAAGTGGAGGCGTAAATCGCGCTTAATGGAATCAGCTTCTTGCTCTAATTGGTTAATTTTTTCTTGAATCTTAGCCGCCGTTTCCCAATCTTTTCTTAATACCGCCTCAAAAAACGGATAGAGTTGCTCAGCGCATTGGTGCACACGTTGCATGTGATGTTCTAATGGCTTGATTGGGGAAGGTCCAAAAACATTGAAGATGCTGCCCATACTAAGCTACCTTAGTGTCCAATTTTGGCATCAGTATACCGGGTAGTTTTTCAAATTACCAGTGCTTAACAAAGAGATTCCGTATCAACACCCAATTTTGACAAAATGCCCGCTAAGGTGTCATGGTCGTAGTATTTTATTTTTAACCAGCCACCTTGCTCATCGTTTGGTTGACATACAACGGGCGTTCCTAAATGCTCCGATAGATGAACTTCTAAGCGTTTAATATCGGCATCTTCAGGGGTATTTGGCGATTGCTCCATCTGTTTATGTTCTTTTATCTGACTTTCCATTTGTCGGACAGACCAATGTCTTTGTTGCGCTAACAGGCCAAATCGGCGTTGCTCTGCTTTACTCAACCCAACCAGGGTTCGTGCATGACCAAAGCTCAATTTTTGACTTGCTACCCAAGCTTGGACGGTCGAATCAAGCGTCAACAAGCGCAACAAATTGGTGATGTGGCTTCTAGACTTGCCGACGATTTTAGCGATATCTTCTTGTTGAAAATTAAATTGACGTTGAAGTTGCTGGTATCCTTCAGCTTCTTCGATGAGGGTTAAGTCCGCTCTTTGAATATTTTCAATTAAGGAGACAGCTGCTGCTTGTTGATCATCGTAACCAACAACGACACAAGGCACATTGGTTAAACCAACCATTTGTGCAGCGCGCCATCTTCGCTCCCCCGCCACTAGACCATACTTATCCTCAGCTTCGGGTCTGACTATTAAAGGCTCAATCAGACCTTGGCTTTCGATGGAGTTGGCAAGTTCTTGTAAACGCTCTAAGTCGAAATGTTTTCGAGGTTGGTTAGGGTTAGGAATAATCGATTGGATTGAAATAATTTTAAAATGCATTGTCAGATTCGGTGCGTTCGATGAATGGGTATATTATACAACGACTGACAAGGTCTGTGGTAGTAATGAAAACGTAGCAGGCAATTGCCCAACCAATTCGCCATCTGCCTCGATAAACAGGGGTTGCTCAAGTTGTCCTTCAATCGACACTGTTTTAGCCTGTACAAACTTGACCTTTTTCTCCAAGAGGTGGCGGCCACTATAGATTTTACGCAACTTCCACAACGCCTGTAATTTGGTGAAATCATGGAAAATGACCACATCGAGAAGCCCATCATTCAAATTTGCCATCGGCGCGACATGCATATTTCCGCCAAAGTATTGACCATTACAAACCGCCATGAGCAACATATCCCCTTCAAATGGGGGGTGCTCATCAAATTGGATGGTAACAGGGGTGCTTTGGTAGGTTAATATCCCTTGAAGGCTATGAATAAAATAGTTAACGCCTCCGCCTAGCTTTTTTAGCCAGCTTGTTGCAGACGAATATTTAATCACTTGGGCAGATAATCCACAGCTTGCGATGTTGATAAAATAGCGGGTTTTATTATTGGCATAGCTGATTTTACCAATATTGCAGGCCACACCTTGATTGTGAGTGAGGTGATTGAGGAATTCCGTGACATGCTGAGATCCAAACTGGCGAGCAAAATCGCCGCCACACCCCGCATTAAAATAAGCAAACTGGGTTCGTTTACTCAGAAATCGATCGTTGTCGATAAATCCATTAACCGCATGACTTAAAGTGCCATCGCCTCCAATGACGATAAAATAGTCGGGCTCATCCGCTAATAATCCCCGGACTAACTTCACTAAGTCATCGGTATAATTCGTCATACGATAGGTTATTTTATCGGATAATGCTTTTAATCCCGGATGTAATACCTGCCATACTTTTTGCCCCCGCCCACCACCGGCAGCCGGGTTAATAATGACAGAAATGGACCTCATAGTTTTGCAGCGAGGGTAGTGGCTTGGTTAATAGCAAATTTTGCATCCAGCCCGAGTGCTTTAAAAGCGCCACCAATCAAATGGACAGACTTACCTTCTTGCAGCAAGGGTTGGTATAAAGCCGTCAAAGGCAGTTGCCCAGCACAAACGACAATGGTATCTGCAGCGATGACTTGAGGCTTATCATCAACGAGAATATGCAAGCCCTGATCGTCAATGCGCTCATAACTAGCGCCCGATATCATTTGGACATGTTTGTGGCGTAACGTTAATCGATGAATCCAACCGGTTGTCTTGCCTAAGTTTTTGCCAATGCTTTCCTTTTTGCGCTGCAAAATGGTTACCGAATAAGGAGAGGCTTGGACTTCGGGTGTCGTCAGTCCGCCACGATGGGATAATTGGGTATCAATGCCCCATTCTTGGAAATAATCGCCTTGCTTTTCCCCTTGGTGGGTTAAATAAGTTGCCACATCCACACCAATGCCGCCCGCCCCAATTAACGCCACTGTTTTGCCAGGTTTTCGTGCCCCTTCCAGCAGCTCAATATAAGTTATCACACTGGGATGATCGATTCCCGGGATGGATGGCTTTCGAGCAGAAATTCCCGTTGCCAACACAATTTCATCAAAAGGCCGCAGATCAGAAATGTCTGCATCATGGTTTAGAATCACTCGGACGTTATGCACACGAAGCTGGTGATCAAAATAGGCAATGGTGTGCGCATAATCTTCTTTCCCAGGAATCACTTTGGCTAAATTGAATTGCCCGCCAAGCTTGTCACTCCGCTCAAAAAGGGTGACTTGGTGGCCTCTTTGGGCAGCAAGTAATGCACATGACATCCCTGCCGGCCCTGCGCCAACCACAGCAACTGTTTTGGGTTGAGTGGCAGGTTCAATCTGCCACTCCGTTTCACGCGCTGCAATTGGATTGACTAAACAACTTGCTTCTTTATGCGAAAAAACCTGATCAAGACAAGCTTGATTACAAGCAATGCAAACATTAATAGAACGCTCATCCCCTTGCTCAGCTTTTTGGACAAATTCGGGATCCGCTAAAAATGGGCGTGCCATTGAAACCATATCAGCATGCCCTTGTGCCAGAACGGATTCAGCGATTGTGGGCGTGTTTATGCGGTTGGACGCAATCACTGGAATAGCAAGATGAGGGCGTATGCGTTGGGTGACGGATGAAAACCCGGCTGGCGGAACCATCGATGCAATAGTTGGTATACGCGCTTCATGCCAACCAATACCGGTGTTAATGATGGAGGCACCTGCTTTCTCAATCGCTTTCGCTAATTCAATGACTTCCTCCCAACTACTACCGTCTTTTATTAAATCCAACATAGAAAGGCGGTAGATAATAATAAATTTCTCCCCCACTTCTTCGCGAATGGCTTTTACTACGGCTACGGGAAATTGCATACGCTTGCTAAAGTCCCCACCCCATTGGTCTTTCCGCTGATTGGTATGAGCGACTATAAATTGGTTAATTAAATAACCTTCACTGCCCATCACTTCTACCCCATCATAACCTGCCTGTTGGGCAAGCTTTGCACACCTGGCAAAATGGTGAATGGTCTTCGCAACGCCTCGTGAACTTAACGACCAAGGCGTAAAGGGGGAGATAGGGGATTTAATGCGGCTTGGTGCCACCACAAAAGGATGATAACCATAGCGTCCAGCGTGTAAAATTTGCAAGACGACTTTACCATCTGACGCATGGATGACATCTGTCATACCCGCATGTTTTTTCATTTCGCTTTGGTTTGATAACTTCGCTGCAAAAGGTGCCAATCGACCGGCTCGATTGGGAGCAAACCCACCCGTAACAATTAGGCCAACGCCCCCTTGTGCTCGCCGTTGGTAAAAAGCAGCTAACCGATTTAAATCGGGCTTATCCTCCTCTAATCCCGTGTGCATCGAGCCCATCAAGACCCTATTCTTCAGGGTTGTATAACCTAAATCCAATGGTTCAAACAGGTGTGGAAAATATTGATTCTTCTGCATAATCCCTCAATCGTATCAAACACTCACTATTTGATTTTATTATACCCATGCAAGGTTAAAAAGCTAGGGGCTAATGGCATTTCGTGATCCGCGCTATATTTGCATTATCAAACCGGATGAATTCCTATTTTGATCCGTTGAAGGAGAACTATCTATAAAGGATAAAAGCACTGAACTAATACGAGCCCGTGCCCTTGTCCAGATTTAGAGAATTAAATATAAACTTTGAGCTTGAAGCAGCCCACCGAAAAATGGGGAGCTTTGCCCATTAAAAACCGGGCACGGGCACGGGCATGCTCACGGGTGCGTATTGGTTTTGTGGGTGAAACCAGTACAGAGAGGAGAACCCTGTCAGCTATCGACAGTCAGGGTAAGTTCACGTAATATATTTATTAGTTAAAAAAAGGTAACCGAGCCATGGGGCACTTGCCCAGCACTAAGCTGAATAAGCCGTATCAAAATACGCAACAAACATCCGAAAATACCCAAATTCCGGTAAGCTATTTTCGCTCGCGCTTATATACTGCTCCTTATTCCAGCAACCCATTATTGGCGGCTGCCTCGCCCCTATTTTCACTACTCGATCGATTAGCGTTGAGCTATACGCTTCCCCCCATTGCACAATTAAGGGAAGATTTTAGGTATGAACTTCAAGCATATCAAAGCCGCATCCAAGAAAAAAACCAAGAAAATGCCAACCATTCGATTGCGTATTATCTTTTAACAGCAACAATCGATGAGCTCATTGCCAGGAACTATTACCGTATTTTTCATCAACCCGTCAGCTTCCATGCGTTTAGTCCCATTGGTCGTGGGGAAGAACCACCTAGTAGCCAGTTTTTCCGTGTTGTCGATAAAATTCAACATCAGCCGAGCCAGTATTTGGATATCATTGAAATCGCTTATTTTTGTTTATTAGCCGGTTTTGAAGGAAAGTTTCACGATCAGGTTGATTCTAGGCAACAAATCGATAATTTATGTGAATCCTTGTACCAGCTGATTCGGCAACACCGAGGCCATCAAAAGTCGCTAGGCAAACATTCTCACCAAACAAATGATAAACCCATGATGTCTAACAGGCCTCTGCCAATTGCTGTGGGTCTTAGCGCAGCGGTTTTAGCCTCTACTTTCTATTTTTGTCATACTCATTTAAACCATAAAGTTGAGAACCTGGCCTTTAGTCCTATCGTTAAAGCTCAATGGGTGCCCCATGATGCATCCTAATCAAAAACAACTGCACAATGCGTTAAAACGCTTATTTAAGCAACTATATCATCAATATAAACAAGTTCACTTTGCTTTGTTAATTGGGAAGGATAGGCAGGGAAAGAATACCTTTTTGTCGCAAAGTGATTTTCAATCGTATGACGAATTCTCATGTCAAGAGGCTAAAATTTATTATCAAGCTAATCAGGTAGTCTTATTACTAAGCGAGTCTTGGTTAATGGATAATACCTTACCGCTACAAAAACAAATCCACCTAATCAATCGTTGTCATACACTTGTTCCTATCCAATCCATACTCATCTGCATCAATCTGCAAGAGTTAGTCGGTGAAGATGGGTTTTCAGTCAATGAGCGCTTGCAAACGCACATTCATCTGTCAAACTGGGTGAGCCAAAGCTTAAACAAGTCAATCCCCTGCCACCTTATCATCACCCATGCAGATGGTATCACCGGATTTTGTGATTTTTTTGCCCAAACATTGGTGGGGAATGATAACCTCGATCTTTTCGGGTTATCTTTCGATTTTCACCCCGATAAGACAGAAAAGCAGATTGGGCAAAAGCTATTTCAATTAACCGCCCATATTCAGCACATGGTCATCGACAAACTCCATTTCAGTCGCTCAACGATTAAACGTCAGCTCATTCGTGAGTTTCCCCAGCAATTTAGTGCTTACCATCGCGCCGTGTCCTACTGTATCAAAGCCATGTCGCAAACAAACTTACCCGTTGTGGGTTTATATTTCGTCAGCTCCATACAACAAGGAGCAAGTTTCGACCCGCTAAATAAACGGATAAAACGGGAATACAGCCTAGCCTTGCCCGATCATCATAACCTTGCAACCAATTACAAACCCTATTTTGTGCAAGCGACGCTGACTCATATTTTGAAAAGACACCGCCTAAGCTCTGAAATTCCCTATCAAAGACAAATCAAAATTTTTGGGACCGCTGCAAGTATACTCTTCGTCTTAGCAGCGTTATATGGCATCAAGCAAGGGTTTAAAGCTAATCGTGAATTAGATTATATCAGTGACTTACTGATTACCCATGAAAGCTATCTTAGCCAAACGAATGATTTAAATGCTGCGTTGTTTCATTTAACCCAAGCGAGCAATGAAATTGAGCAACTACCCCACTCTTTATTCTATCCCAAATCATTGCATAAATTAGAACAACAATTATCGCAAAAGACGACCCATGCTTTGCACCAACAGTTTTTACCAATCTCTTTAGACAAGTTAAAACAAGTTATGCAATCATCATCAAGTCCCGTTAGCGACAAATTCACGGCACTAAAAGTCTATTTGATGCTTGGATCTAAACAACACTTTGATGAAGAAACAGTGATTAATTGGTTTAAGCAACGATGGCAACACCTTGATGTTGCTGAACAAAATAAGCAAATGGCACTAATGCGAAATGCCCTTCGACCACCCTACCAGCCAATTTCCATAGACCAGCAAATCGTCAAAGACACTCAAAACTACCTTAATGCGTTACCCGAACCCTACTTCTACTATATGCTGGCTAAAGATTTTTTCCCCAATCAGAAACAACATATCGAAATGCCGGGCTTTAATCTGTCGACGGCAGACTTGCCCATCTATTTTTCTAAAGCTGGGTTTGAAAGTTTAAAACCTAAACTGGTTGGAATTGCGCAGGCTATTAACAAAGATAGTTGGGTATTAGATAAAACCCCTAACCCCGAATTAGCGGGTATGATTGAAAAGTCCTATTGTTACGCATACCGAGATTGGTGGAAACACTTCATTGAGAAATCCCATCCTCGAACGCCAAATTCATTTCAAGACATCGAACAAATAACCAAACAAATTCACCAAAATCAATCGTTTTCACGATTTATGCAGTTCATCCAATTACAAACAAGTCCTGTTGCAAGTGGATACGGTGAATATTTTAATCGCTATGTGCCTTCTGAATTTTCTAATATTAATCTCATTAGCCAATCAGCAGTGGCCCAAGTGGATCAGAGTATTGGTGAGTTAGGTCAATTTACCAACCAAATCAATTTATTGGAAGACCGACAATCCATGGTGTTTAACTTAACCAAAGCACGGTTTAAGCAACCAGACAATGTCGATCCACTAAGCGTTGTCTATACGCACAGCCAACGATTACCTGAACCTTTAAAATCTTGGACCAAACTCTATGCGGACGAAACTTGGTACCATATGTTGAAAGATTCTCAAGAGAAGTTAAACCAGTTGTGGCAGCAAGAAATAGCACTCTATTACCAACAAAAATTAGCGCACCGCTTTCCGATTGATGAGAAAGGGGAGTTTGATATTAATCTTAATGATTTCAATGCATTTTTCGCAAAACAGGGGCGCTTAGCTCAATTTACCGAAAATCATATCAAACCATTTCTACAAACGGATGCTGCTGAATGGCAAGTTAAAGAAGTGAATGGATATCGGATGCCCTTTAAAGATACTGTTATTAAACAGTTTATCCAAGCAAATATCATAAGCACGATGTTTTTTGAAAAAGAGACTGTGACTAATGTCAAATTTGAACTTCAAAAAATTGCCTTAGACCCAACCATTGAGCGATTAGAAATTGTCATGGATGAACGCAAATTCAAAGACACAAACGATGATACTGGTGAAAACAATGATCGCCAATTTACCTGGCCATTCAATCAAACGGCCATTCGAATCAAAACCATCGAAGGGAAGCAGTTTGAACTGGAGGCTCATGGGCCATGGGCTTTATTGCACATGTTACGCAACCTATCAATTACTGCTGACCCAGAACGCCCTCATCAACTATTGGTTGATTTGAATGTCAATGGCTACTCCGGTCGCTATATTTTAACAAGTAATTCCTTAATCAACCCACTAACACCCAGCATATTAGATCAGTTTGAACTTGAAGATTTGTTGTTTAATTAAGTCAGCGAGTGGCCCCAATATCCGGCTATCCTCGACGTTCAACTTGATATTTCCTGAGTGCTTATCTAAGTTGTAAGTATGAAGCGCTATTTATACTATCTCATTTTTCTGTTATCTGTTGGATACATACAGGCAAGCTTTGCAGGCTCAAAATTCCTCAATTCCCAAGAAATTCGACAATTAATTGCAGGCCGTGATATGTCGTTTTATGGGAATTACGGTCCCATTAAATTCCAAGGCGAAGCGAAGTGGTCAAAAAACGGGACCATTCAAGGATATACTCGCTATTTATCGAAAATGAAATATTGGCAAGGCCGCTGGTATGTCAAAAATAACACCTATTGCCGTCAACTGTCTTCTGCAGGGAAAAAGGATTTTCGCTGCCACCGGGTAAAGCAAATTAACGCCAACACGATACAATTTATAAAACCCGATGGAAGCGTTAGTTCAACAACAATTTTAAAATAATCGATTCCCATTTTTTACAAACATTTTTAAATCGTCTAGATTGGGGTAGGGTCTTGGCTTACAAGAAGAATCTATCCGCTGCCCACCCGCAATTTCTTGATGATGCACTATTTTATTTAACGACTCTAGCAATGCATCCATCCCAAGCATTCGGATATCTAATAAAACTTTATCTAAACTACGTTCGCTGATTGTATAATGCCTGGTTGCAATCACATTGCCAGTATCCACCCCTTCCTCGATTTTATGAACGGTAACACCCGTTTCTGCACAACCATCCGCTAATGCCCAAAATATCGAAGCGCGTCCTCGATGCTCGGGTTTAATGCCAGAGTGTAGGTTAATACAGCCAAAACGCGATGCATGCAGCAACTTTTTATTAAATAGTGAATTCACTCCAACTGCTACAATATAATCAGGTTGGTAAGTTTGGATTTTTTTTACCACATCTTCTGCATTAATATCTTCCAACCCATTAAATACTGGAATGCCTTGATTTATAAATATATTGGAAACTTGTTTATCCGCGCTGAATCGTCCTTTTAAGATACGCACAAGGGCTTTGAAGAAGTTAATAGGACCAAATGCCCTTAGCACATCCAGATAGTTAATGCGATTTGCGCCCGTATAACCAACGTGAAAATAATTCAATATAAAAGCACTTTTAATATCAATAGCGCCTACGTCATGGCTAAAAAAATAGCGGAAAGCGTCCGCCATATAAAATGGTTCAGATTCTGTGATGAATACAATTTTTATTCTTTCCATCGACTTTCCTACATTCTAGGGCGTGTCCACATTCCATTAGTTGATAATTTGGGAACATCTCCAACTTAATTCACCCACTTATCTTCCGGACTTTCCCTTGAATTTAAGCATTCCTTACTGGCAATACCTTCGCATTAGGATCTTTCGTATAAACGCTGATAATGTCGTTGATTAACTCATCAATGACCCCTTCCTTAACCTCTTCCTCAATCAAACCGCTCGCTTCCCGCTTACTGATTAATCGATTCTCAACCTCTTTAGCGGCTGATCCACCAGGGAAAAAGTTAGCGAGGACTCGTCTCGTTTCAGCTGGGCCTAAATGCTTATACAATCGATTCCTTAATAAGGCATCTTCAGCCGTTGTGCTAAATGCCCATAGCTCAATTGGCCCCAAAGTTAAGGTCAGTAACTGCATGTTTATGCCTTCTTTGGTGGCATATTGCACTAAAAAGGTTGCTCCTCCTTCTCGGGGACCATGCACCCTCGTTCTAAGTGCCGTTTTCGAGGTAGGCGATAAGCCAAAAATCTGAGTGGTTTTCTCAACTGCTTGGGAGGGGCCTGCATCCATCACATAGATCGCAGTCGCAAACTCAATCATCACCGGATCAAAATCATCAACCGACTGGGAAAGTAACGCAATTTGCACTTTCCATTTACGCCCTTCACGCATATCGATAATTACTTGTTCTCTAACCGCTGATGATTTAGCTGTTCGGTGAAATTCATCATAAACAATCCGTTTCGGATCTTCTCGAATTTCTTGAATACGCTCATCATGATATTCTTTGTATTCTTCTGGAACAACACTACCCATGCTTTCCTCAGTGAGGTAGAAGTGCCTTGCCAAAACATAGCGCGCTAACATATACATAACAGCGGTTTGTCTATCCGCTGCATCACCACCGGATTTAGCCACTTCATCTAAATCTAAAGAAACAACACGGGCATCACCGATATCGAAACTCGTAATCCTCGATAAAATGGGATACTCCCGAACCGCGGAGGAAACCATGCGTGAAAACGCACTAATTAACGATTCACCTGTCGGAGTTGTTACTTTTTCATAAAGGTCTTCAATTGAAGGTGTTCGACAGATTGAAGCAGCATCCGCCAGCAAAGGCATGGCATATCGTTGCGCCAGCATCGCTTCATGCGCGAACCCAGCTAAGAATAAAGCGTCTGTCACTTCCCACCAAGTTGATTTTGAATCTTTGACAAAGCCAATCTCTTCCAATATGCCATCCAACATTTCTTCAACACCCGTGGTATAGGGGGTTGGATTAAATTCATCAGCAAGGCTCTTATATAATTCATCCACCACCATACCTGCCAAATCGGCCATCCCGTCGTATGGCTTGGCAGCGCCCAAAGGGGTGGTTAATAACGTTAAAAAATTTACTAAAAAGGAGCGCTCAAGAGCAGTTGGATACCGACAACCTAACTGTGTATCAAAGGGGTTAATACTATATTCTTTCGCCATGCGTAATCGATGATAAGCAACTAAATGGCGTTTGGATTTCGGCAATGCCTCTTTTAATAACGAAATTAAACCACTACTAGACGGTCCAATATCAATAATGGCAATCCGAGGCAAGCGGCTCAACCCGCCATTTAGGCATAGCGCAAGATTTTGTGCACTTGATAAAACAGATTTACCCGAACCCGGTCTAGCATAAACCAAATCAATCCATGTGGTTTGACGTGTCGAACCCGGTTGAAATGGCCATGGTTTGCCATCCGGTGAGCGAAATAATAATGCGCCTGTCCGCCAAGGCGATGCAGGGCGAGTAATCGGCAACATGCTGATTACATCGGTGAGCGGCGCTACCGATGGAACTGCACTACTGCTAACGGTTGCAGCAAGCATATTCGACACAAAACCTTCAAATGGGTCCCCACACATCTCTGAAACATCGGTAGATCCCCAACCTTGGATAGCTTTTACTAATTCCGAACTTCGTCTTCTTAACAAAGACAGGTCGTTCTCAGGTGCCCAAGTAGAAGCAACCACGCGCAAACGAACAACCGCTTCATCCGTATTTAACTCAAGGTACTTTAATAAATTCACAGAATCACTGATTAATCGATTTTGCGCCGATGAAAAACTTAAAATCGCAGAGAGTAACCCCTTTAATTTGACGGTATTCAATCCTTCGCTTTCGACAAGGAAAGCCATTTTCCAAGGGATGTGTGACGGTAAGATCCGTGAAAATAAATTGATAAACGGCCTGACATCTTTGGGGAACAAATCGATATAGATTGTTGAATAAATTTTATCGCCCACTCTAACCGTGCGCATATCTTTAATCTCAGCATCACGAGGCAACACTTGTTTGGCTAATGAGGGCCATAATAGATCGGACGGATCACCATCAAAACCATTGAGCTCACGAGCGCGACATTTATCTCCCGGAAGTGATGCCTGCCAGTCGTCTGATGTAAAATCAGGATCGGCTGAGATACGGATGCTTTTCACTGCATCATGAACATTTAACAAGGTTGCCGATATATTGAGGCTTTCGAAATCATGCATGATGGCTCGCACAAATGCGTCATGCGTATCACGCAATTCAGGGATCGCTGCATAAATTGTTTGTGTATTTCTAAAAGGCGGTGCTTTCGTTTCACGCAGCATTTTTAATTTTGCTTTGTTGGCTGCTTTAAGCTGTTCTCCGGTTAAGTTAATTGGCCGAGTATAGAGGGTGAAATATACGCTTTCATCGGCGCAATAGCCGGATAAATAATTGACTCGTTCTTTAAATAAATCCGATAAATCCAATTCGAGTTTTTCTGCTGTTGCAAACGCGGGGGCATAAATATCTTCAATTTTTTTTCGAATACTCTGCTTTTCATGACTGAAATAAACTTGAAAAGCATGACCTGTCCGAGACATTGCACCCCGAAAAGCATTATTTAATCCTTCAACTAACCGCTCAAATTCTTCGGGACCAGCCAAAGCCATGATCCCGTGTATTTTGATAATGGAAAGTAAGGTACCATCGTGATTGACTAGAACCGTATTGCTATCGGCTGTTTCCAGGTCAATATAAGACTCGCTGGTTTGCTTTAATGAAGTACTGATCCAGGCAAGGAAAGTATCCATGCCTTCGAAAAAAGAGTCAGCCAATCTTCCCATGCTCACCTCATCCTCGTTGCTTAAGACCGCATCAACTTTAACTCGTTCCGCAAAACAAGTTGTTATCCTTCAACAATCTCCCTCACTGCTGCTGCAGCCCAATGTTCTATTTGCTTTCTAAACTTTGCCCGGGAAGGCAGTAACCTAACCGACTCGAACATCTGGTCTATTGTTTCTTTATCACTCACCCCTGAATCAATGATTAACTGCCCCATGATAGAGGGATCACTGGTCCCTTCGCCAAATTTGTTCTCAACATTTTTAGAGCGAAATTTTAAACTACGATATATCGCCTGAGCACTTTGCTTATAACCGGTATCATTGGTAATAGCACAAAATAACACATGGCATAAACTGTTTAACTCAGTTTGGCTCATCTCAGGAACATAAATTAATGTTCCCCCGCCATAACCACCAACCCCAACTGATTCAATAAAGTAACATTGGGAACAAAAGCAACAAGCGGTGACCATGTTAGACATTTTGTTGTTCGAAAAATCGCCATCTAAATTGACCACATCTTGATATTTTTTGGCCTGAAAACCACAGAATTGACAACTATATTGATCTCTTTCCCAAATTTTTCTTTCATATTCGGCAAATTTTGGATCAGACTTACGCGCAGAATACAACCGCCAAGCATTGGCAGAAGCCATTAAACGTAATACATGTTTGCCTAAAAGTTTCGTCATTCTTAATTCACCAAACATACGGAGGCAAGCTATAAGCTTGCCTCCCCAAAAATGATTCTGGCTGAAAGAAAGCCGATTCCAATAAATCAGTTTCCAACTGTAAATACAATACCAGTTGGTCCACCAATATCACCTTGAGATAATTGACCAAACAAGGTGGTACCTGTTGAAGTTAGAATCGCAGGTAAGAATAGTAAAGCGGCTGCGATAAATACGAGCGCAATAGGCGTACCAATTTGGATCTGAGTCGGGTTATCTTTATGTTGCTTAAATTTCATAATAGCACCAATCGAAAACCCAAGGCCCGCTAAATAAGAACCCGCCGTGATTAGCTGGGTCAACGCAGTAAAGGATTGGGTCACAGTCGATGCAATCCCACCCAATGTTTCGGCGCCAGCAGCTACGGCTTGGCCCGTTACCAATAAACATACTAAACCCGTTGCATAGACAATGAACTGACTTAGTTGATTGAAATTAAATTTACAATTTTTCACAGTTTTTCCTCCGAATCGGCCTAAAATGTCTCTACCCATATAAAGTATTATTGATTATCTCCAACGTTTTCACAATGTTAATCGCTAAAATCCCCCCAAAAACATGCATTAATCCTTTGCCCGTAGTACCAGGCTGCCCACCTTGGCCAGCAGCTCGTGCTATTAATACCCATCCACGAATGAAAGCTATTAAACCTATCACTTGAATGAATAGCGATAATGATGCACCTACCGGGCTATTTGATCCAAATAAAGCATCTAACGTACCGTTAGAACTATTAATTGGTGCATACGGCAATATATCAGTATCGCCAAACGTTGTCATTAGCAACACTTTCATGGCGCGAGGCAGATAGATAAAGACTGCCGAAACCACCAGATAAGTGACCGGCTCTTTTAAACTCGCATTAGATGACATCATCGTTCTGGCTTCGCCATACACTTTCAGGCTATAGATTGCTTTAAATGCAAAAGCAATCCCCATGACGTAGGCTACCCCCGTGATGAGTTGTTGAATCGGCTCAAGCGAGGCTGCGATATTTCGCAATATATCTGCTTGACTGGTAATCCAACAGGCAACTGTACCCGCCGTACAACTAGCCATAATTCACCTAAAAATCTTCTTGCTCAAATTGAATCACTTTCCCTGAGCTTGTTACTACTCGCCCCATTTGAGCGTCAATTATTCGAACGATGCCATAACTGGCAATACGACTTCCCTTACTTACTGTAATTGTAGACCCATTTGATCCAATTAGCCAAGCTCGGCCAGGAATGACAGCTTGGATGGAATATTGTATGGGGGGTGGTAATATTTTTTTTGGCTTTGGCTTACTTTTGGGGGTTAGTTTGGCTTTCAGTAGATTAATGACATTACCTTGACCGTCTAACTTTTCTGCGATGTCAGCTAGTTGCTGGTTGATAGTAGCCAATTTGTCAGATAAGTCAGTCACATTGCCATCTAATCCATTCAATTTTGATTCAATATCACTCACATTTGAGGAAAGATTTTGCTGGCTTAACTCTAATTTTGCCAAGTTTTGACGAACCTGTTTGGACATCGATTCATCGGGTTTTGGTTTTGGGGTTGGCTCCACAATTTTAGGTTGTGGTATGGGTGGTTGAATAGGTGGCTGTTTGGGTATAGAAGAAATCTCTGAAGGAGCTTTCTTACTGGTGCTAAAAATGCCACCAAAATACTTATAAGCTAACATGAGAACAACCACCCCCGCGATAACAATGCCAGCATTTCGCCACACAGGATTTATATTAGCTAAAGAAAACCCGGAGGTACTCATTGAGGATTGCGTTGGTTGAGAATCTGACGGCGCTTCCTCATAGCCTTCAGGCGAGTAACCATCAAGCTCCGGAAATTCATATCCTTCATTGTTGTCTTTTGTATCTGCCATAGTCTCAATCTCTACTATTAGTTAATAATCAAGAAAACGATGCATCTTGGGTAAATAATACGCCGATCGCCGTTCCAGAAAACACCTCAATGGTTGGTTGCCTGTTAAAATTTTGCTGCGCATACTGAGCCCAGGTTTTACCCACCGTGGCCAAACCAATCACCGCATTCTCAAGTGCCGACCGGTTAATACCATTTTGTACAGTGATATTATCTCCCCCGCCAGTACCACCAATCGTTACTGTGGTATCCGCCGACTGGAAGGCATTACCAAACCCCTCTAAGAAGGTGGACGCAAACAACGAACCATAGCGATATAGATAATGATTATCCGTTCGACTCGAGAGAGCGGTTCGTGCTGTATTCGGATCGATCGCATAAGCGGAGATACTTTGCGTCTTTTTATCACCTGGTATCGAGATTGTTTGGAACTGAATCGTCATTTTTCCAGAGTTTTGATTGGTGGTGAAACTTCCAATAAGTTTTGACCCCTTGAAAGGACCCGATACAAGCGTAGCAAGAATTGGCCCAGGCTCATCGGAATTCACTGAGGTATCAATCACTGCAAACATAATTTCACCTGTTTTAACCGATGGATAGGGGCTATTTTCCGAACTATCTTGCCCTGAATTTTTCCCTTGGGTGTTTTTCCCAAGTGATTGACCAACCCCTGAATCTTTGTCATTTTTATCTTGATCCCCAGCGATATAGGCTTGTGTTGCAACTTGTTTCCACTTGTTCAAACTGTCACTTGCTTCACTTTGCATCTGTACTTTTCGTTGATCGATCCGTTGTTGAAATTGCTGTTGATCAAACTGCTTTTGTTGTTGCTTTAACAATTGTTGCAATTGTTGTGAGGAACGATCAGCTCTTTGTTGGGCTCTTGAGCCAGTTGCAACTCCTGGCAGTTCAGAATCTTGCAACGTATCCCCTGCCTGGCCAGGCGGCAAGGCGACGCCGATATCCGCCGGTGAAAAACCAGCATTCTCAAGCTGCTGGTTAGTAAACCCTGCGTCTTTTAATTCTTTTGCAGAAAATCCTGCATCCTTTAATTGTTTTGCAGAAAATCCAGCATCTTTCAACTGCTTTGCTGAAAACCCAGCGTCCTTAAGCTGCGCTGCCGTGAAACCAGCATCTTTGAGTTGTTTAGCGGTAAATCCAGCATCCTTCAGCTGTTTGGCAGTAAACCCAGCGTCCTTAAGCTGCGCTGCCGTGAAACCAGCATCCTTCAGCTGCTGTGCGCTAAATCCAGCATCCTTCAATTGTTTCGCAGTAAACCCAGCGTCCTTAAGCTGCGCTGCCGTGAAACCAGCATCTTTGAGCTGCTTCGCAGTAAATCCAGCGTCTTTTAGTTGTTTGGCCGTAAAACCTGCCGCCTTTAATTGAGCTGCGGTATAACCGGCATCTCGTAATTCCTTAGCCGTATAGCCTGCTTCCTTCATTGCTTTTGCCGAACACCCCAGGGTTCGCTTTATCTCAGCTGCAGTAACTCCAGCTTCTCTAGCAGCCTTTAATGAGGCAACACTGCAATCAGAAACTCTACCTTTAGCCAATGCACTGATAGGATTGATACCTGCCGCTCTCAACTGTGCTGGTGTAAACCCAGCATCTAGCAATTGTTGGGGCGTGAACCCCGCTGCTTCGAGTGCTGCGGGACCATAGCCAGCTTCTTTTAGTTGTTCTGCTGTACAACCGTTTAGCTCTCTAATACGTTTTGCAGAGACGCCTTCTTCTAATAGCTGATGCAATTTTTTAGGATCACAACCCGCCGCTTTAATCTGCGCATCAGTGACGGGGGTCGCATCTTTAATTTGCGCGGGTGTAAAACCGGCATTAGCTAAATCAGCATCGGTGAATCCAGCCGCTTTAAGTGCTTTAGCACTGCAACCCGCATATTCGCGGATAAGCTTAGCACTGACACCAGCTAAACGCTCTTGTTCTAAAGCAGTCTTACTACATCCCGCATTTTTAATCATCTCAGGTGTAATACCCAGGGGCAATTCTGATTCTGCTGCTTGGATTTGTGCCGGTGTATACCCAGCATCAGCCAGCTGCTTCGGCGTAAATCCCGCATCGAGCAGATCCCTGGCAGTATAGCCAGCTTTTCTGAGCTCATCGGGTGTGAATCCTGCATTTTTTAGTTGCGCGGCAGTGAACCCTGCATTTTTAAGGTCTTGGGCAGTATAACCTGCCGCTTTTAATTGTGCTGCTGTGCAACCACTAATGCGGACAATTGCTGCGGCAGTCACTCCCGCTTCTCGTAATTTACGAAGGGCATCTGGGGAGCACCCTGCTCTACGAATATCATCTGCCGTAATACCATCTGGGATACCGCTTGCGCGACGTATTTCCTCAGGTGAGTACCCCGCACCACGGAGCTCTCCATCCGTAAACCCACCGTCTTTTAATTGTTGCGCGGTAAATCCTGCATTTCTCAACTCGCATGCATCAAAACCACAACGTTTTAAACGACCCGCCGTGTATCCCTGATCTTTTAATTGTCTTGCGTTGAATCCTGCAGCCCGTAAATCCTTACACGAACATATTTGATCCAGGTCAGATAATTGATAGCCATTTTCCTTCAACTGCACACAACTGCAGCCTTTACGTAAATCGTCCAACCCAGCCCCTTCACTGGTAACCTTGGCAACGGAAGATTTGCTACAATTGGCTTGTTTTAATTCCTGCAACCAGAGGCTTTGTTGGGGGCCTAACTGACTTTCGCGAGCGAGGGCCTGAAATCCTATACCTTGAGAAACATTTTGTAACCCTGTTCCCCCTTCACCCAATTTTTGTAATCGAATAATGGTGGGTATGGCACTCGTACCTTGCTTCTCAGCTTGTTGAGCCTGACTAATGTTCTGAATCTCTTGTAGTTTAGCATATTCAGGTGTTGGATTAAGTTGTCCTGGAATGGACTGTATATTTGGCACAAGGCTGACATCTGCGGTTGCTTGTTTTTCTGCAGAAGGGGTTGATAATAATTTGCTAACCCCAATGATCACACCAATAATCAGCAATGCCCCGGTGAATAGAAGGATTAAGCGAGTTCGGGTATTTGTAAATAATGCTTTCAGGTTGTCTTTTCTTGTTGCCATTTGTTATAACCCTTCAATTTTTAAGTGCATCACTTTACCATGCCATGAAACCAACAAAATGGGAGATTTTTGCATTTCATAAGCGTGGGTCCCATCAGCACTGGTCATGCTGGCTAACCAACCTGGTGATAAAACAGTTAAGTTGGTTCGGACATACATTTTATTCTTATACAACCAAGCTCTAGCATCCCCACCACTGACGACTAAACGTTGACTACCAGGGGGCGGTACGCCATCGAGCACATGCAGTAATAGATCATTCGCATGCGGTGGCAAACCATCGCCAATCGGTAAATCTGTTGCATTCGGTCCATAACCTTGCACTCGCAAATCAATGCGATAATCAACTTCTTTTTGACCAGGAACTAATGTCAGCATGACTGGCGTATTTAAGCCTTTTAGGCGCACAGCTAGGTTGCCATAGTTATAGAGCTTTAAAGCTTGAATCATAAGGGTGTTGCCCTTTTTATCCCACTGAATATTAAACGAATTAGGATCCCCTAAATCATAGGCACTAATTGGCCAAGGCGCGCCTGAGGAATCGAGAAAAACCAAGGAGGAGACAAATCCTTGCGAAAGCCGAATTGCTGGTGGGGTTGAGCCAGGAGACAAATTAACGAACAGGGATGTTGCTACAGGCTTAGGGGGTGTTCCAGCACTGGCCGCCGTTGCAAACTCCTTTTGTTCATATTTTTTCTTAAGCTGATGAATTTGTGCTGAGTTAAGTGGAAACATGTCTCTTTGCAAATCTTCAAATGCTTTTTCATCAATTATCGCCTGTTGGGATTTTGTTTCGATCACCGGTGAACTAGAAGTCGGTTGTGTGTTGGGCGCTGAAGAAGTTGTTGTTGCCGCAGGGCCACTGTCTTTGGATGCTTCTGTACTGCGATCTGTCTCCCCTCCTGTTGGTGCATCATTCCCTTTGGATAATCGTTGTTGCAATAACCTCAGTTGCTGGAGCGCTTGCGTTGAATCATTATTATTTTGAGCACAAACAGGGAAAGCCAAAGCTAGGATGCTAATCATAGCAAAAAGGCGGCATGACTGCTTAGTTTTAATCATCCTCATTAACCAATACCTCCGGTTGGTGATCCAACAATGAACTGAGAAATCCCAATGCCGCGGTAAGATTCGAGTGTGGATATACGAATCACTAGCATGGTTATAATACTAGTTTGCTGTTGAATACTACTTGAACTTTGGTAAGTAATTAATATTGGCAATTGGATTCGCCAAGAATATCGACCATTTAACACCCCTTTTTGTAAAATGACCGGCGTATTTTGGGCGACAGCTGTCACTGTTAAGCGTTTTTGCCTAATCTGTTCGATGTTATTACCTTGTTGTAATGATTCCAAAAATTGCTCCCAACCTTCTTTGGTAAAATACTGCGATGCTTGTTCCAATTGTTGAGGATAATTCACAAAATCCAGGGTAAATGCTGAAATAGCAGCCTGGTTTGCCCACTCAGTAACCGCCCCGTCAGATTGATTCGGTTCTGTCAAAGCGATTAATGGGAAAGTTCGCCCTTCGGTGATTGTCCCGTAATATTTTGGCTCCAATGGGTAGATGACCTTATATGTGAGAACCATTATAAAAATAAAATTTAATGCGGCCGATAAAATGACTAACTTAATCAAAAATGAGTGTTGTAGGCCTTTATGAAAAGAACGCTTAAACGAATCTGTCGATATTGTACTTTCAGCCATTATTTCCACTCATATTAAGATCGTTTACCTACCACCCCACATCGTTTAACAACTAAGGTCCCTTCACCCAATCCTATAATAAATTGACATAAATCCTCTCATTACACAACCAATCCTATTATCAAAATTCAACTACATTTCAATATTTACACAATAAGATTAATTTTGATCCTGGTCATTATTCCCCGTAATTGGAGACACGACAAATTGGGAAATGCCAATACCCCGGGGGGCGTTTAATGTCGAAACTCGGGTAATTAGCATTAAAATCATCACATTTTGAGTTGTATAATTTTCTGAGCTTTGATAAGTCACTGAAACCGGCATTTGCACTCGCCACGAATACACACCATTTACTAAGCCTTTTTGGGTTATGGAAGGCGCCCTCGTTGCAACAGCAGAAACCACAAATTTATTTTCCTTAACAGCTTGTAGATTACCAGACCCCTGTAACGCCAAGAGAAATTGGCGCCAGCCGGTTGGTGTGAAAAACCCAGAAGCCGCTTGCAGTTCTTCCCGATAATTGACAAAGTTGTAAGTATAGGATGCGATAGCTGCCTCATTCGCCCATTGAAGAACGGCTGCGTCTGATTGGTTCGGTTCGCTTAACGGGTATAATGGGGTGATGCGTCCATTGATGCTTGTCGCGAAATATCGGGGAGCGGGAGGATGCGTATATATATAGATTAACAAGGATCCAATGATAAAATTCAATAAAAGCGACAGTATCGCAGCAATCATGATTTTTCTTTGACTGTCACGATAAAAGTCATTGCGTAGGGATACTGCTATTAATGCATCTTCTGTCATGAGTGCCTCATTTAATCTGGTATGGGCTTACTTGCTTCTTGGACCGTTTTAGGCGTTGCAAGTAACGCTTCGGATGAAAAATTAGGTTCATCTCTCGGTGTCAGTTTCTCCGGTGAGACAATCCCATTCGTAGCATAATAAACATGATCGCCTTGATGAAAATATTTAAAATAAATCAAAACACCGAATATTACATTAACAATAAAAGAAACCAACAGAAAGCCACTTAAACGTCGAAACGTAACAATATAGAACTGAATCGATTCTAATTTCCTATACCAAGCTTCTTTGCTCATTACATCTTCACCTTATGCGACTTCTCGTCGGAAAGTAATTTCTATACGAGAATTTAAGGAGCCATCTCCCCCATTTTTAGACCGTCGGATCGGCTTGTCGCTCCCATGCCCCTGGGTAAATACAAAACGACTATCAATCCCTTGGTCGCGCAAATAATTTCCTACCTTCGTGGCCCTAGCTAGCGTTAGTGCCTTTTCACGTTCTGCTGTCAGATAGGGACTTGTGTATGCATCAACATAAACACTCACCTTACGAAATTGCTTTAAATAATCGACCACATCATTTAGAACGGCATATGAACCCCATCTAATACGCGGCGATTGATCCGCAAATAAATAGGCACTTGGGATACTGACTAAGTAATTTTGCCCAATGGAGATAACCTTGATTCCACGCTTATTTAAAGCCCTCTGTAAGTCAATTATTTTTCTATCAGAGGCCCCATAGACTTTCTTAGGCAAATCATTACCTAATGGATTACGCGTTGGTTGTCGTGACGCACAAGCAACTAAACTAATGCATACAACCACTATGGTTAAGTGGCATAACCCTTGCCAGCATTTTGCCATACAAACCTAACTAGATGAGTTTAATAAGTATTTATGAAAGCATACTCATAGAAAAGTTACAAGCATTGAAAAAAATTTGTTTGTAAAGGAATCGAAAAAATAACTAAGTGATCAATATATTGGCCATAATTCTTGTTTTTAACCATGAAAAATAAAGCCGTACCTCCAAGAAAGTTAAACGCTATTCTGTCCTGACTTCCTTCCTTTTATTAACGATAGCATCGACCAGTTCTTTCACTACCTCTGCCACGTCGGAGGCAGAAATGTCGTCTCGAACTTCAGGAGGATACGTTGTAGCCACTTGCAAATCTTTAATGACTTCATTGGCCACGGTGCCTGCATATTTATCTTTGGAACCAGAGCAGACCTCCACTTTGGACAATGTGTCTCGAGTTAACCCGATATCCAAAATAGGTAGCTTAAATCTGTCTGGATTATCAACCAATAATGGCGTATACAAATCATTGTCAGGCAATGGTGTAAACAAGGTCATATACCCTTCATCCACTTCAGAAACAACCTCTTCGACCGGTTCTGGTTCGTTGAAATTATGATAAGCAATGAGGGCATTGACTGCTCTTTCAATATTATCTTCTGCCTTTTCATCGTGAAGTGTTTGAGTAATCAAACTGATTTCCTCATTTTCAACTTGATCACGAATCGAAATATCACCCGAATCCAATATTGCTTGGAAACCTTGCAATTGCTTTTGCAACCGGAAAATATACTCATCCGGTGGTGACTCAACTTTGAGAAATTGATTAAGTTTTAGCTTCTTAACTGGCTTTGGATTAGCAAAAAACATACTAGCGCGGACAATTTTTGATTTAAAAAATATATGAGCCTCACCTTCAGATTGATCCTTGAGATCAAGTAAATCAATACGCGCACGCTTCTCAAAGGAGGAGCTCTTAGTGTCTAAGTAACTGTTTGAAACGCTGGTTTCCTTTGTTTGGAAGGAGTCTACTTTCGTTACATACGCCTCTCCAGCAGTTTTGGTGAAAAAGTCATAGGTTTCGACAGGATCTTCCAATTTCATACAAATTTTGATGTTAGTGTTAGCGCCGATTGAGGCAGCTTCTTCCTTCGATGATTTTTGGAATGCGGGTAAATCCTGCCCTGCAAAGATAGCAGAGAATCCAAGCGAACGCGCTTGCGCTGGCACCACAGCAAAACCTTGCACTGAATAATAACCATACTCATCTAAAATACACATAAATGGCGTTAGGGCAGAGGTTGGTTTCCGTTCAATAACGTCACGGTAATCCCCTTCAACATCTTCACCAAGGCCTGCAGCCATCATCGCTTTTAATGAAGATACAATCACTTTACCTAAGTTTGCCAATTCATCCGGTGATTTTTCCAGCGCCGGTAACAACACCACTAATATCCGGCGATTTAAAACCACATCTTTGAAATCAACTTCTGCCAAGTTGGTTCGGATAATATGGCCATAGGTATCAGCCAATGAGGAGAAGACCCTTACCAACTGCATGGTAATAAAACCATGTTGTTCAAGCACTTGAGAAACCTGTTTCCCTTTTTTCTCTTTGTTATAACCTGGCAAGTTAAATACATAGTTACGCAAAGGGTCTGTCACCAAAGAAGGGACGTTTTCCATACTCACGCTTTCTTGGTCATCTCGTGGAAATACTTTATCAATGACGATCGCTTCTAACCGTTCTAAACTAAAATAATTACGTATTGTATTTGCATCAAGCAAAAGTGCACCCAAATCTCGCATATATACCAATAATTTCATCAAGGCTTCAACGAAGCTGATTGCACGGCCTTTCCACATATCCCCATCGGAAGATTGACCGGAGCTTCCCATCAAGCTCACTACCAGCTGTGTCAGCATACTTGAAGAACCTTGGCAAAAAGGATTCATCGTATTGGATAATCGCTTCTCTTGAGGGCCCACAATATCCCTAGCGCCTGTCATGAAGTTAATTAATAATAAATCATCTTCCCGTCCCATACTCCGAACCATTGAGAAGACTTTTGCATATAGCGAGTTATCCCCTTTACCATCGACATAGATAAAACCACTTGCTTGCGTCAGTGCATTAAATGCAATAGAAACCAAGGCCTCCGTTTTACCAGAACCTGTTGAACCAAAAATCAAAACGTGCGTCCGCATATCGTCGTTTGTGAACCACAATTCTTCTTTTGTCTTTCGATCATTGCCAAAGAAGGTAATTCCCCTTGATTCATTAGGCGTTTTAATCCCTGGCTTTAAGTCATTATAATCTTTGGTATGGGCACTCATTGGTAATCTGAAAGGCAATGTTTGTTTGCGAGTATAAGCAAACAAAAAGCAAGCAATGCCTACTAAAAGTATGGTGCTGGCAATTTCTGGTAGGTAATACGCAACTGCAGCCAAGGTGAACAGCATGATGGATACATTGGTTGGATCACCAAAGAAATCAGCAATCCGCTGAGACATCGTTCGAGTATCCCTGAGCAATAAGGATGGATCAATTTCACTTTTAGACTCAATTCCTCTCATTAGGGCTCCAGCTTACTTAACTCTTTAGGATGCAGTTTAATTTCTTTCACCGCCATTTCAAGGGCCTTCGTTGCTTCATCAACCATCGGCATTAAAGAACGACGTCCTAATACCTTTTCAGCTTTCCAATGTGCAAAGGGTCCGCCCACCTCGACAAAGGGTGTTTGCCGACCGACGCTGCTCAGCATATACCACAATCGACGATCCACCACTTTTAACCATAAAAATTCACACACAGGGACAACACCATCCGCTCTCGCAGCTTCCAACAAAGAGGCCATAGCGGATAATACATAGGCGTGCTTTGCTAACACTTCCTGCACAAGCTCGGTTTTTTCATATTTACTGAGGATGGGTTTTGCGACGGAATAATCTGGTTTACCCTGCACATAGGTTTTATCAATGGTTGATAAAATCATCGACGCCGATTTTTTGTCACGATTAATCCGTGCCATAAACACGGCAGCCAAAGCAACGATATGTCCTGGCAATCTATCAAACCCTGTAAAATACGGGCCGACTTGTAAAGTAAATACCCTTTTTGCATCGCCCTTGCGGATACCAGCCGTCATTTCCAATCCGGGTAATGGATTGTCTTGTAATTTGTCTTCTTTGCGCAGTAGGTCATATTTTCTGGCAAATTCGATTGGGGTTAACGCCATTGCCCAAGGCCCTTCAGCAATATCGGCACTCACCAAATCTTCATTAACCACCGGCATGATAGCACTCCAGTTGTGTTGCTCTTGGCTACGAAGTGTATTCATGTTATGAATTTTACGGAATTTCAACACAATATTGGACCGATATAAAACAGCTGCCAAAGCGATTAATACAAGTAAAACGGGGTAGCGTATATAAATACCAACATCTCGCGTATATTCAGTAAATTCCTTCCAGGAGACTGTTGCGGGATCGGTCGTTTTCATGAAAATAATTTCCTCACGCAGCACATTTGGGTCGTAAACTAAGGAAACTAATTCAGCTTGTAAGACATTGAAAGAAAAAATAAAGCTAACAATATAAGGGTGGCCAAATTTCCAAATGAAATATAGTGTGAAAAATAGCAGTATGGTAATCCATACTGGTGCCATGGAGTTATCACCACCACCGCCACCTTGGGCTTGCTGTTGTTGTGCCATAATAAAACAGAACTATTTTTGCGTATACTTCTAGTATATACCCAAATAAATAAAATAGCCCATAGGCCTAGTGATAAAATGAAAAAAAAGATAATTATTCTGATTGAGGCTCATCGTTAGACGCAGAGTTTGCATTTTTAACTAAGCGCCCCTCTCGATATTGATAGGTCCCAGAAAGGTGAACAAACCGAGTAATATCATCCAAGGTGATAGCCCTGTCTTTCACCGTTAATAAAGGATGGTTTAGTTTGTCATGTGGTATCTTATCTTTAGGTAGTATTTTGATATCATCTTTATCAATGTAGGCACACACATAAGCTTCATTCACTGGCATGCTTTTACTTTTTATTCGGCTACGTACCCTTTCTTCGTCTTCATAGATAGGTCTTGAGATGAGTTGTCTTGGTAGATTAGCAATGACCTTTTCCCATGAAGATAATTGATTTCCACTTGAGCTATAAAGCGAAATGTAAATCTCTTGCTGCCCACTCCTTAAAGCAACTCGGTTTGCTAGATTAGAGGATGTTTCAGCAGCGTCACTTGATTTTTCGCCCACTTCGACCAAAAAATTATCCCGAATTTTTTCTAATTGCTTACCCATAGCGCGCAAAAAATTCGTTTCTTGCCAGGGTCCTTCATTAAGGGCTTTATCAAACGCATTGCGTATAGACTGAATTTGATCGCGGGTTAGCTTATCTTCTTTCATAAAACTAAATTTCAGATATAACTGCTTGATGTTAACGTAAGTATAACAAAGAAAATCAACCTTGTGACACACTTTAATCAATATTCGGCGCTCACTAAACGCCAACGATAATAACTAAAAAGAAGGTTTTGGCGCTGTACGATTTAAAACGGCATCACATGTCATTTTAAATTCATCCATGGTTTCCACTGCAGCCATATTTTCTTTCGATTGGTTTATTCCACAAACATCTTCAAGTTTCCCAGAGAATTGGTCAATTTGCTCTTCCCAGCCGACTGTATGTCGAGGATCCCCAAAAAGCGAATGTGATCGTGATCGATTCATAGTACAACTCCGAAAAATATTTATCTGCATCCATAATAAAGTTTTAGCACGAATCTAGTGACATGCAAAGCATAAAATTACACTTTTTTAACAATATTCTTCACAAATGTACCCGTGATCATTCAAAATGCGAGGATTTATGCGCCTTTATTTTTTGCAGGGCGAAAAAGAAAAAGCAGAAAACTCGCATTTCGAATGATCACGAGTATAGATGCTTTACAATGAGTCATACATTAATTCGTCTAGTGGCGTATAGTCCTTGCTCGGTCCCCCATTCACAAGCTCAAATAGCACGTCTGTCATGCATAAAATACGTAATGAATTTGGGGTAACCTCATCGAAAATCACTCGGCTGCCTAACAGCGCACCTTCCGCATCTTCAAAGCTAATTCCCAATCCATATCCCAAACACAGCGAACATAATTGTTCAGCACGTTTGGCAATAGCCGGTAACAAGCCAGTTTCAGCAAATACTTCTTCTGCACTGATAAAGCGATCGTTTAAATAAAATTTGGCCTGCATACGGCCAGAGATATGTGCCATTGAACTAGGTATATCAAGCTTCATATGCGCCACCAAGGGTTAGCAGAGCGGGTTCTACCAGCAATTAGACTTCTTATCGATCGCAAAAAAACAGGTACGGTGAAACCATAATGCTCAATAAACCCGAAAAATAAAGCTGAAACAATGACTAATACCCCTGTCCAAATACGGATATGCATTAAAAAAATAAAAATGGGAAATGCTGCCCGAGCATCCACCATAAAAAAACGTGCCGATCGCGCTGAATCGCGCCAGTGAGAGGTTTCAGAAAAAGTGGCCATCGCATCCTCTTGATCATACTTATATATTTATTATAACGATGAAAAAAAGAATATGCGAGCTTAAAACGCGGGATTTATCCCTAATGAAGCAAGTTATTTATAAGACCTGTGTCAATCCGGTAAATCAGGAGATGGGGTGTTTGTGTTCGCTAATATTTCAGATAGGGCATGAGACATGTTAAGTTCGTGCTTTTTAACCTGTTTGGGTTGATGGGATAAATTTAACTCAGGATTAGGCGTCAACTCATCCAAGTTATCGATAGGTTGCGCAGAGAACTCTTCGCCATTTTTGCAGGCATTACTTTCAACAAGTTTTTTGAGTATGTGGTCGGTTCCAGCCATTTTTACACCCCCGCTCAAATCCCGATACTAACAACAGGCATCTGATTTTTGCTACGCTCATAGTTTAAAATACCGACATTTTTTGCCGAATACAAGCTTATTTTAGCATGCGAACATTAACAAAAGCTTAACGAACACAGACTGAATGAGTGTTTTCTTTGTACCGGACAATTTCATAATAGCTCCGTCGTTGCGAGCCTTTATACAGGTCCTGAAAAACGTTCCGAACTAACTTCGTCGTCACTGCGAGCAACGCGAAGCAGCCCAGAAGATCGTTGAGCTCAAATAATATACAAATTGTGAAGTTAGTTAAGCGCTTTACGAAGCAATTGTAAGTTCTATCTGTGAACAAAAATCTGTTCTGGATTGCTTCACTACGTTCGCAACGACGGCTAATTTTTAAAATTGTCCGGTACAAAGGAGTGTTTTTCAATCACGCCTTGGCCAGTTCAGGTTGATGCGCAACTTTTTGGTCATGTTGTTGTTTCAAGGTGATATAATCAATCTTTCCAGAGGCTAAAACCGGGATAGAGGCCCCTGCGATAATCACTGCAGGAATTAATAATTCTGTTTGACCTTTCTTTTGAATAAACTGCACGTACTCGTTGCGAGAGGCCTCAGCACACTCCGTATAGAGAATGATTTGCTCTCCCTTTTTAGGACAAGGAACCGCAATTGAAGCATGAAGGTTTTCAGGCCAAATAGCTGAGGCAATTAATTCAACCGTGGTCAAAGAAACCATTTCACCACCCAGTTTTGCAAAACGCTTCGCTCGGCCAATGATTGTGATAAATCCTTCATTATCCACTTCAACGATATCACCCGTATCGTGCCAGCCACTGACCAACGCCTCTATTTGGCCAGGGTTGTCAGCTCTCATATAGCCACGCATGATATTTGGACCGCGAATGAATAATCGCCCTCCCTTTTTAATGCCATCAACGGGTTCTATGCGAATATCAAGCATTGGTAACGGTTGACCAACACTACCTGTGCAATGAGCCATCGGACAATTTAGAGAAATCACGGGGGAGGCTTCTGTGGCACCATACCCTTCGAAAATCCGTGCACCAAACTGACCGGCCCAATGCCTAACTGTTTCTGGTTTGACTTTCTCAGCCCCCGCAAATATATAGCGAATTGACGCAAATTCATGATTAGCGGCGGCTCGCGCGTAACCGGATAAAAACGTATCGGTAGCAAACATAATGGTTCCGCCCATCTCATAAACTAAACCAGGAATAATTTTGTAATGCAAAGGAGAAGGATAGAAAAAGGCATTATTTCCCGTCACCATTGGCAAAATGCTACCTGCTGTTAAGCCAAAACAATGAAATATGGGTAATGAGTTGAAAAAAACGTCTCGATGACTAAAGTCAACACGCGATAGCATCTGAAAACAATTCGATAATAAATTACTGTGGCTAAGCACAACCCCTTTTGGCACCCCTTCCGATCCGGAAGTAAAAAGTATCACGGCGGTATCTGTTGCTTCAACCTTACGGCCGATCATTTGATAAGCAATACGGGGAAAGGAAGCTTTGGCCAGACCCGATAATTTTTCGGCCAAGCCAACGTGAGGCTTAAAATCTTCCAGATAATAAATATCAATCCCATTATCTTTCAACTCATCAATCAGGCCATTTAACTTTGCTGTTTCAACAAATTGGCGGGAAGTATAAATCGTTTTAATATTAGCCGTGCGACAGGCTGAATAAACATTATAGAAGCCACTTGAAAAATTGATCATGGCCGGAATGCGTCTGTATGCTTGTAGGGCAAAAAAAGTTATCATGCCAGCACAAGTTGTCGGCATCATGACACCGACCCGTTCAAACACTTGGGTTTGTTTTTTCATTTGCCGGCCTAGAATAAAGCATCGCGTTAGCATCTGCCTATACGTTAAAGGTGTCCGGCTTGCATCTTCTATTTTTGCTTTATTTTTACTCCCAATTTGAACCCCTTCAATTAAGGCTGAAAATAAACTTTGTCGAACTTGACAGTTAGCAAAGGTCATCTCAGACATTAATTGGAATAATTGACTGCTAACCACTTTTCGCTTTCCAGTTGCGCTGCTTAGCTGTAGTTTCGGCATAACGTGCAACGTCACTTTTGGCAATAGACGGATGGGATGTTTGCGCTTAGCTATTGAAAAGATGCTGTATTCCAGCCCGCTAATTCGGACAGGCTGCACCCAACCACCTGCTCGTTGAATAATCATTCCAGGGCCATCGAATACCCGTAAACTATGATCGGGTTGAGTACTATGCCCTTGAGGAAAAATCAAGCATCGTTTTCCTTGATTCATTGCCCTTATTAACGCTCTTGCTGCGGACGCTTTTGTCGGATCCACGGGAATAACGTCTGCAAATAGCGCTAACGCTTTAACCCATAATTTTTTGTATAAACTAGGCGGCAACACAACGGTTAAACGCTCTGGTAAAAACACCGATAGGAACAAGACATCCAAAACAGAGGTGCGATTAGCGATAATCACGGCGCGGTCATTCGGCTCATATTGTCCATTCACAGTGACCCTAAACCCAGCCTGCAGTAGATTTTTGACAAGCCATCGAAATTTATCCGCTAACCAATTTTGCCCAATATTTTTCATCGTCATCCTTCGATACTATTTATTCACAAATCGATTTATACCGTAAAATATCCAGTTATGACAAGTAACAATTTACTTTGTACCGGACAAAAACTCATATCTAAGACGTGCCCGTGCCCAATGTTAATGGTGCACGAGCCCGTGCCCGGTTTTTAATAGGCAGAAATCACTTTTGTTCGGTGGGCTGCTTCAAGATCAAAGTTTATCTTTTAATTCTTCAAAATCGGGCACGGGCTCGGGCACGCTCACGGGCTCGTATTAGTTCTTTTTTGCTTTTGTCCGGTACAAGTAACAATTTATCCATTGTTAACTTCCTTAAGGTTTAAAGCAATCAATAGACTTTCGGCTGTTTGTGGGCCATAAAGAACCTTCTGAACGTTTCCTCTAGCATCAATAATAAATGTTGCAGGGACGGCTCTTATATTTCCCAAAGCTAGCATTTTTGCTGGATTGACTGCTAATGATGGATAGTCTATATGATGTATTTTTACGGCATCTCGTTGCTCAGACAAGGGGGGTTGATCAAAGTTGACCGCAAATAATGCTACTTTTTGGTGGAAATTTTGATAAAAATCATTCAATGACTTAATCTCATCCACGCACGGCTGACACCAATCCGCCCAATAATTAATAACAATTTTTTTGTTTGCCAAGCTCTCGAGTGAGATGCGCTTGCCATCTAACGTATCAAAAACGATCTGAGAGTGAGCCAAAGCTGCATACAATACCAGGAGTAAACAACAAAACCGTTTCATAATTGCTCTCTTTATAATTTGCTTCAATAGCTGAAACAGAGTACCATAACCCTTACGTCAAGACAAAAATTAGTCTATGAAATTTTTTTTTACTCTGTTTTTTGTCCTTGTATTTGTTGGCTTTACATTACTTTTTAACCAACATGCCAACGACATACTTATCTGGATAAAATCGCTAGGATGGGCAGCACCTGTCTTTTTTTGCTTCTTCTATATGTTAGCCACCTTGTTTTTTATGCCAACCTTAGTCATAACGTTTGCTGGGGGAGCGGTATTTGGCCCAGTATTAGGAACCATTCTCAATCTGACAGGCGCAACATTAGGTGCTACGGCCGCTTTTTGTCTGAGCCGTTATATAGCACGTAAGTGGATATACCGATTTAATCATTATAAGATTGGTCAATTAATTCGTGTCTTTGATCGAAGAGGGTGGCCATTTTTAGCGTTTCTACGTGTTGTACCCATCATACCATTTAACCTGGTAAATTATGGCCTGGGATTAACCAATATGAAGTTACGGGATTATGTCATCATCACCGTTCTCTTTCTGACACCGCCTGAAATTATTTACACAAGTTGTGGCTATGCAGGCAGCCATGCTTTACTCAATGGCACCGTACTCAATCCCGTTCTTATCATGGGTTTACTCGGTCTAGGTGTCTTATTCACGCTGCTGGTTATCTGGTTGCAAAAAAATTATCGCTTAAGCAATTGGTAAATTTCATGTTCTACTGGGTAGACCTGGTCATCAATCTGATGCACCGGAAGAAAACCAAGCACACTATTCGTTATAAAAATCGCCTCTGCTTTTTGCAGATGATACCGGGATAATACTGTCTCATGACATGATAGTCCAAGGCTTCTGGCCTTCTCAAGAAAAACCTCCCTCATCACACCAGGAAGAATCGAAAGATTAAGCGATGGGGTATATAACTCACCATCGAGAATCATAAAAACATTGGCAGCCGACGTTTCTAAGACATAGCCATTATTATCAAAGATAATGACATCATCTCTTCCCTTAGCCAGGGCATAGCGCTTTGCTTGAATATTCTCGATATAACTTAACGTTTTATGGCGATACACAGGGTTATTGCTGTCTCGAAGCCAAGGTAACGACACTAAAGACCAGGCTTTTGCTAATGATTCTGATTCATAGATCTGCCAGAAAATCTCACATCCATCCGCAGTGACGTTCAACCCTCTTTTTTCTGAAAGGGGAAGCAAAATGACTTTTACAATCCCATTTTGACAATTTGAACAAGCAATAGCTTGGTTCAATTGAGACAACCAATCAGACAAAGAGAGAGGAAATGGGATTGATAATTGACAAGCGGAGTTATTCATCCGCTGCCAATGTTTCTTGGCATTTGCAACTTCGCCATGTTTGACACACATGGTTTCAAAGAGACCTTCGCCAAGAAACAGTCGATTATAGCCTTTATTGAGGACTTTTTCGGGATTTTCCCAAGTAACGGGATGGGTATTACTCAGTTTATAGGTAGTCTTCAATATCTTCACGAAGCTGCTTTTCTTCTAACATTCTTTCTAAACGCTTACGCGCATCGATATGTTTTATTTCGTCTGAACTATCCAGTTCATTTTCTACATCAACGAATTCTTCTTCATCAAGGTTGTAGTCATCACTAATCCACTCTCTCATAATACACTCTCAATTAGATTATATCGATAGGAATTGTTGGGGATGGCTAGGTTTAGTTGCGTTAACAACAAGCCTATTCTATGCCCCTAAAGAAAAATAGGCTTATATCATTGTTTTATTTTTCTGACAAGCAATAATTCACTGTGAATTCCCAATAATCTAAAATAATCGGATATATTCACCCGAATATAAACCCAATCACTCTGCCAAATTCACTATTCCAATCAGTATAGATATCGCTTATTATTGAAAGCCTTACAGGGTAAAAGATGATTGGATATGGCCGATAGAGTTCACCAGATAATCCGACAAAATTTGCGGCAGATTCGTAGCAAACTGAGCCCTTCGTGTCAGATGAAGGCTTCGCAGCATGTTTGTGAGAAAATAAAGCGACTCAAAGTGTTTCGTTATGCCAAAAAGATTGCTTTATATCATGCCATCAACGGTGAAATAAGCTTAGACATATTGTGGAAGTCAGCCCCTTATCAAGGGAAGTTTTGCTATTTTCCCGCATTAAAAGATAACAAAAGCTTATGCTTCCTTCCAACCACACCTGCAACCGATAAGCAAGACAATCGCTTTGGTATTCCTGAACCAAATGTCTGCCATACTCAAGCAATTCCAGTTGAGGATTTAGATATCATTTTTATGCCACTGGTTGCCTTTGATAAGATGGGTAATCGACTGGGGATGGGCGCTGGCTATTATGATAAGACGCTAGCGGGGATTCAAGGCCCGTTATTAGTTGGTGTGGCTTATCAATTTCAACAACTCGATCATATTAAAACCCATGCACTAGACGTTCCACTTCATGCCATCATCACAGATAAGATGATTTTTGATCCATATCATCGGCTAACCTAAAGCATCTTCGCCAACTTCACCCGTTCTAACTCGAACAACTTGTTCAATATCATAGACAAATATTTTTCCATCCCCAATTTTGCCCGTATAAGCAGCTTTACAGATGGCATCGATGGCTGTCTCAACCATATCATCCGACAATGCCACTTCAATTTTAATTTTTGGCAGAAAATCAACAACATACTCTGCCCCACGATATAGTTCTGTGTGTCCTTTTTGACGACCAAAACCCCTCACTTCCGTCAATGTAATGCCTGGAATGCCAATTTCCATTAAGGCTTCATGGACATCATCGAGCTTAAACGGCTTAATTATGGCTGTCAGCATTTTCATTGTTGTTATCCTTTCATCACATCTGCTAAACTTCAGTCAATAGCATATCACAATGGAGCGTTAATAATGAATAGCGAACAGTTTGACAAGGTTGCAAAAAAACTCTTTGAAGCATTGCCAACAAGCGTTCAAAATTTGGAAAAGGATATTCAGAAAAAGTTTCATGATGTGTTACTCGCGACGTTTCAGAAAATGGACCTCATCACCCGTGATGAATTTGACACCCAAACCAAAGTGCTCATCAAAACGCGTGAAAAAGTTGATTCCTTACAAGCTCAGCTGGATGCCCTACTAGCCAAAAAGCATAAAGGAAGCTAGAATAACGCCTGGTCCAACTACAAGGAATTGTTATGCAACTCGCAAATACCCAAGCGAGAACCACGCTTGGTATTGATGCACGCCGCGTGTCTGTTGAAGTTCATCTGATCAATGCACTGCCAAAACTCATCATCGTCGGATTAGCTGAAACAGCCGTAAAAGAAAGTAAAGAACGTGTTGCTAGCGCCATTAGCAACAGTAATTTTCGCCTACCAAACCGCAAAATCATTGTCAATCTTGCCCCCGCCGATCTCCCTAAAAGCGGGAGTGGCTTAGATTTAGCAATTGCCATTGGCATTTTAGCGGCCTCAAAACAAATCCCAGCAACAACCCTACCTAATTATGAATTTGTCGGTGAATTAGCATTAAGTGGGGCAATCCGGGGTGTGAAAGCGATCATTCCCATTGTCTTAGCTGCAAAACGAGAAGGAAAAACGATTATTATTTCCTCAGATAATGCAAACGAAGCGGCTATCACAGGATATGAAAAGGTATTAACTGCTAACCATTTACAAGAGGTAACGGCATTTCTTTGTAATCAGCATCAATTAGACCCTCTTCCTCCACGCTCTAACGAAGATTTTGATAGTGATCCTATCGACTGGTCTGAAATTAAAGGGCAAGCTCACGCCAAACAGGCACTGGTCATTGCCGCGAGTGGTGGCCATAGTGTGTTATTAAGTGGCCCACCCGGAAGTGGTAAAAGCATGCTGGCAAAGCGATTTCCAACAATCTTACCACGATTGCAAGAAGAACAAGCACTGTCCGTAGCCGCCATTCATTCGATCAATGGCAATCAACCAAACTTTAACCATTGGCGAACACCACCCTTTCGTGCACCTCACCACACCGCATCGCCAGTTGCTTTGGTAGGCGGTGGGAACCCGCCTAAACCAGGGGAAATTTCCTTAGCTCATCATGGCGTCTTATTTTTAGATGAACTCCCTGAATTCAATCGGCAAGTGTTGGAGACGCTCCGCGAGCCACTTGAATCTGGCCATATCTGCATTTCAAGAGCGGCTATGCAAATGGAGTTCCCAGCTGATTTTCAATTAATTGCGGCTATGAATCCTTGCCCCTGTGGCCAATGGGGTAACGAAGAAGGCTCGTGTCTATGCTCTCCGGATAAGATTCAGCGCTATCTAAGCAAATTATCAGGGCCATTATTAGACCGCATCGATATCCAAGTCAATGTGAAAGCATTAAGCCACCACACGATGATTAATACAACCCCCAATCCAGGAGGTGAAAGCAAACGAATTAGAAAGGAGGTTGAGCGACTTCAACAAAGACAGCGGCACCGCCAGGGGATGTTAAATAGCCAGCTTAACAGTAAAGATCTTGAGTTAGTTTGTCAGTTAGATGAAGCCAGTAAACAATTTTTGCTTTTAGCCATGGAAAAATTAAAATTATCCGCTCGCTCTTATCATCGTTTACTCAAAGTAGCGAGAACCATTGCGGATATCGCAAATGAGCCGAATGTCAGTACTGAATCGATACAACAAGCCTTATCCTTTAAACAAACCATTGGACAACCGTTGTTCGCCTAATTGTGAACTCAAACAGGACGCTCTACAAAAGGTCGAGGGATAGACACTTTTTTAAAACAATATTAATAGTGTCATATAAAAGTATCGAAGCAATGAATGGGTATAGCAAAGTGATTAGGCGATTTTCGAAAGCGCTGTCAATATTGCCATTCGCACATACACACCATTGGTCACTTGTTCTAGAATTTTTGATTGTGGCCCGTCTATGACGTCAGAGGTCATTTCGATTCCACGGTTCACAGGGCCAGGATGCATCACGATGGCATCGGGTTTTGCCAGTGCTAAACGCATCGCATCGATGCGAAAATCTTGTTGATATCGATTGATATCAAATGCATCTTCAGAAGCTAGCCGTTCCTTTTGCACCCTTAGCCCCATCACCACATCTGCCCCCTTTAAGCCATCAGATAAGTCATCGGTCCATTGGCCATATGACATCGATTCGGGAGCCCAAATTTTTGGTGACACGAAGACTAATTCACCCACCCCCATTTTTTCACAAATGGTCGTAAATGATCTTGCGACGCGTGAGTGACGTAAGTTGCCTACAACCGTGATTTTAATGTCACTTAACTTGGGTTTATAGCTCAACACCGTCATCATATCTAATAAAGCTTGACTAGGGTGAGCGCGCTTTCCATCCCCGCCATTGATAATATGAACAGGCAAGGTAGATAATTTTTTTGACAGCTCAACTGGCAAGCCATCTTGGCTATGGCGGATGATAAAATGGTGAATGCCCATAGCAGCCAAATTTCGGATGGTATCTTCGATTGCTTCACCTTTACTCTCGGAAGATCGGGATATATCAACATGGATAACTTGCATGGATAGTTGTTTTGCTGCTTTTTCGAAACTGATACGAGTGCGGGTGCTATTTTCATAAAACATTAATGCAACCGCATGATAAGGAAGTTGGCTAGCATAAGGGTTTTCCTCAAACGATCGTGCTTGCGCTATCATGGTTTGAATCGCCTCTGCACTGAGTTGCTCTATATCTAAGAAATGCTGCATGTTCCCCCCAACCTATCATTTTTCGATTACGGAATGTCCCGAAGCCATTGCTCTAAAATCAAAGCAGCCGCATGAGCATCAATTTCTGCTTTTTTTAATTCTTTATATCCACCCACATCAAACAGATTTGCCCTGGCTTCTTTCGTTGTCAATCGTTCATCAACTAAATGGACGGGTAATCCATAGTCTTCACGCAAATGTTTGGCAAACTGTTTTGCAGGATCAGTGGTATATTGCGCTTTGCCTGCAATGGTCGTAGGCAACCCAACAACCAGTTCAGCAGGGCGCCACTGTTTAATGAGTTTAGTGATTTCTTGCCAATCTGGCTGTCCTTGATTGGCTTTTAGTGTTGTTAAGGGGCGCGCAGAAGCAGTTATCGACTGTCCTACAGCGACACCAATCCGGCTGTAACCAAAATCAAATCCTAGATAGATAACATTCGACATGTGTGATTAGGCATTACCAGACTGAAAGCTTAATTGACTCATATCCACACCAATGGACTGACCCGCCATTTCCCATCGTTTTTCAAAGGGTATTTCATAAAGTAATTCGGATGTGGCAGGGCAAACCAGCCATTGATTCATCTTAACTTCATAATCAATTTGCTCTTTAGACCACCCCGCATAACCCAGTGTTATCAAGACATCACTCGGCCCTTGGTCTTCAGCAAGGGCTTTGATAATATCATCTGACGTTGTGACTGTCACGTTTTCCTTCAAGTTTAAGCTTGATCGCCACAAGCCAGATGGGCGGTGTATAACGAACCCTCGTTCTGGTTGAACAGGCCCACCGAATAACACAGGAAGACGCTTTTGCTTTTCCTTGGTCGCGTGTATGTTCATTTGATCGAAAATGAATCCTAAGTGATATTGCAAAGGTTGGTTGATAATTAGTCCAACCGTGCCTTCTTGATGATGTTCACAAATATATACAACTGAATGGGCAAAGTTAGGATCTGTCAAACCAGGCATGGCGACCAATAGGTGATTTGCTAGCTGAAATGACTCGATCATTGCTTTTCCCTTATAAAAATAATCAATTATTATTTATAAGTATACACTATATAGTCACTCTTTTTTTTTCTTACCCATAGTGTCAAATTTTGACTACAATAACGGTTTTTTTTAAGTTTTTTTAAACAAAACCCTTGAGTGGCTGATTAATTTTAGGTTATGTTGAAAGTACCTACTGAAAAAAATCGGTAGAAAGTAGCAATATTCATTAAAGGATGAATGCAATTGCTATGTTGATAGGGACGCAACATGCGATTGAGTGCTTTACATTAGGAGGGAGCAATGGCTATAGGTGAAGTCAAATGGTTTAATAATGCCAAAGGATGGGGCTTTATCATTCCACAAGGCGGCGGTGAAGATATCTTCGTTCACTATTCTTCAATTCATGGTACAGGGTACAAAACGTTATTTCCTGGGCAACAAGTCAATTTCGACCTTGTTGAAGGAGAACGTGGGCATCATGCCACTAACGTAATAGCTTTGACAGAGGCACCTGACCAACAGCGGGAAATGCTAAAAGAATGTCAAGAAGGATGATATTACCCACCTTCGAAATTGTCCTCATCCTATAATAACCCGGGCAAACTATCTTGTTTTTCCGGGTTTTTGTTTTAGAGTTAAGAAAGCTTGGGAAATATATACTCTTACGTGAACGTTTGCGTTACCGTCTGCATTACCGAACCAATCCCTTTCTATCAAAAATAATTCGTTTAAGCTTGGAAATGTCGCTCTAGTTTTGCGATTAGCAACAGCAAGTGTCGGATTATTAGTCGAGTGTTATTGTTACAATTAAGCTATTTCGGTAACGCAAACGTTTACGGAATAGTGGGATTTTCTCATCTATAAGGCTATCTCTATTCCAAACTATTTCAATATCTAAACAAACCAGATAAAATGCTTACTTAGTCAATTAGAACGATTAGTCAATGAAACGTGGGTTATTATTGGTTAATTTGGGTACACCAGATTCACCAAATCGCAAAGATGTTCGTCGTTATTTAAAACAATTTTTATCCGACCCCTATGTACTTGATTTACCTAAGCCGATTCGACTAGCACTTTTGTATTGCTTAATATTACCCTTTCGCCCAAAACAATCAGCGCACGCTTACCAACAAATTTGGCAGGAAAATGGCTCTCCCTTGCTTGCATACAGTCTTCGATTAAAAGAACAGTTACAAGAGAAGCTTGGCCAAGCATTCCAAGTTGCGTTAGGGATGCGCTATGGTCAACCCTCTATCGAATCGGCGCTAAAAAATCTCATGGACTGCCAATCAATAACCGTTTTACCTTTATACCCCCAATATTCGAGGGCTACAACTGAATCAACTATTCAAACTGTTTATGATAGATTAAGCGTCTTTGAAGACAAGCCAAAATTAACCATCATTCGTGACTTTTACAATCACCCAGGCTTTATTGAACCAATGGCTGCCCTCATAAAACCTCACCTTGAGACGCATGACCATCTCTTATTAAGTTATCATGGTCTACCGACACGACAAATTATGAAAAGTGGCTGCCAGACGGTCTGTGAAGGATCTTGTCCCAACCCAAAACTTAATCAACAATGCTATCGTTCTCAATGTTTTGCGACATCGCGAGCTATTGCTGATGCCTTATCTTTAAAGCCCAATGAAATTAGCACATCCTTTCAATCTCGACTTGGTCGAACCCCCTGGATTCAACCTTATACCGATGAACAATTAAGAACTTTAGTCAATCAAGGCAGCAAGAATTTATTGATCGCCTGCCCATCATTTACTACGGATTGTTTAGAAACCCTCGAAGAAATCGGGATAAGAGGACAAGAGCTTTGGTTGGCGTTAGGAGGTGAAAAGCTGACATTAGTTCCCTGCGTTAACGATAGTCCTGCGTGGGTTGCTGGGATTGAATCCATCATTTCGCAATAAAAATCCATCCCTTTAACAGTTGTTACCAACTACGATTCTTTGCATAGAAATAACAATCGTTTTTTCGTGAACGTTTGCGTTACCGTCTGCGTTACCGAATAGATCCATGATTACCCAAATGAATTATAGCCTCGCTGATGGGATGTCCTCCACATTAGGCAAAGCCTGAATACGAAGGACCCATCATCATCCAGATTTTTTAATGGAATGCATTAATACCTGTAATATGACGTCCCAAAACGAGGGTGTGAACATTATCCGTTCCTTCATAAGTGTAAACGGATTCCAAGTTCAACATATGGCGAATGACGTGATATTCTAGGCTGATGCCATTGCCGCCTAACAAATTCCGACAGCCACGAGCAATCGCTAATGCCTGACGACATGCATTACGTTTCGCCAACGAAATCATAACAGGGGTGTCTTTTCCTTGGTCTTTAAGTTGGCCAATGGTTAAATTTAAGCATTGGGCTTTTAATATTTCACTATACATCTCGGCCAAATCGGCTTGTATTAATTGGTTACTTGCTAACGGTTTATTGAAAGCTTGTCGGTCAATAACATAATCTTTGGTAATATCAAAGCAGGCTATCGCTGCGCCAATTGCTCCCCAACAAATGCCATACCTGGCTTGGCTTAAACAACTTAAAGCAGCACCTAATCCCCTTTCACTGCCCGGGAGATAGTGCGAATCGGGGACAAATACATCATCGAATACCAATTCACCCGTGACAGAAGCACGCAGTGACATTTTATGCTTGATTTCCCGTCGGATAAATCCATCAAATTCTTTTTCAACAATGAAGCCACGAATACCTTGATCGGTTTTCGCCCACACGATTGCTAGATCACAAACAGGCGCATTGGTAATCCAAGTTTTTGCGCCATTTAAACGCCACCCGCCATCTACTTTGACCGCTTTTGTGCGCATGCTGCCGGGATCCGATCCTGAATCCGGTTCAGTCAACCCGAAGCTTCCGATCAACTTCGCTTTGGCCATGTCAGGCAAATATTTCTGACGTTGTTCTTCACTGCCAAATTGATAGATGGGGAACATGCATAATGAACTTTGTACGGAAACAAAGCTTCGAAGACCACTATCGCCACGCTCAAGCTCTTGGCATACAAGTCCATAAGCGACGTACGAGGCTTCTGAACCACCATATTGCTCAGGCAAGGTCAAACCCAACAAGCCTAAATCAGCGACTTGTTGCGCAAGCTTTGGAGGAAATACTCCTTTTTCAAAGGACTCTTCCATAATAGGAACAACATCATCAGCAACAAATTTTGCCACGCTGTCCCTTATCATTCGTTCTTCATCTTTTAAGTGTTGGTCAATTAACAATAAATCGTCCACGGCTTTTCTCCTGACTTTTTAATATTGATGCAACATGATTAACGATAGCATCCCGACTGGGCAGAACATGTTGCCATGCATCGCCTAAAGGAATGAAGCAATCACTCGCCGTAATCCGGCTTATCGACAAGGGTCTGCTGCTATTTTCTTGCAGCAAGGTCCATATCCCTTCGCTGACAGAGCCGCTTTTCCGACTTTCATCAACAATCACAATATGTTTTGCGCCTCTAACAGCTTGTAATATGGCCTCAATCGGCAAAGGGTTCAACCATCGAATATCAATCACTTTGGTTTGAATTTGGTGCTGACTTTCTAAAATGGCAGCCGCTTGTCGCGATAGGTAATACCCATTTGCAAAGCTTAAAATGGCGATATCCCCTTTGCCATGCTCACTGATGTCACCAAGCTCTATCATCTCGGAAGGATCGGGATATTCGCTTAGCCATAAATTATCGCCAGCCTCATGCAAATCTTTGGTCATATACAAGGCTATGGGCTCTAAAAAGACAACGACACGTCGTTGTTCATGAGCCAATTTAACACAAGTTCTCAGCATTTTTGCAGCATCCTCACCATGGGAGGGCGTTGCGACAATAACCCCAGGCAAATCCCGCAATACCCCGATGGCATTATCATTATGAAAATGCCCTCCAAAGCCCTTTTGATAAGCCCAAGAGGCGATGCGAATAACCATTGGATTTTGATATTGTCCTTTTGAAAAAAAGGATAACGTTGACGCTTCCCCTCTTAATTGGTCTTCTGCATTATGCAAGTAAGCTAAAAACTGGATTTCTGGAATGGGGATAAACCCATTATGAGCAAATCCAATGGCTGTTCCTAGGATTGTTGTTTCATCCAGTAAGGTGTCAAACACCCTTCTCGGACCAAACCGCTTTTGCAAATCTGCCGTGACTCGGTATACGCCCCCTTTTTTGCCGACATCCTCGCCAAAGATAACTATCTGAGGATAACGCAGCATCAAGTCAGTTAATGCAAAATTAATTTGTTGGCATAAATTGCGTTTTAGCTTGAGCTGATTCGCCTGTTCCGCAAAAATTGCTTGTCGGCTTGCTTCATCAGGCATCCCGGGTGAAGAGCGGTAATAGGTCGCATCGGGAATAACCGTCGAGGCAATTTGTTCGGCAGAATCGAGTTTTTTTGTTTTTAGGGCGGCCGTTGCTTTGGCTTCAATTAAAGCACGATTGTCTTTATACAACGTCAAAATGGCTTGTTCATTCATCCAGCCCGCTTCAAGTAGCATTCTGGCGGTATGCAAGAGCGGATCTTGTTTCTCTGTTCGCTCAATTTGCTCAAGCGTATTGTATTGAAGTTCAATATCCGAACCAGCATGACCTAATAATCGCACACAGCGCATACGCACAAACACGGGTACCTTTTTACTCCGAGCCAAGTGAAAAGCTTGCCTTGCTGTTTTAACCACATCCGCTATATTTAAGCCATCGCAAGTGAAATAATGGATACCGGGGCGCTTTGCAATGGACGCTTCTATCCAAGTTGTGGGCGTGGGAACAGAAATACTCGTCCCATTGTCCTCGCACCAAAAAACAAGCGGCAAGGGAATACCTTGCGTTGCTAACCACGAACACGCATTCAAAGTCGTTTGTGATGAGGCGTGGTTCACCGAACCATCTCCAAATGAAACATAGCTAATCGCATCTGAGGCAAGATCCGTTTCAAATCCCGCATTTTTGCCGCGACTTAACGATACGGCTAACCCTAAAGCTTTCGGCAAATGCGACGCAATGGTCGATGTTTGCGGAGGAATATTTAATTCCTTACGGCCAAATACTTTATGTCGTCCACCCGAAATAGGATCCTCGGCAGACGCTAAAAAGGATAAAATACAATCATTTAGACCATCAACTGTCTCAAGATGACGCGCACGTTGGATATAAAACGCACAGCTGCGATAATGCAAAAAAGCCATATCTTTTAGCGATAATTCGAGCCCCCCGCCCGCGTTTCCTTCATGACCACTGCTACCAATCGTGTAGAAAGATAATCCTTTTTCCTTTAACTCACGGGCAATGATATCAAGCAATCTGGATTTTATCTGCGTATCAAATAATTGTATGGCTTGTTGTTTATCAAGATCTGCTTGTTCAAAATGCGTGTGGCTTGCCGGAGAAGGTAATTGATGATTGTGAATGGATGCCGTAAATTGCTCATCAACGATAACAGCGCGATTTAACATAATGCCATCCTGGAAAGTGTCCTGACTTTGTCTATAAAATAGTTGTTATGATTCCTGAAATTAGCATGACGGTCAAGTGATTATCTGTGCAAAAAACAAAAAAAGGACTTCTAAATAACTTGCTTCATGTTCCCTTCTCCCCAGACATGGGGAGAAGGTGCCCGAAGGGCGGATGAGGGGTTGTTGAATCGAAGTTATTATTTTGATGAATAGCGCATGGTGCTTGAAGTGCTTACGAAAAACCCCGCCCCCCCTTCGGGCATCCTCTCCCCGTTTCCGGGGAGAGGGGAAATTGAGGGAGGTTATTTAGAAGTCCTGAAAAAAATATACCGAATAATCTTGGTATTGCTATAATAAGAGTGATAGAAAATTAATCAATACAATGAACAAGTTTGACTGACCGTTTAAGGATGAATGATGCAGCTTGAAACATTTGCACCCGGACAAATCAAAATTCAACCAGGAGAGGTCGCCAAACTCAACCGGGCTGTCAGCGATTTATATGTGGGTCAAATACTAAAAACCATCGTTGTTAAATCCGTGAATGATCAAACGGTTATGCTCAATATTAATGGCAATAATATTAATGCTCAAACAGCACATCGCTATATCCCTGGGCAAGAGCTGACAGTGCAAGTCGCAAAACAGGGGAATGAAATTCATTTACAAGTTCAGCCCCAAACAAACACAACGCAAGCTATTCAACAAGCAATTTCCCAGCATATTACTCAACAACTACCGACGAACCAAGTGTTAAGTCACATTGCCAATTTAATGCAAACGAATCGGTTACCCCCACCCATCCAATCAATAATACAAAATTGGATGCAATCAATGCCAATGTTAGGCCAATTAAGTCAAGTGCTACCGAGCTTAATGGGCAAAAGCGGACTATTCTTTGAAAACAAATTACGCAAAATTGGTTCGAGTAATGCCTATCAAATCAAAGGCGATTTAAAAGGCATGCTATTTCGACTGCTCGCGCTAACCCAAACCGTCGACTCCAAAGTGGATAAATCGCTTAAGCTACCAGCCAATGTTAATCCGAAACATGCCCCTTTACCGCTGCCAGGTGCAATACCCCAACCGTTTCAAGAGGCTGACCTCCTTGAATTAGGGATAGATAAACTGTCTCTCAAAGATCAATTACATTTTCTAGCCAAGGCAGGTCTAGCTCGAATAACGAGTTTGCAACTGTCTCACTTAGGTTTAAACCAAAGCCAAACAAATTATCAGATAATGCTGGATCTCCCGTTTAGGCTCAATGGACGTATTGAAACCATCCCTTTACTCATTAAACAAGAAGCGTTTCAACATAATACGTCACTTGATACCTGGTCAGCCCAATTCGCCTTAAATTTAGATAATATCGGCCCTATACAAGCCAAAGTTCAACTAACTTATAAGACGATCGGCGTTGAAATTAACATTGAGAAACCGCAGAATGAACACATGTTACAAGAAATCAAACCCCTGCTCAGTGTCTGGGCCAATGAGCAAGGACTTAGGTTGGGACGTTGGCAAATTAATCACGGTCTTGAACAAAATGATTTCCGGGAACACCCATTTTCCATAGTGGATATTGAGTTATGAGCAAAGAAAACGATATCAGTATTGCCTTAGATTATGATGGAAAATCCGCACCGAAAGTGACTGCCAAAGGGCGGGGTGAAATTGCGCGTAAGATTGTTGAAATTGCTAGAAAACATGGTGTTCCTGTCCAGCAAGATGTGCAATTAACCTATATGCTCGAAAATGTCGAGTTGAACGCAGAAATTCCACCGGCTTTATATATCGCCGTCGCTCAATTGCTCGCTTTTTTGTATCACATCAATGGCAAAAGTCCGACCGATTATCATGCTCACCCAACCAATGATGTAGAAGAGGATGTGCCAACATCGAATAGAAATGCCATTACCAACAAGGATAATGACAATCAGGATGAATTTAAGGACTTTCCTTAAATAGAGTGACCACTAAGGACACGAGCACGAACACGAGTTAGCTGAGCCAATTTTTGATCATTTTCCAAAGAAATAAATAACAAATAGTTGCTTTCTTTGTGAATATTTGCTATAAAACGCGTCTTGATTTTTACAAATTCAGAAGTAGAGGGTCTTATCGCCTTTTTGTTAGCCCTCGTGTAATCTTTGGAGTAACAACATGTCTAGAGTCTGTCAAGTTACAGGCAAGCGACCAATGTCAGGTAACAACGTGTCGCATGCAGTTAACAGAACCAAACGTCGTTTTTTGCCTAATATCCAGCAAAAAAGATATTGGGTTGATGAAGAAAACCGTTTTGTCACTTTGCGTGTCAGCACACGTGGTATGCGTATTATTGATAAATTAGGCATAAAAACTGTGTTAGAGAAAATTCGCAACCGCGGCGAAAAAATTTAATTATATCGTTTAAGGAACAATCATGGCAGCTGTTACTACTAAAGTTAGAATGAACTGCACTGAAGGCACTGGTCATTATTACACCACAACTAAAAACCCACGTACCCATCCTGATAAGATGGAATTGAAAAAATATAATCCTGTCTTACGTCGACATGTTATGTACAAAGAAGGGAAAATTAAGTAGTTTCTTTTTTTACCTGATGTTTGCACTGAGTTGATGTCAGTGCACTATTTGTTAGTATCTGCTTCTCTGTATCATGCTTGAGATACTAACAAATTCCTTCCCTACCTATTCAAACCTCTCCTTATTATCTCTATTTTTAACATTTTACCTCATGCATTTAAATTCGTTATTTTATAACCATCTATAAAATAGCGCTGGAAAAAGCTGGATTATCGACGATAATCAGTTAAACTTTAATTAAAGGCGATGTTTTTAATTGAGGATTATATGAAGGCATCATTACAATTAAATATTAGCCAACAACTGACGTTAACGCCCCAGTTGCAACAAGCCATCCGCCTCCTACAACTTTCCACTATAGACCTTCAACAAGAAATCCAACAAATCCTAGAAACGAATCCTCTTCTCGAAGCCACGCAGGAAGAGCCTACCAATGAAGAACCCGAAGTGAAAACCGTCGAAATTGATGATGATTATCAATGGGCTAACCTTTTTGAAAGTGCTTTCCATAACTTCAGTGAAGATAAGCAAAGTTTTGAAAATTTATATTCGACAACAACCGATCTACATCAACACTTAACCTGGCAATTAACCTTAAGCACGCTATCTATCGTCGATAAAGTCATTGGTGCAGCCATTATTGATGCATGCCATGAAGATGGGTTTTTAACATTACCGATTGAAGACATTTTCCATAGTTTAAAACAAGAATTATCGGAACTAGAATTTGATGAAGTGATCGCAGTGAAACATTTTCTACAAAATCTGGATCCTATCGGTTGCTGCTCAAGTGATCTGGCGGACTGTCTCCTTGTTCAACTCAACCACTACCCGGTAGAAGAACCGTTAAAAGCACTCACCAAATCAATTCTTAGCGAAAGTCTAACGTTGCTAGGCCAACATAATTACAAGCAAATCAAAAAGGATTATCGCATTTCAGATGATCAACTAAACAAAGTACTAGACATCATACACCGCTTGCACCCAAAGCCCGGTGAAATGATTCAACAAGAATTCACAGAGTATGTCATTCCGGATGTTATTGTTAGAAAGGACAACGGAGAATGGCAAGTTGCACTCAATAATCAAAGTTTGCCAAAATTAAGTATTAATAATCAGTATGCCCAATTACTCAAACAAAGTCCGAATCAAGCCGATTCAACTTATCTTAAATCGAACTTACAAGAAGCAAAATGGTTTTTGAAGAGCATACAAAGCCGCCAAGAAACATTGTTAAATGTGGCACGTTGCATTATGGAAAAACAAAAAGACTTTCTTGAGCATGGCGAAGTAGCCATGAAACCTTTGGTACTTAATGATATTTCCACTGAGTTAGGATTGCATGAATCAACTGTTTCTCGTGTTACCACTCAAAAATTTATTCATACGCCAAGAGGACTCTACGAGTTGAAATTTTTTTTCTCATCCCAAGTGCAAACCGATTCAGGTGGTGGGTGTTCGTCAACAGCCATACGAGCAGTAATCAAACAACTTATTCAGGAAGAGAATGGTAAAAAACCATTAAGCGATAGTAAAATCGCTAATTTAATTGCACAGCAAGGTATTCATGTCGCTCGTCGCACAGTGGCTAAATACCGGGAAGCGATGGGCATTCCCCCATCTAGTGCTCGAAAAAAGCTATCTTAATACGGAAACGACATTAAGATTAGATAAACGTATTATGTCATAAAATCTTTAAGGAGCGTAACCATGATGCAAATCAATATGACCGGTCATCGCATGGAACTAACCCCTGCACTCAAGCAGTTTACTCAAGAAAAATTTGATAAATTAGAAAAGCATTTCGATAAAATTACATCAATCAATATTGTATTTGATGTCGAAAAAGTTCGCCAAATTGCAGAAGCGACCATTCTCGTAACTCAAGGTGAATTGCATGCACGCTCTGAAACAGATGACATGTATGCTTCCGTGGATGATTTGGTTAACAAACTGGATCGCCAACTCCTTAAACACAAAGAAAAACTGCGCGAAAAACGATAATGTGATGCATCAACACATGAAAGCTCGGCAACTGCCGGGCTTTCTTTTTAGGGCTTATCACACACCGTCTTAACGAAAGCAAGGGCTTCATCAAAGTCTTTAAAATAGTTCTTTAAGCCCACCAACTCAAGAATTCCTGCTTTTTTTAACTTTTCGGTAACACGTTTATTTGCACCTGATAGCAAAACTGTGACGCCACGTTTATGTAAATCAAGAATCACTTCCTCAAGGGTTTGCAGACCAGTCATATCAATAAATGGCACCCATTTGAGACGAATAATAAGATACCCTGGATCAGTATGAGAAGCAGCAAGCGCTCGTTCAAAATTCTCTACTGCTCCAAAAAATAAGGGTCCTTCCACAGAAAAGACTAAGACATTGGATGGAAGCTTGACACTTTCACTTGGGGAAAATTCTTGAATTAATTCCATTTCCGTCGCTTGTCTTACTTCCACACTGGTTGCCATGCGCCGCAGAAAATGAAGAGTAGCAATAATCACACCAATATTAACAGCAACAACCAGGTCAGCAAAAACCGTCAAAAAGAATGTCATTAACAAGATAACAACATCCGCTCTCGGTGCTCGGCGTGCCATTTTGATAAAATGTTTGGCCTCACTCATGTTCCAGGCTACCACAAACAATATTGCGGCGAGTACGGCAAGGGGAATGTGTATAGCTAAAGGCGCTAACAACATTAAGATAACAAGTAACGTCAATGAATGGATGATCCCTGATAAAGGGCTTGTGCCGCCATTACGAATATTCGTTGCTGTTCTGGCAATGGCACCAGTCGCAGCAAACCCACCCAATAATGGTGTTACAATATTTGCTATACCCTGACCAACTAATTCTTGATTGGAATCATGGCGCGTTCCAGCCATGCCATCTGCAACGACTGCAGATAACAAAGACTCAATCGCTCCAAGCATTGCAATGGTAAAAGCAGGGCCAATTAATTCAGTCAACTGTCCCCAACTGATCGATGGTATCGTTATCTTGGGTAACCCCTGCGGAATACCACCGAATGCTGTTCCAATCGTTTTAACACCCTCAAATTGAAATAGATACTGAAACAAAGTGATCACGACTAACGCCATCAGAGGTCCAGGAAGGCGTTTAAATACAGGAATCTTTGGGCAATAAACAACAATAAATAACGCCAATACCGACAATAGGGTTGTTGTGATATGTAAGTGTGGAAAGGACTGGATCAGCTGATATAATTTCGAATGAAAATGGTGACTTGATACATCAGGAAGCCCAAAAAAATCCTGCCATTGTCCCACCCAAATAATCACAGCAATGCCTGCTGTAAAACCAACAATGACGGGATCGGGAATAAATTTGATGATTGAACCCATCTTGGCTAATCCAAGAAAAAATAACATAATGCCAGCCATCAACGTGGCTATCTGTAATCCTTCAATACCATATTTTTTAGTAATACTTGCTAATACCACAATAAACGCACCAGTTGGCCCAGCAATTTGAAGGCGACTACCACCAAAAATAGACACAATAACCCCGGCCACAATAGCAGTGTACAGCCCTTGTTCTGGCTTTGCACCACTCGCAATCGCAAAAGCCATTGCCAGAGGTAGCGCAACAACGCCAACAATCATCCCTGCAATTAGATTATTTATCCAATGCTTTGATTGAAGTAAGCCAGCGTTTTTTGCTTCCCAGAGTGCCCACATGATGATACCTTTAGTTAAGATTGATGCAAGAAAGATTATATTGTGATTCTCACCAAACGACAATTAGTATTGCATTCGCCCATGTCCATTCAAACGGCAGGCATAGATACCCGCAAATGTTCACCTAAAAGTCCATTGCTTTTTCATGCGTAGTACCTAAGCAAATGGTATATTGCTATTGTCTAGAGTCATTATAGGCGATACAATTACATCCCTAATCTAAGTTAGGCATGAAGAAAAATGAAACTTGATGCAACCGTTATATTAACTGGCGATCAAAGTAAAAAGACGGTCATTTCAACCTTGATCAACCATTTTTGTGCCGCATCACCTCACATTGATCCCAACGCTTTATTTGATCAGTTTTGGCAACGTGAGATAATGGGCTCTACAGGCCTAGGCTATGGTGTTGCCATACCGCATATTCGTACGGAACAAGTGAAAGAAACGCATGCCGTGTTTGTCCGTTTAGAGCGTCCGATTGACTTTGCGGGGATAGACAAGCAACCCGTTGACTTAGTGATGGGAATGTTATTTTCAGATAAGGATCAACACCGGAATCTCGTTGAATTAAAACACGTTGCGGAGTTTTTCAACGCTTGTAAAAATCGACAATTTATACGAGATGCAGAACAAACAGTTACCATTGAATTCCTGCTTAAGAATTTAGTTTCCAAACATAATATTCCTGATCTAGCGCACTGCTAAGGACGTTCGTCCAGCTCCTTTCTTTGCGTTGGCAAAAAGTCCTTTCTGTCCAATCCCATAGCAACAGCCAACGCACCCGCAACATAGATAGAAGAATAAGTACCCACGACAATACCTATAATCAAAGCGAGTGAAAACCCATGAATCGTTTCACCACCATAAATGAATAAGGCAACAACCACAAACAAGGTTAACACGGAGGTCATAATCGTCCGGGACAACGTTTGGTTAATTGATATGTTCATAATCTCCATCGCATTTGCACGACGAATTTTAATAAAATTTTCGCGAACACGATCAAACACAACAATGGTATCATTTAACGAGTACCCGATGACGGCCAATAAACCTGCAAGGGCTTTAAGATCAAACTCAATGCCAAATAATGCAAAAACCCCCAGAATTAAAACGGGGTCGTGAATCAAAGCCAACGCAGAGCTGACAGCTAAACGATACTCAAATCGCATAGCGATATAGATCATTGTCGCTAATAGTGAAACAATAATCGCTAGAGCACCTTTTGTAGCAAGTTCTTCCCCAACTTGTGGCCCAACATAATCAACTCGTTGTTTAACGGCACCGGGTAAATTCCCCATCACACTGTTCACAAGTTTTGTCTGATCCTGACCAGCGCGAGGAGAAATACTAATTAACACGTCTTTTGATGTGCCATAGCTAACGACTTGCGCCTCAGGGAATCCTGCTTTGGTTAAGCTTTCTCGGATATTTTGTAAGTCCGCAGCTTTTTGATAGGTAATTTCAATTTGGGTACCCCCGGTGAAATCTAACCCCCAATTGAGCCCATTGACAGCTAAAGCCCCCAGAGAGATGATGAAAATCAAAGCGGACAGAATAGCAGCCCACTTACGAGCACCCATGAAATCATAATTTGAATTTGGATTAAAAAATTCCATCTCGCCCCTCGATTAAATACCTATTGATAGTTTTTTCACATTTCTGCGACCATAGAACCAATTCACCATAGCCCGCGTGTAAATAATGGCCGTTAGCATTGACGTCAATAAACCCAAACACAATGTTACAGCAAAGCCTTTTACGGATCCTGTTCCAATTGCAAACAACACAACACCAACAATCAAGGTAGTGATATTCGCATCAATAATGGTGGAAAATGCTCTTTCATACCCCGCAAAGATGGCGGCATGTGGTGTTAATCCATTGCGGATTTCTTCACGTATCCTTTCATAAATCAACACATTCGCATCGACAGCCATGCCCACTGTTAGCACAATACCGGCAATACCAGGTAATGTCAGAGTCGCACCGATGATCGATAAGAGCGCTGTCAAAAACAACAAGTTCAATATTAACGCGATGTTTGCAACCAAACCAAAAAATCGGTAATACACAAGCATCGTTAATAGAATCAATGCCATACCAACTTCAAGGGAAATGATTCCTCGGCGAATATTTTCTTTACCAAGGCTTGGGCCAACGGTACGTTCTTCGACAGGATAAATAGCCGCTGGTAAAGCGCCTGCTCGCAGAAGCAAGGCTAAATTACTGGCTTCTTTACTATCGGTCAGGCCAGTAATCTGAAAGTTATTGCCTAAGGCTGTTTGAATGACTGGTGCACTGATGACGCGCTCTTCCTTTCGGGTCACACGTTTTAAGTCGCCACTCGAATCAGGTTCCAGTGTTGTTTTACTTTCAACAAACACAATTGCCATGCGTTTGCCGATGTTTTTTCGCGTCACTTTGCTAAAGAGCGCTTCGCCCCCACCGCCTAATTGGATTTGCACGGAGGGGCTCGCTGATTGTTGATCAAAACTTGAAACTGCGCTGGTAATTGCATCCCCACTTAAAACCACCTGGCGCTTCAGTAATATAGGCTGACCTTTCATGTCATACAAACGACTATCAATGGGGATAGCACCCGTTTGCTTTGCCAGCATCGGATCATTTTCGGAATCAACCATATGAAACTCAAGGGTTGCTGTTCCTCCTAAAATTTGCTTGGCTCTGGCTGCGTCTTGGATGCCCGGTAAATCGACAGCCACGCGTGTGGCACCTTGTTGTTGTACTACTGCTTCCCCCACCCCTAATTCATTCACTCGATTACGTAGAATACTCATGGTTTGATCAATGGTATTCTGTCTAATTTGATTCAATTCAGCGGGTGGTAAAGTAACAATCATGCTATATGAATCCGCAAATTTGGTGTACACCGCAGCAGGATTTTTTGCTTTTAAACTCCTCAATGCATCTTCGAGCGATTGCAGGCTTCGGAAACGAACATTAACACCTTGGTTTTTAAAATATCGGATACCCGAATAACGAATGCCATCTTCGCGAAGATCTTGCGCAATGCTCTTAATCATCCCCTCAAATCGACGACCAATAACCGCATCAACATCGACTTCCAATAAAAAGTGCACTCCCCCACGCAAGTCAAGACCTTGCTTCATCGGTTCTGCACCAATCGAGGACAACCAGTTGGGCGTTGTAGGCGCCAAATTCAAAGCGATGGTATAATCATTACCGAGATCTGCCTTCAATAAATCACGGGCTTTTAATTGGTTATCCGTTGATGAAAAACGAATATCGATCTGATTATTTTCCACATCCAAGCGCTCAAATGGCATCTTGTCATTGGATAATGCTTGCTTTACTTCAGTTGAAACTTTTTCAACGGATTGGCCAGCAGGAGGATTAATTTGAATGGCCGGTTCTTCAGTGTATAAGTTGGGAATTGAATAAACCAATGCCACCACTGCCAAAACGACAAGCATGATATTTTTCCACAAGGGATAACGATTCTGGTGCATAGTCCGTGTCTCTCGACGTTGATATTAAATAGACTTTAGGGTACCTTTAGGCAACACTGAGCTGATAGCATTTCGTTGAATGGTTACTTCAATGCTATCGGCCAATGCCACCTTAATATATTGATCATCAATTTTGACAATTTTACCTAAAAAGCCACCATTGGTAATCACTTCATCACCTTTGCGCAACTCAGAAATGAGCTTTTGGTGTTCTTTAGCACGCTTATTTTGTGGGCGTATGAGCATAAAATAGAACAAAACAAAAATAGCTAATAGCATAAACATTGGGAACATGCTTTCACCAGGTGCCGCTGCAGGGGCACTGCTTGAAGCTGCTGCTACTGCATCAGCAATGAAAAAACTCATAAGGATACTCCTACTTATCATAACAAATCATTATGGGTGAACATAATATCTAGATTTGCTGGTGATAACAATGGTCAAATGTAAAATTTCAGTTGACAAAGGTTATGCATGGTTAAATATCGGTTCGCCAAAAGCGGGACATAACTGTGGAGATGATGAAAATAACATCGTTGCAAACCCAGCCCACAAGCTTCACAATCACATCGATTCGCCAATGGCTTTGTTGAGCTAACCCATTGATCATCGGTGATTTGATAGATACCATGCTCATCCAATAACAAACCCGCAGTTGATTTTGGGCATAATTGCTCAGTCAACAACCAGGTATGTTGTTGATCGAGCGTTTCCAAGCAAAAAGCTTGCCTCTCCTCGAACAATTGCCACGCTTTTGATGGATTGATAATCGAACTTAACTGCACTAGTTTATGTTGCGGTAATTGAGACATCCAATCGACAACTGAGTCAGCCAACAATGATCTGTCAGGCATTAACCAATAATAATCCAATTGGCAGATAGCTTCCATTAGCCAAGGACCCCAATCAATACGGTGCTTTTGACCATTTAAGGGGGATTGGAGGGTTAATTTGTCTTTTTTAAAGGACAAGTTTCTAAGATCTAGGATGACAGAATTTGGCCAAGGGTGAATTTTGTCGGCAATTGTCTCCCAAGATGGTTTAACATCCTGAGAATAAAAAGCAACCATTTCCAAATCATAGCAAATAGCTGACACGTTAGCCGTATGCCAATCAATATCCGTTAAATACTGCCCGTCATGGGGCATCACTTTAACCGCGATAGCCTGATTCATTGGGCTTTTCGCCATAATAAACTCGTATCTCCATAACTAAAAAAGCGATAGTGTTGACCAATCGCCTCTTGATATAGCGCCATTGCCTCATTATAACCAATAAAGGCAGATACTAACATCAATAAGGTTGATTCAGGCAAATGAAAATTAGTAATCAAACCATCACACAGTTGAAATTGATAGCCTGGGGTTATAAAAATATCGGTTTCGCCATGGCCAGGCTGAAGATACCCTGAACGCATGACACTCTCTAGTGTCCGCATCGTTGTTGTACCCACAGCAATGACGCGCCTGCCTTCTGACTTTGCCTTTTGGATAATTTCAACGGTTTCACTTGGAAGAAAATAGCACTCACTATGCATTTTGTGGTCTGAAATATTGTCCGCCCTGACCGGTTGGAATGTCCCAGCACCGACATGTAAAGTCGTATATGCGAGATGAACACCTTGAGATTGCAAAGAATCAAGCATTGGCTTGTCAAAATGAAGTCCAGCCGTTGGGGCAGCAACAGAACCTTGATGCGCAGCATAAACTGTTTGGTAGCGGTCCTTGTCGCTCACTTCATCTTGGCGATGTATATAGGGTGGCAAAGGGACATGACCGCTTTTTTGCAAAATATCATTCAGTAACGAGAACGATTTACACATAAATAAATCATCTTGACGGCCAGTGACTTCGATTTGCCATTGGCCGTCAATGACAAGTATCGTCCCGGGTTTGGGCGCTTTACTCGCTTTGATATGGGCTAAGCAATGGTAGTCATCCACCATTCGTTCTATCAAGACCTCGACCTGCCCGCCCGTCGATTTTTTCCCATACAGGCGCGCTGGCATCACTTTGGTATTATTCATCACCAATACGTCCCCAGCTTGTAGATGCTCCGGCAGGGATTTAAAATGTTGATGACAATAGCCTCCTTGATTGGGATCATGAACCAAAAGGCGAGAATCAGAACGGTTTGCTAATGGGTATTGCGCAATCAAAGATTCGGGCAATTGAAAATGAAAGTCTTGGCGACGCATAACACTTAGACCAAAAATAAAGCATTATAAGTGAGCATCATAAGATATTCAATACGCTAAGACGAAGGGATACTCCAAAGCAATGCCGTTAGTTTCAGTCAATTTTTGATGGATTTAATTGCTCTTCCTCTTTTGATGGATTTAATTGCTCTTTCACGTAATCTCTATTTTCCTTTACATCCGAAATGGTTTTAGCAAAAAATGAACCCAAACTTTCTTTTTCTATTTTGTCATAAATAGGTCCATTTGGACCTGATTCTATTACTTTACCATTCTGATAGGTTACCCTAGCTTCATGCTGCCTTATCTGTTTTTCTGAGCCCTTTTGATCAGTAAAGAAAACACAATAACTATGAATTTTTTTATCATGCGTATTATGCCTCGACTTTTCCATGCGTTCAAAACTTGCACCAACATAACCGGATACAGGGTAGTCGGTGAATTCACTCACTTCTTGTGCAAAGACATGAAAGGTATTTTCAATTCTAGAGTAATCTTGATCTTGATAGCCAAATTGTTTTCTAAAATGAGAGCTGCTGGATTTCGCCTCACGCTCATCCAGTGCTTCAGCAGTATGACATCCAAATATTTTTAACTTTTTCGGCTTGAGCTTGTCAAAAATAGTAAGGTATATGTCTGCATATTCACGTGCGTTGTTTGCATCATCAAAAATTCCAAAATACCCATGTCCTATATGATAGATAGTTGTATTATAGTTCCCTTGGACTAAAATATCGGTCAACTCTGTTATGTTAGATTCCATTATATCAAACGGGATAACAAGCACATTTTGACTTTTATGGTGCACTAATCTTCGAATACCTGTTTCAAAAATCCATTCTTCATTTCGTTTCGCTTCTTTAAAACTATACAATTTTTGCGTCACGATAATTATATCGTTACTTTGATTTAATGCTAAATATTTTATTAGTTCTTGCCTAAGATTGCCTTTTTTAGCATAGGCGCATCCTTCTTCAATCTCCTCAGAAAATGATTCCTTTGGAAAAAGCGAAAGGTATGAAGGCGTTTGCTTAGCATGCTGCTGATTATGACTATTTTTTGGATAGAATTTTTTTTTCATAAGCACTCCTAACAATATTTCAACACTTGTGACCAGATTATCGACAAATTAGTGGTTTAAATCAACATGAGATAGTAAAATTATAGCCCACATTATTTAAACAGATGTCGTATGCTTAATTTAACCAACCTAACCCTGATGCAAGGGAACAAAATTCTTATCAAAAAATCTTCTATTAGCTTATTTGAAAAACAAAAAGTTGGCCTGGTTGGTAAAAATGGCTCAGGTAAATCGAGTTTATTCTCGCTTATCTTAGGCCAACTCCACCCTGAAGAAGGGGAGTGTTTACTAAACAACAATTTGCGCATTAGCCATCTTGCCCAACATGTTCCCGATTCAGAAGAACCTGCTATCGACTATGTGTTGGGTGGCGATGTCGATTACCAAGCACTGATGCATGAATTAAAGGAAGCCGAACACTTAGGTGATGCCGATAAAATGGTTGCCTGCCATAATCGCCTTTCGGAGACCGATGGATACGCAAAACCGGCTCAAGCGGCAGCCATCTTAGCGGGGTTAGGTGTTGCCAATGAGCGCCAAACAGAAGCCGTTAAAGCCTTTTCTGGCGGTTGGCGTATGCGGTTAAATTTGGCGCGCTGCCTTATGAAGCCAGCCGAATTGATGCTGTTAGATGAGCCGACTAACCACCTGGATTTGGAGGCTATCTATTGGCTAGAAAAATGGTTAAAACAAAGCCCTGCTACAATCATCATCATCTCACATGACCGCGATTTTTTAGATGCGTTTACCAGTCACACCTTACACATTGAACACCAACAACTCACGTTATACTCCGGGAATTATAGTCAATTTGAACTAATTAGGGCCGAAAAGCTCGCTTTACAACAAGCTACCTATGAAAAGCAACAAGCAAAAGTGGCTCATTTAATGTCGTTTGTTGATAGGTTTCGTTATAAAGCATCTAAAGCAAAGCAAGCTCAAAGTCGCTTGAAAGCGATTGAGAGAATAAATCTAATCGCACAAGCCCAGGTGGATTCCAATTTTTCCTTCCAATTTTATCCCTGTGAAAGGGTTTCATCGCCCATGCTTCAAAGCGAGGAATTAGACGCGGGCTATCAAAAAGGCGAACCCGTTTTACAGAAAGTCAATTTAACCATCAATCCAGGGGATCGAATTGCGCTTCTTGGCCCGAATGGCATGGGGAAATCCACCTTGATAAAAACGTTAACTCAACGTATCGCACCATTAGCGGGCCAAATCCATCGTGCAAAGCATTTAAATATTGCCTATTATGCCCAACATCAGCTCGAAGAGTTAGACGTTCATCAAAGCCCCATGGCTCAAATTCAAGCCTTATCACCCGAAGTAAGTGAACAAGAAATACGTAATTTCCTAGGGGGGTTTGGCTTCCAAGGGGATAATGCCCTGACAACCATTGAACATTTTTCAGGGGGTGAAAAAGCGCGATTGGCGCTGGCAAAATTAGTCTGGCAAAAACCAAATTTATTACTGCTCGATGAGCCGACCAACCACTTGGATCTTGACATGCGTGCCGCCGTTACCCTAGCCCTGCAACGCTTTGAAGGCGCTATGATTTTGATTTCTCACGACAGGCATTTACTACGCAACAGTGTTGACCAATTCTATCTTATATACAATAACCGAGTATCAGCGTTTGACGGCGATCTCGATGACTATTATCAATGGCTAAGTCAACTACAAACCTCTCTCAACTCAACCACTAAGAAAGCTGATTCATCACAGCTATTTAAGCAAAAAAAGCAATTAACTAACCGCGTTGATAAGCTGGAAAGGCAGATTACAGAACTACAGCAAGAACACCTAACGATCGAAAATGATCTATCGGATCTCACCTTGTATGAAGCCGGCAATGCACATAAATTATCGTCGCTTCAAGACAAGGCACACCTTATCAAAAGCCAGCTTAGTCAAATGGAACAAGATTGGTTAGAGGCCATAGAAAACCTTGAAGCGCTTAACGAGGAACGTTGACATCTTATACGTGGTATTTTTTTTATCTTTGTAATGGCGACTTGTTAATAATTATCCAGTACTTAGATTATTTACTTTGTACCGGACAAAAACTCATATCTAAGACGTGCCCGTGCCCAATGCTAATGGTGCCCGGGCTCGTATTAGTTCTTTGTTTTTTGTCCAGTACAAAGGATTATTCATCCACCATGTGCTTAATTTATGGTTAATTTAATCTAATTTTGATATAATAACTCAAATTTACACTCCTAAAGGCTAATTATGGGCAGTAAAAACTATTATTTCATCGACAATTTTGCAGATGGCAATTGTGGATATTTGGCCTATGCTATCTCGTTAATGTATGTATTGCGTCATGCCAAGGATAATGCGATGACCAGCAGAATTATCGATAAGTTATTAAAGGTTAAAGAGGTTGACAGCAATTACTTAAAAAAGCTAATTGAAGACACGCGGAAAGAAAAAAGAGCGTTTACTCAGGTCGAGTTAAATGAAATCCAATGCAAATTAGGTCAGCCCTTACGAGAATTTGCGGCAGAACAAGTCATTTTAGAGTATCAATCAAAACAAGATGACTCTTCCCATATATTTGCAGTAGCAAACTATCCGATGCTCATGGAATTTAAAGGAGCAATCGTTGGTGATTCAGACATCGCCTCTTATGCCCCTTTTCCAAAGGAGCATGATTTGAGTTCTGCAGAGCTTCATAAATTGCCCAATTTTGCCAGAAACATATTGTCATTCTATATCGAACATAGAGAGAATTTTGCAGAGCAATACAAACGTCTATGCAATACAGAAAAACCATCGGATCTCACTAAAGAAAGAAAAATTCAGATATTCGACTCACTTATAAATGCTAAAACGATTGCTTTTTTTAATAGCAATAATTTGCTTGAACAATATAGACATCGTTTGGCCACCCCCAAAATATGGGCAAGTGAAGAAACCATGTTATGCATGCATCGCGCTATTACCAATGAGCGTATGATTGGTGAAGAGGGGCACCGCGAATTCACCCAAGAAAACCCGATTTCTTTTTCTATCGCCCGAGATGGCGTGCAAATGTCGGGTGATGTCGTTCAAATACTATTAGATAACCATAATAATTCCCATTGGACCTCATTGATTCCAAGCGAGTTGCTTGCCGATATCCCTGAAGCTCAAAGACCATCTAAAAAATTTGAATTGCGGACAATTACAAAAATAGCCACTACTGGCCAAAAGAAAACAGATGATGGTTTTCCAAGTGTGGATGTCAATTCAGTGGATAAAGATACTATTGAAAAGCAACAAAAGTTGCTTGAACTCTATGCTAACCAGCACAAAGCTAAGAAAGGTACCAGTCAGTCAATGGACAATACATCGGGTTCAAAGAGCTCAGGTGGATTGATTAACCCTTTGAAGAAACCCGCGGCGACGGATAATTCAGGAAGCCAACAAACCGGTACCCCAAGTCCCGTCAGTACGGATGATCTCGAAAAAGAAAGAAAACGCTTATTTTATTTAGCCTTGGTTGAAGGACAACGTGAATGTCCTATTGAAAGAGAGATCCATATGCTTTTGAAAGAGCAAGAGGGAATTATGCACTCACTGAAGGAAACCAATGATACAATCGCTGAAGTGGAACAAGCCATTCAAAATGCAAATTCAGAAGAAGCCAAACAAACTTTGGAACAATGGCAAACTAAGAAACTGACGTTGGCGTTAGAAAAACGCGAGCTTGAGGAGAAGCTGCGTGCTAATGAAACAAGTATCATCCGATTACTTGGGGTTGAGGCAGCAGAAAAATATAGCTCAGAACATCCTGAAGCACTTGAGTCGAATAGTCCACAGGAAACTTCCGTTTTGCCTATTCCAAGCAGCAATAAAGCAATCCCTGAAACAACGCCACCCGCCCCAACGGGAAGTTTTACGCTCCAGTTGCTATTTGCGGCAGCAAAAAATATCGCCCTTTTTCTCGTTGCGCTATTAGCAGGCGTTGGTGTTGGATTATTGGTAGCAAGCACGGGCATCGGTATACCTGCAGCAATTGGTCTTGGTGTTACAACGACCGCTGTGACAGGACTGGGTTTATATTCCTTGTTTAATCGAGGGGAAAAAACGGAAGCCACTCCTGTTGCGGAACCCATCCTTAAATAGTAGCCCGTATGGAGGCATAGCCGTAATACGGGAACTCAACCACGACAAAGCCGAAACATCTCAAAAGAGCCAAACGTTTGAATTTCCATGGGTGTTATTTTTTTGTCTCGGTTGCGCCGAGGGTTATTTCCCGCATTCCGCTTCGCTCTGAGTGATCCTGATATATTTTTGTTCAATAAGAAAAAATTGGCAAAACCAAAGAGAACCCCCTCGCCCGCGCTAGAATTTTGACCAGGGGTAAAATCTTGCTCGCGGGAGAGGGTTGGGG